>CAYNSB010000014.1:0-60724 GCA_964399625.1 uncultured Phycisphaeraceae bacterium
ACGTTGACCGCGATGGCGCGCGGGCTGTTCAGAACGCCCGAGAGCATGGCGACGCCTTGCTCGGTGAAGGCGTAGGGCGCGTAGCGGCGACCGCCGCGGCCAGCGGACGAATCCACACGTTGCTTCAGGAACTCCAGTTCTTCAGAGTTGAGCTGAAACATGAAGTCGTCGGGAAACCGGTCTTCGTTGCGTTTGACTGCCTGCAACAGAACTCGAGTTTCAACCCCGTACAGCGTCGCGAGATCGCTATCCAGAATTACCTTTTGACCTCGGATCAGAAGGATCGAGTTGGTGATCCGTTCAAGCGGAATCATGGCTCGGCCAGCATCCATGAAAACACCCTACCATAACCCAATCACGACGACAAGTTCTTGGCCGGGAGACGGCCTGTTTGAGATCACAGATTGTGATCTCAAACGGCAAGAAAAATAGTAGCTATGGCTACACGTCGACGCGGAAGGCGCCAGGTTTGAGGTGCCAAATTGGTACCTCAAACATTGAAACTCTCTGGTTTCGCCCGGAATTTGCAAGGTCTCGGGTTCGTTTGAGGTTCCAAATTGGAACCTCAAAAATGTAGCTCAAGCTACGCCTATGAGGTCACAAATTGTGACCTCAAACGGATCCCGCCTCCACTTGAGGTTCCAATTTGGCACCTCAAGTTGCGATAGCCCGAGTCACTCCGCATTCAGGGCACCGGCCCAATCCCCCAGCGTCGTACCCACACATTCCGCATCGGTCCCGCGCCAGCCTGAGACTGTGCCGACCAATCACGGACCCGCGCCACGCGATCCACGGAACAAACCCAAATAGCGCGACGTTTATTGCGAATCCCGACCAAACAATGCTGGTCGGAACCTCCCGGTTCATTTGCAGATTCCGCGACCAGAACACTCCGAGATCCACGGCGGTGAACTGATCCCCCGCAATGACGCCTCGATGATCGTTGTCCGCAAAGAAAGCTCGACACGGCCATCCCGCATCGCATCTCCACCTCAATGGCCTGAATGCAGACATGCAGAAACCGCCGGGGTCTTCCTCGAGCAACTCCACTTGATATCGAATCCCAGGACCGTCGCTCCACCGGCGGTACGCAAACCAAACCTCTGGAGCGGCCCCGGGAGCTGGAGGACCCACGAGCTCTCCAAACGGCCAGTCCGTTTCGGAGGCCTGCGGCGGACCCATCGGCGCAAGCAACGCCGCCCCCCACGACACCGCGATCGAGGCCACAACCCCAGCGGACAAGCACACCCCAGCATGCCAAGCGTGTTTGACCATGTTCCTCATCCCGTCACAGGCGCCGATTTTGATGCCTTCCTCGATACTGCGCCGCACTCCGGACACCTTGGCAACTCCCGGACCTCATAGCCACACTCGCCGCAATGGCCACGTGCAAGTCGACGCCAACGACTTCCCGCAATGCATCCTCGCCACACCAGCCACGGCGACACGCCTATGACCGCAACATTCGCCGCCAGTCCACGCCATTGAATCGTTGTCGGAACCGCCCTGGGTTGCGGCCTAACGATCGGACTCCACGTTCCCTTCCACACGATGTCTGGCGCTCGCCATCTCTCCAGCACGATCAAGCCGGGCAGGAGACTTGACGTCGACATGCAGGGCCAGGGCCAACCCGATTGACTCGAAAACATGGGGATCCCAATTGAAATGGGGCCTCCCCAAGCACCTTCTCTTCGCTCGCGGAGATCCATCTGCGTTTCCATTTCGAACTTAGTTGCGAATCCGCATTTGCTCGACAAGTAAATGGTCCGCGGCCAATGCCCCGTCCGAACAAGGTCTGTTTCCGTTTCTATCTCGGGGCCCAGCGGTGCCCAAAGTGCCGCCCCCCACGCCAGCCCCACCGACACCACCACCCCTATCAGCAGAAACAGAATCAAGCTCAGCACCAGCTTCCGCATCTGCTCCTCCCGGCATCATCCCACCACATGCGCCGGCCCCGGCGTCTCCTCCGTGATCTTCTCCTTCTTCACATCCTTACCGGGTTCCAGACATGAAAACAACCACATGTCATCGTTCACCCGCGCCTGCAGATGCACCGGCCGGCCCCACAGAACCCGCAGGTTGCTCAGCACCTGATTCGACCTGGCGATCTCAACCTCCAGCCCCGTCCACTGATGGGCCAGGTACAACTCGCCGCGATTCAGGTAGTTGGCATCCACCACGTAGATGAAAGGCTCGCCGCGGTTGGTCAGGTGGTGCAGCAGCGTCCCCTTCACCCGCTCAAAGTCGCGGCTGACGATCTTCATCTCCCCCGTGTTGGGGTCGCGCTTGTGCTGATACATCTTGTGCCGCTCGACGAACTCCGGCGTCAAAAACTCATCGATGAACGACACATCGTTGTAGATCCGCCGGACCTCGAAGATCTTGTCCCGCCCCTTCATGCTCTTGTCATCGAAGCGGTCCTTGTCGCCGACACCTTCCATCGACTCCCACGCCGCGCCGTGCTGCCCCGTGTTCCACCGCCGCTCGATGTCCTTGAACATCTCGACGCCGATCTTGTACGGGTTGAACCCGCCCGGGGCCATGTGCACCACGCCCGAGTGCTGGTCCGCGTAGTGGATGATTTCGCTCGACTCCAGAAAGTGCGACGTCATCAGCTTGCTGTGCCAGTACGTCGCCCATCCCTCGTTCATGATCTTGGTCATCGCCTGGGGCGCGAAGTAGTACGCCTCGTCGCGGATGATCGAGAGCACGTCGATCTGCCAGTCGTCCAGCGGCGCGTGGCGGAGCAGGAACTGCAGCACGTCGCGCGTGGGGCGCGCGGGCCAGCGTGTCTTCTGGGCCCTGTGCTCCTCGGCGTACTCCTTCTTCTGCCGCTCCATCTCGGAGGCGGGGTTGATGAAGGGGTCCATGTAGTCCTTGGCGGGCAGCTTGTCGGGCACGAACCCGCGCGAGGAGGGCGCGCCGTCCTGCTCATCGAGCAGCGGGTGCGCCGAGGCCCCCGACGCGGGCGCGGGCTCACGCGCGACGAACGCCGAGTGCGGATCGATCAGGTGCTCGATCGCCAGGCAGTCGTCGATGAAGCGCTCGACGCTGGACTGCCCGTGCCGCTCGATGTGCCGGCGCACGCGCGTCGCGTGGTTGGCCATCTGGTCCATCATCTTGCGGTCGGTCTTGGAGAACCAGAAGTTGTGCTTGAAGAAGTCCGCGTGCCCGTACACGTGCGCCATGACCAGCTTCTGGTCCGTGACGGCGTTGCTCTCCTGCAGGTACGCGTAGCACGGGTCGTTGTTGATCACCATCTCGTAGATGCGCCCGAGCCCGTAGGCGTCGCGCTTGGAGAGCTTTTCGTACTCCATGCCCCAGCGCCAGTGCGGGTACCGCACCGGGAAGCCCTGGTACGCCGCGATCTGGTTCATCGTGTCGAACGGAAGAACCTCGAACACCACCTCGTAGAAGTCCAGCCCATAGGCGATCGCGCGGGCCTTGATCGCCTTCATGTGCTCGAGCAGCTCAGGACTGAGGTCTGTGCAGGTGGCGGGCATAACTGGTTATCGGCGATGGGTCACCCGTCTATACGCCGACCGGCGCCGAAGGATCGAGGATTCGAAAGCCGGCTCCCGCTGATGCAACGGCTTGCTTTGCAAAAAGTCGTTTGAATTGTCTCGAACTTTGTGCAAAGCATCAGTATTCTTGCGAAGCCCGAGGTAAACGCCCGGGCTTGGAGTGAGAGGGCGACGACGCCCCACAATCTGGGTCCTGGGCCGGTGACTCGGAACGCGTGCTTCCGGGGGGCGATCGGCGACGTGCGCGCCCGTGCTCGCCGTCATGGCTGGACCCGCAAGAGAGGGACAAGACCATGAAGTTGACGATCGCACTTTCCGTCGCCGCGTCGCTCGCGATCTCCGCGGGCGCTCTGGCCCAGGCGGGCTCGGGCGTTTCCATCACGAACAACAACGTGACGTGGACGCAGCCCGATTGGCCCACGACCAACACGGCCGCGGCGAGCACGTGGATGCCCGCCTCCCAGCCCAACGCCTTCACCGTGAACGACCTGCCGCTGGGCGTGAACTCGTTCACGAACTTCGCCAACCAGAACGGGTGGTGGTACCGCTTCTCCACCGCTGGCGGCGCGGAGCTCCGCGAGCGCAACTTCGCGAACCTCGGGCCGGCGACGATCGTGGGCAACCAGGCGACGTGGACCTTCTCCCTCGCCAGCACGAACGCGTCGCTCCCGGACGTCGTCAACGCGGTGCTCACGCAGACCGTGACCGGCTCGGGCAACCAGCAGGGCAGCATGTCCCAGAGCCTCACGCTGACGAACAACGGCGCGACGAACGTCTCGATCCGCCTGTTCAACTGGATGAAGTATCACTCGGGCTTCACGCTCTCGTCGTCCAACGCCGTCGTGGGCGCGCTGGGCAGCGTGAAGAGCACGAACAACAACAGCTGGGCCTTCCCGGTGAGCGTGACGATGGCGACCGACGGCTCGGGCACGGGCTCCTGGCGGGCCGATACCGCGAGCACGTCGTCGGGCATCCTGTCGCTGCTGTCGGACGCCTCGATCCTCGGTTCGCCCCTGAACAACCAGATCAACGCGCTGGGCGTGACCTCGGGCAACGTCTCGAACCTGTCCAACGCCTTCGTCTGGGACGTGACGATCCCCGCCGGCAGCTCGGTGACGATCGGCGACTCGCTGACGGTCGTTCCCGCGCCCGCGTCCCTGGCGCTTGTGGGCCTGGGCGGGCTGATCGCGGGCCGTCGTCGCCGCTGAGCGGATCGTTCAGACACTCGCGTCGCGCGATGCACGTCGCGACGAACACGGACTCGTGGGTTTACTTCTCCGCCGCCCGATCTCCCAGTGGGGTCGGGCGGCTTTCGTTGGGCGATCCTTTCGGTTTGCCCAGCTAAAACGTGAGGACTTGCCAGGTATAAAGCACAGCCTTCTCAATGATCTCAATCAGCACGCTCCACATCAGCATCCGAATGCTGAACAGAACTGCCTTCCCACGATCCGAATCTTGAGCGTGCGAGCGCCGGCGCAATCCGCGTCCGAGCAGAGTGATGCACACGCAGGCAACGATGAAGCCACTCACTTGCGAGGAGATCAAGAACGCTTGCTGAACTGGAGGCAGCGCGGGCAAGATCCTTGAGTAGGTGTTGATTGCAAAGTAGACTTGAAATCCCAGGCGCCAAACGAAGCCTGCTAGCAGTATCCAGATCGCCCACAGCGAGAGTCGGCGCGTGGATTCCAGCGGCGTCGACGCGCCCATCACATGAAGCGCGATCGCCCGGCTGCACTCGGGGCACCTGTCCGTCGTGATGCCACGCAGGTTGTAGCCGCACCCCGGGCAGGGCACATCGCGATCGCGGAGGTAGCTCGCCAACAAGGTGCGTTCGTCCGATGATGGGCTTGCGGATTGCTGATCCATGCGTGCCTCCGTTTCAGCGCACCGTCGCGAAGAACAGCGCGGCCAGCCCAAGCGTGATCCCGCCCGTGAGCGCCACCCATGCCCACGCGCGCCCGCCCTCGCGCCACACGAGCCGACGGCGCGAACGCACCCAGAGGCAGAGCATCAGGACGCCGGCACCCACTCCGACATAGACAGGCCATATCTCCCATAGCCTCGGCCCGCCCCGCCGCTGGATCATCCTCATCCACGCGATCCACGCGAGCAGCAGCGCATGAAACCCCACTCCCGCGCTGATCGCGATGAGCCCCGTCATGTACGCGGTGCGCTTGGGCTCCTCACCGCGGATCCAGAGCTCGATGGGCTTGGCGCACTCGGGGCACTTGCCCAGCGTCACGCCGCGCAGGTTGTAACCGCAGCCGGGGCAGGCGACATCGTGCCGGCTCAGGAAGAGCGCGAGCAGCGCGCCATCGTGCCCCGCGTCGGCGGGCGATCGATCCCCCGACTGTTCCATGACAACACCCTACCACATCCGCTCGCACGCCGGCGCAAGGTTTGCCGATCCCGAAAAACTCGGATGGATCGCCGCGCGCGACTGAATAACCGCTCGCCCCCGCCCGATAGCCCACGCGGACTTTCGCACAGACCTCAACACGGAGACTCGACCCATGCGGACCGCTCTTGCTGCTCTCACGATGATCGTCGCCGGCACTACGTTCGCCGGTCCCGAGACCAACCCCACGACCACCACGACGACGCAGACCACCACCACGACGACCA
Organism: uncultured Phycisphaeraceae bacterium; assembly: GCA_964399625.1. GTDB lineage: Bacteria > Planctomycetota > Phycisphaerae > Phycisphaerales > UBA1924 > CAYNSB01. The sequence goes on from CAYNSB010000014.1 coordinate 6,150, forward strand.
GCACCACGTCGTTCACCAACGGCACGCTCACGAACGAGCAGTGGGCGAACATCCTGGGCACGTCGTCGCGTCTGCGGGCGCTCTCGCAGAAGGCGGCCAAGGAGTACTTCTTCGTCGCCGCGGGCGTGGACGCCACGACCTACCGCGCGTCGCTGTCCACGACGATGACGCAGTTCGACTCGGCGTTCACGACGCTCACGCAGGGCTCCGAGACGACGCCGCTCTTCGCGAGCGAGACGGTCGCGACGCAGTACGACAAGGTGCAGATCTACTGGAGTCAGCTCAAGGAGCTGTACACGAAGGTCGCCGAGGGCGCCGAGCCCAGCCGCGAGAACTTCCCGTTCGTTGACACGACGAGCACGCAGGTGTTCGAGGCGATCGAGAAGGCGGGCCAGGAGTACGCCACCGCCGCCAACGCGCAGGTGGGCAGCACGACGTTCGCGCAGACGATCAACGCCGTGGGCACACAGCGGGTGCTGTCGCAGCGGCTCGCCAAGGAGTACACGCTGGTGTACCTGGGCGTGTTCCCCAACGAGTCGCAGACGGCCGTGCAGCAGGGGATGAACCAGTTCGACAAGACGCTCAACGGTCTGTTCACGGGCGACACGACGATGGGCCTGACCGCGGCGCACGAGCCGAGCGTGATCGCGCAGCTCAACAACATCAAGAGCGCGTGGAGCAACTACCGCCCGCTGCTCGAGAAGGGCGTGAACACGACCCCCGATCGCAGCGATGTCTCCGCGGTCGCCCAGAGCAACGACACGCTCTTCCAGTCCGTCAACGTCGCGTTCCAGACGCTGCAGGCGATCGGCAAGGGCAACCAGGCGGCGACGGTGACCGGCGAGCAGAACGACGAGTGATGCTCACGCCTCGATCAAAGTAAGAATCGCGGAGCGGGCGAAAGCCCGCTCTGCGTCTTTTTGGAGGCACGGCGCGCTCGATTCACGAGAGCAGCGCCAGGGCTCCGGCTCCCGCGCCCGCCAGCGCCCAGCACGCCGCGACCAGAGCCGCCCGTCCCGCCGTGCCGCGCCCGCAGAACCATCCTCGCCCGCCAATCAGAACGCCCAGCGCCAGGGCATGGAACGCGACGATGCCCACGCCCAGCGTGCAGCGCCGGGTGATGGGCCCGTCCCACGCGGCGTCCGCTGTCCAGATCCGGGCGAGCGCCTCGAGGCAGACCAGCGCGCCCAGCCCCGCACCCATGCCCAGACCGACAACGGCGGAGGACAGGCGCGTCAGACGCACCGGCGGCGATGCGACACGCAGCGCGAGCTCCAGCGCGCACTCTGGACAGCGATCGGCCTTGAGATCGCGGAGGTTGTACCCGCACCCGGGGCAGGGCGTGTCGCGCTCGTGCAGGTACGCTCGCAGCGTGCCGGGTTCGTCGCGGAGCACCATCGCAGGGGCCTGGGTCACGCGTGGAGTGTACCACGAGGATCGCCCGGCGCCGAGGCGCGATGCCCCGGCCGCGAGCGCTTCAGCCCAGTTCCGCGGCGGACAGGGCCTTGCGGATCGCGGAGACCGTGGTCTCGCTCGCGTCGCTCATGGGAAGGCGGAGCGCGCCCGAATCGCGTACGAGCAGCTTCATCGCGGCCTTGATCGGGATCGGGTTCGTCTCCAGGAACATCGTCCGAGCCAGCTCGAACAGCCCGCGATGAATCGACAGCGCCTCGCCCCACTTGCCAGAAAGGAACGCGTCGCACAGACGCTGCACCCGCGAGGGAACGAGATTGCTCACCACCGAAACCACGCCGACGGCGCCCACGCTCGCGAAGGGGAGCGTCATCAGGTCATCGCCCGACAAGAGCGCGAGCGAGGGGCAGCGCATCGCGATCTCGCTCGCCGAGTCCGTCGAGCCCGTCGCCTCCTTGTTCGCGACGATCCGCTCGTGCGTGCTCAGGCGCTCCACGGTCGCGGGCGTGAGCGACACGCCGGTGCGGCCGGGGATGTTGTACAGCATGATCGGCAGACCCCGCGCGTCCTTCTCGGCGTCGGCGAGCGTCATGAAGTGGCGGTAGAGCCCTTCCTGCGTGGGCTTGTTGTAGTACGGATTGACCGAGAGGAGCGCATCGGCGCCGCAGGCCCGAGCGATCGATTGCAGGTGGAGGGCGTGGGCCGTGGAGTTGCTCCCCGTTCCGGCGATGGCCAGGAGCTTGTGCTTGTGCGCGAGCTGCACGCCACGCGTCAGCAGCGGCTCGTACTCGGATGCGTCGATCGTGGGTGACTCGCCCGTCGTTCCGCAGATCACGACGCCGCGGACCCCGCCATCGCCACGCTCGCCTTTGGCCTGAAACTCGATCTGCTGCGCGAGGCGGTCGAAGTCGATCTTCGATCCTTCGGCGGTGAACGGGGTGACGATCGCCGTGAAGGCGCCCGTGAATCGCGCGTCCTTGAGCGTGGGCATGGTCCTTCATTCTAGCGCGGGCCGATCACGCCTCGCGCACGCGCCACGTCGCGTACCCCTCCGGGGCGACGCCTTCTTTGACGAAAATGCCCATCCGGATGTCGTCCTCGTAGTCGCCCGGGGCGAGCTTGAATTGCCGGCGCACGCGCCCCTCGCTCCTGAATCCCAGCCGGCGGTACAGGCGCCTGGCCCCCGTGTTCCCGGAGAACACGCCGAGGCAAACCTTCTCAACACTTGGAGTCTGTGCCGCCCAGTTCAGCGTGAGAACCATGAGCAGCGTGCCCAGCCCGCGCCCGCGCCACGAGGAGTGGTTGCCGATGCCCAGCTCGCCCTGGTGGGCCATGCGCTGACGCTCCCCCGGACGGAAATTCACGCTCCCGATGAGCTCGCCCTCGTCGTGCGCACCCTCGAACGCGAGGAGCCAGAGCCCCGTCTCGCCATCGCGCAGGCGAGCGCACAGGTCCGTGAGGTTCTCGCGTCCGCCCAGCGCATCGCCCGGCTGCGTGAGCCCGAACCGGTGCGTCCGCGAGAGCTCCAGGCGCAGCGCGATGATCCGCTCGATGTCGCCGGGCTCGGCGCTGCGCACGCACACACGCGAACCGTCCCGGAGCGTGAAGCCCTTGAGCGCGAACGTCGCCATCGCTCAGCCCCGCGTCCGGGAGAAGGCGATCAGGTCCGTCGCCGCGGGCGTGCCCCCCGCCTGCTTGACGAGCATCGCGACCTGTCCTCGGTGGTACGTGGAGTGGTTGTACACGTGGTGGGCGATCTCGGCGCGCGTGCTCGTGTAGGGCGTGCCGTCGAGCGCGGCGTAGGTCACCCTCTCGCCAAGAGACTCGTCGTTCAGCGTGCGCAAGTAGGACTCCCACGCCGCGTCCGTGTCGCGGGCCTGGGCCTCGCACTCGTCCACGCTCCAGTCCGGGAAGACCTGCCACTCGGGCCGCGGGCCCCCGCCCAGGCGCGAGAGCCACAATTGGCGCGCCTTCTGGATGTGCCCGAAGATGCCCCGCGCCCGCGCCAGGGCGCTCGCGTCCGCGGCGGGGCTGGGCACGCTCCGCAGCGACTCGATCACCCGGGCCGACGCCCATTGCTCGTACGCCTGCATCCGCCGCACGTGCTCGATCATGGCTCACTCCCCGCGCCGGTGCGCCTGGAGCATGATCCGCTTCATGTCCCGCACCGCGCCCTGCAACCCAGTGAACACCGCGCGGCTCACGATCGCGTGCCCGATGTGCAGCTCCGCGATGCCGGGCAGGGCCGCGACCCGGTGCACGTTCGCGTAGTCCAGGGCGTGCCCCGCGTGGAACCGCATGCCGCTGGAGCGGATCGACGCGCCCGCGACCGCCAGGGCCTCGAGCTCCGTCGAGAGCGCGGGGCTCGCGATGTTCCCGCCGGTGCTCAGGAACGCCGCGGCGTACTTGCCCGTGTGCAGCTCGCACGCGTCGAAGCCGGCGTGCGCGCTCGCCTGCACCTGGGTCAGGTCCGGATCGATGAACGCGGAGGTGACGATGCCCGCGCCCTTGAGGCGAGACACAATGTCCCTCATCCGTGACGCCTGCCCGCGGACGTCGAGCCCGCCCTCGGTCGTGACCTCCGCGCGTCCCTCGGGCACGAGCGTCGCCATGTGCGGGCGCCGCGGCGAGAGGGTCGTCGCGATCCGCACCATCTCGTCCGTCGCCGCCATCTCCAAGTTCAGCTTGACGCGGACCGTCTGAGCGAGAAGGTGCAGGTCCCGATCCTGGACGTGCCGGCGGTCCTCGCGCAGATGGATGGTGATGCAGTCGGCCCCGCCCAGTTCCGCCTCGCTTGCCGCGCGCACGGGGTCGGGCTCGCCGCTGTCAAGGCTCGCACGATACCGTGCCTGGCGGAGCGTGGCGACATGGTCGATATTCACGCCGAGGGAGAGCATGGGCAAGTCTAGAGGGGAGGCGGTGCGATCCGCAGTCGGCGAGCGCGGCGATGGCTTTCAGGCTTCCTCGCAATCCGGACGAGCCCGGCCGGCGTAGATTTTCGCCTGCTCGCCCGGGCCCAGCGTCTCGCCGTCACGTCGTCCCTTGCCCATGCGCATCCTCCTCTGCACCATCGGCTCGGGCGGCGACGTGCATCCGTTCGTTGCGGTCGCGTGCGAGCTCGCTCGTCGAGGGCACGAGACCGAGATGGTCGTGAACCCCGTGTACGAGGCGCGCGTGCGGGCCGCGGCCGGGCCGGGAGATGGGCCGCCCATCCGCGTGCGTCCCCTGGGCTCGTCCGAGACGTACCGCCAGATCGAGGCAGACCCCCGCATCGCCCATCCGCGCAAGAGCCAGAGCTTCATACTCGACCAGCTCATGCGCGCCGCGGTGCCCGATACGGTTCGCGCGTGCGAGGACGCGGTGCGCGAGTTCAGGCCCGACGTGCTCGTGCGCCACCACGTGAGCATCGGCTCGCGATGGGTCGCTCGTCGGCACGGGATCCCCGTTGTCACGGGCGTCCTCGCGCCGCTCTTCTTCTTCTCGCGCCAGGAGCCCGCGGTGTTCAAGGGGTGGCAGTTCGAGGATGTGCCGCCGTGGGTGCGACACCTGCGCTATCGCCTCGGGCGACTGCTCATGCGGCACCACTTCGATCGCCCCCTGCGGCGCCAGCGGCGCGAGCTGGGCTTCCCTCCCGAGCATGACTGCTTCTACCGCGAGATCGTCGATGCCGAAGCGCTGCTCGGGATGTGGTCTCCCGCCTTCCGCGCATCGCAGACGGACGACCCCGAGCGCGGGCGCATCACAGGGTTCTGCTTCTTCGATGATGTTCCCCGCGACGAGGCCGCCAGCGCGGCGTCCGTGGGAATCCAATCGCAAGATCAAGCCCTCCAGCGGTTTCTCGAAGATTGCGATCGTGCAAACGCACCGCCCATCGTCTTCTCGCTGGGCACCGTGATCTCGCACCATGGCCGGCGCTTCTATCACGCCGCCGCCTCGGCCGCGCGAACGCTGGATCGACGGGCGGTGCTGCTCTGCCCGCGTCCGGACCAGGCGCCGACGGAACTGCCGCCCGGCGTGCGCGTCGCGCCCTATGCGCCGTATTCCCGGTTGCTCCCCCGCGCCGCCGCGCTCGTCCACCACGGCGGCATCGGCACGACCGCCCAGTGCCTCCGCGCGGGCCGACCCATGGTCGTCGTTCCCCACATCGCCGACCAGTACGACCACGCGGCGCGATGCCGGAGGCTGGGGCTCTCGGCAACCGTGAAGGAGTCCCGCGTCTCGCCCGCGAGCCTCGTCGATGCGCTCCGCTTGGTTCTCACGCCCGAATCTCACACCCGCGCCCGCGAGATGGCCGGGGCGATCGCGCGGGATGACGGGCCGTGTCGCGCCGCCGACGAGATCGAGCGGGTTGTTCGTTCGCCATGACGCCCAGCGCACGCGTGCACGATCGCGAAGGCTCGATCGGCGGACGCTACTTCGCTTCCTGCTCGCTCGCGCGCCCCATGCTCGGCGTCGCGACGCGCGCGCCGGGCCACGCCTCGTGTGTGGGCGCTTTGGCGGGCGGGAGGACGTCGTCCGCGTAAAAGCGGATCACTTTCACGCCGCGTGCCCGCAGCCCCTCGGACCGCTCCCAGATCGCGTCCTCGTGCCAGTCGCTCGAGATGATCGCGACCTCGCCCGCCAGGAGCGTGTCGGGCTTGGTGACCTGCCGCCCGAAGCGCGTCTGCCCGTGGGCGTGATCGTCCACCACGCCCGCGATGGGCAGCCCCAGGTCGCTCTCGTGCTGCAGGATGAAACGCGTGTGATCGCCCGCGCCCCACAGGTACACGCGCGCGATGCGCTCCCCGCCGCCGCCCACTCCAGCGCCGCGCAGCAGGAGGCCCAGCTCACGCAAGCGCGCCAGCCGGCCCACCTCGATCGCTCTGCGGTTCGAGGGGGGGCTCGCCCACTGGGTCCAGAGCCACGCCATGAGCGCCTCGCGCGAGGGGTGGCGGTGCAGCAGCGCCTCGAGCAACTCCGTGCCCGTCAGCTCGCCCGGCTTGTGCTCGCGCGTGAGCGTCGCCCGGATCGCCTCAAAGAGCGGATCGGGGGCGTTCATCGGCGTGGGCGTGCGCTCCGAGAGCGAGCGCCACGCCTCGATCATCACCCTTGCCGCGACCTCCGACTGATCGCGCGTGTTGCGATACGGATCGTCCGGCGAGCGCACCACGTGCCGGTAGAGAACCTCGGGCAGGGCCGCGAGTTCCAAACTGCGGATCACGCGCAGCCAGAGGTCGTAGTCCTGGGCCCGAAGGCACTTCGTGTCGTACCCCCCAACCGCCTGGATCGCCTTCTTGCGCAGGAGCATCGATCCGTGCGCGAGGACGTTCCCCAGCAGCAGGCGCCAGCGCAGTTCCTTGGGGTCCGTCGGCGGGCGCACCGTGGAGAGCGCTCGCCCCTTCGCGTCGCACACCTCATAAGCGCAGCCGACCCCCGCCACGCGCGGATGCTTGCCCATGAACTGCGCCTGCAGCGCCAGGCGCTCGGGCGGGCAGGTGTCGTCCGCGTCCATCCTCGCCACCAGATCGAACTTGGCCTGCTCCAGGGCGAGATTGAGCGCCGCCGCGAGGTTCGCCTCGGGCAGGCTGAGCACCCGCACCCTCGAATCGTCCTTGGCGGCCTTGGCGGCCACGGCCCGCGTCTCGCCATCGGCCCCATTCAGAACGATCAGCACTTCCATCTCGGGGATGGTCTGAAGCCGGAGGCATTCCAGGGCGCCCGGCAGCACTCCCGCGCCGTTCCGAACGGGCAGCGCCACGCTCACGGGCGGCGTGCTCGTGACGAACGAGAGGATGTTGTTCGGGCCCGGCATGCAGGACGTTATCCCGTTCTCGGGTCAATCGGACAAATTTCCAGAATCGAGGGGGCCGCGAAGCCGATGGTGCAGACGTGAAAGGCCCTTCAGGCGGCACCATCGCCCGAGGTCCGCGCGACGCGGACACGCTCCCGGCCTCGCTTGGACCCCCTCCCAGCGCGCGGTACGTCACTCCGTTGACATACCACGACCGCCAGTCCAAGGCCTTGTATATTGCTGACAAATACCGAACAATCCTCACAGGTTCGGTGCTGGACGTCGGTTGCGACTGTGCCCGCCTGCGAGCGCACGTGGCCGAACCCGGCCGGTATGTGGGCGTGGACCGCGGACCTGAGGCCGATGTGCGGCTCGATCTCGATCGAGAGGCGCTCCCCTTCGCGGACCGCTCGTTCGATCTGGTGCTCGCGACGGACGTTCTGGAGCACCTCGAGCGTTGCCATGCGGTGCTCGATGATCTCTGCCGCGTCGCTTCCCAGCGGGTGCTCGTGTCGCTGCCCAACCCGCTACAGAACCTGATCCACCACCTCGCTCATGGCACCGGCGGGGCGGGGTTGAAGTACTACGGGCTCCCCACCGAGGTACCGCCCGATCGACACCGCTGGTTCTTCGGCGCTGAGGAAGCGGCGCGGTTCGTGCGCGAGCGCGCCTCGCGCAACGGGTTCGGGGTCGAGCAGCTGGACTTTGAGGAGTCTGGGCTGCCCTCGCTCCGCACCCGCGATGGCGCCAACCTGTGCGAGCATCCGAACCTGCGGTGCGGCACGATGTGGTGCGTGCTCGTGCGCACGGGGGAGGGCCGTCGCCCATGAGCGCCGCGCCCGCCCCAGGACGAGTCTGCGACGATCTTGTGGTCGTCTTCACGCCCGGCGTGTCCCTGCACCAGTGGGAGACGCTCGGCCTGCTCGAGCGGGAGTGGGCGATCTACCGCGAATTGCTCCAGAGCCCCCGGGGCGTGGGGCGCGTGATCCTGGTCACGTTCGGCGACGAGCGAGACCGCGCGATCCTGCCGCGCCTGGGCGTGCCCGAGGATCGTTTGGCCCTGCTGTGCAACGAGCACCGCCAGCCGACCGGGGACTTCCTTTCGCGCGTCTGCGACTCACTGCTGACGCTCACGCCGGCCGACGCGCGGGTGATCGTGAAGACCAACCAGATGGCCACGGGCGACGCCGCGGTGCAGCTCGCCCAGCACCTGCGGGGCGAGGGACGCCGGGCGGCGCTGGTCGCCCGCGGCGGGTACCTCTGGTCGCAGTTCGTCGCGTGGGAGCAGGGCTCGGGGTGCTCGGCGGCGCGACAGGCTGGGCAGACCGAGCAGCGCCTGTGCGACGCGGCGGACGTGGTGGTCGGCACCACGCGCCAGATGGTGGACGATCTCGCGTGGCGATGCTGCGTGCCCGAGTCGCGCACCGCGGTGGTGCCCAACTACGTGCTCAGCGACGACGCGCCCCGTGGCGACGAGCGCACCTCGGGCGTGATCCTGTTCGCCGGACGCCTGGTGCCCCAGAAGCGCGTCGATCGCCTGATCGAGGCCGTGGGCGGGCTGCGGGATGATCTGCGCCAGCGTGTGACGCTCTCGATCGTCGGCTCAGGACCCCTCGAGCAGCAGCTCAAGGAGCAGGCGAAATCGCTGGGCGTCCGCGCCGAGTTCGAGAGCCGCATGCCCCACGACCAGCTCGTGGAACGCATGCGCCGCTGCGCCATCTACGCCCAGACATCGGCCTTCGAGGGACATCCCAAGACCGTCATCGAGGCGATGGCGGTGGGGGCGCCCGTGGTCGTCTGCGACACGCCCGGCATGCGCGGCATCGTGCGCCACGCCATCACGGGTCTGTGCGTCTCGACCGATCCGGACGCGATCCGCATGGCCATCGAGGGTCTGATGGACGACAAGGACTGGGGCGAGACGATGGGCATGGCCGCCTCTGCCCACGCCCGCTCCACGTACTCGATCGAGCACGTCCTCCCGCAGGAGATCGCGGCGTACGCCCGCGCCCTGGAGAACGCCGGAAAGCGGACCGCCGCACCCATCGATCCCGCCACGGCGGTTCGCTGGGAGCCCGGGCTGCTCGCCGGCACCACGGCCCAGCAGATGGACGCATGGTCGCGCTCCCTCGCGGGCTTTGCGCGCCGCCTCAAGCCGGTGGACCGCGCGAAGTTCCTGCTCGCGCTGGACGCGCCGCTGTACACGATGCAGGGGCAGGCCGCCATCGACGCCGAGGGCGGGCTCCACCCAAAGCACCGACTGATGCGCTACCACGACTTCTTCGTCGATCGCATCACGCCCGAGCATCGCGTGCTCGACCTGGGCTGCGGCGTGGGGGCGCTCGCCGCGTCGATCGCCCAGCGGGTTGGGGCCAGCGTGACGGGCATGGATTGGACGGCCAAGAACCTGGACCAGGCCCGCGCGATCGCGGACCAGCGGGGTCTGGCCCACCGCCTCACGTACGTGCTAGGGGACATCACGAAGGATCGAGCGTCCGCCGAGGCGGGGGACACGCGAGCGCCCGCGCACGATGGTTTCGATGTCGTGGTGCTCTCCAACGTGCTCGAGCACGTGCCCGATCGTGCGGCCCTGCTCAAGAAGTGGCGTGCGTGGTACCGACCCGAAAAGTTCCTGATCCGCGTACCCGCGTTCGATCGCGAGTGGCGCGTCCCCTTCAAGAAGGAACTGGGCGTGGAGTGGCGCCTGGACGACACGCACGAGATCGAGTACACGCCCGACCAGCTCCGCAGCGAGCTGGAGCAGGCGGGGCTGAAGGTCACAGAGTGGATCACCCGCTGGGGCGAGTTCTGGGTGGCGGCGGAGGCGGCGTAGGGCCCCGAGATCGAGCCCAAGGCGGTTCCCGCCCGATACCTCTTGTGCACCACTGGGGAGATAGACCGGATGCCAACGCCGGGCTTTGTAACCACGATCTACGGGCGGGACTACGCACCATTCCTGGCGGCGCACCTGCACGCGATCGGTGAGGCCTACCCGGACGCCACGGTCCTTGTGCTCTGGCGGGACCTGCCCCCACGGGAGGTCGAGGCGCTTCGGATCGGATTTCCCCGCGCCCGTTTCGAACCCATCGAAGACCCCATCGAGGGGGGGCTCCACCAGCGGATCGCGCGCAAGCTGCACGCCTGGGTCGCGGCGTGCGCGCACTTTCCCGACGGACCGATCGCGATGCTCGATTGCGACGCGCTCCCGTTCCGCCCGCTTGGGCCGGTGATGGAAGGCGAATGGGACGTCGTCTTTACGTGGAAGGACGAGCCGTTCCCGATCAACACGGGGGTGATGCTCTTCCGCTCGGGTCGCATCGCGCGGGTCGTGCTGGGCGAGATGGCCTCGCGCGTTGAGCGCATCATCGCGCGGCAGGACCTGCTCAACACGGCCCTGGGCTCCTCGGGCGCGGCCGATCAGCACGCGCTGCGCGAGATGATCGGGTGGGTCCACTACGACCGCGACATCGTGCGCACGATCGACGGGCACGAGATCGTGTTCCGCGGCGTGCCGTGCCGCGAGCTGAACGAGACGAACTGCCGCCCGATCACCGACGATCTGCGGATCATCCACTACAAGACCGGGTGGCACCCCATCCTGCTCGAGGGCAAGCCCTGGACGGCCAATCGCCCGCAGGACCGCTGCCGGGAGATGTACGAGCACTTCCAGAGCGTGCGCGCGCAGAGCGATCGTGCGGTGGCGCGTCGCGTGGTGCTCGATTCGGCCCGCGCGCTGCGTGACCGCTTCGCGCCGTTCGCCGACGGGTACGAGGAGCGTGGCATTCTCAACAGCGAGATGCTCGCGGCGTGCGCCGTCGCGCAGTCGCTGGGGGCGCAGATCATCATCGAGTCCGGGCGCGCCCGCGGGCAGAGCACGCGCACGCTCGCCCGGTACTTCGCCGGGACGGGGGTGCGGATCATCAGCCTCGAGCTGGAGCGCGACGCCGACGCCCAGTACGCCGAGGAACAGCTCCGTCCGTTCCCGCACGTGCAGCTGCTCTATGGCGATGCGTTTCGCACGCTGCCGTCGCTCCTGGAGAGGCACGCGGGCCAGCGCGTGGCGCTTCTCGTGGATGGTCCCAAGGGACTGCCGGCGATCGACCTGATCGATCGCGCGCACAGCGAGCACGAGAACGTCGTCGCCTCGTTCCTGCACGACACCCGCCGGCAGACCCCGCAGCGCGAGCGTCTGGAATCCGGCTCCTACCGCGCCTTCTTCACGGACGACCCGGAGTACGTGGAGACGTTCGGCGCGCTCGATCGCGCGTGCGAGCCCAAGGCGGGGCAGGCGATCACGATGCACACGTGGCGCCCGTACATGAAGGGCGAGGACAAGATCCCAAGCTACGGGCCGACGCTCGCGATCATCCTTCCGCGGCCCGCGCGCGTGCCCGCGCCGGCCACTCGCTCGGAGAAAGCATGACCACCACCGCCCAGCTCACCGCGCTCATCCCCGATGCCATCCCCAACCGCTACCTCTCCGGCGGAGACTGGTCCGACGCGCGATATGCGCGCCTGCGCGCCGCCTTCGATGCGTTCTACCGCGACACGATGGGCGGCGAACCCCATCCCTACGGCGCGAGGAACCCGGAGCGCATCGTGACGCACTGGAGCCGCGAGTGGGAGTACCCGTGGGCGGTGCTCAATGCGCGCCTGACGCCGGGCATGAGCGCGGTGGACCTGGGGTGTGGGGGCTCGCCGCTGCTGCCCTACCTCGCGCGGGAGCACGGCGTTCGCGGGACGGGCGTGGACCTGATCTTCAGGAGCACGACCAAGCGTCACAACCTGCGCGGGTTCACCGCGGACCCCGGGACGCTCTATCCCGAGATCGACTGGAAGCTCGAGAGCATGACGGAGCTGTCCCTCGCGGACGCGTCGCAGGACCGCGTGTTCTGCATCAGCGTGCTCGAGCACGTCAAGCCCGACATCGCCCAGAGCACGATGAACGAGATCGCGCGGGTGCTCAAGCCCGGCGGGCTCGCGCTGCTCACGACGGACGTGGGCGGCGAGCACCGCACGCTCACCATCGACTTCCGCGAGCTGATCCGCATGGGTCAGCGCGCCGGGCTCGAGTTGTCCGGCCCGAGCGACTTCAGCGAGCCGAGCGACGTGCCGGGGACCTACGACGTCGTGGGCTTCGTGCTCGCAAAGCCCAAGGCGTGAGCCATGCCAGCGGCCGCCCTGCTCATCGCCCTCCCGCAAGGAATGACCGTGGGGGGCATCACGACCTGGGCGGTGCGTCTGCTCAACACGCTCGTGGCTCGTGGTCACGCCTGCGGGCTCATCGCGCACCCCTCGCCGCACGCCCACGTCCCTATCGATTTGGGCCTGGATCCACGCGTGAAGGCCTTTGGCCCGCATGGGCTCGTAACGCTCGACAACAGGCCGACAGATATCGACGCGTGCCTGCCGGTGTACCGGCGTGCCGTGGACGAACTCGCCGTCGCCTCGGGCGGGCCCGTCGCGATCTCGCCCAACAACCACGCGGACTGCTACGGGCTCGCGGCGGCCTTGGCGCGTGACACGCCCGAGCGAGTCCGCGTCCTGGGCTGGATGCACAGCGACATCGCGTACGACGCCGCGGTGCTGTCGCACTACGAGCGTGCGATCCATCGCTTCGTCGCCGTGAGCGATCACATTGAGCGCACGCTGCGCGGGCGCCTGCCCCAGCGGGCGGCGCAGATCCTTCGCGTGGCGTACGGCGTGGAGATCGCTCCGATGCCCCACCGCACGCGCGCACGTGCCATCGGAGAACCCCTCCGCCTGGTGTACAGCGGCCGACTTGAGCATCAGCAGAAGCGTGTCCTCGCGCTGCCGGCAATGGCCCGCGAACTGCACGCGCGGGGCGTGGCGTTCGAGTTGCGCGTGCTCGGCGACGGTCCCGCGGCGGAAGAGCTCACGCACGCGTGCGCGGGGATCGCCGGCGTGCGGCTGCTCGGAGCGCAATCTCCCGCGAGAGTCGCTCAGGAACTCGCCAGGGGCGATGTTTTCGTGCTGCCCTCGCGGTACGAGGGGCTTTCGATCGCGCTGCTGGAGGCGCTGGCCGCGGGCTGCGTCCCGGTCGTCGCGCGCACGGAATCGGGCGCGCTCGAGGCGATCGAGCCCGGCGTCTCAGGGCTGATCGCGAAGGTCGCCCCCGAGGAGGACGAATCGGCCGCCGGGCGTGCGCTCGCCGACGCGATCGCGACGCTCCATGCGCGGGGCGCGGGCGAGCTTCAAGCCATGTCGTGTGCGGCCCAGGCCCGCGCGCGAGATCGATTCTCCATCGATGTGCACGCACGGGCGGTGGAGGCGATCCTTCAGGAGGTGATGCGGGAAGCGGACCGGCTCTGGCCCGCGGACGAGCCGTGCTCGTTCTCGGCGCCGGGCTCGCGGGGCACGGGATCCGTCCCGCGCGACGGGCGCGAACGTCTCGCACGCCTGCTCGCCTCGCTCGCGGATCGCTCGGTGATCGTGCACGGGACGGGGCAGCACACGCTCCAACTCCGCGACGTGCTGCTCGCATCGCCCGCGCGGATCGTGGCGTTCGCGGACGACGATCGGCAGAAGTGGGGGGGCGAATTGTGGGGCCGGCCCATCATCGATCCTCGTACGGCCTCGGCGCACGGCGCGACCGACGCGGTGCTCAGCTCGTGGATGCACGAGGCCGCGCTGTGGGCGCGGCGTGAGGTGTACGAGTCACAGGGTGTGCGCACGCACCGGGTGTATGGCGCTGGCGTGGATGCGACTCCCACCCACTAGCCCCGCTGGCCCGGGCTCCTACACTCCGACGGGTCGTTCGCAAAGACGGCCGGGCCCGGTGCACGGGTGGCCCGTGAACCTGGTCAGGGCTTGACCGCAGCAGCCATAAGCGGCCGTCATCCGGTGCCGTCGGTGTCCTGGCCGTCTTTGCGAGCGTCTCTTGTCACGTCCGGATCACGGGCATCCGGCCCGAAACTGATTCAGGAAGCAAACGAAGTCCGCGGCGCCCAGGATCGGGGCGCTCGTGCTGCCGTCGCAGTTGGCCGCGGGATCGCCCGCGCGAAACTTGCCCAGAAAGCACACAAAGTCCGCCGCGCCCAGCACGGGCGACGTCGTGCTTCCATCGCAGTTGGCGTAGCACGCGGAGTACACGGCCCGGAGCGTGGTAATGCTGTACGCCGGGGCGGAGATGGACGCCACATCGCCCGTGATGCCCGCGCCGGGCGTCAGGTCCGACAGCACGCTGCTCAGCTCGCTCGATGAGGACCGCACGCGCTCGATGCGCTGCAAGGTCCAGCCCGTGGGGTGCGTGAGGTTGAGGTCGATCGAGCGCGCCGCGCCGGAAGCGTTGATCGCGTTGACCACGATCGTCTTGCCGGCCTCGTCGAGATACGAGCTGATGAGCGTGGTGGGCTCGGCCGGCTCGCCCGCGGGCGGGGTCACCTCGCAGCGCACCATCCCGGGGCGTACGTACCGGCAGAAGTGGCGGAACGCGTGGTACTTCGGGTTGGGCGTGTAGGACGTCATCAGCGAGTACTCGGAGGTCACGTCCGTTGTGACGAGCCAGTGCACGTACGCGGACATCTGCCCCCCGACGATCGCGTGGTGCACGTCGCGTGCGAGCTGGATCCCGCCGCCGTCGGCCCCGCCCAAAGGACCGACCCACGTGGGCGACTGCCCGCTCGCCTCGGTGAGCCACGTGCGCGGGAACCCGAACGCGAGGAACTGCGGGGCCATCGCCTGCCATCCCACGAGGCTGCTCTGGTTGGGCGAGCCCGGCGCGGGGTTGGGCGTGTACCCGTGGATGCCCTGCACATTCACTCGCGATTTGGCGGCGGAGCCCGCGACCGCCGAGGAGAAGTCCAGCACCCAGGACGGGAAGTACGCGTGGTTCTCCGCGACCATCAGCCCCGTGGTGACGCCGAACTTGGTCCACGCGGCGTCCAGCGCGAGCACCGCGTCGCGGAACTGGGTCGGCGTGTACGCGCACGAGTCGAACCCGTTCTCAAAGAGCGGCTCGTTCTGCACGCTGAAGGAGTAGAGCGGCACGCCCGTGATGGACGCGTAGCTCAGGCACGCCGCGGCGCAGTACTTGCCCAGATGGGGCAGGCGGTCGGTCCGCAGATGCCCGTCCACCGTCGATCCGTTGGTCTTCATCCACGCGGGCGGGCTCCAGATCGTCATGAAGACCTTGAGCGAGGGGTCGGCCAGGTGCAGGTTTCGCACGACGGTCGCCGCGGGCTCCAGCGAGGAGAGGTTGTACTTGGACCAGTCGATGGTGTCGGTGTCGAGGTCCTCGGCGACGGAGAAGCTCGGGGGCAACTGCACGCGGACGATCGCGGGCTTCAGGTCCGTCGCCAGCTGCGCCGCGAAGGCCGGGTTCTGGAAGACGCCCACGATCGTGGGGTTCCACGCGCCCGCCGCGGCAAACCCGAACCCGTCCATCGTCTGTCGGCGCTGCGTCACGTCCACCACAAATGTGTCCGCGGCCAGCACCGATCCGACGACCGCCAGCGACATCGCGGCCCCGGCCGCGCGCATCAGTACCGTGATGTTCCGAGTGCTCATTCGACCTCCTTGGAAGCTGCTCCCCCGTGCGCGCCAAGACTAGTCGAACGCGGGCGCGGCGCGAACACGGTCGATCACAAATTTGCGCGACATTTGGATTTCGTTGAGCGGATGTGGGGTTCCTGTGCGGAACGAGAGCGATCCACCGCACGCCGAGCATCGTCCGTACCATCCTCCCGCCATGACCTCTTCCCCTGCCGCTCCCTACACCGCCCTGGCCCGTCGCTACCGCTCCCAGTCGTTCGACGAGCTCGTTGGGCAGGAGTCCATCGCCAAGACGCTCACCAACGCGATCGCCTCCGGTCGCGTCGCGCACGCGTACCTCTTCACGGGCACGCGCGGCGTGGGCAAGACGTCCACGGCCCGCGTGCTCGCCAAGGCGCTCGCGGGCGGCTCTCCCGAGGCCGACGCCGCCATCATGCGCGGGCAGGACACGGACGTCATCGAGATCGACGCGGCGAGCAACACCGGCGTGGACAACGCGCGTGACCTCATCGCCAACTGCGTCTACCGCCCCTTGCGCGGCAAGAAGAAGGTCTACATCATCGACGAGGTCCACATGCTCTCGATCGCGGCGTTCAACGCGCTGCTCAAGACGATGGAGGAGCCGCCCGAGCACGTCGTGTTCATCCTCTGCACCACCGAGGCGCACAAGGTTCCCGCGACGATCCAGTCGCGGTGCCAGCGCTTCGATTTCCGGAACATCCCCACGAACAAGATCGCCGAGCACCTCGCCGGCGTGATCAAGGACGAGAAGCTCGCCGCGGACGCGGACCTCGTGCACATGGTCGCCCGCCTGGGCAACGGCTCGATGCGCGACGCGCTCTCGCTGCTGGACCGCCTCATGGCGTCGGGGCAGAAGAAGCTGACGGTCGAGCTGCTTCAGGAGCTGCTGGGCCTGCCCGATCGAGACCTGGTCAGCGGGCTGATCGATGCGCTCGCCGTGGGCGAGCCCAAGGGAGCGCTCGAGGCGAGCGACACCCTGACCAAGCGCGGGGTGTCGCCCGAGCAGCTGATCGAAACGCTGCTGGATCGCTTCCGCGACCTGATGGTGCTCTCCGCGTGCGGCGCCGAGACGGAGCTCGTCGAGCTCGCGGGCAACGTGCGCAAGAGCGAGGTCGAGCGTGCGTCCAAGTTCGACGCCGCGGGGCTGGTGCACATGATCGCGCTGTGCGAGAGCGTGCAACGCGCCATCCGCGGGTCGTCCACGCCCCGGGCGCTGCTCGATGCGCTCATCGTGCGTCTGTCGCTCACCGAGAAGCTCGCGGACGTGACGGGCCTGGTCGCCCAGCTCAACGGGGGCGGCGCGCCGGCGAAGTCGTCGTCGCCCGCGTCGGGGAGTGCGTCGGCAAAAAAACGCTGACGGCCGCGCCGTCGCCGCCTCCGACGCTGTCACCGCGTCCAGTTGAGGAGCGATCGTCCGCGGCCGAGGCATCGGCCCCAGTTCGTGCCGAGCCGGCTCCCACGCCCACCGCGTTCGATGTCCCCCCGCCCTCGCCCGACGCCGTGGCGGCGGTCGTCAACCACGAGCTCGTCAAGCGCGCGATCGAGCGTCTGGGCGCCCGCGTGCTCCACGTCGAGGCCCGCCCCGCGCCCAAGGACTGAGCCGAGCCGCCTCGCGAGGCGCGTGCTGGTCCGTGGTTTCTCGTGGACTACGCTCGCTCCATGTTCGACAAGCTCAAGGCGATGGGTGCCGTCGCGTCCCTGCTCCGCGACAAGGACAAGCTCAAGGCGACCACCGAGCGCGTCAAGCAGGTCTCGGAGAGCGTCCGCGCCTCGGGCGAGGCGGGCGGGGGCGTGGTCCGGGTCACCGTGAACGGGCAGATGAAGCTCGTGGGTGTCGAGATCGGCCCGGCGCTCGCCGCGGGCATGGCCGCCGACGATCGAACGCGCGAGCTCGCCGGCAACCTCATCTGCCAGGCAGCCGATGAGGCGATGCGCGCCGCGCGTGACAAGATGACCGAGATCATCCGGCGCGAGGCGCGCGAGCTGGGGCTCCCCGACGACCCCGAGGGGCTCTCGCGGATGTTCTCATGAATCCCGTGCTCGAGGCGAACGTCGACGGCTCGTGGGCACGCCCGGCTTCGCCGACCCTCACGATCAAAATCGAACCGAGGCCCGCCCCGCTACACGAGGCGCAGGCCGCGGCACGACTCTGGAACGCCATGCGTCGCGAGAACCCGCGACTCTTCGATGGTCACATCCTCTCGGTGTGCGAGATCGTGCCGTCATCTGGAGCGATCCGCTCCGTCGTGGTGCGCCCGGGCTCGTACGCGGCCCTCGCCGTTCAGAATCCGCAGATCGCCGGGCACGTCGAGACGGGCACGGACCAGCTCTCCGTCACGGCCGTTGTGCTCGCGCGCGATGAGTCGGGGCGCGAGCGCGTCCTGCTGGGCCGGCGCGGCGCGGGCACGCGCATCTATCCCTCGATGTGGGAACTGGGCCCCTCGGGCGGGATCGATCCACCTCCGCCCGGTGCACGCGAGGTGACCCGAGAGGTGATCGAGAGCCAGGTCCATGCCGAGATCCGTGAGGAGATCGACGGCGCGTTCCGCGTGCGCATCGAATCCGTGCCCGCGATGACCTACGACCCCGTCGCGCGGAGCTACGACCTGGTCGCGATCTGCCGGGCCGACTCGGACGCTCGGCGTCTGGGCGCGAGCAACTGGGAGTACGAGGATGCGGCGTGGGTGCCCGTCGCGGACGTTCAGCGATTCGACCGCGAGAACGCGGGATCGATCATCGCGCCCACGAGGGCGCTGTTCCGCGCCCTCGGGTGGGCCTGATCGCCCGATGGAGCACGAGCGCCGCCCGGGCCGTCACTGGGTCGGCTTCGTCCACCCGTAGTCTTTGTCCTTGGCGAGCACCGCGGCGCTCTGACGCACGCAGCGCGTGCACGCGACGGGCTCGACGCTCCCGGAGCGCACCCACGCCGGCTCGTCCCGCTCTTCTCGGCAGAGCACGCACATGCCGCCCTTGGGCGCGGTGCCTTCTTTCTTAAGGATGAGCGTCCGAAAGGCCTCGCGGAGGCAGTCGCCGCAGATGATCGCGCCGCGGTGCCCCTCGACCACCGGCAGGTCCTCGCGCCATGCCTGCAGGCAGAAATCGCAGAGCACGTCGGACATCTGGACGTTGTTCTCGTCGGTCCCGGGGCGATGCATGGGGGACACTAGGGGGCGAATCGCCCGCCGATACTCCGTCTCCCTCGGCGCCATGGGTGCCCGAAGGGCCTCTATCCTTGGGGCGCCACTCATGTCCAACGCCGCAGCCAACGCCCCGACGACCAAGCCGCGCCCCGCGCTGTTTCGCGCGCTGGGGCGGAGCGAGCCACCCTCGCAGATCGAGCTCAAGGGAGAGGCGTTCCGCCTCCGCGAGTGCCTCAAGCACGATTCATGGGCCGCGACCGCGATCTACGACGGGGCACGCGGCACCGCCATCTGCAAGTTCAACCGCAGGCAGAGCATCCTCGGGCTGCCGATGGGCTGGCTCGGGCGGCGACTCGCGGCGCGCGAGGCGCGCCTGATGCAGAAGTTCGCGGACATCCCCCACGTGCCCCGCGATTGCGGCGAGGTGCGCGAGGCGGGGCGAACGCTCCCCAACGCCGTGGCCCACTGGTACGTCCCCGGTCATCCGCTCCGCCATTCCGACCGCGTGCCCGACGACTTCTTCCCGCGTCTGCGTGCCACGCTCGATGAGATCCACAAGCGCGGCACCGCGTACGTGGACCTGCACAAGCGCGAGAACATCATCGTCGCCGATGACGGCTCGCCCGTGCTCATCGACTTCCAGATCTGCCAGAGCCTCCCGCGCGGGTTCCTGGGGCGACTGTGGACCTCGCGCGCCGCGATCCGCATGCTCCAGCGGATCGACGACTACCACCTGATGAAGCACATCATTCGCTGCCGCCCGGACCTTCTCCCCCCGGAGCAGCGCGACATCGACAAGCACCGCCCGGGCGCGATCAAGTTCTTCCGCATGATCGGCAACCCGGCGCGCTTCGTGCGCCGGCGGCTGCTCGTGCTCGCGGGCGTGCGGGCCAAGGGAGGCCGCGCCCAGAGCGAGGTCGCGCCCGAGGACGCGTTCCGCACGCCCTGACGACGCACCTGTTCTTTCAGCCCGCGCTAATCCGGCCCACCACGTCGGGCTTGGTCTCGGCCGCGCCGCTCGGCACCGGCGCAGGGCTCGAACCAGCGCCCGTCTCGCCCCGCACGAGCTGGCGCTCGGCGATCAGGCGGTACGTCGCGCACCGCTTGAGCAGCTCGTCGTGCCGACCGACGTCCACGATCCGCCCCTGGTCCATCACCACGATCTGGTCCGCGCTCACGACGGTGCTCAGGCGGTGGGCGACGACCAGGCACGTCCGCCCGCGCGCGAAATCGTCCAGGGCTTCCCCGATCTTGCCCTCGCTGTCGGCGTCGATCATGCTCGTCGCCTCGTCCAGGATGAGGATCGCGGGATCGCGGAGCACCGCCCGCGCGATCGCGATCCGCTGCCGCTGCCCGCCCGAGAGCGTCAGGCCCTGCTCGCCCACCGGCGTGTCGTACCCCTGCGGGAGCGACTCGATGAAGCCGTCCGCCCGGGCCATCCGCGCCGCGGCCCCGATGCGCTCGGGCGTCGCGTCCTCGGCCCCGTAGGCGATGTTGCTGCGGATGGTCCCGCGGAAGAGCACCGTCTCCTGCGTCACCACGCCAATCTGCCGGCGCACGCTCCGCACGGAGAAGTCCCGGATGTCCCGCCCGTCCACGAGCACGGCGCCCTCGCTCGGATCGAACAGACGCGGCACGAGGCCCAGCAGCGTGGTCTTGCCCGAGCCGTTGGGCCCGACGATCGCCACGCGCTGCCCGTGGCGAACGGTGAGGTTCACGCGATCGAGCGCGGGGCGGGTGGCTCCCGGGTAGGTGAACGTCACGCCGCGGAACTCGATGCCGACCGCGTGCCGGGCCATCTTGGGCAGTTTCGTGTCGTGCCCGGGCTCCGCGGGGGCGCTCATCATCTCGCGAAGGCGTGCCGCGGCGGCCGAGGATTGCTGGATGTCGTTCGCCAGGCTCGTGAGCGGACGCAGCGCCTCGCCCGCGGCGCCCAGGGACACGATCGCGAGCAGGAAGCTCTCGGGAGAGAGCTTTCCATCGATGATCGCCTTGGCCGCGATGAGTGAGAGCCCCCCCAGCACGACGATCGCGAGCACCTCCACCAGTGGGCTCGACAGGGCGCGCGCGGTGCGGGCCCTGAACAGCTGGCGCATCACGTCCTTGTTGATGCGATGGAACCGCCCGGCCTCGTAGCGCTCGTTCGTGTGCACCTTCACGACGCGAAGGCCCTGCATCGCCTCGGTCGCCGCCCCCAGCAGAAGGGACGTGGACTGCGCCGCCGACCTGGACGCGCGGCGCACCCGCTTGCCCAGGCGACGGATGATCGTGTAGAGCAGCGGCGCCACGACGATCGCCGCGAGCGTGAGCCGCCACTCGATGATCAACGCCGCGGAGAACGCCGCCAGACCGCGGAAGAGCTGGGAGACCGCCTTGGAGAGCAACGCCGAGAACCCGCCCTCGAGCGTGCCCGTGTCGTGCACGATGCGCGAGATCTTGTCCGATGCGCCCTGCCCCACGACGTCCTTGAGCGGCAGGCGCAGCACGCGATGGAACGCCTCACGACGAATGCCCGCGACCGTCCGCTGCACGATCGTGAGCGACAGGAACGCGTGCCCGAAGTTCGCGGCCCCACCCAGCACCGTGCCCACGCCCAGCGCCAGGATGATGCACAGCACCGCCTCGAACCGCCCGGCGGGCATCGCGTCGATCCAGTGCTGCGGGATGCGCCAGTGCACCCACGAGGGCCAGCGCCCGCTCGCGTTGAACTCCGCGGCGAGCTGCGGCAGGTTCTTGGCGATCTCCGGCTTGAGGATCGACGTGAGCACCGGCTGCATCGCCACGAGCCCCGCGACGAGCCCCCCCGCCGACAGCAGCGCGCACGCGAACGCCCCGGCGAGCATCCGCCGGTATCGCAGCATCCGCCGGGCGTAGATCCAGAAGGGGTCCATTCGGGGTCGATAGCGCCGTCCGTCCGGGGGAGTATCCCCCGCGATCGAACCCGGGACCATCGGCAATCGGCGTGATTCTCCATCGATCCACGCCGTCCGACTCCCGACCGAACCGGGTGTTCGTGAAGGTTTCGTCACGCGGAGGGGTCCACGCCCGGCGACGAATACGCTTGTTCGCTCGGCGACGTGCGCCGATCCACCCATGCCGCCCGAAGCAGCCATCCCCCGCGCCACGGTGATCATCCCGTGCTTCAACCACGGCGCGTTCGTGGGCGAGGCCGTCGCGTCGTGCCTCCGCCAGGAACAGGCGGAGGTCAGCGTCGTCGTGGTGGACGACGGATCCAACGACGGCACCACGCCCGCGGCGTGCGAGGCGCTGGCGGGCCCGCGGGTCCGCGTGATCCACCAGGAGAACCGCGGGCTCCCCGCGGCGCGCAACCTGGGCGCGCGCCACGCGGACACGGAGTACCTGGTCTTTCTCGATGCCGACGATTGGATCAACCGCAAGTTCGTCACGCGCCTGCACGGGGCCATTCGCGCGCAGATCGACGCGGGGCGGGGCGACGACGTGGCCTACGGCTACTGCTACGAGCGCCTCGTGGGGCAGTACGACGGCTACTGGCGCGTGCCCGAGTTCGATCCGCTGCTGATGATGGTCACGAACCTGCACCCCGTCACCACGCTCATCCGGCGCGAGCGCTTCGAGCAGGTCGGCGGGTTCGACGAATCGATGCGCGAGGGGTACGAGGACTGGGACCTGTGGCTGCGGTTCCTCGAGCGCGGGTGGCGGGGCGTGCGCGTGCCCCAGGCGCTGTTCGTGTGGCGCCGGCACAGCAGCGCGACGATGATCGCCCACGCCGTGCCCAAGCACGAGGCGCTCTACAAGCGGCTCATGGCCCAGCACGCGGACCTGTACGCACGCCACTGGCCCGAGCTCATGCTCGCGAGCAACTCGCTGCTGCGGCGCTGCGACGCGACGTGGCTCGACGAGTCGGGCGAGCCCATCAACCTTCGCGCCCTGAAGATGCAGCGGCAGATGTACGAGTCCATGCTCGTGGTCCGCCTGCACCACGCGATGCACCGGGGCATCGATCGCCTGCCCGCGCCGCTCGCCAGCGCCGCCAAGCGGGCGCTCGCCGTGGTCAAGCGGATCGTGCCCAAGGCCGCCCAGGCGCACCCCGACGTTTCCACGCCGGGCTCGCCGCCGGTCAACACCCCGCCGGGCCCGGGCGTTCCGGCCTGATGCCCGCTCAACTCAGGTGGTGAACTTCGGGTCCGAGAGCAGCACCGAGGCCTTCTCCGTGCTCAGCCCGGGCACGCTCGACACGGTGTTGCCGCCCTGGATGCGTGTGAGCTGGGCGAAGATCGCCCCGCCCGTCTGCGCCGCGCCGTTCTTGGTGATCGTCGTCTCGATCGAGATCGCGTACCGCTTGAAGCCCGCGCCGGAGTTGATCCGCGACACGATCTCGGAGAACGAGCGGACCGAGAGGTCCACGCGCCCGTTGGGGGCGATCGTCCCCGTGCCGCCCGTGGGCGTGATCACTTCCTGCTGGGCGCTGTCGAGGAAGTGGAACTTGATCGTGTAGGTGACCGTGGTGTTGCTGGAGGTGGCGTAGGGGTTGTAGAGCGAGACGAACTCCTGCCCCGTCGAGTCGCTCACGTCCAGCGCCCCGCCCGCGAAGTACACCTTCTGCGTGGAGAGCACCTGGAACGCGGTGCGCACGAAGAGCGAGTTGCCCCCGCCGTACACGCTCGAGTACGACGCCGCGACCTTGGTCGTGCCGTCGCGGACCTTGTATCGGACCGTGAAAAACGTGTCCAGCGGCAGCCCCGTCGCCAGGCTCGCCAGGTCCACCTCGCGCCGCGGGATGAGGTTCGTGAGCGTCACGGGGTTGGTCGCGGCGACCACGCTCCCGTTGGCGAGCACGAAGTCCACATCGACGAGCACGGAGTTCGTGCCCGTGCCGCCGTTGTAGATGAACGAGATCGACGACGCGCCCGTGGAGGGGATCCGCGCCCCGGGCAGCACGCCCTGAGTCCCGCCCTCCTGCGGCACGCCCGTCTCGATCGAGTACTGGGCGGGCGACAGGCGATACTGCAACTGGCTCACGATGATCGGCTGGTCCGACGTGAGGCGCACCGCGTACGAGCCGTCGGGCACGCTCGCGAGGTTGTTCACGTTGATCCCGCCGCGCCGGTACGCCTTGACGATCCGCGTCGTGGTGTACGTGGCGCCCGTCTCGCCGGTGAACGTGATCGTGATGGTCACGGGCTTGTCCGTGATGTTCAGGAACGACACGCTCGAGCGGAAGCCCGGGCCCTTCTGCCCGGTGGCGAACGCCCAGTCCTCCAGCTGCGTCTTGAAGATCGGCGCGCTGGCGACGAACGCCTGGGAGATGAGCACCCCGTTCTCGTACTGCAGGAGCTGGGCCGCGATCTTGCGCGTCGCCCTGATCTCGTACGCGAAGAACTCGCCCGAGCGCACGCGGTTGATCGTCGGATCCCCGCCGCGGGACACGCGCACCGTCCGGCTCGCGCCCGCGCCCATCGTCCCCGTCAGCACCACCTGGTTCGCGACCCCGCCCTCGTACCGCGCGATGATCTGGAACGCCGCGCTCCCGCCGAGGTCCGTGTTCACCAGCGCCACGTCGTTGGTGATGACCGCCGCGCGCAGCCCCTGCGGGAAGTACAGCGTCTCGGTGTAGAACGCGCCGGTGTTCTTGGGCTTGACGACCTGGATGTCCTGGATGTACACGACGTCCGTGTTGCTCGAGCTCGCCAGCGGCACCTTGCTGAACGCCGTGCTCGCGTTGCCCGACAGGAACGAGTTCAGGTTCTGGACCGTGAGCCCCGCGATCGCCTGCACCACGTCCCATCCCTTGATCACCCGCGCGAAGACGGTGAACCCGGAGTTCTGCGAGTCCAGGTTCGCCGCGTTGTCCTTCAGGTTGAAGAACCACTCGCTCGTCGCCGAGTCGGGCTGCTTGTCGAGCTTCGCCATCGCCAGCGTGCGCTCCAGGTTCGAGCGCGTGGTGCTGAACTCGTTCTTGACCGCCGGGTCCTTCGTGATCGTGTCGAACTTGGGCGTGCTGCTGGGCAGCGGATCCTTCAGCGAGTACCCGCCCCCCTGCAGCACGAAGTTCGCCTCGAGCCGGTGGAAGAACGTGTTGGTGAAGCGCCCGCTGTTCACGTACGCCAGGAAGTTCGCGACCGTGAGCGGCGCCGGCGTGCCCCCGTTGGGCCCGCCCGCGTCGAACAGCTCGATGTCCACGAACCCCTGCGGCATCTCCATCCGCACCACCGTGTTGTTGGGGTTGGAGAGGTCCGCGATCTGCGGCAGGTCGCTCAGGAACGGCGCGTTGTACAACGCCAGGCGCGTCTCGAGCGTCTCGATCAGGTCGTCGGCCGCCCGCGCCGCGCGAGCCCGGGGCGTGCCCCCCATCCGCCGAAGAACCATCGCCCGAAACCGCGAAGACGTTCCAAGGAACCAGCTCAGCACACGCCACCTCCATCCGACGACCGGCCTCGCGGGGCGCCCGCTCCCGTCCGAGGCCTGTCAGGGGCACCCATGCTAGTCGAGTTCGCCCAGACTCACACCGCCCGGGGCCCGATCCGCGTCCACCACCGTACACGCGGGCGGGCCATCAGGTTCGGATGTTCCACGCCTCGCGGCGCTCTCGGACCACGCGATCAGTTCAGCACGTAGCCCCACAAGTCATCGAACTTGTCGAGCACGTCGATCGTCGTCGGCTTGCCGTTCTTGTCGTTCCACTGGTCCACCGCGTTGTTGACCTTTCCGCCCGGCTTGTTGACGAAGTTGAACTGATAGTCGATGCGGCTCGTGGGAAACTGCTTGGCTCCCTTGTCCTTCCGCCCCAGATAGACGCCGTCACGCCCCGCGGACTGGAACATGAGCCCGCCCCGGGCCTTGAGCGCCACGCTCGGCGCGTCGGTCGCCTTGGTCGGGTCCTTGTACGGCGCGGCCGGGCTGCCCAGAGCGCCGGCGAGGGACTCCAGATAGTCCGAGGAGTTGCCCGAACTGATCAGGCTCTCCACGGTCTGATCGATCCCCTTCTTGCCGAGCGATTTCGCCTCAAGGAAGCAGCGGTTCTGGTTGTAATACACCACGCCGCGCCGGGCGGTGCTCGCGCTGGTGATGGACTCGATCGCGAAGACGCCGTCCGTCGCGGCGCCCGCCGTCGCCGTCGTCGCGGCACGCACCGGCGCCTGCGCGTCGTCCGCCGTCCACGCCAGCAGCGGCTGTCCCCACGAGTCCACCATGTCGGGCAATTGCGGCAGCCCATCCGCGTCCGCGTGCGGCTTGCCCGCCATCTGCTGCGTGCCCGCGACCTGCGCCACGAAGTTCTTCCGGTTCAGCGTCAGGTACGCCTTGTTCTGGCTGTCGCCCGTGCCCAAGAGCGACGGATCGATCGCGACGGCGTTCGCGCTCGTGGGGCCGGCCAGATCGGGAAGCGCGCCGCTCGATCCCACCTTCACGATCGCCGCCGCTCCCGCAAGATCCAGGATCACGTTCTCCATGCCGGACATCCCGCGGGTCCGGTTCTCCACGTGCCCCATTTCGCGCGCCGAGAAGTACCCGGGCAGTTTGCGATTGTCCGTCTGGAACTGCGAAGACGCCGTGACAAGGTTTGAGATCAGAACCTTCGTGTCCCCACCCCTCGCAGCGTCACGCGCGTAGCTCACCGCCGGGATCGTGATCCCGATGATGATCGCGATGATGATGATCACCGTCAGAAGTTCGATCAGGGTGAACGCGCGACGCGACAACGTGCCTGCCATGGATCCGCTCCTGTGATCGCTCACCCCCGACGCACACCAGCCCCGCCCCGTCTACATCCTGTTCGGTTCACGCGCCGACACTGTTCCCGTTCTCGGGCTTGTCCCGGGCCGAGTATACAACCCCGCCACCACATTCCCGACCCCTGATATCACCCAAAAACTCATCGTCGCGCACATCAAGCGTTCATGCGCGTCCAAACCCGGAAGCCGCGGATAACACTGCGGGCCCGGACCCCCTAGGCGATGCCCGTGGACCCGAAGCCCCCGGCTCCCCGTGCCGTGCCGTTCAATTCCTCACTCACCTCGATCTCCGCCCGCACCACGGGCGCAATGACCATCTGCGCGATCCGCATGCCGTGGGTGACGGTGAACGCGTCCCGCCCCAGATTGATCAGGGGCACCATCACCTCGCCGCGATAATCGCTGTCGATCGTTCCGGGAGCGTTGGGCAGCGTGACGCCGTACTTGCTCGACAATCCCGAGCGTGGCCTCACCTGCGCCTCGAATCCGTGCGGGATCGCCATCGCGAACCCCGTCCGCACCATCACGATCCGCCCCGGCTCGATCGTCAACTCCTGGGCCCCGTCAGGGAGGCACGCGGCCAGGTCCATCCCCGCCGCCTCCGGCGTCTGGTAGGCGGGCAGCGTGGCGCGCGGATCGAGCTTCTTGAGTCGGACGACAGGATTCATGGGTCGAGGATAGGGCGTGACCGGATACGGGCCCCCGCCCGGCGCGCTTGGCTCTCTTGCCAGACCCCACCGACCCGCACGCTTCGCGGACGTTCGGAGTCCCCAGGACTCAAGTTCCGCCCCGCCCCGATCGACACAGCAGCATGAGCCGTCGTCGTCAGATCCTCAGCGAGACCAGCGCCACGCGCGACCGCGCGCAGGCCTTGCTCCGATCGCTGATGGACCACAAGACGCAGTCGGCCCGCGTCCTGCCCCGCGCCGACGCCTTCGCGACCAGCGCCGGACGCAGCGCCCTGGATCGTGCCATCCGCTCGACCCAGCGGATGATCGAGACGCTCAATCGCGTCCTCGAGGAGACCAACGCCGAACTGTGCGACGAGGACCTGCAACTGCTGGACCCGCCCCGGCGGGGCTGATCGCCGCAGGCGTTGCGGAGGCGCTCGCGCTGCTCGCTGGATTTCGGTCTACACCATCTCGGGCACGTGCCGCTTGATCGCCGCGAGCACCGCCTCGCGGTCCCGACTCGATCGCACCGACGACAGGTCCGCGATCATTCCCGCGCACTTGGCGCCCACCGTTCCCGCGCCCGCCCACGCGTGGATCCCCGCGTAGGGCGTCGGAACGAGCTGCTCAGCCCCGTAGCTCAGCTCCTCGTGCAGCTTCTCGCCGGGGCGGATGCCCGTGATCTGCACGTCGATCTCCGGGCGTCCCGAGCCCGCGCCCGGCGCCTCGACCACACGCCCCCCCTCGAGCACGCGCGGCTCGAAGCCATGTCCGCGCACGAACCGCTTGGCGAGGTCCAGGATCGACACCGGCTCGCCCATGTCCAGCACGTGCACCGCCGCGCCGCCCGCCTCGCGATCGATCGCCGCCGCCTGGATCACCAGCGCCGCGGCCTCGGGGATCGTCATGAAGAACCGCGTCATGCGCGGGTCCGTCACCGTGATGGGCCCGCCCTCGGCGAGCTGCGCCGACCAGATCGTCAGCACGCTGCACGCGCTGCCCAGCACGTTGCCGAAACGCACCATGCTGAACCGCGTGCTCTGATCGCCCGCCATCCGCGCCGACGTCTCGTCCAGCCACTGCACGTAGAGCTCCGCGAGGCGCTTGGTCGCCCCCATCACGCTCGTCGGGTTGACCGCCTTGTCGCTCGACACCATCACGAAGCGCTCGCACCCCACCGCCAGCGCCGCGTCGGCGATCGACTTGGTCCCGAAGAGGTTGTTGTTCACCGCGTGCGCGGGGTGGTCCTCCATCAGCGGCACGTGCTTGTGCGCCGCCGCGTGGAACACCACCTGCGGGCGCAGGTCCACGAGCAGACGCAGGGTGCTCTCGGCATCCACGACGTCGTGCATGATCGCCCGTCGCGCCACGCCCGGGAACCGGCGCGCCAGCTGGCGATCGATCTCGAAGAGCGGGTTCTCTGCGCGCTCCAGCAGTTGCACCTGCGACGGCGAGAATCCCGCCACGATCCGCGCGATCTCCGACCCGATCGAGCCGCCCGCCCCCGTGATCAGCACGCGCTTGCCCGTGAGTATCCGTCCCACGCTCGCCGCGTCGATCCCGTGGGCCTCGCGACCGATCAGCTCCGAGAGGTCCAGCTTCGCCGCCCCGCCCACGCCCACGCCCGCGGGCGTGCCCAGCCCGATGGAAAACGGCGGGATCTGCGTCAGCAGGTCCTGCATCGGCGGAACGAACCGCTCCTCGAGCCCCGCGCGACGCAGCGCCGAACGAACCTCGTTGATCGTGTCCGCCATCGCCATGGGCAGAGAGACCACCGCCAGCGTCAACCGCTGGCGCTCGACGGCCGACGCAAGGTCCTCGATCGATCCCAGCACCGGCATGCCCGCCGTCGCGCCGGGCGTCTCCTCGCCACGCGGCTCGCGGCGCCGATCGACCAGGATGCATCCCAGCGGCGCGGGCCCGCCCCCGCTCATGTTGATCAGGTCGCGCGCCTGCGCCACCGTCTCGGGCGTGCCGATGAGGACGACGCGGTGTCGCGCCAGAGGGCCCGTGGCCCCGTTCGAGACTCCATAGGGCACCGCCAGACGAAGCGCAGCTCTTGACATGGGCTCGATATCGGCCCCGCGCAGGGGGCAGGGTGAGACTCGACCCATCCTCATGGACACCCAACAAACTGCGTGCGGACGACCCGCCACGCCGATACGCTCCACGCATGATCACGAGGATCATCGGGACACTCGAGAGCGTTGAGGGGCTGGAGGCGACCGTGTCGCCCCAGGGCTCGGCGATCGCCTACGCCGTCCTCCTTCCCGCCTATCTCGCGCAAACGCTGCGCGAGCGCGTCGGTCAGACCGTGACGCTCCACACCCTGCACTACCTGGAGGGGCAACTGGGGGGGAGCTCCCTGCTGCCACGCCTGATCGGGTTCGCCTCGGCACGCGAGCGACGCTTCTTCGAGCTCCTCACCAGCGTGGACGGGCTGGGAAACCGCAAGGCCCTCAAGGCCCTCGCCCACGAGCCCGCCGCGATCGCCCGTGCCGTCGCGGGCGCCGATGCCGCCTGGCTCACGCAACTGCCCGAGATCGGCAAGAAGACCGCGGAGAAGGTCATCCTGGAACTCAAGGGCAAGGTCCAAGCGTTCCTGAGCCCCGAGGAGGTCGCGGGGCTGGATGCCGCGGCCAGCCACACGCCCGCGCTCGCCGACCCCATCGAACAGGACGCGATCGCGGCGCTCGTCGCCCTGGGCGACACCCGCACCGACGCCGAGCGCAAGGTGCGCACCGCGCTGGCGCGCCATCGCGGGCTGCGGACCCCCGATGAGGTGCTCGCCGCCGTGTTCTCCGGTTGAGTTCGCGCCCTCGCGCTCAACTCGCGTGCGATCGGGTTCGATAAGCCTCCCAGCCACGCACGGAGGCGCACCTGTGAAACTCGACCTGGGCAGCATCCCGCCATCCACGCGCCACCGCGCCCTCCGCCCCGAAGCGCTCGAGCGCCGCGCCTTTGTGCGCGAGCGCGAGTTCGGTTCGGCGATGGCCGCCTTCTACGACGAGCAGGGCGCGATCTGCCTCACCCGCGTGGACCTGAGCGACTCCAGCGCCACCGGGCTGGGCGTGCGCAGCCCCATGCCCATCGAGCCCGGCGCCCGCGTCTGCCTCTACTCGAACGACGTCGCTCGTGCGCACGGGCCGCATCTCTCCGCGACGGTGGTTCGTTGCGAGCGCGACGTGCGCCCCGGCGAGGGAAGCGACGAGGACGAATCGGAATTCTGCCTGGGCCTGCGCCGGGACCGCCCCTGGCTCCCGCGCGCGGCGTGATCAGTTGCCCGGGGCCTGCTCGATGATCACCGGAACCGCCGACCACCCCGGCGGCGCCACGATGCGGCGCGGCGCGCCCGTGTGCATCGCGAACTGCTCCGTCTCGATCGCGCGATCCTGACGCTCGAACGTCACCTGCGCGCGTGCCGACGCGAGGCGATCGCACAGGCTCGCCAGCGTGCCCGTGTCCAGACGCGTCCGCAGGATGAACACCCCCGACGGCGCGGCACCCATGTCCGCCAGCATCCCGCCCTGCTGGGGCGCGATGCCTTCCATGTTCCGCTTGACGGCTTCGGGGCTGAGCAACTGCTCGTCGCTCTGGTCCTCCGCGACCTGCCACGACGAGCCCTCCCGCAGCAGATCCTTCAGTAGCGTGGGATCGATGCTCGCGTCGGTCCCACGAACACGAACGACCAGGTTGCCTTGCTGCGCCAGCTCGATCGCCACACTCGGCGTGATGATGCCCTGCTCGCGCGCGTAACGCTCGCTCTCGACAAGCCCCGGGAGCGTCCAGGGAGCGTTGGGGTCGCCGGCGGACATTGCTAGCGCCGTCACATCACCCTTGTCCTCGTCGTGCGGGATCGGGACCGCGGGCTGATCGCGATTTGGCGATGAATCGCGATGAGGGAGAAGAGCGATCTTTGGGTCCGGAAAGCCGCCATCCTTGTCGCGAGCGATCCCGCCCGGGGAGCTTGGGTCGGCGGGCCTGCCGGTGTTCCTGCCCGACATCGAGTTCGCCGCGAAGTACACGCCGGCGCCCGTGAACAGCAGCACCGCCGCCGCCGCCATGATCCGGCGTCCGGTCGATTCGAGGAACAGCGTCCGCACCAGCGACGGGCGCTGGGCCCGGACCAGACGAAGCTTCCGTGTGACCACCGGCGCATCGGTGAGCAGCATGCGGCGCTCGAGCAGCGGCACGACCTGCGATCCCACGCGCTGGAGAAGGTCCGCGGGAGCGCCCTGCTCCTCCATCGAGCACAGCGCCTCGCGATCGACCCGCATCGCCTCCAGACGTTTGGCCAGCGTCGGGTTCGCACGCAGGTGTTCCGCGACGAGCAGCTCGTCGCGCGCCGGCAGAGGCTCGCCCTCGATCCAGGCGAGCAGCATCGCCTCGTCGGGCACGCCGACGGGCTCACGATCGGGATTGGACACGCCACCGCTCATCGCAACACATACCCCATTTGTGCGCCCACGCTCACACCTCGGGCCCCTCGCCCGTTCGATCCTGCGCCTCCAGCAGCTCCCGCAGCGCCGCGCGTGCCCGGAACAATCGGCTCTTCACCGTTCCCACCGGCACATCCAGGATCTCCGCGATCTGGTCGTAATCCAGACCACGGCAGTCACGCAGCACGAGCAGCGAACGCTGCTCCGCGGGCAACACCGCAAGAGCCTCGGCCACGCGCCGACGCCCCTCGTTCCGTGAGACGCTCGCCTCGGGCCCAAGTTCCCCACCTTCCGCGCCCGTCGTGCCGAGGCGAACGTCCCCGAACTCCCCTCTCCCGGAGTCCCGCCGTCCCTGCGTGCCCTCGGCCATCCCCTCCAGGCTGGCGTGGCGGCGGAGCTTCTCGGAACGCAGCTTCGACAGGCACACGTTCATCGTGACCCGGATCATCCACGTGGAGAGCTTCGCCCGTCCGTCGTAGGTTCCGAGCCCCTCGATGATCTTGACCATCGCGTCCTGCGTCAGGTCCGCCGCAAGCTCGCGGTCGTTGACCATCCGCATGCAGACCCCGAACAGGCGATCCTGATAGCGCGCAAGCAGTTCGGCCCAGGCGGCCCGCGATTCGCCCGCGCCCGGGTCATTTCCAGCGCTCTGGATGATCTTCACCAGCGCCAACTCGCGGGCATCGCTCTCGGGCGAGGCATGTGCGCCATCGCCGCCATTGAGCGATGAGGCGGCGTGTCCGGTGGGTTCGGCGACCCGAGGGAGCGGAGATGTCGAGGGCGCTGCCTGCTTGGGCACAGTCCCCAAGTGTACGGGGCTAGGAAGGGGAGGGGGCGAGCCCTAGGGCGGCCCGTGGATGCCGCCCAGAACTCCGGCGTTGAGCGTCGCATCGTCGATCCCGGGCTGCTCTTCCACGCCCGTGCGTGGGTCGAGCCAGAAGTACGGCTCCAGGTCGCTGCTCTCCTCCGCGATCGGGTACAGGTACGTCAGCGCTCCGGGCAGGCGCGCGGCCCACGCCGCCTCGTTGTGCTGCTGTCCAAGCCCGAGGGCGTGCTCCAGCGCTCCCTCCAGCGCGTACCGCGTCGCAGGCGGGCGCGCCATGAGGTTGTCGCGCAGGTTGTACGTCAGCCAGTAGTTGTCGTTGGCGGCGCCCGAGTCCCCGCTGTCTAGGTAGAGGCGGATCGCGCGCGAGGTGGCGTCGTTGCGCACGCGATCGTAAAACGCGGTGGAGACGATGTTCGTGTTGAGCGTCGAGGACCACCCGACGTTCCACGCGCCCGAGAACGCGCCGATGCGCGTGAACGTGCCCGTGAAATCCCAGCCCTCGTAGAGAGCGATCATCCCGCCCATGGACGACCCCGCCGACCCCGTCGCGGACGCGTCGGGGATGGTGCGATACGTTGCGTCGATGACGGGCTTGAGCTCGTCGCGGACGAAGCGTGTGTACCGGTCCCCGCGCCCGCCGTTGTCCGGCGGTGAGTAGTCGTTGAGTCGGTTGCTCGTGTTGTCCACGCCCACGACGATGATCTCCCGCATCGTCGCGGTGTTCTGCAGCATGGTCAGCGTTGTCGCCGCGTTCCACGAGCCGAAGGGCCCCTGGTCCATGATGTTCTGTCCGTCGTGGAAGTACAGCACCGGGTAGCGCTTGCCCGTGTGCTGGTCGTACCCGCGCGGCAGGAACACGCGGTACGGGCGGTTCTCGCCGAGATTCGTTGAGAAGAGCGACGGCGGGCTCGCGACGTTGTACGCACGCCGGGGCGCCGACACGCTCGCCGCGGGGATGTACGCGTAGAGCAGCCCGTCCTGCAGGAGCGCGGCGCTCGCGGGCGTGGAATACGTGCCGCTCGCGGGGTCGCGACCGGAAGTGGGGGTGTTGGTGATGTAGAACTCGAGGGGCTGCGTCGGGTTCGCGGTGCGTGCCTGGGCGATGAAGCGCGACTCGCCGGGCCCGCGAGCCGATTCGATGGCGATCATCGGCATCGCTCGGAAGGCGCCCGTGCCCTGCCGCCAGTTCAGCACCGGCGAGGTCCAGCTCGAGTGGTAGAGCACGACCTTGCCGGGCAGGGCCGTGGGATCGCTCGCGGTCGATCCTCCCAGCATTCCCGAGATCGGCGTGCCGTTGGCAAGGTTGCTCCCCTGCCCGGGCGCATCGTTTCGGAGGTAGTAGCGATAGCTGTACGAGCGCCCGCGTGGGAGCGAGATCGTCGCCTTCCAGATCGGGTAGGTGGCGGGCTCGAGCTTCACGCTCTTGCGCAGGTCGTTCCCGCCCAGCTCGGGCAGGTCGCCAAGGACGAAAATGGATTGGCCGACGACGGTCGTCTGGCTGACCTGAAAGGTCACGTCCTGTCGCGGCTGGGCCCGGGCCGAGGCGGCGAGCAGCATCAGGGCGCCCATCGCGAGCGTTCGGGAGACGTTGATCATGCGCACACCCTCCGAACAAGTCTACGGGCGGGCCTCGCGGAGGGTTTCGAGGCGTGCCGCGGCCCCGATTGGGGGCGCAGGACCCGCGTCCGGACGACTTTGCAAATAGAGGGGCCCAGAGACGCGTGCGGAGGTATGCTCAGCGCATGGCATCCGCACCCGCGACGGTCTCCACGGAGTCGTTCTACGACACGTTTGTCTCGCCGCTCACGCAGCGCAACGCCTCGCGTGAGATGACGGAGATCTGGTGTCCTCGCCACCGCTTCGGCACCTGGCGCAAGGTGTGGCTCGCGGTCGCCGAGGCCCAGCACGAGGTGGGGCTCCCCGTCACGCGCGAGCAGGTGGAGGCGATCCGCGCGCGCCAGGCGATCACGGACGAGGAGATCCGGCGTGCCATCGAGCACGAACGCAAGATCAAGCACGACGTGATGAGCCACGTGCACGCGCTGGGCGAGGCGGCGCCGATCGCCAAGGCGATCCTGCACCTGGGCATGACGAGCCAGGACGTCACCTGCAACGCCGATCTCATCATGATCAAGGAGGCGCTGCAGCTCACCGAGCTCAAGCTCGCGCGGGCCATCGACGCGATCGGCACGTTCGCCGAGAAGTGGCGCGACACGCCCGTGCTCGGGCTCACGCACTACCAGGCGGCCCAGCCCACGACGGTCGGGCGCCGCGCCGCCGGGTGGGGGTACGACCTCTCTCTCGTGC
The DNA here is from genome assembly GCA_964399625.1 of uncultured Phycisphaeraceae bacterium. Lineage (GTDB taxonomy): Bacteria > Planctomycetota > Phycisphaerae > Phycisphaerales > UBA1924 > CAYNSB01. The sequence goes on from CAYNSB010000014.1 coordinate 40,963, forward strand.
TCACGCGCGTCGAGAGCACCGTGGCGCACCTCAAGCTCCGCGGGCTCAAGGGCGCCACCGGCACGCAGGCCTCGTTCATGGCGCTTCTCGACAACAACATGAGCAAGGTCGAGCAGCTCGAGCAGGCGTTCGTCCGCAAGCTGGGCTGGCCCGGCAACCTCGTGCACGACCTCACCTGGCAGACGTACCCCCGCATCGTGGACGCGCTGGTCGTGTCGGACCTCGCGGCGATCGCCGCCGTCTGCCACAAGATCTGCACCGACATCCGCCTCAGCGCCGGCCGCAAGGAGCTCGACGAGCCCTTCGGCGACTCGCAGGTCGGCTCCTCCGCGATGCCCTACAAGCAGAACCCGATGCGCTGCGAGCGCGCGTGCGGGCTCGCCCGCTTTGTCATGGGCCTGGCCCACGATCCGCTCGAGACGGCCTCGGTCCAGTGGTTCGAGCGCACCCTCGACGACTCGTCCAACCGGCGCGTCGTCATCCCCGAGGCGTTCCTCGCCCTCGACGGCGTCTTGGACCTCGTCCACAGCATCTTCTCGGGGCTCGTGGTCCACACCAACCAGATCCGCGCATCGCTGATGACCGAGCTGCCCTTCCTCGCCCTCGAGAACATCCTCATGGCCGCGGTGCGAGCGGGCCGGGACCGTCAGGAGGTCCACGAGGCGCTCCGCCGGCACGCCTTGGCCGCGGCTCGGCGCGTGAAGGAGCAGGCCCTGCCCAACGACCTCGCCGAGCGCCTGCAGAGCGAGCCCGCGCTCCACGGCGTTCGGCTCGACCAACTCCTGGATCCCTTGCACTACGTGGGGCGGGCCCGCGAGCAGGTGGACAAGTTCATCTCCGACATCGTCACGTCGGTCCGGAAGGGGTATGGCACGAGGTACTCGATCCTCAGTTCCAGCGAGCCGCGCGTCTAGCGATCGTCCGGTCTTTGTGAGGCATCGGGATCGTTCCGCGCCTTCGAGAATGCTTCCTTGACGCCCGGCCCGCGCCACGCGACACTCTCGCCCCCGATGCCGAGCATCCCTCGGCACGGCGCGGACGTATGGACACGACCCGCGAGAGCGTGAGGACCGCGCCCCAGGGCGCCGGGTTCCCTAGGCTCCTGACCCGGGATCGAATTGTGGATGGGGTGACGACGAAGGACCGCCGCCCCCGCCGTGTGTGCGTCCGTGCCCCGAGCACGGCGGATGGGAGCGATCTATGGCCTCTCGAACGAGTGCGAGCGTTGGCGTGGGCATCACGGTGACCGTCCTGGGCGTGCTATGCCTTGGGCTCTTCATCGCGACGATCGTGTTCCTGAGCAAGTTCCAGAACGCCGATCGCCAGCTCAAGCAGGCGTTGAGCGAGCAGTCCGACATCATCGCCGCCGATGAGCGCAACAGCGATAGCGTGCAGACGCTCAAGGCCGCCGCCAAGCAGGACAAGAAGAGCCTGGTGAAGTACCTGTCCGAGTCGCTCAAGACGGCTAGCGCCCGCGTGACGGGCACCCCGGGCGACACCCCCGAGAACATGTTCAAGAAGATCGAGGCGATCGCCCCCAGCGGGAGCCTGTCGGACCTCATCAACAGCCAGAAGGGCGAGATCGACACGCTCAACGCTCGCCTGAAGAAGGCCGACGACGATCGCCAGGCCGCGCTCGCCAACCTGCAGGCCGAGGGCGATCGCGTCAAGTCCCTGGTCGAGAGCCAGAAGAAGACGATCGAGGGCCTCAACGCCGACATCGGTCGCTACCGCGCCGAGGTCGAGACGAACCGCACCGACGTCAACGGCGCCAAGGGCAAGTACGAAGCGGCCCTCGAGGCCAAGACCGCCGAGTTCGCGCAGCGCGAGGCGGGCCTCAACGATCGGATCAAGAAGCTCGAGAGCGAGAACCTCCAGTTGATCGATCGCCAGCGGGCCCTCCAGGCCGAGAAGAGCAAGGACATCCTCAAGCCGCAGTCCGAGGCGGCGCTGGTGGACGGCTCTGTGCTCTCGCTCGATGGCGCGGGCAACACCGTTACGATCGATCGCGGGCGGCGCGACAAGGTCTTCCTGGGCATGTCCTTCGCCGTGTACGCCGACGCGACGCAGATCAAGCCCGACGCCAAGACAGGCGACTACCCCCGCGGCAAGGCCACGATCGAGATCATCTCCGTGGACGACACCTCGTCCACGTGCCGCGTGACCAGCGAGGTCAAGGGCAACCCGATCGTCAAGGGCGACGTGATCGCCAACGCCCTGTACGACCCGAAGAAGGTCTACACGTTCCTCGTCTATGGCAACTTCGATACCAACGGCGACGGACGCGCCACCGCCAGCGAGATCGACGGCATCAAGGCCCTCATCAACGAGTGGGGGGGCAGGACGGTCGATGAGCTCGGCGGCGATGTGGACTTCATCGTCCTCGGGCAGCGCCCGCAGGTCCCACCCAAGCCCAGCGCCGGCGCGCCCATCGCGGTCGTGCGGGAGTTCATCCGCCTCGACCAGGCGGCGCAGAAGCACGACCAGCTCTTCCAGCAGGCCGCCGCGACGTCGATCCCCGTGCTGAACGAGAACCGTCTCTACACGCTGATCGGCAAGCGCTAAGCGCGCCGCCACGGATGGCCAAGCCCCCCAAAGCCAAGACCCCGCGCTGGCTCCACCAGCCCGTGTACCAGTCCATCCGCGCGGGCGTGGCGGCCCTGACCGTGGCGCCGCCTCGGCTCGTTCTGCCCGTCGCCGCGCACGCGGGGTCGGCCTTTGGCGGCTCATCGCTCAACCGGCGTCGCCTGGAGCGCGCCACACGCAACATCGCGGCCGCCTTTCCGGACTGGAGCGCTGATCGCGTCCGCGAGTGCGCCGTTGGTTCGTACGCCCACCTGTTCCAGCTTGCCGCCGAGATCTCGTACGCGCCGCGCTTGCTCTCGGACGCGTCGTGGTCCTCTCGCCTTTCGCTCGGGAGCATCGGGCCGGCCCTGGACACGCTCCTCCGCGCCCGGCCCACGATCCTCATCACGGGGCACGTGGGCAACTGGGAACTCCTGGGCTTCACGCTCGCGCTGCTGGGGTTCCCCATGCACGCGCTCTATCGCCCGCTCGATCTGCCGCCGCTCGATCGCTGGATGCGCGCCACGCGCTCGCGGCGCGGTCTGACGCTGGTGGACAAGTTCGGTGCACTCCGCCAGCTCCCGGAGCTGGTGCGCCGCGGCGCGCCCATCGGCATGGTCGCGGACCAGAACGCCGGCGATCGCGGGCTCTTCGTGCCCTTCTTCAACCGGCTCGCGTCCACGTACAAGTCCATCGGGCTGCTCGCGCTGCAGTTCGACGCCCGCGTGGTCTGCGGGTACGCGCGGCGCGTGGAGCGCCCCGGCGCAGCGCCCTCCGACCTCGACTACGCGCTGGACGTCGTGGACCAGTTCGGCTCGGAAGATTGGTCCACCCACCCGGACCCGCTCTTCTACCTCACCGCGCGCTACCGGCGCGCGATCGAGGAGATGGTCCGTCGCTCGCCCCACCAGTACCTCTGGATGCACCGAATCTGGCGCTCCCGCCCCCGCCACGAGCGGTCCCAGCGCGCGTTCCCGGACGCGTTGCTCGAGAAGCTCCGTCTTCTGCCCTGGACCACCCCCGCGGACCTGGACGCCATCCGCGAGCACAGCGCCCGCGACGCACGCACCCTCGCGGAAACCGGACAGGACAAACTTTCGTAAGGACTTCCGGCACGCGGAGTTCGGGTGGATCTTCGCGCCGGCCCCCGGGAACCGAACCGGACGACCCTATCCTTGTTTGGTCACGGAGCAGCACGTTCGTCCTGAGGACTGCGATGGCGGGACGACAGCGGGGAGCACGACATGAGCCTGCGACTGGAAGATGTGAAGGTGCTGATCGTCGATGACGATCGCGACGTGCTCGAGTCCATGGAGGCCGCGTTCCAGTCCGAGGGCGCCGCGACCCAGCTCGCGGCCGACGGGCAAGAGGCGGTGCAGATCTGCCAGGAGGACCCGCCGGACCTGGTCGTGCTGGACATGATGCTCCCGCGTCGCTCGGGGTTCCTGGTGCTCGAGAAGATCAAGGGCCGCGACGATAGCCCGCTGGTGATCATGGTCACCGCGAACGAGGGCAAGCGCCACCAGGCGTACGCGCAGTCGCTGGGCGCCGATCGCTACCTGCTCAAGCCCGTGCCGCTGTCGCGCCTTCTCGAGACCGCGGTGGAGCTGCTCGACGCCGCGGACGCCGAGGACGAGGCTGCGGAGCGGGGCTCCCCGGGGCGGTAAGATCGGGCTCGCGGCGTCCGTGCGACCCGGACGCGCGAGCATCGCGGAGCGCTCGTGGCCAGAAAGCGTCAACTCGTGCTGACCCGCAGCGCCAAGTCCGCGCGCCCGGGCGAGCTCGCGTCCATGGGTCCCCGCAAGGACGTCCTGGGGCAGCTGGCCCGGTTCAACACCGCGCCCGACGGCGCCCCGCGCAACACGGGGATGGACGTGCTCCACGGCCCGGGGATGGTCATCGAGATCCCGCTCACGAGCGACGATGTGACCCAGGCGATGGTCACCGTCACCGACGAGGACATCGCGCTGCCCGTGCTCCTGCGCCTGTGCAAGGCCCTGGGCTGCGCGATGGTCGATCTCGAGAGCGGACGGACCTTCGGGTGACGCATGCCGACCTACGTGTATGAGATCCTCGATCGCAAGGGGCGCCCCACGGGGCGCTCGTTCGAGATCGTGCAGTCCATCAAGGCGCCCGCGCTCACGGCCCATCCCGAGACGGGCGCGCCCGTCCGGCGCGCGATCGTCGCGCCGGTCATCGGCACGGGCATGAGCAAGCGATCGAGCGTCCTCTCGAACAAGAACCTCGAGCGTCTGGGCTTCACGAAGTACGAGAATCGCGGCAAGGGCACGATGGTCCGCACGGCGGGCAAGGGCGGGCCACGCGAGATCAGCGCGGACTGAGCGCGCGCAAACACGCCCCGCGCGAGTGGACGCGGGGCGTGCCGGAGTGGACTCAGATCAGAGAGCGGGGCTTAGTCGGACAGGCCCGCGGACGCCGGGGGCTGCACGCTCTTGAGGCCCAGCGTCGTCTCGATACGGAAGTTAGACTCGGTGGTGTGGCGTTCCGCGTGGAACACCTTCAGGCTGTAGGTCTGCCCGTCCACCAGCCAGTTCAGGCGGTCCAGCTCGATCGTCTGCGCGGTCACGCCGTGCACGCCGCCCAGGTCGATGACGAGCTTGCCATCGATGTACACGAACACGTCGTCGTCGCCCGTGAACGTGAAGATGTGGCCCTTGTTCTTCTCGAACTTGAAGTTCGTGTCGATCATCGACGTGAACCCGAAGTTGTGCCCCGTCGAGCGGTAGTTCCCGTAGGACTGCGCATCGACCGGGAAGAACCCGCCGATGTTCTTCCAGGGCTGGTCCGTCGCGGAGTCGAACACGTACCGGTTGGAGTTGGGCGTGCGGTTCAGCGTGATCGGGATCGACACCGCCACGTTCACGCCGGGCACGTCACGGTACCACTGCTTGAAGTTCGCCTCGGTCGTGGTCGACCCGCCGGCGGAGGACGCGATCGCGCCCGCCTTGTCGCCCGTCTTGGCCGTGATATAGGAGCGCGGGTTGATGATGTTCTGCCCCGCGGCGTTGCGCCACTGGGTGCTCACCTTGAAGCCCGTGCTCTTGAAGCTTGGCAGCCCGTCGCTGTCCAGCTGGTCGTTCGCCTGGCCCATGTAGTGCGCGTACCCGGACGTGGGCGTGCGCTCGAAATCGGCGTGACCGCCCGAGTCCGTGGAGCACTTGAAGTCGCGGATCGTGGCGTTCAGCTGCAGCGTGGACGGCAGGCTCGCGTACACGTCGCTCGACGCCTGCCCGCTGCCGTCGCTCGACGTGCCGGGGCGGGCCGAGACGGACGAAACACTCAACCCTGCGACGGCCGTCAACGCCAGGGCGCCCAACGCGATTCGAGACTTGCGGATGCTCATGCGTGTCCTCCCGACTGAAACTCCGGGCCCGCCGCCGGAACGAACCGCCGAGCGGGCTTCCACAACCGTCCGAATCAACCACGCTTCGCACCACCCCGTGCCCCACGCGCCCCAGCGTCCGGGTTCGCTCTATGACGCCCGGAGCGACCGTCGCGCCGCCGAGCAAGCGGGCCGCTCGCCCCGACCGATGTATGATCGGACCAGAACGGATTCCCGGGCCTCCAGCGCCGCACCGGCGAGGCGGGCCCGCCACATCTTGGGAGAAGGAATGGACACCTTCGTCATCACCGGCGGCAAGCGCCTCGAGGGACGCCTGCGCATCAACGGGGCCAAGAACGCGGCCCTGCCCCTCATGGCCGCGGCCCTGCTCACGGACCAGCCCGTCACCCTCCAGGACGTTCCGCCCCTGGCGGACATCCGCTCCATGATCCGGCTGCTCGAGGAGCTGGGCTGTCCCCGCGAGGGCGAGACGACCCGCGAGTCGCTCACCCTCCGCTCGACGGACGAGTCCAAGTCCCACGCCCGCTACGACCTCATGCGCACCATGCGCGCGGGCATCTGCGCCCTGGGGCCCATGCTCGCGCGGCGCGGGCACGCCCGAGTCTCCATGCCCGGCGGATGCTCCATCGGCGACCGCCCCGTGGACCTGCACCTGCGCGGCCTGCGCGCGCTGGGGGCCGAGATCACCCTCCACGCCGGCGACATCACTGCCAAGGCGCCCGGCGGACGCCTGCGCGGCTCGCGCGTCTTCCTCGGCGGCGCCTTCGGCTCCACGGTCCTGGGCACCGCCAACGTCATGTCCGCCGCCACGCTGGCGCGCGGGCAGACCATCATCGAGCAGGCCGCGTGCGAGCCCGAGATCGTGGACCTCGCAAGCATGCTCATCGCCATGGGCGCGGACATCCACGGCGCGGGATCGCCCCGCATCATCGTCAACGGCGTCGAGCGCCTGCGCGGCGTCACCCACCGCGTCATCCCCGATCGCATCGAGGCCGGCACCTTCATCGCCGCCGCCGCCATCACCAACGGCAACCTCATCCTCGAGAATTGCCCGATGGATGTCCTCATGGCCGCGCACGATCGCTTTGAGGCCGCGGGCGTCCACCTCACGCCCGTCGATGCCAAGGGCAACGCGGTCTCCGTCATGGATGATCCGCTGCGCGCGACGATCCGCATCACGTGCGATCGCGTGCTCAAGCCCGTCGAGCTCACCACGCAGCCACACCCGGGATTCCCCACGGACCTGCAGGCGCAGATGATGGCCCTGCTGTGCCTGGCCGAGGGCAACTCGGTGATCACGGAAAAGATCTTCCCCGAGCGGTTCCTGCACGTCGCGGAGCTCTCGCGCATGGGCGCGCGACTGTTCCGCCAGGGGCCGACGGTGATCATCTCCGGCGTGCGCCGGCTCGTGGGCGCGCCGGTGATGGCGAGCGACCTGCGTGCGAGCGCCGGCCTCGTGCTCGCGGGCCTCGCCGCCGAAGGCCAGACGATCATCAACCGCGTCTACCACCTCGATCGCGGGTACGAGAAGATGGAGGACCGCCTCAACGCCCTGGGGGCGAGCATCCAGCGCGTGGATGACAAGGAACTCGCGCCCGATCTGCGGGGTGGGGGCGAGGGGTGAGCCCTCTCACTCCTCGTCAAACCCATCCGCCACGAGCTTCTTGAGCGCCTCGGCCGCGGCCGGCGCATCATCCCCATCGCACACGACTTCGAGCGTCGTCCCCTGCGTCGCCGCCAGCAGCATCATGTGCATGATGGACTTGCCATCCACCTCCTGCTCGCCGCGCTTGACCGTCACGCTGCACGAAAAGCGTGCCGCGGCATCGACGAACGTCATCGCCGGGCGCGCGTGCAGCCCGAGGCGGTTGACGATCGTGACCTGAACGGCGACACGGGGCATGGGAGAAGGGACTGAGTGACAAGGGGACCAAGCGGAGGGCGGAGGGCACCGGGCGAACGCAGACCATCAGGCAGGCGGATGAGCGGCAGGGACGGGAACCAATCAGCCCGCCAGGAGCTGGTTGTCCGCCTCTTCCAGCAGGGTGTGCACGTCCTCGTTCGTCTGCGCCTGGCGCAGGAACCGGCGGAACGTGTCCTTGCTCAGGTTCTTGAAGATCACCTCCATCGCCTGCAGGTGCTCCTCGGGGCGGTCCTCGGGGGACATGAGCAGGAACACGCTGTAGACCGGCTGCTTGTCCAGCGAGTTGAAGTCCACGCCCTTGTCCGAGAGCCCGATCGCCGCGGCCATGCCGCGCACGCTCTTGTGCTTCACGTGGGGCACGGCGACGCCACGCCCGAAGCCCGTCGAGCCCCGGCGTTCGCGCTCGAGCACGCTGGCGATGAGCGTGTCGCGCAGGTTGGCACCGGCAGCGCCCGAGGCGATCAGCGCGTCCACCAGCTCCGCGATCACCTCGTCGCGCTGGGTGGACTTGAGCCGGGAAACGATCGCGCCGTCGCGAACAAGCTGCAGCATCCGCATGGGTATGGGCCCTTGACGCTCGTGGTGGTGGGTCGTGGTGGTGGGGGAGCTAGCGCTTGCCGGTCTTGAGGCGTTCCTTGAACTCGGTCAACTGACGCGACGTCTTCTGCACGACGTGGTCGATCGCGAGGTAGACGTCCTCCTCGATGACCTTTGAGATGAAGTCGTCGCGCTTCTCAACGTCGCAGACCAGCTCGACGCTGAACGTGCCGTGCGTCCCGTGCCCCTCTTTGGCGATCAGGAACGTCAGCTGCTGGATGCCGTCGAAGTACTTGGGCAGCCCGGCACCCTTGGTCTCCGCGTGCTTCTGGATGGCGGGCGTGATCTGCAGGTTCTTGCCGACGACGTCGATCCGCATGGCGTCCTCGAATGGTCAAAGCCGGGCTCGCGCCCGGGCGCTCCGCGTTCAAGGGGCTCGTCCCACGAGGGAAGCCCGGTCCCGGCCCGCACAACGTGCCTTCCGGAAACGGAGTCTACGCGCGCTCGCCGCGATTCCCCTTTTCTCACGTCTCACGATCGGGGATTGGTAGGGGCGGGCGCGATCGCCCCGCGGGCCTCGGGGGGGAGCTGGTGCTCCGGGATGAGCACTCCCCCCGTGATCATGAAGCGGATCGCCTCGTCCACCGAGATCGGCAGGTCCATCACGTCCTTCTCGGGCACGTTGATCGCAAAGCCCGTGAATGGAGTGGGCGTGGACGGGATGAACACCGAGAGCACCGGCTCGTTCGCCGCGGCGGCGATGTCCCGCATCGAGTTGCTGGTCACGAGCCCGATCGTCCAGATGCCCTTCCGCGGATACTCCACCAGCACCACGCGCTTGAACGCCATGCGCCGATCGCCCATGACCAGGTTCACGAGCTGCTTCACGTGCGGGTAGACGTGCTTGAACCCCGGGATCCGCGAGAGCAGGCTCTCCACGCCCTCGTACAGGCGCCGCCCGAGGATCCCGCCCAGCAGCAGCCCCGCCAGGTAGATCAGCGAGATCGCGACGATCAGCCCGAGGATCGAGAGGTACCAGCGTGCTTCCCAGAACTGGCGGAACTGCGCCACGCGCGCGGCGTGGTCGATCGCCGGCGCGCCCGCGCTGCGCATCGCCGTGCCGTCGCTCGAACGCAGAAAGTCCTCGCGCTCCTGCTCCGTGATGATGTACCAGTCCGGCTGGTGCTTCTCGGGGATCACCAGCGGGATCGCCTGGATCACGCCCCAGCGCATGCCCCGGTTGATGGGCACCGCGACGTTGTTGAACACGAACAGCAGCGCGTACCAGAGGATCCACAGCGTCAGGATCGACGGGAGCAGCACCGCCAGCCCTCGCCCGAAGAACCGGCGGAAATCCTCGGTGAAGGCCGATCGCGGACGCTTGGCGCGCGGGCGCGTCGTGAACCCGTCTCGCGCGTCGGTGGCGCGGGCGCGGTCGATCAGCGGCGCGTGCTCGCCCGTGGTGGGCGTGCCGACCTTGGGGTTGGGAGGTGGGGCATCGGGCATGGTGGGTCGCCCACGCGACGCCCGCGCGCCCGCAAGCGGAGGCAACGTCCGTCAACTCCGCGGATCCTGCATCGCGAACGAATGGGCCTGGGCAGAGTCGAACTGCCGACCTCACCCTTATCAGGGGTGCGCTCTAGCCAACTGAGCTACAAGCCCGCACGGGCCCAACCGGGGCCCGGACACGAGTTTAGAAGCGCCCACGGGTGAGTCAACCGTGGCCCGCCCCAGCCCCTGCCGCAGCCCCCGCCCCAACCCCGCCCGTTCCGCCAAGCCTTGAGAACTGGATTCACTCCGCGATCGGCAAAACCAGCACGAACGCCGCGCCCTCGCCGCCTCTCCCGCCCGCGCGCTCCAGGCGCAGATCGCCCCCCAGTTCCCGCGCCAGCCCGCGCGCCAGCGCCAAGCCCAATCCCAGCCCAGGCTTGGCCGAGCGCTCCTCCCGCGCCGCGCGATGGAACGGCGCGAAGATCCGGCGCGATTCCCCCGCGGGCACGCCCGGCCCGTGGTCGGAAATGGTCAGGTGCAATTCCTTCCGCGCCGATGCGAACAGCCCGAGTATTCCGCTCGCTCGGCCCTCCTCGATCCGCGCGATCAGGTGCACGCGGGGATCGCGCGACTCGCTCGCGTACTTGCCCGCGTTCTCGACGAGGTTCAAGAGAATCCGCTCCACGGTCTGCGCGTCCGCACGCACGTGAGCCGCGCCGGGCTCCGCCCCACGTGCCAGCGCGCTCTCCACGACGAGTTCCAGCCCCGCGCTCTGCGCCGCCCGGCGGAGGGCTGGCTCCACCTGCGCCACGAGCTCGGCGGCATCGATCGACGCTCCCTCGACCGCGGGGCTTGGTCGTGCACGCCCCAGGCGTGCGTACGCCAGCACGTTCTCTACGAGCCCGCTGAGCCTGCGCGACTCGCCGTGCAGCGTGGACAGATACTCGCGCTGCTTCTCCGGCTCGCGCACCAGCCCGCGCTCCAGCATCTCCGTGTACAGCGAGAACGTCGTCAGCGGCGTGCGCAACTCGTGCGTCACCGCGGAGACGAACCGTCCGCGGCGCTCCGAGAGATCGAGGGACTGGCGAAGCACGAACGCGATCGCGCCGATCGCGGCGAGCACCGCAAGCCACGTGACGCCCAGGATCAGCTTCGTCGCGGACAGCCCGTCCTCCGCGGGAATCTCGAGCGCCGCGGGGTTGAGCAGCGCGGGAATGCTCGCAAGACGTTGGGCCTCGGGCGCCGCTCGACCCACGAACGGCTCGAGGCTCGCCTGGGGCAGCAGATTGCGCACCTGACCGAGCAGGCGCGAGCGCAGCGCGGGCCAGTCGATCCACACGCCCTGCGTCGCCGAGCGCGCCCCGATCGTCACTCGTCGCTCCAGCAGCAGATCGGGCTCCGAAGCGCCCTCGCTCCGCGGGCGGATCACCCATCGTGCGGTGAGAGGGGAGATCGAAACCCCGATCGCCTCGATGGCACCGCCCGTGAACACCGCGCCTGCAGCGCCACCCGTATCGGCACGTCGGAGGGCCGGTGGCACGCCGCCGAGCGAAGGCGCTTCTTCCGCTGGTGCGCTGGCGGCCGGGGCACCCGACGCCCTGTCCGCTGCGGCCTGCTTCAGGTCTTTCCCGCCGACCTCGTCCCGCCGGTACACGCCAGCAATCTGCCTATCGCTATCAGCCGGCGCCGCCTTGCGCTGCGCGGGCACCGTCGCCTGGTTCGCGCTGTCCGCGGCCTGCTGGCGCGCTGCGAACTCGCGCCTCGATTCCTCCATCGCCCGTTCCAGCTTCTGCGCCGGGGCGATCTGGCTTTGGGGTGCCGGGTCGTCCCGCTCATTGAGCGCCCGTGCGCCGGCGATCGACTGCCCGTCCAGCGAGGCCCCGCCCGCATCGCCGAGATCGGGCGCGCTCGCCTGCAGCGCGCCGGCACGCGTGATCGCGCGCAATCGATCCAGCCGATCGCGCGCGATCATGACAAACTCAGGATCCACGTACCGGCTCGTCGCCAGTTCGCGCTGCGCCTCGCCGGGCACCTGGGGCGACGTCAGCGTCCCGTCCGCCTCGATCTGGTAGTGCAGACGCACGAACGCCCCGGGCGGCTCCAGCAGCGGCGAGGGCGCTAGCGCTTCGCCGGGCGCAATCGCGTCCCACATCTTCTCGTACGAGCGCAGCGCCGGGTAGAACGAGAGGTAATGGAAGTACGGGCGGGACGACTCCTGCGCCACGATCGGCGTCAGCTCGCTCTCCATGCGCCACAGCGCCAGGCGCAGCGATTCCTGCACCGCCGACTCGGCTCGCGCTCGCTGCTCGCGTCGCTCGAGCGTGATCGCCCGCCACGTGACCCACCCCAGCCCCTCGAGCACCGCCATCGCCCCCAGCGCGAAGATCAGCCACGGGATGAACCGGCGCGTTCTCATGGTGCGCCCGGCTCCTCCCCCCCATCCGCCGCGAGCATGTACCCCTTCCCGCGCACCGTCAGGATCAGCGCGCCGCCCTGGGCGGCGTTCGTGTCGTCGCGCAGGATCGTGCGCAATCGCGCGATCGCCATGTCCACCGTGCGCGTCGCGACGCCGCGAGGGTCCATCCCCCAGACGCGCTGCAGCAGGTCCTCGCGCGAGACGGCACGCCCGCGATTGGCCGCGAGATACCCGAGCACCTCGCTCTCCCTCGTCGAGAGGGACTCGCGCGTGCCGTCCTTGTGCGAAACCTCACGGCGCTCGAAATCGATCGTTCGCCCGCCAAGGTCCAGGCGCGCCACGCCCGTGGGCCGGCCCGGCGAGCGGCGCAGCACCGCCTCGATCCGCGCCAGCAGCTCCGCGATCGAGAAGGGTTTGACGATGTAGTCGTCCGCGCCCAGGCGCAGCCCCCGCACCCGATCCTCTTCCTGCCCCCGCGCCGTGAGCATGATCGCCGGCAGTGCCGGGCGCGCCGCCCGCAACTCCTTGAGCACCTGCAGCCCATCGAGCTTGGGCATCAGCACGTCCAGCAGGACCAGATCGAGCCCGGGATTGGCGGGCGTGCCCGCGCCCAGCGCCGCGTCCAGCCCGGCCTGCCCGTCCGCGGCCTCGCGCGTTTCGTAGCCCGAGGCGCGCAGCGCGTCGCACAACCCGCGTCGGATCGCCGCGTCATCCTCAACGATCAGGATCGTTCCAAGCGGCATGGTCGCCTCACCACGTGTACCGAACTTTGTACGTCACGACGACCTCCTTGTCCGGCTCGGCCCGGACAGGGAACTGGATCGCCCGCGCATCCACCTTCACGAAGTCCGCGCTCTTCTGCACGATCTCCCAGTTCGTCCAGCGGTACAGGTTCTCCTTCACGATCACGTTCACCGCTTCCTTCTTGCGATTCCGGATCTTTACCTGGATCGTCTCCTCCATCCGGTGCGCACGCTCGTCGATCGAGAAGTCCATCTGCGTCCGCTCGCCCACCACGTCGAACGCGTTGCCCATCTTGATCAGCACGTCCTCGCCCTGCGGCGTGTGATCGATCGCGTCCTCGCCGATGAACTCCAGCGACTTGTCCGCCGAGTCCAGCTTGCTCACGCGCACGCGCCCCGCGGGCAGCGGCACGCCCAGCCCCTGCTCCTTCGCGTTCTTGAACTTGAGGTAGATATCGACCTTCTTGTTTCCCTGCGTCCCGAAGTTTCGGTCTTGCATCGGGCTCGGGAAGAACCCGCGGTAGCCCTCGTCCAATCCGTAGTAGACCAGGACCTTTTCCGCGGGCACGTTGCGCGCCGGCGTGAATGGCTCCACCTGCTTGGTGCTGCTCTCGGGGATCGTCGTCGGACGTCCCAGCGTGTACAGGTGGTACTCGAAGAAGTCCTTCTGCGCAAAGCCGTCCGACTCATCGGCCATCGCCGCCGCTTTGGCCATCTCGAGCCGCCCCCCCATGCGATTCTCGCCCGGTCTGGGCGCGCGATGCACGTCGCCGGCGACTAGCTTCAGCTTCGCGTTCTCGTAACTTCCGCCCGACTGGTTGAGGATGCTCACCCACGCGCCCACGTCGAGCGTGCCGCTGTTCGCGTTCGCGCCCTCCTTGAACACGAGGTTGTAATCCGCCCACCACGTGATGCCCTCGGTCTGGTAGCCCACGCGCGCCTTGTGCTCCCCCTCCTGCTCCGCGGAGAGGTTCCAGATCAGCGTGGGCTTGAGGATCAGCCCGGCCGCCCCGTCGGCGGGGAATCGGATCGAGGTCTTGCTCATGTCCGTGAGCATGCGGATCTGCCCGCTCGCCTCCTTGAGAAGCAGCCCGCCGGGCATCGCGTTGAGCAGCGTCACGCTCTGCCCGTCCACCTCGATGTTCTTGCCCACGAACCGCTCGAGCATCTTCTGGCTCGAGACGAGGTCGAACTGGAAGTTCTGCTCCAGCACGCGCGTCGTCGCGGGCGCCGTGAGCGACTCGAACGAGACGGTCGTCGGGTCGATCAGCGCCGCGACATCCGTGAACTCAAGCACCGAGCGGCCCTTCGCGAGCGTCACGGGGCGCTCCACTCTCACCACCGCGTAGCCCGGCAGGGGCCGCCCCTGCCACGGGTTGTACAGACCCATCGACGCGGGCGTTGGGCGGTACACCGCCGCGGGAATGGCGCCGGGCAGCGCGCTCGAGTAGATCGTGATCGTGGTGCTGGGCGCGCCGCCGGCGGGCTTCGCGTCCTGTGCGAGCGACATCGCGCTCCCGGCGACCATCGACAACGCCACGCCCAAGGAACGGACCATCATGGGATATCTCCTGAGAGTTGGCTGCAAACCGACCAAGACTTCCGACGCCTAGCTCTTCGTCCATGTTCCGCGGGCGTCCGTCACGCGCACGTAACAGCCGGCGTCAGGATAACGCCCCGCCTGCCCTGCGATCATCCAGCCGCCCCTGCTAGTGCTGCCCCACCCGCCGCACCAGCCACCCCGGGATTGCGACAGAGATCAGCCCCGCCACCAGCAGCATCGCCCCGGTCGCGTGCCAGGCACCAGCCTCGCCCAGCCAGCTCGTGAACCACTTGCCCAGCACCGGGCCCATGAACGCCACGAACCACGCCCCGCCCATCATCAGCCCCGACGCCAGGCTCGTCCGGTGCGGCAGCATGCGCTGCGCGAGCGCGATCGTCACCGGCACGATCCCTCCGAACCCGATCCCCGCCACCACGATCAGCGCGAACACGATGGGCACCGTCCACGCCGGATGCCCGCCCGCCCCCTCGAACGCGTGCATCGCCCACGGAATGACGAACAGCGGCAGCGCGCCCACCACGGGCATCCAGATCAGCAGCGGGCGCTCGTGCCCGGCCCGCACCAGGCGCGCCAGCGCCAACCCCGCCACGCCCATGCCCACCTGCATCGACGCCTGCAGCCACCCGTTCACGCCCGACGCCGCGAGCCCGAAGTGGTTCTTCGCCTCCGCGTCCAGCGTCTCCCAGTTCGCGCCCTGGCGTGCCGCGATGAGCTTGATGGACCAGTTGATGACGAGGTACACGAGCGCCGCGTTCACCGTGAAGCGGATCACGTTCCCGACGTACAGAATCCACACCGAAGCCCAGCGCCAGCGCCGCTCGCGCTCGGGCAGCTCGGCGTGCGTCTCGTGCGCATCGTGGTGCTGGTGCGCCACGCCGTGGATCGCCCAGACGAGCAGCCCCGCGAACACCATCGACGGCGCGATGAGCCACAGAAATCCGTGCAACCCGAACGCCGTCGCGTACGGCGTCGCCGTCGTGTTCCCGCTGATACCCCCCGCCATGCCGCCCAGGAAGAACAGCGAAACGCCCAGCGAGCGCCGCCGACCCGACAGTTGCCCGACCGCCGCGGCCGCCACCGGATGGAACGCCCCGATCCCGATCGACGACAGCACCTGGATCAGAAGCAGTTGCGGGAACGTCTCCGCGAGCCCGATCGCGCTCGTCGCCACCGCCGAGAGCACCAGCCCCAGCGTCCCGAACCAGCGCGTGTTCAATTTGTCCGACACCCACGCGACGGCCGGCTGGATCAGCCCGCTCGCCACGCTCCCCGCGCCCAGGATCCACGCCTTCTCGTAGTCGCTCAGGTGCAGGCGCGTCACCAGCAGCGGCATCAGCGGCACGATCAGGTACGAGAAGTAGTCCACCACGCTGTGGCAGACCACCGTCAGCCACACGCGCAGACGCGCGAGCGGCACCTCGCCCGATCCGCTCGTCGTGCTCCGGGCCGCCTCGCCCAGCGCCCCCTCGGTCTCAGTGTGGATATCGATGGTGGTCAATGTGAACAAGCGTAGGAAGCGTGTCTTTGCCTTTCAGAGGCCCAAGCGGCAGCGCCGGGCGCTCTGAACGAGCCCGAAGCGCGAGCGAGGGCGGTGTTCGATGCTTCCGAGTTCCTCAGGGGGCTGGCGAGCTGACCCCGCATGGCTAACGGAGCGTGCCCTATCCGCGCACTGGAAAGCGCCGAGTCACCGCACCGACCGATTCGGCCAGCCGCGACAACGACGCGGCATCGAGAGGAATGACGAAATGATGGAACTCGGTCGCGTTGTCCGGAGTGATCCGCACGTCCAAGACAACACGGTTCCGCTCGCGGTCGCGCGTCAGGTTCATCTGCAGGTACGGCTCCATCGGATTCAGCGAAGCGACATGGACGTCGCCTTTCTCAAACCGCGCCAGCGCCTCAAGCCAATCGCGGAGCTCGTCTGTGCGAGCGCAGGGGCTGGCTAGTCGAACGGTCGAGCCATCGCCACGAAACGTCGCCCGCGTGTTCAACCAGTTGGCATCGTCGTACTGCCGCGCGTCGGCGAACTGGTAGTTGTCGAACCAGACGCTCAATCCTGCCACCAAGATGTCAGGCTCGCGATCGCGCGACATAACAATTTCTCACGGGCAATCGTATTTGTTCGATTTCATCATTGTTCTTCTCCGTGTCCCTCCGTGTTGCTCCGTGATGAAATTCTTCATCTCCCCGCCGGCCTCCCGCCCTTCCTCGGATCGCACGCCGCCTCCCAGCCGCCTTCAACGCGCTTGATCAACTGCACGTTCCCGAACGGGTCGTAGGACTTGGGCGTCAGCTCAATCACGTCTACGCGGTGCCCAATCTCCTCCAGCCGCTTCTTGAACGAGTCCTCCCACAGCGCGTCCTGCAAGCGGTCGCGGTCCCCCCAGCGCTCGATCAGCAACGCGTCGGGCGACCACTGATGGTGGATGCGCGGGCGCGCCACGCTCTCCCGCGCCCCCATCCCGCGCACCGTCGCGTTCAGGATCGCCTGCGTCGTGCTCGTGATGATCCGCGGCCCGCCGCTCGCCCCAGCGACCACCTCCACTTCGCCCTTCTCATCCAGAACGATCGTGGGCGTCATGCTCGAGAGCGGGCGCTTGCCGCCCTTGGTCTCGCTCCACTCGGGCATGTTCCGCGCGCTCTGGACGAGCTTGAACGCGTTGGCCTGACCGCGCTTGGTCGTGAAGTCATCCATTTGGTCGTTGAGCACGAACCCGAACTCGGGCACCGCGACGAGCGAGCCGAACTCCAGGTTGAGCGTCTCCGTGCAGGCCACGGCGTTGCCCTGCGCGTCCACCACGCTCAGGTGGCTCGTGCCGTGATCCTCGGGCGGCGCGCCACGCTCATCCTCCGGCATCGTGCCGTACTTCGCCGGCGCCATGGTGGAGCGCGGGTCGAACGTCGCGGCCCGCGCGTCCAGGTACGCGGCGCTCATCAGGCGCGCCGTGGGCACGCCCACGAACGCCGGGTCGCCCAGCCAGCGCGAGCGATCCGCGAACGCGTGCTTGAACGCCTCGGCGAGCGCGTGCGTGTTCGCGACCGTGGGGCGCTGGCGCGCGCGCAGGGTGAGCGCATCGGCCACGCGCAGCGCGTCCTTGCCCACGCCGGCGCCCGAGCCCGCTGCCTCCGCCTTGAGCCAGTTGCGCTCGAGGATCCCCATCGTTTGCGCCAGGCAGATGCCGCCGGAGCTGGGCGGGGGCATGGTGAGGAACGTGCGGCCAAACGCGGTGGATCGCAGCGGCGCGACGGGTTCCACGTGGAACTGGTGCAGGTCTTGTGCGCACAAGACGCCGCGATCGGCCGCGATCGCGCGGAGCATCGCCTCGGCGAGCGGGCCCTCGTCGAAGGCCGCACCGCCACGCTCAGCGATGAGTCGCAGGGCGCGGGCCTGCTCGGGGAGCTTGATGCGATCGCCGAGCTTGACATCGCCTTTGCGGAGGAAACGCTCCCAGACGAACGCGAATCTCGCCGGCCAGGAGGGATTCTCGCCGAAGCGCTGGATCAGCTTGCGCGTGCTGGCGAGGTAGTTCTCATCGACGATGAAGCCCTCCTCGGCGGCGCGGATCGCGGGCGCGAGTACCGTGGCGCGATCGAGCGTGCCGTAGTGGTCCAGGGCCCAAAGGAGTCCCTTGACCGTGCCGGGCGTGGCGATCGCCTTGCCCCCACGCTGGGAGGCGAGCGGATCGGGATCGTTCTCGTAGAAGTCGGGTGCGATCGCGCGGGGCGAAGTTTCGCGGTAGTTGATGGCAAGGTCGCGGCCCGTGCCGGGATCGATCTCTCGTGCGCGGGACTTCTGATCGGCGAGGCCCGTGTCGGAGAAGTGGATCGCCATGAAGCCGCCGCCGCCGATGCCGCAGGAGTAGGGGCGCACGACGGAGAGGGCGAAGCTCGTCGCGACGGCGGCGTCGATGGCGTTGCCACCCTTGGCGAGGATCTGGGCGCCCGCATCGGACGCAACGAAGTGATCCGCGGCGACGACGGCGTGGGGGAATGTGGCGGAGAAATCGCTCGCGCTGCGATAGCCGTGCGATTCGCTGGCGCACCCGACGGGTGCGAGGGCGACGAGCGCGGACGCGAAGGCGAGGCAAATGAAGCGGAGGGCGGGTCGGATCATGGGGGAGTGATAGGGGATGCAGCGTGCGCGGGGCTGATCGCGGGTGTGCCGTGCTGGCTCTCGCACAATGTAGGAAAGGGTGATTCGTGGGTGCACCGACCGTGCCGGGCCACGGTCGGTGGCACTGCGGGCGGTGCCACCTGCCGACATTTCCATGTACGACGGCCCTTCTGGGGGATCTGTTTGGTTACACTAGAAAGCGATTCCGTGACATCCCGTGGTCAGCAAATTTCTCTTACGGCTTGGTATCGTTCAGGTTGTGAACCGACAAGCAATACAACTGGATCGAATATGATTTTTCTGACGGATTTGCAAATTACATATTCAAGACGCAAGAGGGCATGACCTCCTATCGATCGAGGTGAAGTAGCATGGTGCGTCCATGGTTCATTGTGCGCGCAACGTTGATAACTACGCTCGGATGGTTGTCGATGGCGCCTGCATGCCATCCGTCAGAGCATCCGCCCATCACTCGCCCAGAGCATCCACCAATTACTCGCCGCTCGGCTCTAGGTGCGGAGCGTATTTCGATTTATGGCAAATACGCTGAATTGCTCAAAAGCGGACAACTTTCTAAGTTTCGAGTTGTTCATCCGATGGACGGAGACCCGTATGCACTGGTATTTCACTCGGTGGTTCATGTCTATCGAATTGTCGAACCAATGACGCAAGACATTCGCGACATATTGATGCGCGATCTCCAAGATGACGGAGTCATATTTGACATGCCAGTGCCGAAATGGCTTCGGTAAAGTGGACAAGGCAAGCAGGGCACGTTCAAACAGGTCAGGGCAAGTGAACTTCGATTCCATGCCAACAGATCGCATCGTTGCGAGATAGACGCGGATCAGCACTGACCGCTCACTGCACCGGTCGGTGGCACACAGGTGCCGCACCTTGCTCCGTCTACCAGGCGATGAAACACCTCTCTCCCCATTCGAGAAAAGGCAGGCAGAGCGTGGTGGGCGCGCTCGGGGGGCGGGCTCGGTGGGCAGGCGCCCCCCCCGGACGCAGGGGGGGCGGGAGTGGTTGTATTATACGGCC
>CAYNSB010000014.1:60734-66199 GCA_964399625.1 uncultured Phycisphaeraceae bacterium
GCCCTCGCTTGCGCTTCGGGCTCGTTCAGCAGGCGCCCAGCGCTTCCGCTTGGGCCTCTGAAGTCTTTCTATTCTCCGGCCCTGCCGTCGAAGGAGAGGGAGTGGCCCGTCCTATAACGGTTTCATGCATCCGGATCTGGCGTCCGGCGTATAGGCGGTGCCCCGCGACGGGTTTGTGCGCGCCGGTGTGGTATGTTCCTGGCGTGCGGTGTCGGGTCGGTCGGTGCGCTCGCGCCGATCGGCCCCGAAGAGGATGGCCCCGGGGCGCTGCCCCTGCATCGAGGAGAGATGAATGGCGAGGCATGATCGTCGGTCGATGGTTCTGGCGTTGTCCCTTGGGGCCGGGCTGGCGGGGACGGCGCTCGCGCAGCCGGATGCATATCTCTCGAGCGAGCCCGTGGCGCGGTTCGATGGGCATCGCGTGGTTCGGATGTTCCCGCGCGGCGCGGGTGGGCAGGCGATCCAGGACTATCGCACGGCGTTGGCGCTGACGGACGATGTGTGGACGCACACGCCGGCGGTGGGTCAGCCGATCGACATCCGCGTCAGCCCGGCGCAGTTCGCGGGCGTGGCGGCGTCGGGGGTGCCGTTCCAGGTGCTGATCGATGACGTGCAGGCGCGGATCGACGCGGAGACGGCCGAGGTGAACGCCTCGCGCGCGGTGGACGATGCCGCGTGGTACACGGCGTACCACAACTACGCGGCGGTGAAGACGTACTGCCAGACGCTCGCGACGACGTACCCGACGCTGTGCACGTACGTGGTGCTGGGGACGTCCGGCGCGGGCAACGACATCTTCGGGCTGCGGATCACGGCGCCGGGGAACACGGGTCGGCCCGCGGCGTTCCTGCACGGGACGCAGCACGCACGCGAGTGGGTCTCGACGAAGGTGCCCGTGTACATCGCGGAGCAATTGCTGACGAAGTACGGGACGGACGCGACGGTGACGGGCCTCGTGAACAGCGTCGAGGTGATCGTGGTGCCGATCATGAACCCGGACGGGTTCCTGTACACGTGGAGCACGAACCGCCTGTGGCGGAAGAACCGCGCGGCGAACGCGGGCAGCTCGTGCATCGGCACGGACAACAACCGCAACTGGGGGTACCAGTGGAGCCTTGTCGGGGCGAGCTCCGATCCGTGCAACGACACGTACCACGGGACCGCGCCGTTCAGCGCCAAGGAGACGCAGGTGATGCGGGACTTCGTGCTCGCAAACCCGCAGATCAAGGCGCACATGGACTACCACTCGTACTCGCAGCTGATGATGTGGCCCTGGGGGTACACGAACGCGCTGAACCCGGACAACGCGACGTTCAGCACGGTGGGCACGGCGATCCAGGCGGCGATCCAGGGGACGTACGGCACGCCGTACGCCGCGGGACCGATCTACACGACGATCTATCCCGCGTCGGGCAGCTCGGTGGACTGGATGTACGGGGACCAATCCGGGACGGCGTACTCGCACCCGAAGATCTGGTCGTTCACGACGGAGCTGCGTGACACGGGCGTGAACGGGTTCACGCTGCCGGCGAATCAGATCGCGCCGACGTGCGAGGAGAACTGGCGCGGGGTGATTCCGCTGCTGCAGTTCATCCAGCCGCCCGCGCCGCCGGCGTGCTACGCGAACTGCGATGGGAGCACCACGACGCCGGTGCTGACGGCGAACGATTTCACGTGCTTCCTGACGAAGTTCCGCGCGGGCGACTCTGGGGCGAACTGCGACGGGAGCACGGACACGCCGAGCCTGACGGCGGCGGACTTCGCGTGCTTCCTGAGCGCGTTCCGGGCGGGGTGCCCGTAGGGGCGTCGGCATTCGGCCTTCGTGATCATGCGCTGAGCGTGCGCGGTGGCCGCGCCGCTCGTATGCTGTGGCCCTATGGGCGAGAAGGCGATCCAGGCGCCGAAGGGCACGCGGGACTTTTATCCGCAGGACATGCTGCGCCGTCGGTACATCGAGAGGGCGTGGCGGGACACGGCGATCCGGCACGGGTTCGAGGAGATCGACGGGCCGACGTTCGAGTCGCGGGAGCTGTACGAGCGCAAGAGCGGCGAGGGCATCCTCTCCGAGATGTTCGGGGTGTTCAGCGGGAAGGACGAGGCGGAGGTGAGGAGCCTGCGCGAGAGCGGGCTGGCGCCGTTCGCGCTGCGTCCGGAGTTCACGCCGACGCTGGCGCGGATGTACGCGGCGAAGGCGGGCGGACTGCCCAAGCCGTGCCGGTGGTTCTGGCAGCAGAACTGCTATCGCGCGGAGAAGCCGCAGCGGGGACGGCTGCGGGAGTTTCTGCAGTGGAATTGTGACATTATCGGCGAAGGCTCGGCGTCGATCGACGCGGAATTGGTGAGCACGTGCGTGGCGTTGCTTGCGCAACTCGGGCTTGTGCCGTCGGATTGCAATGCGAGGTTCAACAATCGCATCGTGGTTCAAGAAGTGCTTACGTTTGCGGGCGCTTCTTCGAGCGGCGTGGCGGAGGGCTTCGCGTTGCTCGATCGCCGCGCCAAGGTTTCTCACGAGGCGTTCGCGCACGATGCGCGGGCGATGGGGCTTGATCTCTCGCGATTCGACTCGGCGCTCGAGGATGTGCGAAGCCATCTGACCAAAGGC
Organism: uncultured Phycisphaeraceae bacterium; assembly: GCA_964399625.1. Taxonomy (GTDB): domain Bacteria; phylum Planctomycetota; class Phycisphaerae; order Phycisphaerales; family UBA1924; genus CAYNSB01. The sequence goes on from CAYNSB010000014.1 coordinate 63,337, forward strand.
GCGCCGATGGCAAGCGGCGTGGAGATTGTGCCTCTGCGTCACTTTCGAGAGGCGATTGCGGCGGACGGAATCGCGCCGTGGTGCGAGTTCGATCCTCAGATTGCTCGCGGGCTCGCGTACTACACGGGCATGGTCTTCGAAGTGCACGAGACGGGCGGCAAGGAGCGTGCGATCGCGGGCGGCGGGCGGTACGACAATCTGATCGAGCTCTTCGGCGGGCCGCCGACGCCCGCCGTTGGCTTTGGCATGGGCGATGTCGTGCTGTTGCTGGTGCTGGAGGATCGCGGGCTCATGCCCGAGGGGAAGGACCTCTTGCACGCGCTGAGCCTGCCCGGGGCGAGCCTGCGGCCGGACGTGTTTGTGATCTCGAATGGTCAGCCCGAGAGCGACGCGCAGGTGCGGCCGCTTGTGGCGCGATTGCGTCGCGGGAGCGAGTCGGCGCGTTGGCGAGATCGCGCGGATCGCAAGCCGTGGGACGTGGATCGGTACTTACCCGTGGACGGAACGGATCGCGTGACGGCGCCGCCGCTGCACGCGCGGCACACGAGCAAGGCGACGAAGAACATCGGCAAGTTGCTCCAGGAGGCGAGCGCCTCGCACGCGCGGTTCGCGGCGATCATCGAGAGCGCGGGCAGCGATGGCGCGGGGCTGGCGACGCTCAAGAACCTCGACACGCGCGAAGAGATGAAGGACGTGCCGCTCGCGGAGATCGGGGCACGCGTCGCGGGAAAGTAAGAAGATCGCACGACCGAGCCCGGGCGGCTCCGTCGTGCCATGCTCGCGCCGGTCGCTTCCGCTCCGGCCTCTGAAAGAGTGCTCACCAGATCCAGCGCATGCGGGCGAAGTCGGGAACCGGGAAGAGGCCCTTCTCGCCGCGGATGAGCGAGGGGAAGTAGACGTAGAACGCGCGCCCGATCATCAGCGAGCGCGTGACCACGCCCTCGGTTGGATCGACCTGCTTGACCCAGGGGTCGGGGGTCGGCCAGAGGCGGGCATCGAGAGAAGCGGGGGAGTTGTCGCCGCAGACGAAGAACTGATCGGGCGACAGCGTCATGGTGGTGAGGGGGTGCGTGGCGCGGGGCGGGGAGTTGGGGAAGGCGGGATTGGCGGGCTGGTAGAAGAGGTCCCGCTTGAGCGAGACGCGGTGCATCACCGCGGGGCCGGAGAGCTCCCAGCGGATCTGCGGCTGCGGGTAGATCGTGGGCGAGGCGAGCGAGTTGCCCGAGTGGGCGTCCTTGGCGAGCACGTCGGCGACGCTCATGCCCGTGGAGAAGCGGAGGCGCTGCTCGGGCGTCCAGTCGTAGGCGCCGCGCGCGATGAGGCGCCCGTCGGACCAGAGTTGCAGCGATTGATCGACGTGCCAGAACTCGAGGTTGACGACGCGTCCGTTCGCGAGCTCAGAGTCGAGTGTTCCGGTGGCGAGCGATGTCCATGCGGTTGGCTCGCCAGACTCTGGAAGCGGGGCCATGCGGAGCGTGACGTCGCGACCCTTCACGTCGGCGCGGAACTCGTGCCCGCGCGTGCGCAGGACCGCGGAGACGGTCAGGCCCGCGTCCTTGGGCTCGATGCCCGCGGCGATGGCCACATCGGAGACGGGGAACGGCGCGCCGCGAGCCACCGCCTCGTTGTACGGGTAGAAGTCGGTCACGGGCCACGTCTGGGCGTCCCACACGAGGGCGGTGGGCGTGGCGCGGGTGTACGCGTAGGTGCGATTGGCGTCGACGCTCCAGCCCTCGCCCGCGAGCCAGGGGCTCGTAAAGGTCTTTCCGTCGTGTCGGCGGGTGGAGGGCGTGAGCGGCGCGTACTCGCTGGAGTACACGCTCTGCCAGGCCGTGCGCTGGACGCGCTCGTCGGACTTGCGCTGGATCTGCCAGCCCGGGAGGGACCAGGCGCTCTGGCCGGGCGCGAGCTTCTCATCCTTCGCGGGCGTGCGTGCGAAGATGTCGCCATCGACGATGGCGAGCTGCTCGCCGGGGAGCGCGATGAGGCGCTTGATGTAGTTCGTACCCGGGTCGTGGGGCGCCTTGAAGACGACCACGTCCCATCGCTGGGGGTCGTAGAGCCCGAAGAGATACTTGAAGACGAGGATGCGATCGCCGGCCTGCGTGGGGAGCCCCTTGGTGATGTGGAGCTCCTGCGTCGTCATGGGATCGTGGACGATGAGCGGTCGGTTGGGGTCGCCCTGGATGGGCAGGGGCGTGGTGGAGTTTGGGTACTTGAACGGCGCGTCGATGGGCCAGTCCATGCCCGTCTCGGGCGAGGTGATGTGGACGTGCGCGCCCATGAGCGTCGGCGCCATCGAGCCGGTGGGGATGATGAAGGGTTCGATGACGAACGCGCGGAAGACAAAGGCCATCACGAAGGCGATGACCACGGAGATGATCGTCTCCTTGATCTGGGAGCCTTGCGAGGGCTTGTCGTTCTGGACAGCGGTCTTGGTGATCTCGACGGCGAGTGTGCCGGCAATGTGCGACATGGGGTGAGGTTATCAGGGTGCGGAGGGGGGCGGGCCGGACGGCGGCTGATTCGGCGGCCCTCCACCCGGACTTCCGGGGCCGCCCTGGGGAGGTCCGCCGCCACGGCGCCGGCGCCGGCGACGGCGACGGCGCTCGCCACCCTGTGACGGCTGGTCCGGACCCTGCGCGGGCGCGGAGGGGTCGCCGCGATCGGGCACATCGGGCCCGCGATCGTCGCCCAGATCGGTCTCGATGTCGTCCATCGATGTGTCGTCGATCTCGGTGCGGTCGCGCGCGGGCGAGCGGGGGTCCTGGGTCCTGGGTCCGGCGTCCCGCTCGCGCGGGCCGGCATCGCGCGCCGGGCGCGCGCCTCGATCGCGCGGGCCGCGCTGGCTGTCGCGCTGGGC
>CAYNSB010000015.1:0-64920 GCA_964399625.1 uncultured Phycisphaeraceae bacterium
TCCAGGCGTAGAGGGCGTACATCGCGCTGCGTCGCGGCTCGGGGGTGAGGCAGAGCGCGAGGTAGAACGAGCCGGCGCGGGTGCGGGTGATCTCGCGGCAGGCATCGAGCGAGCGACGGACCGGGCCGGGCAGGCTGGTCGTTCGGGCGGCACGCTCGGGGATGGACTGCTCCACGCGGGGCATGGGGGGACTGTACGAGCCATCGCGTGGGAACGAGCGTGCCGCAGGGCCGGCTCTTCGCTCTAGAATCTTCCATGTTCGACCGACTCATCGTGACCGGCGGCTGCGGCTTCATCGGGTCGAACTTCATCCGCTTTCTGCGGCGGCACCGCCCGGGCGTGCGGATCACCAATGTCGATTGCTTGTCGTACTCGGGAAATCTCGAGAACCTCGCGGGGCTGGAGCGCGAGCCGCACTATGCGTTCGTGAAGGCCGACATCTGCGACGGTGCGGCGATGCGACGGCTGCTCGGTGAGGCCGACGCGGTGGTGCACTTTGCCGCCGAGTCTCATGTGGACCGGTCGCTGATGGACAGCCGCCCGTTCGTGCAGACCAACGTTTTGGGCACGCAGACGCTGTTGGATGCGGCCCACCAGGCGAAGGTGAAGCGGTTCGTGCACGTGAGCACCGACGAGGTGTACGGCAGCCTGCCGCTGGAGAATCCCGATCTGCGGTTCACCGAGACTTCGCCGATCAAGCCCAGCAGCCCGTACGCGGCGAGCAAGGCGGCGAGCGATCTGCTCGTGCACGCGTTCCACCACACGTTCGGGCTGGACACTGTGATCACGCGTTGCTCGAACAACTTCGGGGCGTATCAGTTTCCGGAGAAGGTGATCCCGCTGTTTGTGACCAACTTGCTTGAGGGCAAGCAGGTGCCGCTGTACGGCGACGGGCTGAACGTGCGGGACTGGATCCACGTGGACGATCACTGCGAGGCGATCTTGGCCGTGCTGGAGCGTGGCCGGAGCGGCGAGGTGTACAACATCGGGGCCGACAACGAGCACTCGAACCTGGACCTGACGCACTCGCTGTTGCGGGTGATGGGCAAGGGGCCGGAGTTCATCCGGCATGTGCAGGATCGTCCCGGGCACGACCGGCGTTACGCGATCGACTCGGCGAAGATCCGCGGCGAACTTGGCTGGAGGCCGACGCGCTCGGCCTGGCCGGCGGCGCTCGAGGCCACGGTCGAGTGGTATCGGGCCAATCAGTCGTGGTGGCAGCGGATTCGCTCGGGTGCGTACCGAGAGTTCTACGACACGCTGTACGCCCAGCGACCGGAGGCGGTCGCGGGGGCGGGGGCGGGGGCGGGCCGGTAATCACGGAACTTGTTTTCCGGCAGGGCCTTACGGCGACATGCTGGATTCTTCGGTTTTCTTTCGGAATCGATGAGCCGCGGACGCGGGGTTGGTCGCACTGCTGGGTGCGCAAGGGGAAAGTGCGCTGCCGCGGCGTTCGGCCGGGCGAGGAGTTCTCGCGGGCGATTCTCCAACTCGATGTGTGCCAGCCTTTCGCGCCGCCGCGTGATCGGCTGCTTACCCCGTGCGCGGGAATAGCGCACTTTCCCCTGCGGCTCGTGTCCGGATGTTCCGGCGCGGGCCGCTTTTTTATCGGGGGCGGGGCCTTTGAGGCCGCCGCCGTTGGTGCCATCAGTCCGCCGTGGCTTTGCACGGCGCGACTGATGCCGGGCCGGCGGCGACTCACTTTCTGCGATGCGATGGTTCCAGTCGCACCAGTCGCGCCGCCGAGCCGGCGGACTGGTGGCACCGAAGACGTGACGCCGACGCGGATTCGGCTTGCCGGCATTTTCCGCCCAATCATCTCGGCATGCAGATGCCCGAAAGTCCGCGCGTCCTCACTGATCTGGCGCCGCTGTTGGCCAAGCCGCACGTGTTTGTGGAGATCGGCTGCGGGCCGAGCAAGAAGCCCGAGGCGATCGGGATCGATGTGCTGGCGCTTCCGGGCGTGGACGTGGTGTGCGATGTGAACAAGGGGCTGGCGTTCCTGCCGGACGCGAGCGTGGACCGGATCGAGGCGGTCCATGTGTTCGAGCACCTGTCGGACCTGGAGACGGTGCTGCGGGAGGTGACGCGGGTGCTGAAACCCAGCGGCGCGTGCCACATCCGCGTGCCGTACTTTGCGAACCCCCACTACTACAGCGATTACACGCACAAGACGCCGTGGGGCTTGTACACGCTGGGGTACTTCTGCAAGGACGGCTGGCCGTACCGGCGGCGGGTGCCGAACTTCTACAACGACGTGCGGGTGCGGGTGATCTCGCAGAAGCTGGTGTTCTCGTCGATGTTCCTGGTGCCGAAGCTGCTGAAGAAGGTGGTGCAGGCGGTGGTGAACCTGCACCCGCTTACTCAGGAGTTCTACGAGGAGGCGTTGTGCTGGGCCGTGCCGGCGAGTGAGATGAAGATTGTCTTTTCGAGTGCTCGGACGTCTGACGAGTCCAAGTTGAGACCGCAAGACGAGCGACGATGACGAACTTGTCATCTTCGGAGCGGCTTACGACGGGCATTTGTGCTCCGAGCGGGAGCTGTGAATCAAAACAAAAAAAAACCGCCGCGGATCGCGGCGGTTCTTCAATCAAGCGATTGAGGATCGGCTCACCAGCGGCCGGCCTCCGATGTGTCGAGTTCGTTCTCGGGCCTCTTCTCAAATTCCATCTGGCCGGTTGCCTTGGTAGAGATGGCGGCACGCTGGGCTCCTCGCGGCGTGTCCCAGCCCAAGTTGCCCCCGCGGGTGTGCTTGTACCATCCGGCGGGTCCGTACATAGTGGGCACACCGGTGGTAGCATCAACTTTTCCGCCGGAGAAAGCCGGGTCGTACGAGCGCTGCACCACTCGGAGGGGAACACGCTGCGACATGTTCGACCGATAGTACGGATGCCAGCCCGGGTTGGTCTCGGCTGTCCTGATCACCCGAACGGATCCGTCGTAAAAAGGAAGAGGCTGCGCAGCCGCCGGATCGGCGAAGAACTTCACCCTTCGTCCACTGTGGCGATCGAACTCATCCGAGGCCCACGCCTTCTGGCTCGGGAACCGAACGTCAGTCACCTTTTTGTTCGCCCAGACCCCTTTCGGCGAATAGATCAACGCCTGCGGGCTCTGAATCTGCAAGAAGTTGCCGTCCACATAGAACCAAGGAACAGTGATCGCTGCTCCGGTTTCATCCTTCAGTCCCAAGACCTCTCGATCAGGTCCGTAATGCGAAAAGTGCATCGCGTACGAGGATCCAAACGGGAATCGCCAACTGTCCTTGACGCCATCCTCGTTCGTGCCCGAAGGGACCGGAAGACCGGACGCGTCCGGGTCTCGGAAGTTGCGCTGAATCGCGATACGCCACGCGTCCTCGGGGCATGCGTTGTTGACCAGCGGCATCTTGTCGCCGAGGTAGGGTGCGAGTGCCACGTGCGCGTACAGAATGTACGGGAACCAATTCTGCGGTACCGGAGACTGCTCGCGACTGAGACCGCCGTACTTACGAAGAATGTACACCGCCTGGAACGCGCCGGCTTCGACCTCGCTGCCGAAGCCAAATGGCTTCACCGCACTCACAGGTTCGCCCATGTCCGCCGGGAGCTTGTCGCCACGCTTCCACGTGAACGAGAAGTTGGCGTCTTTTCTTTCGTTCGCGAAGTTCGCCGCAGCGAGCGTCATCTGGCGGAGGTTGTTTCCGCACAACGCCGTCTTTGCGGTGCGCCGAGCCGAACCCAGCGCCGGCAGCAGAATCCCGATCAGCAGCGCGATGATCGCAATCACGATCAGCAATTCGATAAGCGTGAATCCCTTGACGCGAACCTTGCGGCTACCCAGCATCGTGCTTGTCCTTTCCGATCGCTCCCACGGAATCCCGATATCGCCAAACCCTCATCACACGAGAACACTGCCTTACAAACCTGTTTGCACAGGCATTCGAAGTTGTCTCGAACGAAACGGCTGACGCTCACCCAATGGACTTCGCGCCAGAGCTCAAGCAAGATTCGACGATCGAGCAACTCCGAATCACTCTCGAGCTCGTCGCGCACCGCGAATGGGTGGGCTGCGACGGTCGATGCAAACCAAAGACATCCGCGGCAACCCCGTTCCGGGTCGCCGAAAACGAACACCTCCGACCCCAAATACCCTACCACATCCGCGGCGGATCCGCAAGGCCCATTCTCGTCCCGCTGCGCACGTTCTGAACCAGACCACGACGTCCGGTATTGCATGGGGCTGTGTACCCCCGCGAATGGAGATCGGACCGGACCGCGTTACCAGTTCCCTTGCCGGGTATCGAGCTCGCCCGACTCGACCACGTTGGAGAGCCCCTGCCCCTGTAACTGGGCACGGACCGAGCCCCGAGGGATGTCCCAGCCGAACAGGCCGCCCCGGGTGTAGCGATACCAGCCCGCTGGAGCGTAATAACTGCGAACCGAGCCGTCCTTGGATCCCGTGCCATTGGTGAACATGACGGGCTCGAATGCCCGTTGGTCCTTGCGGATTGCGAGGCGGCTGGTCATCGAGCGGCGGGTGGCGTTGGACGGGTGCCAGCCGGGGTTGGTGTCGATCGTCTGCAGTTCGCGCACCGAGCCGTCGTAGAAGTTCAGCGGCTGCTTGGCTTCGGGAGCGGCGTAGAAATACGTCTGCCTTCCGAAGTGGCGGGCGAACCCGTCGGACATGATGGATTTTTGTGACGGGAACCGCACATCACCGAGCTTGTTGCGGCCGTAGGACCCGTCGACGGTGAAACCCGCGAGCCCGTTGCTGGTGAAGACGCTTCCGCCAAGGCCCTCCGGACCGCGTTCGACCGCCCACCAGAACTGCAACACGCTGTTTCCCGTGCTGGTCATGACCGAGAGGCCCTTTGAGGGCCCCCAGTGCGCGGTGTGGAGCGAATAGCTGGAGCTGAACGGCCAACGCCAGTTGTCGGTGGTGCCGTCGCCCCCGTCGGGCGGATAGACGACGCCGGCGTTCTGGTCGGGCTTGAAGAAATTGCGTTGGATGGTGATGAGCCAGGAATCCTCGGGGCAGGCGGCGACCGGGGACGGGAGCGTGCCGCCGATGTAGTCGTTGGCGACGAGGTGCGAGTACAGGATGTATGAGATCCAGTTTTGCGGAACGCCGCTCTCGTCGGGTTTCAGGTTGGTCTTTCGGCGGATGATGCTGACGACCTGGTGGTTGGCGGCCTCGACATCGCTGCCGAACTTGAACTTGCCGTCGGCGAACTTCTCGAAGATGGTGGGATGCGCATCGGGCGGAGCGCCCGCGCCGCCGCGCCAATACATCGCGGGAAGGATGTCCTTGTAGTCGAGCGCGAAGGAGCCGCAGGCGAGGGCGTAGCTCCGCATGTTGACGGAACATTGGAGTTTTTTGGTGGCGCGTCGAGCGTCGCGCAGCGCTGGGAGCAGGATACCGATGAGGATGGCGATGATCGCGATGACGACGAGGAGTTCGATGAGGGTAAAGCCGCGGCGTTGTTCCATGATGCACCTCTCGATTGGACCACCCGGCGCGATTGGGGTTTCACGATCCTGAGGGGGCGTTCCGAGATATCACGAAGGCTGCGCGTTGCGAGCAACTTTGTACAAGCGCATGTGGGAAAAGAAAAACGGACGAGGCGGCCTCGTCCGTTGGGTTTCGAGTTTTGGCGAGTCACGCTCCTGAGAGCGGAGGGACCGTGTGGCTCACCACTGCTGGCCGCTCTGCTGGGGATTCGTGTTCAGCTCGTTCTCTTCGGTCGTGTCGAGCTTGCGGCTGGAGCCGGTGCCGACGACGCCTGCGCGCTTGGGTCCACGCGGAACGTCCCAGCCGAACAAACCGCCGCGGGTGTAGCGGAACCAGCCCGCCACCGCGTTGTGCACTTCTGAGTTTCCGCTCGCGCCCTGCGGGGTGTACACGAACGCCGGATCGTAGTTCTGGCGGTCCTTGCGGTGGAAGAGGCGATCCCTCATGCTGCCGCGGTTCGCCGGAGTCCAGCCCGGGTTCGTCTCGCCGGTCTTGTACTCACGAACCGAGCCGTCGTAGAAGTTGAGCGGCTGCGCGGCGTCGGGGTCGGCGTAGTAGCGGACCTTACGCCCTTGGTGCCGGGCGAACTCATCCGACATGATGGTCTTGCTGGAGATGAAGCGGACGTCGGTCAGCTTGTTGCGACCGAACGAACCATCGACGCCGAGGCCGGCGGTGCCACCGACCGAGGTGTAGAGGCTGCCGCCACCGTTCGGATCGACGTAATACATCGTCAGACCCTTGCCGTTGAACGTGCCGCCGCGCGACGGTCCCCAGTGCACCGTGTGCACCGAGTACGACGAGCTGAAGGGCCAGCGCCAGTTGGAGTTGCCACCACCGTCACCGCTGCTGTTCGCGGGGTACGGGAGGCCGGCGCCTTCGGGGTTCTGCCAGTTCTTCTGCCACGCGAGGCGGATGGAGTCCTCCGGGCAAGCCGCGACCTGCGAAGGCAGGTTGCCGCCGATGTAGTCGTTGAGAGGGATGTGGCTATACAGGATGTACGCAATCCAACCACCGGGGACGCTGTACGTCGACGGATCAAGGCCGGTCTTCTTCCAAATGGTGCTGACGACCTGCCACGCGCCGCCTTCGAAGTCGCTGCCGGGGCTCTTGCCGCGGAAGAACGGGTGAGCGTCCGGGGGAACCGGCTGATTGCCCTTCCAGTTCGGAGCCGCGAGCTGGTCCTTGTTCTCGATCGCGAAGGAGTTGACTGCCTGCGCGTAGCTTCGCATGTTCGCCATGCAGAGCGTCTTACGACCGGCACGCCGCGCCTCGCCCAGGGCCGGCAGCAGGATGCCGATCAGGAGCGCGATGATCGCGATCACAATCAGCAATTCGATGAGGGTGAACCCGGCCTTGCGGCCCTTCGCTGTCTTCAACATGTTCGCATCTCCCAGCATTCGCCGCAGAACGCGGCGTGCAGACGAATCCGATTCAGGGTACGCAGTTCCGGGACCGGCCGGTTGCGGCGAATCGGAAATTTCCTGCCGAATGACGAACAGGACAACAAGACCTGGTCGCCCCCGACAGGAACCGAACCACAAGTACCCCTACGAGCGAGCTATCAAGCACGAAAACAAGGTGAAAACGAATCAGAGAACGGGAACGAATCTTCGCTCTGCCGCAGGACGCGGCGGCCAGAATAGGCACGGAGAGCCTACCTCCTTTTCGTCTCCGATGCAACGGGTGTTGCAGATTTTGCCGCGACCATGCAAAGATTCTGAAAGTGGCGACGAATCGCGCCCGAACAGGGTCGCCGGTTTGGCCGTGTGACGGTGAGGGGCGGGCGCGGCCGTTCGTTGCGGGCCGCGTGGCCTAGGTGTCCCGGTGGCGGACGTCACGGGAGCTTGGTCCGGCGAAGGACCTGCAGGTCGGCATCAGAAGGCTTGGGGGATGCGGGCTGATTAGTGCCGGACGACGGGGCCGCGGCGGGTGGCACGAGCGGCGTTGCGGCGGGCGCGCTGGAAGGAACTGCTGATGGATTGGGATCGGGAGGGCTCGATCGGGGCTGGTCGCTCGGCTGCGTTTGCGTCGCCGAGGGCTGCGGCGGTGGCGCGACAGGATCGCGGCGTGACTCGCGGGGCACGGCTGCTTGCGCGTTGCTGGTTCGATCGCCCGCGATCTTGTCGCTCGAGGTTGCGATGATCCCGATCGCGATGACGCCCACGAGGATCACCAGCGCGAGAGCCGCGAGCAAGAGCGTGCTGCGTCGGCGGGCGGCGGCGAGATCGGCGCGGAGGCGTGTCTCGGCGACGCTCGGGACCGCGAAGCTGCCCAGGACGCGAGTGGGCGGCGCGACAGGCCGCGCTTCGGCGGCGGGGACGGGCGCGTCGGTGGCGCTGGAGCCGTTGGCGTCCGGGCTGCCCGGCGAGGGAATCATGCGCACGGCCATGAGGCCGAGGGTCTGGCGATCGCCTTCGACTTCAAAGAGCGTGTGACAGGCGGGGCAACTCGATTCACCGCTGACTTTGGATTGACACGCGTGACAGACGCCGAGCTTGCTGGCGATGCCGGGGATGCGTTTGGCGGGGTACCAGAACTGTGCCGTGGTCGGGCCGCGAAGGACGGAGTCGAGCGTCACTTTGCCGCGGGCGATGAGAGCGAGGATGGTCTCGTACGAACATCCCGGCCGGTGCGGCTGCTGCTCGTCGCGGATGAACCACGGGCCCATGGCGTTCTGGGTCGCTTGGCGCGACAGCGGGTCGAGCAGGCCGGAGCACTGGGCGCAGCGGGGTTGATCGGGCGTCGGGCCGCCGCAGTAGGGACAGATGAAGAGCGGCGTGGGCGACGCGGGGGCGTGATCGGCTGGCGGGGCTTGACCAGAGGCAGTATCAGCTGGTGGGGTTTCCGCGGGATCGGCCATGAAGTCCTCTCCGGCGAGGATACGGCGGCGGTTCGATCGAAAGGGCGGAAAGCGGGTGAGGACGGAGGGAAGCGGGGTTGCGGGGATCAAGCGACAGCGACCTCCCGCTTGCGCGAGAGGCTCTATCGGGGGCTCGGAAAGGACACGAGCGTCACGACGCGATGCGTTAGCGTGCGACTTCGATGGCGCGGGTTTCGCGGAGGACGGTGACCTTGATCTCGCCGGGGAAGGTCATCTCTTCGCTGACGCGCTTGGCGATCTTGTGGGCGATGAGGAAAGCCTCGTCGTCGTTGACGCGGTTGGCGTCGACCATCACGCGGACCTCGCGGCCGGCCTGGATCGCGTGGGCCTCGTTCACGCCGCGGAAGCCCATGGCGATGTCCTGCAGCTCGTTGAGGCGCTGGACGTACTTCTCCATGCTCTCGCGGCGGGCGCCGGGGCGGGCGGAAGACACCGCGTCGGCGGCCATGACGATGGGTGTGTAGAAGCTGGTCGAGGGGATGTCGGCGTGGTGGCCCCCGATGGCGTTGAGGACGGGTTCCTTCTCGCCGTACTGGCGGGCGAAGTCCATGCCGATCTTGGGGTGGCCGCCCTCCATCTCGTGGTCCATGGCCTTGCCGATGTCGTGGAGGAAGCCGCAGCGCCGGGCGATGGTGCCGTCGAGGCCGAGCTGATCGGCGATGATCTGGCAGAGGTACGCGACCTCGATCGAGTGGCGCAGCACGTTCTGCCCGTAGCTCGTGCGGTACCAGAGCTTGCCCATGGCCTCGACGACCTTGGGGTGCACGCCGCGGAGGTTGACCTCCAGGACCGCGTCCTTGCCGTACTTGAGGATGCGTTCGTTGACCTCGCTCTTGACCTTCTCGACCATCTCCTCGATGCGTGAGGGGTGGAGGCGGCCGTCCTTGACGAGGCGCTCGAGGGCCTCGACGGCGACGGCCTGGCGGACCTTGTCGAAGCACGAGACGACGATGACGCCCGGCGTGTCATCGACGATGATGTCGGCGCCGGTGGCGCGCTCGATCGCCCGGATGTTCCGTCCTTCGCGCCCGATGATGCGGCCCTTCATGTCGTCGGAGGGAATCTCGACGGCGCGGACCGTGCTCTCGCTCGTGTGCTCGGTCGCGTACCGCTGGATCGCGTTGAGCGTGATCTCTCGGGCCTGCTCCTTGGCGCGATTCTCGGCTTCCTCCGTGATCTTGCGGGCGAGCTTGGCGGCCTCGAGGCGGACCTCGTCCTCCATCTTGCCCAGGACTGCCTCGCGGGCCTGCTCGCGGGTGTAGTCGCTGATGCGGAGGAGCTCGGCCTTCTGCTTCTCGATGATCCCCGTGAGCTCCTGGTCCTTGCGCGCGACCTGATCCTCGCGGGCCTTGAGCGAGTCGCTCTGGCGGGCGACGGCCTTCTCCTTGTCCTCGAGCGCTTGCTCCTTGCGCTCGAACGCGTCCTCGCGCTTGCTCAGGCGGCGCTCCGACTCCTTCACCTCGTTGCGGGCGCGATCCAGTTCCTCGTCGAGCTTGCTCTTGCGCGCGAGCGCCGCGCGCTCGGCCTCGACCTGGATCTGTTGGGCCTTCGTCTGGGCTTCGCTCTGGGCCCGATCGACGATGGCCCGTGCTTCTGCCTTGGCGTTGCTCACGGCCTTTCCGGCCAGGGCACGGGTGAGCACGACGCCCGCGATGGCGCCCAGCGCGAGCGTACCGGCAGCGATGCCCGAGACGACAGGCACGGACAGGTCGGCGAGCGTTGGAATCATCGCCATGATCGGCGTCGACATCGCGCGGTCCTCCTCTGGCGCGCACGTCGGCAGGCGAGCGTGCGGTCCATGGCTTGGTCGCGTGAGGGCGCCGACACGACTCCCGATCAACTCGGCGTCAGGTGCCTCGGCATGTGTCCGTGCGCCGGCGATTGGTGGCACGCATGGCGTCGGGCGCAGTCCCGAGGCTGGTGCGGACCGCACGCTGATCGATCGGATTGGGCACGGAGAAAGGGCACGCCGCTATTCCATCCGGCATTGGGGCCGGTGAGTGATCCAAGAGCGGGAGCGTGTTGTGAGGGTCCACGCGCCCACGAGTCGACGCCTGCTCGCGAGACGCAGGCTGGTGCATGATACGAAAGATCGATCGTCGTGTTTGGCGAACATGAAGGAGAGTTCGCGCGTTTGGTCTTTGGGAGGATCGTTTCAAAGCACATTTTCGTGTCCACAATCCGAGCGGTGCCTTGATCCGATAGAGTCCTCCGGCTCGATTGGAGACCATCTCGACATGCGCACTCGTTTCTTCAGCGTGGCGATCCTGCTCGCGGCATGCGTTTTGGGGGCGTGCCGGCAAGCGCCTCGAACGGCGGTGCCCATCAGCGGGCAGAGCGTGCGCCCGGACTTGACGGTGGACGTCGAGGTGACGAACTGGAACGGGGCGGTCGCGATCGTTGCGGACCCGCGGTATCGAACGCCGGAGGTCGTGTCGCAGGTTCGTCGGCTGAGCAAAGGGGCGCCCAAGACGAGCGAGCTCCGCTCGAAGGTGAGCGTGGAGGCGGTCTCGGGGATCGAGAACGGAAGGCGGTTGATCCGCGTGCGTGGCGAGCCGCGCGAGGGCACGCTCGAGAGCCAGGTCGCGCTGGACCTTGAGGTGCGTGTGGCGCGTCTTCAGGACGTGCGCGTGAGCACGTCGGGCGGCTTGGTCAACGTGTCGGGATTTTCGGGCGCGCTGACAATCGTGAACGGCGCGGAGGGGCGACCGGGCGGACGCGTGCTCGCCCGCACGCAGGCGGGCATCACGAGCCCCGTCTCGATCACGACGAGCGCGGGCGATGTGATCTACAAGTCCGGGCCCGGCACGACGGGAGCATTCGACGTGCTTGCCACGGGCGGCACGTCGCAGTTCGAGGCTCAGGTGGGGACGGTGTCCCAAGTGCGTCCCGATCCGAGCGGTACGCGGTACCGCGCGGTGCTGGACGGGGGTGCCAACCCGATCCAGCTGCGGACGGACAAGGGCTCGGCGCGCGTGGAGATCATCGAGAACGCGGGGACGTCCGGCCCGGACCTGTGGGACGGCTGGCCCGATGCGAGCGCTGGCCCGCGCTGGGTGCAGGCGCTCACGGGATCGCTCCCCGAGCAGCAGAACCCGACGCCCAAGAAGTGATTGTGCGGCGTGGAGTTCCGCCTCAGGCGGCGCGGCGCCGCCCGTTGCTCTGCGCCCGCTGGATGGCGGTGACGTACCGGCGGATCTGCTCCACCACGAACTCGCGATGCGCGGCGTGGAAGGACCACTCGAAGGCCATGCCCGCGTAGAGATTCTGCGCGCTGTCGATGTGGGTGTGCGCGAGGCGTGCGGTGATGGCGATGGGCGCTGGGATCTCAGGTGTGAGGTCCACCCTGAGCCAGAAATAGCGGGCACGATCGACGCCCGCGACGTCCGACGGCGCGACGAGGAGCCCCGCGCCGCCGCCGCCGATGTTCATGAGATGGGCGTTGAAGCGGGGCCCGACCTCCGGCAGTATCGCGGGCTCCTTGGCGCGGACGCGGGGCGCGTCGGGCTGCTGGAGGAGATCGAGGATCTCCGCGCGATTGGCGACCTCGGCGGGCCCGACGCTGGTCGGGTTGAGCAGGGGCCACGCCTCGACGCGCGGGAGCGTGAGTTCGGTCATGGAGACGCGGTAGAAGTTTCGGCGCTGGCAGCGTTCGACGTGCTGGGGCATCGCCAGGCGCATCGCGCGAACGGAGCGGCCCTGGACGTTCGCGGTCGTGGACCCGAGCGTCTGGGTGATGAACATCCAGCGGTTCTGCCCGATGGACATGACGGCGACAACGCCCATGCCAGGGTCAAGATCGATCGTGGCACCGGCGGCCGCGGGAGACTCGACCAGGATCTCCTGCTCGGAGAGGGCGAGCACTCGGACGCGCCAGAGCAGGTCGCCGGCGCGTTGCACGACGACGGAGGGCGTTGAGTTTGGATCGAGGGCCGAGGGCAGCGACGGGATGGAGATCTCCAGCCCGCCGTCGCGTTCGTGGATCTGGCGGAGGCAGTCACGCCAGCGCTCGGTTCGAGATCGGTTGGCGGGCACGTTGGAACCCCTCCCTGGAGTGTGGAGTCTCGCGAGCGATCGGCGTGAGTGCGCGACGGCTTGAGATGGAGAGGGATCGGGCGGTCCAATAAGGCGCTCCGTCGTCGGCGCACCCCTCACGAACGTGCGCGCGAGGCGGCACGGACGAGGCTTCGGAGTGCCGCGATCTCCGCGGGGGTCGTGGCGCGGGCGCCGAAGCGATCGCGGTAGTAGGCGAGGGCCACGTCGCGGACGGCGTCGGTGAGCGGGGTGCGCGGCATGGCGTCGGCGTGATCAATGGGCGAGCGCGAGGATGGCTTTGCCTGCCCGGAGCGGGCGAGCGTGCGGAGCGTGTCCCGATACAGCCTTTCCATCGGTGGCGATGCCGTGGAGACCTCCGCGCGGACGCGGGCTCGCGGGCGGCGAAGGAGCGCCAGGGCACCGGCGCCCGCGAGCGCGACCAGGGCGACGACGGCGGACCCGCGGAGCGAACGTTGCCATGCACCCCGGGCGTAACGCTGACGCTGCATCCAGTTGGACACGCCGTTCATCCACTGCGATTGCCACTCGCCCAGGCGTCCGACGCCGAGTATCCCGCGACGCCGTCCCTCGTCGAAGGAGACCACGGAGCGGTTCCATGCGTATTCAACGGCGTCGAGGGAGCGCCACAGGCGTGCCAGGATCGTGCCGCTCGGTCTGTGCAGGCGGGCGATCTCGGCGGGGGGCGTGGGGTCGTAGCGACGCCAGCGATCGCGTCCGGCCTCGACCCACGCGTGGGCGTTGCTCTGGCGGACGATGTAGCTCATGGACGACGGGTTCCACTCCGCGGCGATGTAGCCCGTGACAACGCGGGCGTGAACGCCGACGGCCCGGCACATGGCCGCCATCGCCGAGGCGAAGTACTCGCAGTGCCCGCGCCGGGTCTTGAAGAGGAAGTGCTCGATCGGATCGGCGCCCAGCGGCACGGGCTCCTCCTCGAGCGTGTAGGTGCAGGAGGAACGGAGCCAATCGGAGATGACGCGGCAGACGGCCGAGTCCTCGACGGGGCCGCGCTCGATGGGGTCGGGACTCTGCCTCGCATCGGCGATGATTTGCCGCGCAAGCTCGACGATGCGCGGGTTGTCCAGGCGCGCGACCCGGTAGCTCGGGCGCGGTTCGCCGGGCTCCTCGGCGAGCGCGGACACGATCTTGTACTGGAGGGGGCCGGTCTCGTGGCGCTGCACACCCATGACGAGACGCTCGTTGTCCACGATTCGCGAACTCGCCTGGTCGGTCTCGGTGTAGAGCGGCCGCCAGACGTTGAAGATGGGGACGATGGCGTCGCGCGCGGCGGCGTTGCGGAACGTGCAGACCTGCTCGAGGATCGGGCCTGTGGGCGTGAACCCGGGTCGGGGGCGGAGGATCCAGTCCTGCTCGCCGCGATCGAGCTCGCGTCGAGAGGCGCGGGTCGAAGCGCGGATGGGGTTCGTGCTGGTCCATCGCCCGTCGCGGTAGTCGTCCAGGACGGCGCCGCGGAGGTAGTACGTCTCGCTCTCGGAGCCGACGATCGACGCCTCGTCCATCGATCCCATCGAGCCCTGACGGAACTGCACGTCCATCACGATCTCGGGGGACTCCGAGATGACGTTGCGTCGGCCCAGATCGACGGTGTCGGTGAAGCCTGTGACCGAACCGGCCAGGGGCTGTCCCCAGGAACCGAAGGCGTTCTGCCCAAGCCCACGGGGCATGATGAGGAAGACGGCGATCGCCGCGAACACCACGCCCGAGGCGCTGATGGCCGCGGTGCGGACCAGCGAGCGGACCGGCGAGGGCCCTGGTGCGCGGGCCTCGGGAACGATCCACCAAGCGGGGTGGAGCTGGAAGAGCATGATGGTGAGCACGAGCAGGGGCACGATGGCGATGAGCTGGACGCCGACGGAGAGTCGGTTGCTATCGAGCATCGCCGCGATCGCGAGGAACAGGCCCAGGGCGAGGAGTTGCGCGTCGTCGCGTGGCGTTCGACGGTCGAGCGTCTTGACGATGAGCAGGATGATCGCGAGCGACGCGATCGACGCGACCTCGATCCGCCCGGCGGTCCGCACGGCCGTGTAAATGACCGCCAACGCCAGCGCGAGATTGACGAAGCGGCGCGGCAAACGAAGCCCGTGCCCGGGCCCGGCCCTGGAGGACAGCCACCAGCACAGCGCGATCGTGGGCAGGGCGGCGGCGGCGAGGGCCGATTCTCCGGCCGCGGTCGCGTAGGCGCTGACACAGAGCACCAGGAGGATTCCGGCGCACCAGCAGTAGCACCTCCAGAGGCTCATGGGCGCGACTCCGATGCCACGATCAGACGCGCCAAGTCGTCGGCGGCGATGAGGCGCGTCTGGGGGGTTGCGGCGCCGGTTGGGGGCGGGCCCGCGTGCACGAGGAATATGGCGCCGGCACGCTGCGCGCCCGCGGAGGTCGCGGCCTCGCGATCGCCCGGGATCCACGTCGCCAGGTCCGTGAGCAGACGGTGCAGGTGCGGGCGGCCCAGGCGAGGAGGATGCAGAAGCGCGCCGTCCTCGGTCGCGAGCCCCATCGCGAAGCCGGAGCGTTCGCCCTGCGCGAGAAGGCTCGCGGCGAGCGACACGGCGTTCTCGACCGACTCCGGCGCGGCGCCGGGCGCTGCGGCGATCTGGACCCAGATGCGGGTTGGCGCGGGCGAACTGTTCTGGCGGACCACGAGCGTTCCGGTGCGGGCCGAGGCCCGCCACGCGACGCGTCGAAGGCTGTCTCCCGCGACGTATTCGCGCACGCCGTAGAAATCATCGCTCGCGCCCGGGGAAGGGCGGGCGCCCGTGCCTGTAGCCGCGCGCGAGCGCACGGACTCGAGGATTCCGGGCTGGAGCTCGTGCACCCGAGGAAGCACCAAGAGCGTGTCGTCCTGAGCGAGGCTAACGGACTTCTTGGTCAGGCCGAAGGGGAATGTGGTCCACACGCGGACCGCCGGTAGGTGGATGATGCCACGATGGGACGGCGTGAGCCTCGCGCTGACGCTGGCCACGGATCGCACGCGGACGTGCGTGAGGAAAGCGGAGCAGCGTACTGGCTCGGCGTGCTCGTAGCGGGCGCCCTCCTCTTCGACCCGGAGCCCGAACGCCGGAAGGAACCTGGACCCGTTGCGGATGTGGTAGTGGATCTCGACGGGTTCGCCGGCGCGAGCGAGTGGCGCGGGTTCGCGTGAGGCTCGGACTCCCATGAGCACCGCCCCGCTGAGGACACCCGAGACGAGCAGCCCGCCGATGCCCAGCCCCAGCGCGGCGAACAGCAGATTGTTCTGGCTGTTGATCGCGCCAACGGCGAGGAAGAGGACCACAGCGACGTACACGAACCCCGGAGGGTGTACGTGGTACCTTCGATGAACGTTTCGCGGCGCGGGATGGTCGGACCGGGCGCTCACTGGCTCCGGTTCGTGGCCAGGGCCCCGACGGTTTCGGGCGAGGGGCTAAGGCCGGACTTGGCGGGGCCCCCACCGGCCCGCTTGAGGATCACGAGCAGTCGCATGTCGGACGAGGGGATGAGGAGCGAGTTGGTCGCGGGCAGGTAGCCGGCGCAGGTCGCCCGCACGTCCGCCGGGGCCTTGACGGCGTTCGGGTCGGTCAGACGCACGGAGAAATTGCCCTCCTTGATGGAGGTGCCCGATCCGACGACGGAGCCCTGGGTCTGCCCCACCTTCGAGACGAGCTCGATCTTCGCGCCTTCGACGCCGGGTCCCTTGAGGCGCGGGTCGTTGGCGGGCACCGCGGCGATGAAACTGACGTTGCCTTCGATTGCTTTGCCCTCAACGCGGATGGCGGAGACGCCGCCGCACCCGACCATGAGGGTTGCGAGCACGCACACAGCGAACGACGCGAACTTGTTCATAGCGCTCCTTGCAGTTCGGTGATCGAGGGCAGGTCCTTGGTGGACGACAGCCCGAAGGCGTCCAGGAACTCCTTGCTCGTGCCGTAGAGCATGGGCCGCCCCAATTCCTCGGCGCGCCCGACGATGGAGATGAGGCGACGCTCGAGCAGCGAGCGCAGGACCTCGCCGCACGCGACGCCGCGGACCGCCTCGAGGTGGGCCCTGGTGATGGGCTGCTTGTACGCGATGACGGCGAGCGTCTCGATGGCGGGCTTGGAGAGTCGCTGCGACGCGCGGGTGCGATGGAACGCGGCCAGCGCCGGGGCAAGCTCGGGAAGGGTCATGAGGCGGTAGCCGCCCGCCACACTCTCGATGCGGAATGTGCGCTGCGTCTGGGCGTACTGCTCGTTGAGGATCGCGATCGCGCGGTGCACACGATCGACGGGACCGGTCTGCTCGGCCCGCGCGGCACGAGACCGACGAGAGGCGGGCTTGGGCGGTTCCGGCGCGCCGGGCTGGGCATCCTCGGCGGCACCCGCCGGCCCGATCAGGCCAAGACCCTCCGCGAGTCGGCGGGCGGGCACGGGGCGATCGAGCGTCAGGAGGATCGCTTCGATCGAGCGGGTGAGATCGTCGGGGGGCGCGGACGCCGGATCGCGCTTGGCGTCGCTGGTCCCGTCGTCCATGACGGCAGTGATTTCGTCCATGCGGGCAATCCTACCACGGCGTGGCTCCGCTCGCCCGAGAACCGACGGGCGAGGCTCCCCTCATCGGGCGAAGACGCTCTCGGACGTCGGGCAGAAGGGCATCGCGGCCCGAGCCGGCCCGGGGAATGAAGGGGGACGGAGGACTGATCGATACTCCGGAAACGGATCGCCCACTTGAGAGAGCCAGCCATGAACCCCCCCACTCCGATCGTCCTTCTTGCCGACGATGAGCCGCTCATCACGTGCGTCGTGTCTCAGAAGCTGCAGAGCGCCGGGTACGGCGTGATGGTGGCTCGGGACGGGGAGGAGGCGTTCGAGCTGGCGTGCCGGACGACGCCCTCGCTGGTGGTGACGGACCTGCAGATGCCCCGGCTGAGCGGATTCGAGCTCGCGCAGAAGCTGAAGATCCACGCGTCGACGTCGGACGTGCCGGTGATCATGCTCACGGCTCGCGGGTACATCGTGCGGGAAGAGGAGATGGCGAGCACGAACATCCGCCACCTGCTGAGCAAGCCGTTCAGCCCTCGGGACGTGCTGGCCAAGGTGAACGCGCTGCTCGGTCGCGGTGAGGGCTCGATCGGAGCGCGTGCGGCGTGAGCCATCACGGAATCAGCACCGAGACTCACCCGGCGTGGGCAACCCTGCGGGATCGATGCCGCGCGCTGGGGCTTCACACCTGGCGGTGCGATGGGCACGGCAACCTGATCGAGGACGCGCCGGGCCCGGGGCTGCTGCCGCTCTGGCTGCACTCGGCTCCGGTGCGCACGGTCGTGGGCGATGCGGCCCGCGGATGGACCGGCGCGGAGCGTGCGGACGTGCTGGAGGTGGCGCCGGGCTTCTGGCTCATCCCGGTGCGCATCGAGCAGCGCCGGCGTCGGGTGGGCATGACGATCGCGGCGGCGCTGGGCCCTGAACTGCCCGAGCAGGCGATCTTTGAGCTCGGGTGCAGGGCGGCGGGGATCGACGCGATGTCCACCCGGGCCGCGCTCAAGAAGTGCCTCGCGTTCGATGCGCGGAGCGCCGGACGCAAGCGTGAGCTGCTGCAGTGGATGGCCGACGACCTGGGCGCGCTGACGGAGCACGAGTCGGCGATCAACGGGTTCACGCTCGAGCTGTCCCAGTCGTACGAGACGATCGATCTGCTGTACACGCTCGGGCGCTCGATGCGCGATCTGAGCGAGCCGGAGGCGTTCGTCGAGATGCTCTCGGCGCGCTTGCACGAGACGCTGCCCTTCGAGTGGCTCGTGGTGCAGCTGCTGTCGCATCCGCGGTCCCTGGGCCCGTTGTCGGGGCGGGGCAGCGCGCACGGGCGGTGCCCGCTCTCGACCGAGGCCCGCGCCCGCCTGGCGGATCGCGTGAGCGCGGACCTCCAGCGGGAACGGCGCACGCTGGTGCTGTCCGTGGAGGAGGCGGGCGACGCGCGCGTGATGGCGCAGGGCGTGTACATCGGGGACATGCTCGTGGGCATGATGGCGTGCGGCGATCGCAAGGGCGACGATCCGCAGGTCTCGAGCTACGACATGCAGCTGATCGAAGCGGCGGCGGCGTTCGCGGGCGCGTTCCTGGAGAACGCCCGTCTCTACCGCGACCAGCGCGCGATGTTCCTGGGCTCGGTGCGGGCGCTGAGCGCGGCGATCGATGCGAAGGACCGGTACACGCAGGGCCACTCGGAGCGCGTGGCGCACCTTGGGGCGCTTCTGGCGCGTTCCATGAACGACCCCACGCTGCCCGCGGATCGGGTGCACCTCTCGGGGCTCTTGCACGATGTGGGCAAGATCGGCGTGCCCGAGGCGGTGCTGTGCAAGGCGGGGCGCCTGACGGACGAGGAGTTCGCGCAGATCAAGCGGCACCCGCAGATCGGGCACGACATCCTCAACGGCATCCCGCTGCTCGCGGACGTTCTGCCCGGCGTGCTGCACCACCACGAGCGCTGGGACGGCAAGGGATACCCGCACGGGTTGTCGGGCGAGGCGATCCCGCTCATCGCGCGTGTGCTGGGCATCGCGGACACGTTCGACGCGATGAGTTCCAACCGCGCGTACCGCCCGGCGCTCCCGCGGGCGAGGGTGCTCGAGGAGATCGAGCGTTGCGCGGGCGGGCAGTTCGATCCCACGCTCGCGAGGCGGTTCATCACGCTCGACTTCTCGCAGTACGACGCGATGGTCGCGACGCACGCGGTGCAGCAGGCGTATCCCGCGGCGGCGTGAGCCATCGAGACACCGGGCAACGACGGCGCACCGACGGGATCACGGATCGACGATTTGCGCCCAGGTGCCCGCGGCGGGGACCATCTGCACCGTCTTGGTGTACCCCATGGGCGGGTTGGTGAAGAGCGTCGGGTCGTAGTTGATCTGTGGGTTGTCGGTGATCTTGACGGAGGCGGTGGCGTCCGTTGAGTCGACCATGATCGCGCCATCCACGCGCGAGGGGCCGGAGATCAGCAGTTTGCCGCGGACGTGGATGAGCCCGCAGATCTTGCTGGGATAGGAGTCGGTGGTGTTGGAATTGGTCACGCCGTTGTAGGGCATGCCCGGCGGGTTGAAGTTCGGGTTGCTGTTGTTGCTCTCTTGCAGCATCTTCCCGGCGGAGCCATCGAAGGTGAGGGAAAGGCTCCCTTCGACGATGAGCACCGGATAGTCCGATCGGGCGGGGGACATGAACACGCTGCTGGAGATGGTGACCGTTCCCGAGCCACGGATGACGAGCGTGCCGAGCAGTCGCATTTCCTGGATGGTGACGGCGGCGCTGCCGGCGTTGTAGACGTAGAGCCCGTCGGGGTCACCCGCGCCGTACGGATTCACGCCCGGCCCGAGCGCACAGCGCTGGATCTGGCCCGCGCCCGGAGAGATGATCGTGCCCAGCGCGGCGTACATGGGGATGGGGTCCGAGGGTGGCGCGCTGAGGGCGTTCTGCGGGAGGCTCGTCGTGCCGGTCACGTTGCCCGTGCCCAGTTTGAGGAGCGTTTCCAGACTTCCCGACAGCGTGCCGTTCACGGTGAGCGATGTGCCAATCTGAGTGGGCGCGCCGGTGAGGGAGAGGGTGTTGCCCAGGGCGATTGAACCACCGCCAGAGGACGCGATCCCGTACCGAAGTTGGTTGAGTGGCGTGCCGACCGGATTGAGCTGGACCTGGAACTTCTGGCGTGCGTTGCCCGCGGTGCCGATGCCGCACACGAGCACGGGATCGGTGGGACGGTTCGTGAGATCGCCGTCGATGGGATCGGAGGCGACGATCTTGCTTGTGCCGGTGGGCATGGCGATCGTGCCGGCGATGCCGGTGTTCGTGGCGGCTGCGGCGGTGTACGTCACCCGCCAGCTGGTCTGGTTGTCGTTGATCCAGTTGGCGCCCAGCTCGACGGCGGAGATGGCGTTGAGGCGTGCCTGGGCGATGTCGCCCAGGTTGGACGCGGAGCGGCGCTGGACGCGCATCGCGGCCATTGCGGCGAGTCCGATGACGGAGACGAGCATCGAAACGCCCAGAACGGCGACGTAGACGCCGGCGCGACGCGTGGGGGCGGATCTCATCGCGTCACCGCCTGCGTGCGGACCGCGGTCTGCGACTCGAGGAGTCGGTTGTTCTTGTACACGTTGACGGTGATGAGCTTGGCGGTGGTGGCGCTTCCAGAGGGCGTGGTAGGGACCGTCGGGCTCACCCAGGAGACAGTGACGTACCACTTCCAGGAGGCGTCCGCGAGGGCGTTGCCGGCGCGGTCCTTGGGATTGGACTGTCGATACTCGGCGTAGTCGTCAACATCGTTGAAGAGAGAGCGATCGGTCTCGCCCGAGTCCGGGCCCAGCGGGGCGCTGGCGCCGGCGGTTGGATCGGCGAAGTTCTGATCGCAGATCTCGGCCATGAGGACCGAGGCGAGGGCCTGGGCCCTGGCGCGGTCCACGGAGTCCGCAAGGCCCGCGCGGGAGGTGCTCACGAGCTTCATGACAGCGCCGAGCATCACGGAGATGATGAGCATCGAGGCGAGGACCTCGATCATGGTGAAGGCGCGGGGATGGCGAGAGTGTCGGGTCATGGGCCGGGGATTGCGGGCTCGTTGAGGGCCTCGATTCCTTGGACGATCCTGGTGCCGTCGGAGGTTGTCGCGCTGGCCGTGAAGTTCCCGAGGGTGTAAGTGGTCACTGCGCTCGTGGAGCTCTGGGGGTATTGGTACTTGGCGTAGACGACCATCGGGGCGGAGTTTCGCGTTGTGTTGGAGTTTGGGAGCCAGGTGATGCCCCCGTTCGATGTGGTGAGCAGCACGGGCCCGCCGGGGTGGCTGACGGAGTCCGACAGGTAGGTCAGTCGCGCGTTGCCGGTGCTGGACGCGCTGCTGCTGACCTGCACGACCAGTTCTCCCATCGATGCGTTGGAGAAGACGACGCCGTTCATCGTGAAGTCCACCCATCCGCCGGCGGGCGAGAGCGCGGTGGCGGCGACGCTCGCCTGTGAACCGACCATGGTGCCCAGTGTGGTTCCCGCGCCGGTGCTCGATTCGTTGTACACGCCGACGAGAACGTTACCGCTCGTGCTGGTCTGCTTGAGCTGGAGCGAGATGCGGGTGATCTCCAGACGGTTGATGCCCGCCTGGGCCAGGCTCACCTGGAACATCTGGTTGGCCCACGCGGTCGTCGAGAGTGACGCGAAGGTCGTGCTCGGCGTGCTGCCGGACCAACCGTTCCAGCTCCAGAGGGTGATCTCGCCCGAATCGATCTGCGTGGACGTCGTGACGTTGCTCGTCGTGGAGCGCTTGCTGTAGTTGAGCGCGAAGGCCGAGAGGGGCGGGGAGACGTTGGTCCAGCCCGCGGCGTTGAAGTTGCGCTGCAGCGTGCCGCCCGGCGCGCCGCTCCATTGGTAGGCGATGGTGTCGTCCACGCCGTCGCCCGTGCGATCGGGGACGGTGAACGTGATGCTCGTTGGCGTCGCGACAGAAACGTTCTTGGCGCTGGCGAGTTCGGCGAGGAGCGAGTCGATCGCGCCGGCGGCACCGTCGCGGGCGTCGGTCGCGGTGGCGTTCGCTGGAATCGCCTTTGACGCGAGCAGGACGACCGACGTGAGGGCGAGGAGGAGGACCGAGGAGATCGCGACGCTCGTGACGATCTCGACGAGGGTGAAGCCTCGCGTCGTTCGTGCACGGCGTTGGGTCGTTCCTCGTGTCAATCCGATCTCCGATTGGCGTGCCGCTCCGGGCGGGCGCTAGTTCTGGGTGATGCTCGTGTTGCCCGCGGCGTCCATGGTGACGGTTCGCACGACGGACCCGGACTGGAGTCGGATCACGCCCGCGGTGACGGGCGTGCCGTACCCATCGAAGCTGGCCTGAGTGAATCCACCGAAGTCCACGCCGCGAAGCGTGGCGCGGTAGGGCTCCTGGGTGAGGTCCACCGCGTAGAGCCCGCCCGAGCCGTCGAGGGCGCGCATGCCCGAGATCGAGTACCCGGTGGCGTTGAAGATGATGAGCTTGGACTGGCTGCGCTGGCGGGCCCAGGTCGCGGCGAGTTTGAGGTCCTGGGCCACGCGCCGGGCGGCGGCGTCGGCGCGATAGTTCGCGACGGAGCGGCCATAGCGGGGCCAGATGATGGCGCTGGCGATCGCCATGATGGCGATGGCGAGGACGAGCTCGATGAGCGTGAACGCGCGACGGTGCTCGGCACGCTGACGCGATCTCGAGTTGGGCGCGCCTGAGATCATCGCGAGTGGGGCCCCGTGAAAGGCAAAGGCCACGGAGGTCGTCCTGACCTGGTCCGTGGCCTTGGTTCGCGTGTTCGTTGCGGGCGTCATCCCGCCGATCCTCATCAATAGCTGATGTACGTCTTGCCGCTGGCGTCGCTGCCGTCGGAGTTGGCCCAGATGTCGCCCGTGCTGGCGTCGTAGAACCAGCCGACGGAACCGGTGCCGGTGTAGGCGCGGGAGCCGGTGGTGCCCGTCGCGATGCCCGTCGAGCCCTTCTTCGATCCGGTGGGGACCGGGGGGATCGCGCGGATGTACGGGCCGTAGATGAACGTGGTGTCCTTGGTCGCCTGGACGTTGCCCTTGCCGTCGGAGTAGCCCGTGAGCGCGGTGGGCATGTTGGCGAACGTCGGGTAGATGCCGTTCTCCGTCTGGAACAGATCCAGGGCGGCGCGAAGCTGCGAGAGGTTCGCGATGAGCGCGCTGTCGCCGGCGCCGGCGGCGCCGCGGCTCATGCGCGGAATCGCGATCGCGCCGATGATCCCGATGATCACGACGACGATGACGAGCTCGATGAGGCTGAACGCGCGAGAACGTGTTGCGTGCATGTGAGAATCCTCTGGTGCGCGCGGCTCTTGCCGGACGCATCAGAGTCATCGGTCGCTTGAAGCGGCGACTTCAGCGGCGTGTGACGGCGCTTCCCCGTTTGTGGAGAGTGCGGACGACGCTCCGGTGCCCTTGCGCTATCGAGGGCCCGACGTCTTGAGGAGCTTCTTGGGTCGTGTGAGGGTGACGCGCTCGCCGTCGCGCTCAAAGTGCGCTCCCTCGTCGCTGATGGCGACGAGCGTGAACTCCCCGAGCGTTTGCCCAACCCGGATCGCCTCGCCATCGATCAGGGCCGTGCCACCCTTATCGGTCGTGACGATCGCGGTGAGCTTGTGCTGCTGGCGGAAGAGTTCGGCCTTCGTGGAGCCGCGCGGCGATGCGTCTTCGCTCGACGCGTTAGGGTCGAAGGCGTCCTTGGGTGGGGCGGCGGGAAGCAGTTCGGCGGCGCTCTTCAAGCGCTCGGCGAGCGAGGGCCCCGCGCTCGCGGGCGCTCGGCGGGCCGGAGCGGCGCCGGGCGAAGCCTTGGGCGCGACGAGCAGCGGCTCGGGCGGCGCGGAGTCGGCGCGAGCGCCCTGAGGCTGCATGAACGTGCGATCCACGATCAGGGCCAGAAGCCCCAGACCGAGAATGGCGGCGTAGACCTTGCGTTCCCCTGTGAGTTTCACGGGAGGATTAGGCGAATCGCGCGCACGCCCGGCAAGGTCACGGCGTCTTTTTTCCGCGCGTCGGTGCCGACGGCGCCGCCGGCTGGGTGAACCACAACAGGTCGAACGAGAACGTGGCCTTGGTGACCGGCGGTTCGGGCTTGGCGCGGAGATCGAACGAGGCGACGCCCACGTCCGGGAATCGCTCGTGCATGGCTCTAAGGAAGTTGGCGGCGGTCTGGTAGGTGCCGACGCCCGAGATACGGATCGGCACCGCGGTGTACTTGGGGCCCGGCGCGGGCTCGCCCGGCTTGATCGCGTCCAGGCGCAGGCCGGCGTCCAGGGCGAGGCGCGTGAGCGTATCGACCCGTCCGTTGACGTCCGCGGCGTGGCCGAGGCGGACGTCGCGTGCGGCGAGTTCCTGTCGCAGACGCGCGACACGGGCCTCGGTGGTCTGCACTTGCTCCTCAAGTGTGCGGAGCTCTTCGCGTCGATTCGTGAGTTCGTCGCGGGCTCGATCCCGCGCGGCTCGCGCCTCGACGAGCGGGTTCACGCCCAGCGCCCACCAGACGATGGCGAGCAGGGCGATGGCCCCCGCGCCGGCGCTATCGACCTTCCACACGGGCTTCCAGGTCGTCATGGCTGCATCTCCCCGGCGGGGTCCGTCATCGCGCACTCGATGCGGAACGAGAGGAGTTCGCGGCCCTGCGCGCTGGTCCGCATCGTGTCCACCAGGTTCACCCGCTCGAAGACGTGGGTGCTCTCGAGATCCACCGCGAAGTCCGTGGCTGACTTGGGATCCTCGACGAGCCCCTGGATGGTGAGCACGAATCGCCCCACACGCCCCTTGGGCGCCGAGGCGGCGTCGCTCTTGGCGATCGCGAGCGTGCACGCGGTGAGGGTGGCGCGCCCGCCGCCCTGCTGCGCGAGCAGGTTGAGCAGCAGGCCCCAGTCCGGCAGATCGCTGACGGCGTCGAGGGCGCGGCGCGCGGCGTCGGCCTCGACGAGCGACGCTTGGACCTTGGCCTGCTCCCGCTTGGCGTCGGCGAGGCGTCGCTCCGCGCGCTCGAGGTCCTCCGCGAGCCCGCCGAGTCCGACATCCCAGAGCCCCGAGAGCCAGAGGTAGCTGGCAAAGAGCGACATGGCGGTGAGGGTCGCCGCGACGGCCCAGCGGCGCGTGCGCACGCGGATGCGGCGCTCGCGGACGCAGGTCTCGGGCAAAAGGTTGATGGCGATCATGCCGCGGCCTCCGATGGGTAGAGCGCCAGCCCGCACGCGGTGGTCAGCCCCGCGTCGTGACAATCGAGGTCCCGGGCCGAAGCCTCCCGCTCCGGATCGGTGCGTGCGAGGCCCATGGGACGGAGGACGCGCATCGCCTCGGGTTGGATGGGAAGTCGCGCGCGGATGGCTTCGAGAAACCCGGTCGCCTCCAGCGCGGCGCCGCACAGGAACATCCCGACGAGCGGCACGGGATAGCGGTGCGCGGTGTACGACGACGCCGCGGCAATCTCGGTCGCGAGCGTGTCGGCGTGCTCGCGCAGCACAAGGGCGATCTCGCCGGCGAGCATCGCGGAGACATCGACCTCTCCCGACAGGCCACCCGGGCGCAGCAAATGGTCCACGATGTCCGACGGGAGTTGCGTGAGTTCGGCGAGGCGGGCGCGCATCGCATCGAGGCCGATGCCGGCGATCGATCGCTCGTAGACGACCTGAACACTGGTCCCTTCGAGGCGGGCGACAACGAGGAGCGCTCCGCTCTCGCCGACATCCAGGACGATCGCGGCGGAGGGCTCGGGCGTGGAGCCCACCATCTCCTGGCACACGCGCGCGAGGCTCCAGCAGCGGGCGTCGATCGCGGCGAGCGTCAGCCCGGCGTCCTCGAAGGCGCGGGACCAGTCCTGGGCCTCGCGCTCCACGAGGCCCGCGACCATCGCGTGCGTCGAGTCTGCGGACCCGGCGCGGGCGGGCGACGCGATCTCCCAGAGCTGCGTGCGCAGAGCGCCGGGCTCCTGGCGGTTCATACGGGCCAACTCCGCCGCGGCGATCTGCGGCAGCGGCGCGCCCGAGGAGCGAGGGGGCAGCTCGAGCGTCGCGATCATCACGCGATCGTCGGGAGCGGCCAGGACCACGTCGCGCCCTTGGAATCCGTGGCGGCTCAGGACGCGCGCGATGTGCGCCACCTCCGCGGAGGTCATGGCGTCGGTCGACGCCGTGGCGTCCTTGGGCTGGCGGGCGATCGCCGAGCGCGGGAACCGGACCGACGCGGCGAGGGTGCGGCCCGCGCGACCGAACCGCCACTGAGCCGCGGCGATCGATGTTGGGGACATCTCGAGGCCGATGGGGGAGAACACCCGTCGCGTGGAGACCGATCGATTCACGACGCACCTCCGCCGCCACCGGCGGCCGCGGTCAGATCGAAGAGCGGAAGGAAGAGGCTGGTCGCGATGAACCCGACGACGACGCCCAGGGTGATGAGGATGACGGGCTCGATGAGCGACGTGATGGACTTGACGAGGGTGCGATTCTCCTCGTCGAGGAAATCGGCCATGCTGATGAGCACGGGGCCGATCTGTCCGGTCCTCTCGGCGTTGCGGAGCGCTTCGAGGACGCCGATATCGACGATGCCGCCGCGAGCCAGGCAGGAGCTCAGGGCCTCGCCCTTCTGCACGTGCGCGCTGGTGTGATCGAGCAGCGCGCGGTACTCGCCGTTGCCCATCGAGAGACGCACGAGATCGAGGGATTCGAGCAGCGGGACCTTCGCGTCCATGAGCAGTCCCAGGACGCGGGCCAGGCGTGCCGTGGCGAAGCTCCGCGTCAGTCGTCCGAGCATCGGAAGGCGGACCAGGGCACGGTCCACCGAAGCGCGTCCGGAGGGGGATCGAACCCAGAGCACCGCGGCGACTGTGGCCGCAATCAATGCCCCCAGCACGAGCCACCAGAACCGTGTCAGGAAGTCGCTCGCGGCCATGAGCGCGCGAGTCGTGGGCGGCAGCGGCACCTGGAGCGTCGTGAAGAGCCCCGTGAACCTGGGAAGCACGAAGACCATCATCGTCGTCAGCACGCCCACGGAGATCTTGATGAGCAGCAGCGGGTAGACCATTGCCCCGGCGATGGTCTGTCGCACGCGGAGACGCTGGAGCGTGATGTCCGAGAGACGCTGGAGCATCTGGTCGAGGCGTCCGCTGGACTCGCCGGCGCGAACGAGGCTCACCGCGACGGGATCGAACCACCCCGGGTTGGCGTGCATCGCATCGGAGAGCGTGGACCCTTCTTCGACTCGGCGCCGGACGCCGGCGACGACGTCCTTGAACCGCGCGTCGCGGGCCTGGCGTTCCATGGCGAGCAGGGCGTCGGCGACGCGCGTGCCCGTGCCGATGAGGACCGACATCTGACGCGTGAAACTGGCGATGCTCTTCACGCGCGAGGAGCCGAGCGAGAGCGATCGCCTTGCGGACGAGCCCGCGGGCGCATCCTCGGCGGCGACGACGCTCGAGACGAAGAGCCCCTCGCGGCGGAGCGATTCCTGAGCGTCGGCCATCGACGCGGCCTCGACCACCGCGGAGCGGGCCGCGCCGGCGCGATCAAATGCCTGGTAGCGGAACTTCACGCGACCTCCCTGCGGACCTGGGCATCCGCGGGCGGGTTGGCTCGCGCAACCTTCTTCGGCGCGAGATCATCGCCGTCGTCCTGCGTGGCGCGAAGGACCTCCTCGAGGCTCGTCTTTCCGGCGACGGCGACGAGGACGCCCTCCTGCCGGAGGGAGAGCCCGCCGCTCTCACGGATGCTGGCGCGGAGCTCGTGCGAGGGCGCCATGGTGTGGACCATGCGACGGATGGCGGGCGTGACCTCCATGAACTCGTAGATGCCCATGCGCCCGCGGAAGCCCGAGTCGTGGCATTGCCGGCAGCCCGCGCCCTTGCGGAAGGCGCGCCCGGCCATCTCGGGGATGCCCGCGTCCTGCAGGGCGCGCTCCGTGGGGTGGTACCGCGTCTCGCAGGCGGGGCAGATCGTGCGTGCCAGTCGCTGGGCGACCACGCCGTTGAGCGCCCCCGAGAGGAGGTAGCCCTCGATGCCCATGTCGTTGAGGCGGGTGACGGCGCCGGGCGCGTCGTTGGTGTGTAGGGTCGCGAGCACAAGGTGTCCGGTGAGTGCGGCCTGCAGGGCGACGCGAGCCGTTTCCTCGTCGCGGATCTCCCCCACCATGATCACGTCGGGGTCCTGGCGGAGGATCGAGCGGAGCGCGCGTGCGAAGTTGAACCCGATCTGCTCGTGCACCTGGATCTGGTTCACGAGGTCGAGCTGGTACTCGACGGGGTCCTCGACGGTCACGATGTTCGACTCGGGGCTGCGGAGCAGGTCGAGCGCGGAGTAGAGCGTCGTCGTCTTGCCCGAGCCGGTGGGCCCGGTGACGAGGATCAGCCCCTGCGGCTGCTCGAGAATGCGCTTGAAGGTTCCGAGGATCTCGGGGCGGAAGCCCAGGTCCTCCATCCGCACCTTCAGGTTGTCCTTGTCGAGGATGCGCAGCACCAGCTTTTCGCCCAGCAGCGTGGGCATGCTGGAGACGCGCAGGTCGATGTCGCGCCCCTCGGCGATGATCCGCACTCGCCCCTCCTGCGGGAGGCGCTTCTCGGCGATGTCCATCTTGCCGATGACCTTGACGCGCGAGACGATCGAGGCGTGCATGCCCGGTGGGGGCTTCATCAGGTCGCGCAGGACGCCGTCGATGCGGTAGCGGATGCGCGTGCCCTTCTTGTCGGGCTCGATGTGGATGTCCGAGGCCTTGTCCTTGACCGCGGTGAGCAGGGCGACGTTGACGAGGTTGATGATCGGGCTGCCCGCGACCATCTTGTCGAGGTCGGTGGACGGGCCGTCGTCAACGCTCTCGCGTTCGACGACCTCGACGTCCGACTCCGAGAGCGACGTGAGGAACGCGTCCACGTCCACATCGCCCGACGCGTACTTCTTGATGTACTCCTTGATGTTGCCCTCGAGGGCCAGAACCGGGCGTACCTTGCAGCCCGTGAGCTGGCGGAGGCGATCGACGGTCGGGAGGCTCTGGGGCTCGGCCATCGCGACGGTCAGCACGCCGTGCACCTTGAACATCGGGATGACCTTGAGGCGTTCGGCCTCCTCGGCGCCGATGAGCTTCAGGGCGGCGGGATCCACAAGCCCGTGGCGGATGGTGCACCCGCGGACGTTCAGGTGACGCGCGAGCGTGCGGACGAGCGCGACACTAGTGATGACACCCTGCTCGACGAGCATCTCGCCGAGCATTCTGCCCGAGCTCTTCTGCTGGGCGAGGGCGCGCTTGAGCTGCTCCTCGCTGAGCACCCCCTCCTTGACGAGGACATCCCCCACGCGGAGACGCGCGGGCGCCGGGCCCGTCGTGGGCGCGCCGGCGCCGAGCGCCGCGAGCGAGGGCGGCGCGGGGCGTTCGGCTCGGGCCTGCGCGTCCGCGGGCATGGGGTCCTTGGGGGCGGTCACAGGAAGCTCCTGACGGCGGCGTTGGCGTCCTCGTAGTGCTCGAAGTGCCCGGTGATCTCCGTGAGCTCCATGACCTCGCGCAGCGATTCGTTGGCCGCGGCGAGCTTGAGCACCTGCCCCGTCGCGCCCAGGTCCTGGCTGAGCTCGACGAGCACCTCGAGCCCACGCCCATCGACGAAGGGGATCGCGCCGGCGTCGAGGACGATCTTGCCCAGGCTCGCCGAGGCGGCGAGGGTCGCGCGTGACTTCACCTTCTCCGCGTCGAGCCCGGTGAGCGCGCCGACGGGACGGATGACACGAACGGCTCCCTTGATCTGCTCGCTGATCTCCACGGGCCCTCCGGTCTTCATGCCGCCATGGCGCTGCTCGTCTGGATCGGCACCGACAGCGTGAACGTGCTTCCCTTGTTGAGCTCGGAGCGCAGGGTCAGTTCTCCGCCGTGGAGGCGGGCGACCTCGCGCGCGAGCGGGAGCCCAAGCCCGGTGCCCACGACATCGCGGACGCGCTTGTCCTGGGCGCGGTAGAACTTCTCGAACACGAGCTCCTGCTCCTGGGGCGCGATGCCAAAGCCGGTGTCCGTGACGTCCACGCTCAGGCGGGCGTTGTTCACATCGACCTTGACGTCCACCCTGCCGCCCGCGGGCGTGTACTTGATCGCGTTGGCGATCAGGTTGTGCAGCGCCTGGGCGATCTTGTCGCGGTCCGCGTGGATCACGGGCAGCTTGGGCGGGATCTCGAACGCGAGGGCCAGCCCCTTCTCGCGGGCCTGGGGGGAGAACTCGGCGGCGAGATCGTCGAAGAGCGTGTCCAGACGGACGTCGTCGCTGCGCAGCTTGATCGAGCCCGCCTCGATCTCGCTCACGCTCAGCATGTCCGAGACGATGCGCTCGAGGCGCAGGCTCTCCTGGTTGATGACGTTCAGGGCGCTCGCGCGGGTCGCCGAGTCGCTCTCGCCCGCCTCGATCGCCTGCTCGACGTAGAGGCGGATGTTCGTGAGCGGCGTGCGGAGCTCGTGCGTCGCCTGCGCGACGAACGAGTCGCGTGCCTCGTCGGCGATCCTCTGCTGCGTCACGTCCTCGATGAACACGACCGCGCCGCCCAGGTCCTCGCGCCCGATGGCACGGACCGTGAATCGCAGCACGCCCGCGCCCTCGGCACGCTTGACCTCCACGCTCGTCCGTCGGCGCACGCGTCCGGAGACCACGTTCCGGATCGACTCGACGACGGCGGGATCGCTGAGGTGGTCGGTGGCGACGCCCTCGCCCAGCTTCTCGCGGCGGGCGCCCAGGAAGACGGCGGCCGACGGGTTGGCGTAGACGATGCGGAGCTTCTCGTCGAGCACGACGACGCCGTTCCACAGCGCGTCGCAGGCCAGGGGGAGCTGCCCCGCTCCGCCGGCACGCTTGGCCAGCTGCTCGCGCGCCTGGTCGGCCAGGAGCTGCCCGCGGAGATGCTCGCGCTCCCGGAGCATCTGATTCCACGCATGGGCCTCACGCCCGAAGTCGTTCGACACGGCAAGCAGCGGCGGATGGGTCTGTCCGTCCTGGAGTTCGAGCAGCGCCTCGCGGATCGCGCCCATCGCCCGCACACGACGGCGCGTCCAGCGGTACGTGCCGAAGAAGAACACCAGCGAAGCACCCCCCGCGATGGCGAAGCCCGTCCCGGCTTCCCACGACAGCCCCACGCCCGTCGCAAGGTCCTGGCTCAACTCCAGTCGCACGTGTCCGCGCGCGGGAACCTCGACATCGAACGCCATCGTGAGGCTGTGGGCGGTGATCACCTTCTTGGCGCCCTCGAGCGGATGGGCCCAGACAACCGCGGTTGCGCTGGGCATGGCTCGCACCGCTCCGGCGGCATCGTGCTCGGCGAGCACGCTCGCGTCGGGGAGCGTGAGGCGTGCGCCGCGAAGCCCGTGCGTCTTGGCCACCCTTTCGAGCAGCGCGCGCGCCCCCTCCACATCCTCCTGCGCGAGCGACGAGGCGAGAGTCGGCGCGAGGAGAGCGCCCGCGGCCTCGAGGCGAGAGGTGGCATCACCGACACGATCGCGCCGGAGTGTCCACGCCGTCCAGCCGCCGAGCACCAGCGTCGTCGCGCCCACAAAGAGCGCCATGGCGGCCCCCAAGGGCGCCACGATCGACTCACCGGGCGTGAGCAACCGTGCCATCCACGACGTGCCTCTTTTCAGCAAAGCCATGCGAAATCGCTCCCTGCGCTCGAATGGGAATCGATCGCGATATCGGCCCAAGCCCTCGGGGGATCAAGGTCCCCCGGCGGACGAAGGCCCGCATAACGCGGTGCGGACCCGGGCGATCGGACCGGTTAGGATCATGTCCTGCTCGAAGCGATGTCCTCCAACGAAAGCGATCGGCTGGCATGACGACCCATCGGGGCGACATTCCTCTTCTCACGCTCGAGCCCGTTGGAGGGCCGGCGCTCGCGACGCGCCCGACTGTTCGAACGGACCACGCCTCGATCGGTCGTGCGATCGAGAACTCCATCGTGCTGGCGAACGAGACGGTCTCCCGTCGGCACGCGACGCTCACATGCCTGGCCGCGCAATGGCACGTGACCGACCTGGGAAGCCGGCACGGGACGCTCGTGAACGGCGTGCCGCTCGCGGCGCAGCGCCCGACGCTGCTCGAGCCCGACGATCTGCTCGCGATCGGGCCCTGGACGTTCCGTGTGAGCCTGGGCACGATGCGCACGCGCACCGCGACGTCGGTCATCGCCTCGACGATGCTGCAGGCGGGCCCCCACCGCGTGGAGCGCGTCCCCGAGCGCGAGCTCGCGTGGACCGCGCAGCAGCGGCTCGATCTGCTCATCCGCGCCTCGGCGTCCATCAACGCGGCACCGAGCGAGAGCGAGCTGCACAAGGTCGCGCTCGAGGCGGCGCGGGCGGGATCGGGGTACCAACGGGCGGCGTGGCTGCGCCCGCTCCCGGCGTCCGGCGCTGAGGTGATGGTCGAGGTGGCCGCGTCGCGCACGCCACCGGATGAGCCGGCGACGAACTTCGCCTTCAGCCAGTCGTTGATCAAGGAGGCGTCCAGCGGGCAGTTGGCTCGCCTCATGGAGGATGGCGCGCCCGGCAATTACGGGCAGAGCATCGTGAGCCTGGGTATCCACTCGGCGTTGTGTGCGCCCATCATGCTGGGCACGAGCGTCGCGGGCTTCTTGTACCTCGACGCGCGCGGGCAGGAGGCGTCGGTGCAGTCCCATGCCGCGGGCTTCTGCCAGGCGCTCGCGCAGATCTGCGGGCTCGCGCTGGCGAACATCCGCCGAGAAGAACTCGAGCGGCGCCAGCGGCGCCTGGAGCACGAGCTCAACGCGGCGCGAGAGGCCCAGCAGATGATCATGCCTCCGCCCTCAGGAACGCTGGCCCGCGTGCGCTACGCGATGCGCTGCACGCCGGGTCGGTCGGTCGCGGGCGACCTGTTCGATGTGGTGCCGCTGGGAGACGATCGGGTGGCCTTCTGCATCGGCGACGTCGCGGGGAAGTCCATCGGCGCGGCCCTGCTGATGGCGACAACGCAGTCGTACCTGCACGCGGCGCTGGCCCGCTACCAGGACGCGGCGCGCGCGCTCATCGCGCTGAACAACTACCTTGCCGGGCGCTGCGCGATGGACCGGTTCGTCACGATGTGGGTGGGCATCCTCGACGCACGCACCGGCTCGATCGTGTACGTGGATGCCGGGCACGGGCACTGGCTGCTCAAGCCGCGCGGTGGGCCCCCGCAGCGGATCCAGAACGGCGGGGGCATCCCGATCGCGATCGATCCCGAGTACCAGTACGTCGGCGAGCGCCTCGCGCTGCAGCCGGGCGATCGCCTCGTGCTGTACTCGGACGGCATCTCCGAGCAGCGTTCGACGCAGGGCGACGAGTTCACGCGGGCACGCGTGGAGGAAACGCTCGCAGAGTCTCCCTCGCCGCAGGACGACGTCGATCGGCTCTTCCTCGCGGTGGAGCGCTTCGCGTCCACGACGAGCTGGGACGACGACGCGACCGCGGCCTCGATCGAGCTCATGCCCGAGGCGTGACGGAGCGCCGCGGAGGGAATCGCCGCCTCACGCCTCCCGAACTTCGGGGCTCGGGGCGGGTCTTGATTGTATCGATCATTATCGATATATTCCGCGAACCGCACGGCGAACCGCCGCGCGGGCGGTGCGTCGAACTCCGTTCGGAGCACTTCAGCGAACCTCGTCGATAAGGAATCACCATGAACGCACGCACGATCCTCGCCCTCGCCACCGTCACGTCTCTGGGCACGCTCGCGATGCTCGCCGGATTCGCGCCGCGAGCCAGTGCGCCCGCGGCGGCGCTGTCCGCGCTCGCGACGGGCGAGGCCCAGGGCAATGTCGATCCGGTGCACACCTACATCCTGTTCCGGATCAAGCACCTGAACGTCGGCTACTCCTATGGCAGGTTCGACGAGGTTTCGGGCAACGTGTCGATCAACGACGCGGACCTGTCGAAGTCCTCGCTGACGCTCGACGTGAAGACGACCTCCATCAACACGGGCAACGCGAAGCGCGACGGCCACCTGAAGTCCAACGACTTCTTTGCCGCGGCGGAGAATCCCACCGCCACGTTCAAGAGCACGTCGATCAAGAAGGCCGGGGAGGGCGCGTACGACGTGACGGGCGACCTGAGCATCCGCGGCAAGACCAAGTCCGTGTCCTTCAAGCTCGCCAAGACCGGGCAGGGCAAGAGCCCGCAGGGCGGCGAGATCGTTGGATACGAGACGACGCTCACGATCAACCGCCTCGATTTCGGCGTCGCGTACATGCCCGATCTGCTGGGCACGGACGTCCAGCTGACGGTCGCGTTGGAGGCCGCGGCGAAGTAAGTCGTCGGGCGCCCGCTCGACGAGCGTCACGGCGCCCGCGTGAGATGGAGCAATCCGTGGATGCGCGCGCTCCCTGAGCGCGCGTTTCCACTGTTGGAGCAGCGAATGCCCCCACCACTCGGCGCGGTGCTTGGCGTGGCAGTGCCCGTGGCGATCAGCTCCGTGACGCTCGTCGTTTCATGGAGACCCTGGCGCCCCGGTGCGGCGCGCGGGAATTGGGGATCGATCGTCGGCGTCGGCGTGGGATTCGCGGCGGGCGCGGTGGCCGTGCAGGGCTACAAGGGCCTGCTGCCGGTCCCAAGCGTCACGGACTATCTGCCCCATCTGGCGGCGATCGTCGTGCTCGCCGGGCTCCTCGCTGGTCGGTGCAAGGGCGCCGGGGCGCGAGCGCTGATTGGGATCGTGGCGTGCGCTGCGGGCACAGCGCTGGTCACGCGCATCAGACCCACGGCCCAGTTACAACCGGCCCTGCTCGTCACCGGTGTGCTGGCGGCCGGCATGATGGCACTGTGGGGCGCGCTGTCGCTGGCCTCGCGAGCATCGGGCGGCGCTCGCACGCCGCTCGCGCTCATCGTGGGATTGAGCGCCACGTCCATCGCGATGATCCAATCGCAGACCGCTTCTCTTGCCCAGGTGTGCGGATGTCTGGCCGCGACGTTGGGCCCGGTCATGGTCCTCGCGTTCTGGAGGCCTGGTTGGAATGTGTGGCGGTGCCTCGCGCTGCCCGTGGCGGTGATCGGCGCGGGACTGATCGGCGCGTGGCGACTGACAACGTTCGACGTGTCGCCCTGGTCGCACGCCTCGGCGCTGGGGGCACTGCTGTCGCCGGCGCTCGGCGCCCTGCCACTGGTCCGTCGGGGACGGCCATGGATTGGTGCGGTGCTCGTCCTGATCGTCGCGGCGGCTCTGGGAGTGCTCGCGATTCGCCTGGCCCCCTCGGGATTCGATTTCTCGGGTCTTTCATGAGCCTGGCCCCAGAGACGAGCGCCGCGGGCCTCCACGTGCCTTGACATATTCATGTAGCGTGTGCATAATCACGCATGAGCGACAAACTCCGACGCTGGCAGCGCGTGCGCGACCTCATCCGTCGCGGCGGCGTGCACTCGCAGGATCAACTCGCCATCCTTCTTCGCCGCGAGGGCATCGAGGCGACGCAAGCGACGCTGTCGCGAGACCTGCGAGAGCTGGGCGTGATGAAGGGCGCGGGCGGGTACCTGCTCCCCGACGGCGCGCCTTCCAATGGCTCGGGCACGTCGTACGTGCAAGCCACATCCGCGTCCGTGCCGGCCGGGGGCGCGACGGAGCTGGAGGCGGCGCTGCGGACCTACCTCATGCGCGCCGACTGCGGCGGCACAATGGTCGTGCTCCACACGGGCCCCGGGCAGGCGAGCGCGCTGGCCAGCGAGCTCGACCGGGCCTCGCTCCGCTCGGTGCTGGGCACGGTCGCGGGAGACGACACCGTCCTCGTGGCGACACGCTCCCCGCGGGCCGCGGCGGGCGTCGTCACGTCGCTCAAGCAACTCGCGGGGCTGCGATAGCACGCGAGAGGGAAACACGTGGGCAACACACGCATCACTACGGTCATCATCGGCGCCCCCGGGTACAGCGGGCGTGAGATCATTCGACTTCTCGTCGATCATCCCGCGGCGAGCATCGTCGGGCTGTTCGGGTCCGAGCGGCAGTCCGCCGAGAAGCCCGCAGGCATCGCGGATCTGCACCCGTCGCTGCAGGGGCGGATCGACATGCCGGTGCTCCCGGCGGATGTCCAGGCAATCGCGGCGCTGCGCCCGGACGCGATCTTTCTCGCGACGCCGCACGAGGCGAGCCTCGAGCTTGTAGCCGAATTCGCGGGGCGTGCTGGACCGAGCTGGACGCCGGTTTTGCTCGATCTCTCCGCGGCGTACCGATTCACGCGCGGGCCCGCTGGCGCTCCGCCGCCCGCGCACCTGTATCCACGGCACTACGGATTCGAGCACACGCACTCGGACGTGCTCGCACGCGCCGTGTACGGTCTTGTGGAGTTGAATCGCGAAGCCCTGCGTTCGGCCGACGTGATCGCGGTGCCCGGCTGCTACCCGACCTCGGCGATCCTGCCGCTGGCCCCGCTCGTGCGTGCGGGCGCGATCGACATATCTCGCAAGGTGATCGTGGACGCGGTTTCGGGCGTGTCGGGCGCTGGGCGTTCGGCGACGAGCAAGACGCACTTCTGCGAGGTGTCGCTGCAGGCGTACAACGTGCTCAAGCACCGGCACAACCCGGAGATCGACCTCCACGCCGGCGTGCCCACGATCTTCACGCCGCACCTGGTCGAGTTCGATCGGGGCATCCTGAGCACGATCCATGCGGAGCTGAGCACCGGGTGGAGCGAGGCACGAATCGCCGAGTGTCTCGCGGCGGCCTATCGGGGCTGCCCGTTCGTGCGCCTGCTGGGTCGCGATCGCTGGCCCGCGGTCGGTGCGGTGCGCCACACGAACTTCTGCGATATCGGGTGGGCCGTGGATGAGTCCTGCGGGCATCTCATCGTCAGCTCGGCGATCGACAACCTTGTCAAGGGTGCGGCGGGCCAGGCCGTGCAGTGCATGAATATCCGATTCGGGCTCGCGGAGACCGCCGGGTTCGTCTTTGGAGGCGACCGATGATCGCGCCCCTGGTGATCAAGATCGGCGGCGCTGGCGTGGACACGCCCGGAACCCAGCCCGAGCTGTGGCGCGCGGTGCTGGAAGCGCACCGCCGGCTCGAGGGCCAGCTCGTGCTGGTGCATGGCGGTGGCAGGGCCGTGGACGCGCACCTGGAGCGCCTCGGGCTCTCGTCCGAGCGGATCGAAGGGCTGCGCGTAACTCTGAGCGACCACATGCCCGAGATCGCGGGCGTGCTGGCCGGGCGTGTGAACAAATCCCTCGTGGGCGCGATCAACGCGGCCGCGTCACCGCGCGAGAGCGTGGCGGGGACGAACCGAGGCGACGGCTTTCCCTCGTTTCCCGCCTTGGGTCTGTCGCTCGGCGACGCCCAGATCCTTCCCACCACACTCACCCGATCCCCGGGCGGCGCTGACCTGGGAAGGGTCGGTCGGGTGCTTCCGGGCGCGTCGCCACTGCTTCGGCTCCTTCTGGGCAACCGCTATCTGCCCGTCGTCTGCTCCATCGGGCTCGACGATCGCGGTGAAGCGCTCAACATCAACGCGGACGACGCCGCGGCGGGGCTGGCGCAATCGCTGGGCGCCCGCGCGCTGGTCCTGCTGACGGATGTGCCCGCGGTGCTCGACGAGCAGAAGCGGCCCATCGCGTCGCTCGATCGCGCAGCTATCGACGCCCTCATCGGGCGGGGCGTCATTTCCGGAGGAATGATCCCCAAGGTTCGCGCGGCGCTCGCCGCCGCGAGCGGCTCGCGCGTTCCGGCGTACATCGCGAGCTGGAATCAGCCCGGGGACCTTGTGCGCCTGGCGCGCGGCGAGCACATCGGCACAAGGATCGACCCACCCTGAACGCGCGACGCGCCTCTGGCGTTCAGCAGCATCGTTTGCCCC
The DNA here is from genome assembly GCA_964399625.1 of uncultured Phycisphaeraceae bacterium. Classification (GTDB taxonomy): domain Bacteria; phylum Planctomycetota; class Phycisphaerae; order Phycisphaerales; family UBA1924; genus CAYNSB01. The sequence continues at coordinate 37,716 of CAYNSB010000015.1, forward strand.
TCGTCCAAACCCACACCAAAGACCGAGCACCGACATGAGCACGTTCGTTGAAGCCAAGCCGATCCAGTCGCCCACGCACCCGATGGATGCCATGCACAAGCGAGATCTCCTCACCCTGTCGTCGCTCTCACGCGAGCAGATCGCCGAGCTCTTCGAGACCGCCGCGCGCGTCAAGAAGAACATCACGCCGTACGCCGCGGCCCTCTCGGGCAAGACGATCATCCTGATCTTCGAGAAACCCTCGCTGCGGACACGCGTCACGTTCGAGGTCGGCCCGTCCAAGATGGGCGCGCACGCGATGTACTTCGACCACGGCCGCGAGCGGATCGGCGCGCGCGAATCCGTCAAGGACTACGCGAAGAACCTCGAGCGCATGGTGGACTGCATCGTCGCCCGCGTCTATTCGCAGGAGGTCCTCGACGAGCTCGCCCAGCACGCGAAGATCCCGGTGATCAACGCGCTCTCCGACCTCCACCACCCGTGCCAGGCGCTTGCGGACTACTTCACCCTCGCCGAGCGCATGGGCGGCCCGGGCGCGCCCGTCGCCCCGCTCCGCGGTCTGAAGATCGCCTACATCGGCGACGGCAACAACGTGTGCAACTCGCTCATGCACGGTGCGGCGATCCTTGGGTGCGACCTCACGGTTGTCACGCCCGAGGGTTACGCACCCGAGGACTCGATCGTCGAGGAGAGCGTGAGGCTGGCGTGCGCCTCGGGCGCTCGCCTGCTCATCACCACCGACCCCAACGCCGTCAAGGGAGCGGCCGCCGTCTACACCGACACGTGGGTTTCGATGGGCGATGAGGACCAGAAGATCAAGCGCATGGCGGCGTTCAGCAACTACCGCGTGGACGAGAGGCTCATGTCGATCGCGGGCCCCCAGACGCTGTTCATGCACTGCCTGCCCGCGCACCGGGGCGCGGAAGTGACGGACGCGGTCATCGACTCGCCGCGATCGGTCGTGTACGAGCAGGCGGAGAACCGCATGCACGTGCAGAACGCGCTCTTGCTCCATACTCTCGGCGGAATCTGACCGCCCGGCTTCGTCACACAGTTTCGACATCCGCACGCTCCGCGCTCATGCAAGGATTGAGAATGAAGAAGCGAATCGCACTCGCCTACTCCGGAGGCCTCGACACCTCCTGCATCGTTCCGTGGCTCAAGGAGAACATTCCCGGCGCGGAGGTTGTCTGTGTCGTGGGCGATGTCGGGCAGGGCTCCGACGAGCTCGCCGGCGTCGAACAGAAGGCAAAGAACTCGGGGGCCGTCGAGTGCCACGTCGTGGACCTCAAGTCCGCGTTCGTGGACGAGTTCGTGATGCCCACGATGATCACGGGCGCCATCTACGAGGGGCGGTACCTGCTCGGCACGGCGATCGCCCGCCCGGTCCTTGCGCGGGCGCAGGTCGAGGTCGCCAAGAAGACCGGGTGCACGGCCGTCTCGCACGGGTGCACGGGAAAGGGCAACGACCAGGTCCGGTTCGAGTCGGCCTATGCGGCGCTCGCGCCCGAGCTTGAGGTGATCGTCCCGTGGCGCCACGACAAGTGGAATCTGTCTGGGCGCCTGGCGATGCTGGACTACCTCAAGCAGCGGAACATCCCGACCACCGCGAGCGCAACCAAGATCTACTCGCGCGACCGCAACCTCTGGCACATCAGCCATGAGGGGGGCACGATCGAGGACCCGGCCAACGCACCGCCCGAGGATGCGTGGATGCTCACCACCGATCCGACCAAGGCGCCCAACACGCCCGAGAGCGTCACGCTCGATTTCAAGGCGGGACGCCCGGTCGCGCTCAACGGAAAGGCGCTGCCCGCGTGGCAGATCATCCACGAGCTCAACGACATCGCCGGCAAGCACGGCGTGGGGCGCATCGACCTCGTGGAGAACCGGCGCGTGGGCATGAAGTCGCGTGGGCTGTACGAGACGCCCGGCGGAACTGTCATCGTCGAGGCTCTGCGGGCCCTCGAGGAGCTCGTGCTCGACCGCGAGACGCGTCACTACCGCGAGCACGTCGGGCTCACGTTCGCCGAGCTGGTGTACGACGGACGCTGGTTCACGCCGCTGCGCGAGGCGCTCTGGGCGTGCGCCGCCAAGATCGCCGAGCCTCTCAGCGGATCGATCACCGTTCGCCTCTTCAAGGGCCAGGCCACCGCGATCCAGCGTCGGAGCCCGAACTCGCTCTATGCGGAGAAGATGGTGTCCTTCGAGGGCGAGGAGATCTACAGCCAGAAGGACGCGGGCGGGTTCATCAAGCTTCTGAGCCTCGCCGAGCGCATCCGCGCGCTTAAAAAGCACGGCGGGGCGAAGTAGAGGGTTTCGAGCGGCGCTTCACCAGGGCCGCCCCGCCGCATCCCGGAACTCCGTGCCGTCCAGCGCTATCACCGCGACGCCCGTGCCGGGCTCGGTGCGCGCCTCGACTGTCACGGTCTTGCTCTCGCCAGTGTCGGCCACGCCTGTCAGTTGGTCTCCCGTGAGCTTCCACGTCCCGGAAACATCGGTTTGCGTGGAGCCCAAGTGGAAGACCCCGTGCGATGTGCCCTCCGAGTGATAGTGGAACCGTCCACTGGAATCAAACGTGAACCGTTGCTCGTTGGAATCACCGATCAACGCGGAGCCGCTACCGAACGCGCGCACCCACGTGCGGCAGATTCGTGCAGCTTCAATCGCCACGACCTCCGGACGATGCACGGACGCGAGGATCGCTTCGATCTCGCTCATGCGCCTTCTCATCACATCGGACGTCGCGATCGCGACGAACGAACCCGCGTACGAGCCAACGAAGCCCCAGGCGCTCACCTCGACATCGCGCCCATCCATCAAGCGGGCCCGCCACATCCATTTCTTGCCGTCGAGCGCCCCGACTTTGGTCGATACGCCTGGTCCGGAGCGCTGGGCGGGTACCTGAAGAAGCTGCATCACCGCCGAGTCCAGGTACGCTTCGAGTTCCGTCCCATCGATGCTCTTGAGCGTCGGCTCACCAACGAAGCCGTAGATCTCCTCGATCGCCGTTTGGTTCGCGCCCGCCGGCATGGCGAGCGTGGCGTTGCCCTGGGGCACAATGTTCCACGTCGCGGGCACCTGCGCCGTCACTCCCGCGAACCCGAACTCCTTGCCTTGGGCAATCGGTTTCCACGGCCTGGCCACGGGCGTGCTCTCCTTTGGCGCCGCTGCCACTTGCTTCGCGGCGTCCTTAGTCGGCGCGGCGCTGGGCGCTGGAGCTCCGGCCGCACCGCCGCTCGAGTTGCTCTTGGAATGCGACGCGGGCGGCGCACTCGGCCCATCGCATCCCGCGATGTACGCGCACAATAGTGCCAGACACGTCGCGTTTGAAAACTGCGTTTTCATGATGGACGCTCCTTCACGTCAAGCGACTTCATGATACCACAACGCTTGCAATGCGCTCACGTTCGGTTGATGGATCATGTGCGTGAGCCGCGCAACACCCGCAGCAACCATTGAATACGACAGCGGCACGAAGACCGACGGCTCCGTGCGCTCCGCATGAAACAGTGCGGCCCCCGCTTTCGCGAGGGCCGTACTGGCAATTTCCTGAGAGAGAGAGAGAGAGAGAGAGAGAGAGGCTCTGGCCGAAAGACGCGTGTCAGGCGACGTCGATCAGCAGTGGCATGGAAGGCTCGGCCCACCTCCTGTTCCTGGCAGCACGGCGGTGCGATTCTCGACGGTCATGATCAGTACTCCTGAGCTTGACCGGGCTCGCATCGCCGCGTGCGTGGTCATCCAGATTGCGGCGCAGGGCGCCTGATCTTGCAGCACGCACCAAGATTTCTTTGAAAGCGGCGGGCACATCACCGGACTCGAGCCCCCGCTCCATGCAAACAGAACGGCCCCCGCTTTCGCGAGGGCCGAACTGGCAATTTCCTGAGAGAGAGAGAGAGAGAGAGAGAGAGACCGGAATTGGTCCGCGTTACCGGCGGCGGCGACGCACCGCGAGCGCACCTCCGGCCGCCAGAAGCCCGAGGGACCCCGGCGTCGGAACCTGCGCAATCTCCACGCGCCAGTTGTCGATCCCGCAGTCCGTCTGGTAGCTGCTGTTGCCCGAGTTGCCGCGCCAGAAGCCGAACTGCATCAGAGAGCCCGAAGCCGAGAAGTCCGGGTTGCTAAAGGGCAGAATGTTGCCCGAGGGCGTGATCTCCCAGTAGCTTGAGGCGACGGTTCCGGGCGCGCTGTTGGCGGTCCACACGGCGTAGGTGGGCCCGGGCATGACCAGCGTCGGGGTGCGAAGCGTGTAGTACTTGCCGCTCTGAAAGATGAGCAGCCCCGTGCCCTGTCCGTTGCCCGCCTGGGTGGGCAGGAAGTTGATCGAGTCCTCGCTGTAGTTGATGAAGCTGATCGCGCCCGATGAGCTCGGGTTGTAGAACGAAAGAGCGTTGAGGTGCATGCCGATCAGCGCGCCGCTCGGGCCCGAGATCACGTTGTTGTTGCGGATGCGCCGGTACTCGTTCGGGTTGCCGCCCGTGAGCACCTGGAAGCCCAGCGCGCTGCTGCCCACGCCGTTGGCGTTCGTGATCGAGTTCAACGACCAGTCTGAGTTGTTGAAGATCCCGTCGAAGAACACAACGGGGCGGGCTTGGGTGCTCGTCGCGAGCAGGGAGCCGCTCGCGACCACGAGGGTCGCACAGGTCCGGTTCATCTTGTCTTCTCCTATGAATCCGCGGCGTGCGGGCCTCCGGGCGACTGCCCGGTGCTCTCACGCGTCATCCAGACTGCGTCGCACGAGGGCGGATCTTGCAGGCCCGGTTGCACCTTTTTTCACGTTCAAGCCGGACCGTTCAGGGTCCGCTCGGCCCTGCGTTGTGGGGCGTTGCGCTAGGCTTTCGCATGCAGTCCAAGGCCGCGACGGTATCGCAGTATTTGTCCGAGCTTCCGCCCGAACGTCGCGCGGCGATCGAGGCCGTGCGCAAGGTGATCCGTGCGAACGTGGACAAGGACATCGAAGAGGGCATGCAGTACGGGATGATCGGGTACTACGTGCCGCACCGCGTGTTTCCGGCGGGCTATCACTGCGACCCAAAGCAGCCCCTGCCGTACGGCGGGCTGGCCTCGCAGAAGAACGCGATGTCGCTTTACCTGATGTGCATCTACATGGACGGCCCGCACAAGCAATGGTTCGTCAAGGCGTGGAAGGCGACGGGCAAGAAGCTCGACATGGGCGCGGCGTGCATCCGATTCAAGCGCGTCGAGGACCTGGCGCTCGATGTTATCGCCGAGGCGATCCGGCGCGTGCCCTCCGCGAAGTACGTCGAGGTGTACCAGTCGCTTCGAAAGGGCGGCGGCGGGGCGAAGGCCTCCAAGCCCGCTGCAAAGAAGAACGCGAGCAAGGGCGCGAAGCGGACCGTCGGCAAGACGAAGTAGCCGCCTCGCGCACGTGCCCGCAGTGTCGCCAATGATCCGACCATGTCACGAGGACTTGCCCAAGGCCGGTTTTCCAAGGACGCCGATCCGCTCTTCCGCGAGATCAACGACTCGCTCCCCTTCGATTACCGCCTGCTGAAGGAGGACATCGAGGGCTCGATCGCATGGGCGCGCGCGATCCATCGGGCGGGGGTGCTGACCTCCGATGAACTGGCTCGCCTGTTGGGCGCGCTGAAGGAATTGGCGGCGCTGGCGGAGAGCCAGCCCGGCGCGCCCGTGGCGACGCCGTCCGCCCCGGGCCCCTCGCACGAAGATGTGCACTCGTGGGTCGAGGCGAAGTTGATCGAGCGTGTCGGCGAGATCGGCAAGAAACTCCACACGGGGCGATCGAGGAACGATCAGGTCGCGACGGACCTGCGCCTTTGGACACGTGCGGCCCTCGACGCGCGGCTGCACGAGGCCCGCGAGGCGCAACGCGCGCTGCTCGACTTGGCCCAGCGCGAGCGCGGGACGCCCTGGCCCGGGTACACGCACCTGCAACCCGCCCAGCCCGTGCTCCTGGCCCACTGGTGCCTGGCGTACTTCGAGATGCTCGATCGCGATGCGACGCGCTTGCTCGATGCGCGGCGTCGGGCGAACCTGTGCCCGCTCGGGTCGGGCGCGCTGGCCGGCTCGGCGTACGCCATCGACCGCGTCGCGCTCGCGAAGGACCTTGGGTTCGACGGACCCACGGGCAACTCGCTCGACGCGGTCGCGGATCGCGACTTTGTGGTCGAGGCGCTCGCGGCCGCCGCGCTGTGCGCCACGCACCTCTCGCGCCTCGCCGAGGAACTGATCATCTACTCGACGCCCGAGTTCGCGATGGTCGAGCTGGACGACTCGGTCACGAGCGGCTCATCGCTCATGCCCCAGAAAAAGAACCCGGACGCGCTCGAACTCATGCGGGGCAAGGTGGGGCGGATCCTGGGCGCGCACGCGGGCCTTCTGACCACCATCAAGGGCCTGCCCCTCGCGTACAACAAGGACATGCAGGAGGACAAGGAGCCGCTGTTCGACGCCATGGCGTCGCTCTCGCTCTGCCTGCGCATCGTCCCGCGGGTTCTGAACACGATCCGCATCAACCGCGACGCGGCCCGCGCCCGCGCCGGGGCCGGATACACGAACGCGACGGAACTCGCCGACTATCTCGTGGGCAAGGGCATTGCTTTCCGTGACGCCCATCACCACGCGGGGCAGATCGTGCGCCGGGCGATCGAGCTGGGCGTGCCGCTGGATCGTGTGCCGCTGGCGGAGATGCAGAAGGTGTGCGCGAAAATCGAGAACGATGTCTTCGCGGCCCTCTCGATCGAGGCGTCGCTCGCTCGTCGGAATTTGCTTGGGGGGACAGGGCCGGAGGCGGTGGGCGCGGCGCTCTCCGCGGCGCGCGAACGCCTCAACCTGGCCAACCGCTAGCGTCCGATTCCCTTGACCCCTTGCTCTGCGGCCAGCATCTCATCACAATTCCATCGTCTGGTCCAGGGTCGGCTTCTCCGCTCGCACGCCCCACTCCTGCTCCAACTTGGCTGCGAGCGCGTCCCGCGCCTTGGGCTCGCCGTGCGTGAGGATCAGCTTGCCGGGCTTGGGGTTCACGGCCTTGGCCCAGTTGACGAGCTGGCTCTGCCCCGCGTGCGCGCTGAACCCGCCCAGCGTGTGCACCTTGGCCCTCACTTCGACCGTTTCGCCGAAGATTCGAACCTGCTTCTGCCCATCGACCAGACGCCGCCCCAGAGTTCCCTGGCCCTGGTATCCCACGATGACGACCTGCGTCTCTGGGAGCGGCAGCCCGTGGCGGAGGTGGTGGACGATCCGCCCGCCGTTGCACATGCCGCTGCCGGCGATCACGACCATCGGGTCGCGCGACTCGTTGAGCTTTTTGCTCTCCTCGGCGCTGCGCACCATGCGGAGCAGCGGGAAGTTCAGAGGATTCGCGCCGTTGCTCATCAGGGTCCGCGCCTCGGCGTCGAACAGCTCGGGATGGCTCCTGTAGAGCTGGGTCACGTCGATGCCCATGGGGCTGTCGATGTACACGGGAAACCCGCCCCACTGCTTGTCCCGGTACAGGCGCCCCATCTCAAAGATCATGTCCTGCGTGCGGCCCACGGCAAAGGCCGGAACGAGGATCTTTCCGCACCCCGCGAGGCTGCACGTGGTGAGGATCGACTGGAGCTCCTTGATCGTGTCGGCGCGGGGCTTGTGGTCGCGGTCGCCGTAGGTGCTCTCGAGGAACAGGATGTCCGCGCGGGTGAACGGGATGGGGTCGCGGATGATCGGCAGCCCGCTGGGCCCAATGTCTCCGGAGAAGACCAGCACGCGCGACGATCCGTTGTCGCGCACCGTGACCTCGACACTCGCCGAGCCGAGAATGTGCCCGGAGTCGCGGAAGCGGACAGAGATGCCCGGCGCGACCTCCTGCGGCTTCTCGAAGGGCACCACGCGGAAGGACCGCATCGCGAGCTCGACGTCCGCGATGTCGTAGAGCGGCTTGACCATCGCCTGCCCCGGTTTGCGGTAGGCGTTCTGTCGCGCCGCGTCGGAGGCTTGAAGGTGCGCCGTGTCCTTCAGCAGCAGGTCCGTCAGTTCACGCGTCGCGGCCGTGCTCCAGATGGGCCCGCTGTATCCGGCTGCGGCGAGCATGGGCAGACGCCCGGAGTGATCGATGTGCGCGTGCGTGAGAACGACCGCATCGAGCTTGAGCGGATCGAGTTGCTCGGGAAAGCGGTTGTGCTCGTCGGCCTCGCGCTCGCCCTGGTGCAGCCCAAAGTCCAGCAGCACCCGGGCTCGGGACGTTTCGAGCAGGTAGCCAGAGCCCGTGACCTCCCCCGCCGCGCCGAAAAAGGTGACTCGCATGGCGTCACAGTACCGTGGGCGACGGAGCGGGGAGCCGTTGCGCCTCAGCCGTTCTTTCGGAGCGAGGCGCACCGAGAACGCGAATGCCAAAAACAAAGGCACGCCCCTCATCGGAGCGTGCCATCAAAGCGGGCGAAGGGACTTGAACCCTCGACTTCTACCTTGGCAAGGTAGCGCTCTACCACTGAGCTACGCCCGCGGCGTTCCCACCCATCGTCCGAGCGGGAGGAAGAAGTTAGCGCCCCGCCCTCACCGAGTCAACGCGGCACCGTGCAGGGCGACACGGGGGACGGTTCTCAGACCCCTAACGGGAGGCCCTCGCATCGCCCTTGGCCCGGGCCAGGGCCTCCATCACCTGCTCGCTGGTGTAGGCCCCAGAGAGCCAGGGCTCCTTGAGCCCGGCACCTTGGATCGTGAGGAGCGGTATGCCGCGCTGCCCGAGGGCCTTGAGTTTCTCCCAACCGGGCGCGCGGGTGCTGGTCAGATCGACCTCGACCATGACGACGTTGCTTTCCTTCAGCGCGGTCCGGACCGGATCTCGATCAAGGACGGCGGCCTTGAGCGTCTTGCAGTTGAGGCACCACTCGGCGGTGAAGTCCATGACCACGGTCTTGCCCTGCGCGAGGGCATCGGCCACGAGGCGTTCGGAGAAGGCATTCCACACGCCCGGGATCGGAGCTCCGTCCGACGCCTTGGCCATGGCCTCGCTCTTGGTCTGGTAGTCGGCCCGCGCCTCTCGAAGGATGGTGACGCCGGGCCAGATCGCGCCGAAGGCCAGGAGCAAGCCCAGCAGCCCGAACACAGCACGCCGGAAGGGGCGCGCCGTGATCTGCCACGTGCGGAGGGCGAGCCACGCACCGGCCGCCACGCCCAGCAGCGCGATCAGGACCCAGTGCAGTTTCGACCCGATCCATGGGGCGTCGAGCGTCAGGGCGATGAGCCCGGACCCGATGAAGTACGCGGAGGCCGCGAGCATGAGCAGGCCCATCACCTGCTTGACCAATTCCGAGGCCGGCCCGGTTCTTGGAACGCGATCGAGCCACTTGGGATTCATGGCGAGCAGCGCATATGGCAACGCCATGCCCACACCCATCGCCCCAAACACGGTTAGCGTCGCTGTCGCCCCGATCGCCGCCGCCGCGGGGAGGAGGGCGCCCGCAACGAATCCGAAGCACGGCAGCCCGAGCACCGCGGTCATTACGCCGAACAAGAACGACCCGCCGGGCGTGTCGGCCTTGGGGTTGACCATGTACACGCTCTGGGGGAGGTTGATCGTGAAGAGTCCCATGATCCCCACGCCCATCGCGGCGATGATCACCCCGATCCCCGTCGTGACCCACCAGATTCCGAAGATGCGCGAGGGATCGGCCCAGGCGGACACAAAGGCCGCGGGAATTCCCAGCCCGAGCCAGAAGGCGACGACTCCCGCGGACATCCACGCCGCGAGGACCATCGACCGGCGCGGCGAGCCCGCGTGCTGGGTGAGCGTCATGACCTTGATGGGGATGACGGGCAGGACGCAGGGCGTGAGGTTCAGGATGAGCCCGCCGGCAACGCCCAACAGCGCCAGCACGGCAAAGCCGCTCGCTCCACGCATGCCGCCGAGCGAGACTCCAAAGAAGGACGCGCCGGTGCCCCCGCTCGTGGAGCCCGAACTCACGGGCGGAACTGTCCCGGCACTTGGCTTCCGCTGGGACGCCTCTCCCAACGACTTCTCAGCCGCGGCTCGATCGAACCTTGCGAAGTCGCCCTTGAACTCGCGCACGGGCGCGGTCGCGACCATCTTCAATGAAACCTTGGCGCTCACATCCTCGGGCGCCACGCACATCCGCTCGTTGCACGCCTGATAGCTGATCGCGAGCGCGACCTCGATCGCATCGCCGACCTTGGCCTTGGCGTCGATCTTGAGAGGCACGTACACGATCGCCCGGCCTTCGAACACGGCGTAGGGCTGGGCCTTGCCCGACCCTGTCACATCCACCGGCACCGTCGTGCTGCTGGGCCATTGCAGTTCGCCCAGGACCACGCCCAATGGCACGGTGGCGTTGATCACGGTCGGAATCAGCAAGCCCGGGTCCACGCCCTTGGGCGGTACTGGCTTGTTCGTGTGGACGTGCCAACCTTCCTGGTGATCGAGCACCACCGCGATGGGCACGATCTCCCCGGCAACGACCTCGCTCCATGCGGGCGCGACGGACACCTTTACCTCGGTGCCCTCCTGGGCGCGCGCCGGGCCGGCGAACAGTCCCAGGAACAGCACCATGGCGACCACCAGCCACGAACGCGTTCGGATCATGTCAGACATCGTGTCTCCTGTACGCTCCCTGCCTGCCGGTCGGCCTGCGCACCGGCCCATTATTTGATGCCAACCAGCCCCGGACGCTGCGTTGATGCACGATTCGCCTTCTACTTGGGCCGGGTCCCGTCAAGCCCGAGCGAATCCCGATCCGATATCGGAACAGACCACCCGTTTCGTGGACCATCGCCCGGGAGCCCGTGCCGATGCCGGACATCCTCGATCAATCCGAAGTCGATGCGCTGCTCGCGGCGGTCGATTCGGGCACGATTGAAGAGGAGAAGCGGGAGTCCAAGGTCTTCTCCCGCAGCCGAAAGACGAGCGAGGAAGTCGAGGTTCGCCCCTATGACTTCAAGCGCCCCGAGCGCGTGTCCAAGGACCAGATGCGCGCCCTGCAGACGCTGCACGAGGGCTTCGCTCGAAACTTCGGCGCTTCGCTGTCGGGCTTCCTGCGGACGATCGTCGAGGTGAAGGTCGCCTCGTGCGAGCAGATGACGTACTCCGAGTTCATCTCGGGGCTGCCCAATCCCACGTCGTTCAACCTCGTGAGTTCCGACAAACTCGAGGGGCAGGTGTGCCTCGAGATCTCTCCGCTGATCATCTATCCGATCATCGACCGGCTGCTGGGCGGTACGTCCACGGACCTGTTCATCCCGCAGCGCCCGATGACGCTCATCGAGACGCGCCTGATCGGGAACGTGACGACGCGCGGGCTCGCGGCGCTCTCCGAGGCGTGGTCCACGATCAAGCAGATGACGTTCTCCGTCGCGACGACGGAGTCCAACCCGCAGCTCGTGCAGATCGTTCCGCCCAACGAGGTCGTCGTCGTGGTGGGCTTCGAGCTCAAGATGTCCAACCGCGCGGGCACGATGAACCTGTGCATCCCGTACAACGTCATCGAGCCCATCATCGACGATCTCACGGCCCAGTCGTGGTTCTCCGCCGCGAAGAACCAGAAGTCCAAGGAGATCGAGGACCAGATCACGCACCGCCTGAATCGCGCCACGCTCGAGGTGACGGGCATGCTCGCGACGACGACGATCACGCTGCGCGATCTGCTGGAGATGGCCCCGGGCGACGTGATCCTCACCGAGAAGCCCGCCAACGAGCCGGTCGTGCTCTGCGTCGAGGGCGAGCGCAAGCACCTTGCGACGATGGGGCAGTGCCGCGGAAAGCGGGCGCTGCGCATCGTGCGCGCGATCACGCCCAAGGATCGCGTGATCTAGGTTTCATCGCGCCAGCCGGGGGTCCCATTCGGGCACGCCCTCCGGCGGCACGAAGGGCGAGTACACGATTTCCGCCACGCGACGCGCACGGGCCACGAGGTCCGCACGCTCGCGCCGGACAAAGACCCGGTTCGCGCCCACCCACATCGCCTGCTCGTAGCCCCTGGCACGCACGTGCGCCGCGACCGCTTCGCTCTTGCCCAGCGAGTTGTCCTCGATGACGAGCACGCCGACCCGCCAGCGGTCCAGATCGAAACCCTCGAGCACGCCCAGCTCGGCGCCCTCCACGTCGATCACAGCGGCGTCCACGCTCGCCACACCAGCGCGGGAGAGCGCTCCGTCCATGCTCATGAGCGGCACGCGGACCTCACGCATCTCCGCGCGATTCTGAGCGAGCGCCCCAAGGTGCCCGCGCTCCATCCCCTCGTGCACGCGGTGCGCGCTTGGGAGGAAGCGCTCATCCTCGGGCACCAGGAAGGTCGTGTCGCCGCTGGATCCGCTCGGACCCAGCGCCGCATGGATGACGCTCGCGTGCGGGCGATGCGAGCGGCACCGCTCGGCCTGCGCGGGCACTGGTTCGATGAGCACCGCTTTCCATCCGATCGCTTCGAGGGCGTAGGAAACGCTGTGGGTCCTTCCGTCGAGCGCGCCCGCTTCCACGATCGTGCCGCTCGCAGCGCCGTCGAACAACTCGTAGAGCACCACGTCCTCGCCCCATTCGGAGCGGAACTCGATGGGCAGTGAGGTGCTTGTGCCCCCGCGGCGCTGCGCGTCGCGTCGTGCGTTCAGTTCGTAGGCCGAACGCTGCAGGCGCAGATGATCCTCGACCGAAACGCGCAGGTGCCGGCGAGCGGCACGCCTGAGAAACCGCCTTTGGCGGCGCATTCCAAGGCCCAGCCACGCCCAAAGCCCCATCGACGCCGCAAGGGCCAGCCAGGCAACGAACTGCGTCATCGAGAGGCCTCACGCAACGGGAGAGGGACGGGGTCAATAGGCCGCAGCGCGGCACTATACCGGGATCCTCCCAGTTTGACCCCACCCCCTCTCGGACCCTAACCTTGTGGGTTGAATCGTGTCCTGACGGAACCACGCATGAAGACGGTTCTCGATCATGGTCGGTAAGGCTTCACAGCCTCTGCCGCTTCGGCCCTCGGCCGAAGGCGCCGCGCATCGTCCCCCCCGCGGGAGGGCACCGATGCACTAGGCGTCTTCCCACGCCGCGCCCGCCGAAACGCTCGCCCGTCAGCGAGCGCGCCTCGGTCGAGAGCCACGAGCGCCCTCCCCGCGTTGGGGACGGTCCTCGTGGCTCGTTCGTTTGATGACGACGGCACATCCAGACATCCCGACAATCCAGAAGGAGCGCCCGTGAACAAGCAAGAAATGATCCGCATCCTCGACTCGATCGCGCGCGATCGCAACATCGATCGGGGGCTGCTCATCCGCGACCTTGAGCTGGCGATGGTGACCGCGGCACGCAAGTACTTCAACACGCTCGACACGGAAGAGTTCGCCTGCACGCTCGACCCGATGACGGGCGAGATCTCGCTCACCCGCCACGGGCAGCCCCTGCAGATGCCGCCCGAGGCGTTCGGGCGCATCGCGGCGCAGACCTTCAAGCAGGTGATGATCCAGAAGTTCCGCGACGACGAGCGCACGAGCATCCTCGAGGAGTTCTCCAAGCGCGTGGGCGAGATCGTCACGGGCACGGCGCAGCGCTACGAGGGTGGATCGCTCGTCGTGACGATCGACCGGGCCGAGGCGTTCATGCCCCGCTCGGAGCAGATCCCGGGCGAGCAGTTCGCCCCGGGCGACCGCGTGCGCTGCCTGATCCTGGACGTGCGGGACGCGGGCTCGCAGGTCAAGATCGTGCTCTCCCGCGCGCACCCGGACTTCATCAAGCGTCTGTTCGAGGTCGACGTTCCCGAGGTCGCCGAGCGCATCATCGAGATCAAGGCGATGGCCCGCGAGGCGGGGTACCGCACGAAGGTCGCGGTCACCAGCGTCGACTCGAAGGTGGACGCGGTGGGCGCGTGCGTCGGCGTGCGCGGCTCGCGCATCAAGAACATCGTCGATGAGCTCAACGGCGAGAAGATCGACATCGTCCGCTGGAACGAGTCCTCGCAGATCCTCATCCAGAACGCGCTCAAGCCCGCGGAGGTCTCCGAGATCTCGCTGTGCTTCGAGCTGGGACGCGCGACGGTCGTGGTCCGGGACGATCAGCTCTCGCTGGCGATCGGCAAGCGCGGGCAGAACGTGCGTCTGGCGGCTCGCCTGACGGGCTGGGACGTGGACATCCTCACGCCCGAAGAGTTCACCAAGGGCCTCGACATCATGTCCGAGACGCTCAAGAGCATCGAGGGCATCAACGAGGAGCACGTGGACAAGCTCGTGGCGCTGGGCATGGTCAGCGTCTTCGACATCGAGGAGGTCGGGGCCGAGGTGCTCATGTCCGAGCTGGGCATCGACGAGGACCACGCCAAGGGTGTTGTCGAGACGTGCTCGGCCAAGGCGAAGATCGTCGCCGAGCAGCAGCAGAAGGACAAGGAAGAGCAGGAGGCCAAGCGTCGTGCCGAGGCCGAGGCGGCGGCGAAGCTGCTCGCGGGCGACGGTTCGGCGGGCTCCGCCGGAGACGTCGCGGCGGCGGCGATCCTCGGGGCCGGGGCCGCACCCGCGCCCTCGGCGAGCGACGAGGCCCGGGCGGCGGACATTCTGGGTCAGCAGCCGTGAGTCGGCGCGGTACGTGACGGCAGGGACGATCGAAGAGGACGAGGGGCAGGAACGCGAAGGAGCAGTGATTGGCAGCACCGGCGAAAGTCAAGATCCATCAGATCGCTAAGGAGTTGAACGTCGACTCCAAGGCGATCGTCGCCAAGCTCCAGGCCGAGGGAATCCCCGGCGCGGAGACCATGACGCACATGTCGCCGGTCCAGATCGGTCTGGCGGCGACGATCCGCGAGTGGTTCTCTGCGCACGCGGCGGCCGCGGCGCACACGGCGGTCGAGACCGCCGACAAGGTGGATGTTGAAAAGGTCAAGGCCAAGCCGCGCGCCCGCAGCGCCAAGAAGGCGGACGCGCCCGCGGGCTCCGAGACGGGGTCCACGGCGATCGCCGAGCCGCCCGCCAAGCGCCCGTCCCGCATCAAGCCTCCGGCTGGCGAGCCCGCTCCCGAAGCGCCTCCTCCGGTTCGCGTCACCGCCCCTTCCAAGCCGATCGAGGTCGCGCCGGTCGAAGCCGCACCCGCGCCGACCGCGACGGTCCGGACGGCGCCGACTCCCCCACCGCCCGAGACCAAGCCCGCGCCGACCAAGGATACGGACGGTCCGGCCCCGGCCCATGCCACGCCCCTTCCTCCCAAGCCCATCGCTCCGCCCCCGCCGGCCAAGGTCGTCGAGGCGGCGCCGCAGAACGTCCCCACTCGTCCCAAGGTGATTGCGCCGGCCGGCCCCAGGCTTCAGGTGCAGACGCCCGTGAAGCTCTCCGGGCCGAAGGTGGTGCGCGTGGAGGCTCCCGAGGTGGTCGAGGCGCCCAGGCCGCGCCGCGTCGCCCCGGGGGACGGATCGGGAATCAGCACGGCCCGCGGTCCGCGGGGCGGTTCGGGCGTCACGAGCATCGGCGGGTCGGACGACGAGCGTCGCCGCGCGGGCGCGGGAGGTCCGGGCGGTCCCGGGGCGGCCAACAAGCGTCGCACCGCGGGGCAGGGCGGCGTGCCCGATCGGCGCAAGGGACGGTCCGGCGATGACGCCTGGGTTGGCTCGGGCGCCGGCGTGTTCTCCGAGCAGGACCTGATCGAGCGCGAGGCACGCCTGCTCCGCTCCACGGGGCTGCTCAAGAAGCGCAAGCAGGACCTGACCAAGAAGCCCGGCTCTCCCGGCGCGGGCGAGCAGCGGGCCACGCCCGCCGAGGTCGGCGGCAAGGTCCGGATCGTCGCTCCGTTCAGCATTAAGGACCTCTCGGCGGCGACGGGCGTGAAGGGCGCCGACATCGTCAAGAAGCTCTTCCTGCAGAACATCATGGCGACCATCAACTCGCCCATCGATGTGACCAAGGCGCAGGAGATCATGTTCGAGTACGACATCGAGCTCGAGATCGTGGACACGAAGACGGCCGAGGAGGCGGTCTCCGAGGAGTACACGAAGCGCGAGGCGGTCGAGCTGCGTCCCCGCGGCCCGGTGGTCACCATCCTCGGGCACGTGGACCACGGCAAGACGTCGCTGCTCGACAAGATCCGCAAGGCGAACGTCGCCGCGGGCGAGGCGGGCGGCATCACGCAGCGCACCAGCGCGTTCCGCGTGCCGATCGAGATCGCCGGCGAGAAGAAGGAAGTGGTGTTCTTCGACACGCCGGGTCACCAGGCGTTCACCGAGATGCGCTCGCGTGGCGCGAACATGACGGACATCGTCGTGCTCGTGGTGTCGCCTGCGGACGGCGGCGTGATGCCCCAGACGGTCGAGTCCATCGCGCACGCCAAGGCGGCCAAGGTGCCGATCGTCGTCGCGCTGAACAAGATCGACCGCCCCGAGGCGACCGACGGCGCGGTCCAGAAGACGCTCGGGCAGCTCGCCGAGCAGGGTCTCAACCCCCAGGAATGGGGCGGCGAGACGGAGGTCATCCGCACGTCCGCCATCAAGGGCACGGGCATCGACAAGCTGCTCGAGACGCTCGACCTGCAGGCCCAGCTGCTGGAACTGAAGGCGGACTTCGGCGGGCACGCTCGCGGCAACGTGGTCGAGTCTCGCGTGCAGGAGGGTCGCGGCCCCGTCGCGACCATTCTCATCCGCGACGGCAAGCTCAAGGTGGGAGACTTCATCGTCGCGGGCCCCGGGTTCGGGCGCGTCCGCGATATCACCGACGATCGCGGCGAGAAACTCAAGGAGGCGATCCCGCCGATGCCCGTGCAGATCTCGGGGCTCGACGAGGTTCCCGACGCGGGCGATCGCTTCTTCGTCACCGACTCCCTGCGCGAGGCGCAGGAGGCCGCGGAGCAGCGCCGGGCGAAGATGCGCGAGTCCCAGCTCGCCCAGCCCAAGGTCACCCTCGACAACATCTTCTCCCAGATGGGCGACTCGGCCGTCAAGGAGATCCTCGTCGTCGTCAAGGCGGCCGAGCAGGGCACGGTGGACGTCCTCAAGAACGAGATCGAGAAGATCAAGACCAGCGAGGTCAAGGCCCGCGTCCTGCACGCGGCCGTGGGCGGCATCACCGAGTCCGACATCCTCCTCGCCGAGGCGTCCAAGGCCGTGGTCATCGGCTTCAACGTCATCGCCTCGGGCAAGGCCCGCTCCCTCGCCGAGCAGAAGGGCGTTCAGATCCGCCCCTACCAGGTCATCTACCAGATCACCGACGACCTCAAGAAGGCCGCCGAGGGTTTGCTCGAGCCCGAGCTCCGCCAGGAGGTCCTGGGCCACGCCGAGGTGCGGAAGGTCTTCAAGGTCACCAAGGTCGGCTCCATCGCGGGCTGCTACATCACCGACGGCATCGTGCAGCGCGACGCCCTCATCCGCGTCACACGCAACGACGTCGTCGTCGAGAACGACCGCAAGCTCGAGCAGCTCAAGCGCTTCAAGGACGACGCGAAGGAGGTTCGCGCCGGCATGGAGTGCGGCATGAAGATCGTCGGGTACGACGACATCAAGGAGGGCGACATCCTCGAGTGCTACAAGAACGTCGAGGTGAAGCGCACGCTGTGATCGTCGGCATCCTCCAGTTCGAGCTGCTCATCCCCGATCCCGAGTCCCTCAAGGACAAGCGGCGCGTGGTCCGCTCCGTCAAGGATCGCCTGCACCAGGACCACCAGGTCGCCGTCGCCGAGGTCGCGCAGCAGGACAACCCCGCCCGCGCCGTGCTGGGCCTCTCGTGCGTGGGAACCGACGCCCGGCGGATCGGCGAGGTGCTGGACCACGTGACGGAGAAGCTCCGCGGCCCGATGAGCGCACACCTGAACTTCCACCTGGGCGATGTCCATCGCCAGGTGCTCAAGGGGGCGGAGCTTCCCGATACACCGGAGGAAACGCTCGACTCGGAAGACCTTGCTCGCCAGATGCTCAAGGGCTTCGACGAGACCGCCTGAGCACCGTTTGAGATCGACCCACGAACCACATCGAGCGCACCATGTCACGCAAGACCGAGCAACTGGCCGCCGAGCTTCGAGAGCTCATCCAAGACCTGATCACCAGGGGGCTGGCGGACCCACGCATCTCGGGCCTCATCACCGTGACGGAGGTGACCGTGTCGCCCGACATGCGGAACGCGACAGTGCTGGTTTCGGTGCTCCCGCACGATCGGGAGCAGACGACGCTCAAGGGGCTCGTGGCCGCGGCCGGACACCTCCGGCACGAGATCGGTCGGACGATCACGAACCGTCACATCCCCGAGCTGGCGATCCGTCTGGACGATCGACTTCGGAAGCAGGCCGAAACCCTGGACGCGATCCACAAGGCCAACGAGCCTTCCTCCCACACGCCGGGGCGGTTCACGAACGGGTGACCTCCGGAAAAACCGACCCCCGCCTACGCTCCCCGATGCACGGCACCTCCGACGGACCACCATGACCTCCAGCGAGCACGCCAAGAAGTTCGCCGCCCTGGTCAAGCGTCTGCACGCGGCCCACGACGCGCCGCCGTCCGACCCCGCGCACGCCTCGCGCCCCGAGCACATCTCTCCCCTCCTCTGGCAACTGGTGTTCTCGATCCTGGCGTGGGAGTGCTCCCCAACGCGGGCGTCGGCTGTGGCGGCGAAGCTGCACTCGGCCGTTGTGGACTACAACGAGATGCGTGTGTGCCTTCCCGGCGAGCTCGCGTCGATCATCGGCGAGCGGTACCCGCGGGCCCGCGAGCGCGCCCAACGCCTCCGCTCCACGCTCAACGACATCTTCAAGCGTCAGCACGCGGTGACGCTCGACCATCTCGCGACCCTCAACAAGCGTGAGGCCCGCGCGTACCTCGAGTCGCTCGCGGGGTGCCCTCCCTTCGCCGCGGCCCGGGTTGCGCTGCTCGAGCTCGAGGGGCACGCGATGCCGCTCGACGAGCGTCTGCAGGACCATCTGCGCAGCGAGGACGCGATCCCCGAGGGGCTGGACACGCACGACGCGGCGTCCTGGCTCGAGCGGCAGCTCCGCGCGGGCGAGTCGCGGGCCACGTACCTCGCGCTCGAGGCGTGGGCCGCCGATCGCCCCGCGCCACCGCGCGCTGAGCCGCGGGCCAAGGCAGCGGCAGAGCCCGCCAAGCCCGCACGGTCCAAACGCACTCACGAGCCCACTCGCGCCAAAAAGCCGACCAAGGCTTGATCACACGCATGGAGCCGGCGATGCCACGCCCGTCCGCCCTGATCCCCCTGACCGCCGCGATGCTTGTTGCGCTCGCCGGATGTGCGTCCAACGCGCGACACCAGTCACGCGACACCAGCGCGGCCCTTTCGCCCGAGGCGAGGCGTGAGGCGCAACGCCAGGCTCTGTTCGGGCAGCTCAAGCGACTGGCCGCACGCCAGGAAGCAACCCCCGCGAGCGAGTCCTCCACGCTTGCCCCGCCGCCGGGCCTCGACCCGGCGCTGACGTCGTCGATCCCGCGCAACGCGGGCGAATCGGACATGCGTGCGACGGTCTCGCTTGCCGATGCGATCGAGACGTTCGCGGCCCGAGCCGTGGCCGTGCCGACCCAGCCCGAGCCGAAGGACCCCGCCCCCCGCGCGGAGGTCGCTGACGATGACGAAGTGGATGACGCGCAGGTCGCCGGTGAGAGGCTGTACGTCTCGGGAAGGCAGAAGCTGCTCAGCGGCGACACGGCCGGCGCACTGCTCGATCTGCGTGAGGCGACGAAGCTCGACCCGCTCGCCCACGAACCCTGGCGAGAGCTCGGCGAGGCGTACCTTGCCGGGGGCTCGCGGACGGAGGCGCTGGACGCGTTCCGCGCCGCCATCGCCCGGGGCGGGACGTCTCCCCGCACGCTGGAGCTGATCGCGCGTGCGGCCGGAGAACGCGGCGACTCACAGCTCGCCGCGGCGTGGTACGCCCGCGCCTCCCAGCAGGACCCCGAGCGATTCGACCCCGTGCTCTCTCAGGTGGTCTATGTGGGGCTCTCTCAGTCGCTGCGAAAGGAGGGGTACCTGACCGCGGCCAAGGACGCCCTCCGTCGCGCGCTCACCGCGAACGCGACGCTCTCGGCGTCCACCAGGTACTCGCGCGAGGCGGGTGAGGTCTTCCGACGCCAGGGCGACCTGTGGCGGGATGTCGGGGACGATGAACTCCGCCTCGGGCAGTACGCCCGCGCGATGCAGGCCTATCAGCGGGCCGACGATTTCCCCTCGCTCGACGGGCAGCCCATCACGCCGCGGGTCGTCTTTGCGGCGATGCGCGCGGGCCAGCCGGCGTCCGGGGCGCTGTACGTGCTCCAGGGAATGGCGGACCGCGACGGGCGCATCGGCGCGGGCGATCTGGCGATGCTGCGCCACCTCGCCAGCGTTCCCCAACTCGCGTCCGCGATCGTCGCGGACCTTCGCGAGATGCGGGAAACCCTGCCTCGACCCACCCCGCCAAGCATCGATTCGTCGCTGGCTCGCGCGATCGCGGCGGTCGAGAGCCCCGAGGCCGCGCGCCGGACTCTCTCCGAGGCGTTCCTGGCCAATCCCGCCGACACTCCGCTGGCGCGGGCGCTTCTGTCCACGTATGGCGAGGCGCGCCCCGCGGTGGACGCCGCGGTCGCCCTGAGTGAACGCGACCCGCGCTCCGCGATGTCCCTGGCCGATGCGCTGCTGTGCTCCGACCTTGAGCTCGCCAAGGTGGACGCCGCGCTCGCTGCCCATCCCAGTTCTGCCGGCGCCGCCCTTGTTGAGGCGTATTGGATCGCGCTGCAGGGGCGACCGGCGCAAGGTGCCGCAAGGCTGACACGCGTTCCGGGTTCCTCTGCCAATCCGGCCGTCGCGTTGGCGCTGGGCGATCTGACGTTTGCTTCGGGACGCGCCGTCCCCGATTCGCTCATCGCGGCGCAGTTGGCCTCGGACCAGGCGGAGGCGCGTCGCGCCGCGGCCCGATTGCTCATGCTCGCGCAGCGGCACACCGCGGCCGTCGAACGATTGAAGCCACTGATCGAGGCTCCGCCCGCGAGGGAATCGACGGCGACACGCATCGGCGACCTGCTGCTCGCGGCGGACCTGAACGGTGCTCTGGGAAATGGAGAATTGGCCGAGTCCCGTGCACGGCAAGCCGCGAAGCTCGATCCGTTCGACGATCGCCCGGTGTCGCTGCTGCTCTCGCTGCTTGGTCCCGGCGGGCCCGCGTCCGCGCCCGGAAAGCTCAACGCGGTCGTCCGCGACCTACGCACATCGCTCCCCGAATCGCGAACGGCGCGGCTTCTCCGCTCCCGTGAGGCGCTCCGTCGTTCGCTGCTGACGCTCGCCGAGCGTGAGGCGCTCGCCCTCGCCGCGGACGATCCGGGAGACGCTGCGGCGGTGGACACGCTCATGAGCGTGTGGCAGCGCCAACAGTCGCAGCAGGGCAAGGGCTCGCTCTCGCGTGCGTCGGCCTGGCTTGAGCAGTCGCTGTCGAGAAGGCCGCAATCGGCGCCCCATCTGGCGGGAGTCGCCGCCCTGCTCGTCGCTCAGGAGAAGCCCGACGCCGCGGCCGAGCGGCTGCGCGCGGCTCTGGCGCAGGGCGCCGGACCCGATGTCTCGCGCACGCTCGAGCGCATCCTGCGCGAGGACCTGAAGGTCCCCGCGGACGCGGACGCGCTGACCCGCGCACGGGTCGAGGTTCAGCCCCGCGCGCTGCGCGAGTCGCTCGATCTGGCGGAGTTGTGCGTCCGCGCGGGCGACGTGTCCGCAGGCGTCAAGGCGCTCGTCGACTCGGTCACTCCAGAGGTCACGCTGGTCGGGGATCAGTCCCAGCGATTGCTCGGCGTCGCATCGAGCGCGACGCAGCGCGCGGTGCAGGATCTGCGTCCTTCGGACTCAACCGGGGCGACCGCCCCCCCGCCCGCGGTCCTGCCCGCGAGCGGCTCGAGCGCGCTGGCGATCCTGAATCTCGCGGCGACAAGATCGCTCCGCCTCTCGCCGGAGCTGCACCAGGCCCGCCTGTTCCTGCTCGCGCTGAGCCCAGGCGCGGGCGCGGACGACCTGCTCGCCCCGGCCACCCTCGCCGCACAACAGCACTCGGATCGCGGGACGGCCGCGTACCTGTTCGCGGCGCAGCAGCTCCGCGCCTCGGGCAAGCCCGGCGCCGCGCTCGACTTTCTCGAGCGCGTGGATCGCACGCTCGAGAATACGGATGCGGACCTCGCGGGCGAGTGGTACGTCGCGCAGGTGGTCGCGGGCGATGCCACGCGTGCCCGCGTGATGATCGATCGCCTGGCTCGCGGCGATGGCGCATTGCTCAAGCAGGTCGTTCAACGCTTCTCGACCCCCGAGGAAGTGGCCAAGGCCAAGGACCTGCGCGCCGAGGCCGCGTACATCCTGGGGAACTTCTACTCCAGCGAGGGTCGCGAGGAGCAGTCGATGGGCGCGTTCGATCTCGCGCTCTCGTACGAGCCCGAGCACGCGTGGGCCGCGAACAACCTCGGGTACGCGCTCGCCGACAAGGGGCGCGATATCGAGCGAGCGTCCAAGCTTCTGGAGACGGCCTATTCCGCGCTTCCCGACGAGGCCCCGATCGTCGACTCGCTGGGGTGGCTCCGGTACAAGCAGCACATCCTGGGCGATCAGACCGATCCATCAGGCTTCGTCGTCGAGACCAAGGGCGCCGTGCCGCTGCTCCGGCGCGCGGCCCAGCTTGTCGATGAGCGCGGGCTGGCCGATGCGACGGTGCACGACCACGCGGGCGATGCCTGCTGGCTGATGGGGCGGTTCGAGGAAGGACGCGACTTCTGGCTCAAGGCGCAGCGGGTGGCGCAGGGCGTGATTGACCAAGCGGCCGCGGATTCGGCGCGTCCGCGTCGCGCCAATCAGCGCGGGAACAACGACGCGCAGCCGGTGTCTCCCGCCCGATTGCAAGAAGCCAAACGCGTCCACGAGTCGGTCACCGCCAAGCTGTCCGCCGCCGCCGCTGGTGGCCCCGTGAAGCTCGCGCCCACGTTTGCCAACTCCGACCCAAGGCCCCGCCTGCCCGTGCCCCAACTGGGAGCGCCCCGACCCGCCGAGGGACGATCGAATGCCCCCAAACCCGCGAGCGTCCCGGCCCCGGCCAAGGCGCCCGGCGTTCCGCAACCCGCAGCGTTGATTCTCGCTCCGCGGGACGAACTCCCGACTGGCGCACCGTCCGGCGTGCCGGTGTGGCGCGGCGTCCCCTACACGCTCTCGGAGCAAACCCCGCTCCGACGTTGAGCATCCATTCTCGTTCGGTTTCCCCGGCGCTCTCCGCTTTGTCGTTAATTCCCTGACCCATGGCCAAGCACAACAAATGGAGCAAGATCAAGCACCGCAAGGCCGTCGTGGACAAGCGACGTGGCAAGGTGTGGACCAAGTGCTCCAAGGCGATCATCGTCGCGGTTCGGCATGGTGGCCCGGATCCTGCCGCGAACATCGCGTTGCGGTACGCGATCGACGAGGCGCGGTACGCCAACATGCCGCGCGACACCATCGAGCGCGCCATCAAGAAGGGCCAGGGCGCCGGCGCCGATGACAACTACGAGCCCGTCCGCTACGAGGGCTACGGCCCGGGCGGCGTCGCCCTCATCGTCGATGCCCTCACCAACAACCGCACACGCACGGTCGGCGACCTGCGCCTGGCCCTGAGCAAGTACGCCGGAAACCTGGGCACGAGCGGCTCGGTCGCCTTTCTGTTCGAGCCCAAGGGGCAGATCCTCATCGACGCGAGGCCTCCGTTCGATGAGACCGATCGCAAGGCCAAGCCCATCGATCCCGCGCTGTACGCGAACACGATCATGGAGACCGCCATCGCCGCGGGCGCCGACGACATCGAAGAGCCCGAGCAGGGCGACGCGCAAGGACAGTGGACCATCCTCACCAGCGTGCCCAACTTTCTCGGCGTGAAGGACGCGCTCGAGCAGGCGAGCGTGAAGATCGCCGAGGCCTCGCTGGCGATGATTCCCAGCACACGAACCGAGGTACGCGCGGAGCACGCCCAGAGCCTGATCGACCTCATCGACGCGATCGAGGATCTCGACGACGTGCAGAAGGTGTACTCCAACGCCGAGATTCCCGACGAGGTTCTCGAGTCGCTGTCGGGCGAGTAGCCAGGCCCACGGCGGGCGCTGTCGGAGCGCCGCTCAGAACATGTCCACCATCGAAGGCGTGCCCCCCGCGAACACCGCCCGCGCGATCGACAGGGCGCGCGCGTCCCCGGTCAGGAGGCCGGCCAATTCGCCATCGGCGCCCGCGTACAACCCGCTGTACATCGCCGCCAGCCCCCGTATATCGCATGAGATCCGAGCCACGCCCGGCGCGATCCCGCGGCTCAACCGGCCCGAGCCTTCCTGCACGCGCAACGTCCATTCCCCTGCATTGGCCGGCACAATCTCATCTCGCACGACAAGCCCGAGGTGGGCATCCACGCCCAACGCGTAGCCCCGCGCCTCCAGCGCGGCGCGCAGGTCCGTCACGCGCAGCATCCAGTAGTCCTTGAGTTCCACGCGGTACCGCTGCTGCGGGAGCAGCGTCTGCGCGGGGTGCAGCGGTCCGCCGTAGAACACCACATCCGTGCCCATCGTCTCGAAATCGGCGAGGAACGCGAGCAGCTGCCGCCCGATGTCCGCATCGTCAAAGACCAGATCGGACAGATGCACCTCGTGCCGCCCGTTGCTCGCGTCACGCACCTGGGCGAGGTACAGGTACCCCGCGATGCGATCGCCCGCGTCGATGCAGAAGCCGTGGTACGTCGTCTCGCGAAGCTTGCGGATGCGCGACCAGATGTACCCGCCGCGATCCAGCGATCCGTTGAACCTCGGCGCGAACCTCGCGTAGCACGCGCGAAGGCCCTCCTCGTCTCCGTCACGGATCGATCGTGTCGATCTGGCTTTGCCCAGCCCGGCGAGGCGTGCGATGGGAACACGAATCACGAAGCGGTGGCCCGCCTGCTCGTAGCCGCTCTGGCGATAGAGCGCCTGCGTCGAGGCGTACAGGCACGAGAGCGCGACACCCCCACTTGCGATCTCGCGCACCGTCTGCGCCATCAGCTCCCGTGCAAGGCCGCGCCCGCGCGACTCGGGCGCGACCCCTACACCCGCGATGCCAACCATCGGCACGCTCCGTCCGCCAAAGTACTGACCCATGGGGATGCGCAGCAGGCACGCGGGGACGCCGGCGCCCTCGCGCAGCACGCGCAGATTGTCGAGCCCGCCGAGCTTGATCCAGTCCTGCGCGCCCTCGGGTGTGCCGCCGAAGGCGAGCGCGATGGTGCGGGCGATGCTCGGCGTGTCGGCGTCCCGCGCACGATCGAGTCGTCGCGATGCGGATTCGATTGGGGCCATCGGCGCTCCTTGATCCACGGCGGGCGTGCGTTAGATTCCAAAGTAGCCCAGGTGCAGCTCCGCGTGGCGCAGGTGCATCTTTCGCCACTCCTCGGGCGTGATCGACCCGAAGAGGACGTGCGTCTGTGTCGGCGTCTGGCTCGCGAGTCGCTCCCACGCGCGCGTGAAGTGGGCCAGCCCGTCGTCGAGGCTCCGAGGCTCGGTTCCGAGCGTGCCGTTGGGCACCTTGGGAATGCGCACGCCGGCTTTCATCGGCCCCTCGATGAACCGGCGCTTCTGCGTCTTGAGCACGAGGCGGATCAACCAGGGCGGACGCAGCGGGCACGGCTCGAACGCGAAGTCCACCCACGTCGCGAGGTGACCAAGGGCCTGCCCAAGCGTCCAATTGCCCGAGTGGCGCAGCGTTCCCGCGCGCTCCTGCGGCGCGAGTCGAGCCACCTCGGCCTTGAGGTCCTTCCACGAATTCAATCGCAGCGCTCGCCGCGTTGCACGGGCTGTCTCCACCATGATTCTGCTCCGGTTCTCCGCGTGTCCATCCTACCAGGCGTCCCGCCGCGCCACGTCAGGCTCGTCGGTACACGTCGGGGTCGTGCCGCTGCAGGAACCGACCGGGAGTTGGGAACTCGCTGAACCCGAACTGCTTGTAGAGTCCTTGTGCGTCGCGTGTGAGCAGGCACGTTCGGCGGAGCCCCTGCAGGTCGGGGTGCGCCAGGACCTCGCGCATCAGCCGCTTCGAGAGCCCCTTTCCACGATGTTGCTCGTCGATGTAGACATCGCAGAGGTACGCGAACGTCGCGCGGTCCGTGATCACGCGTGCAAAGCCGACCTGACCACCCCCCGCCGCGTACACGCCGAAGCACAGCGAGTGCCGCACGCTCTTCTCAACGACCCCGCGCGGAATGCCCTGGGCCCAGTAGGAGCGAGACAGAAACGCGTGCACCGCGTCGATGTCAAGACGCTCCGGATCGGTCGAGACCTCGTAGTCGTCCATCGGCTGCTCCTCGGGCATGCGGAAACGTGCGATCGTTGCGATTAGCGGCGTCCCATCGGGCGGAGCATCTCGACGGCGCTGGCCCGAAACCCGCACGCCGCGAACAGCGCGCGGGACGCCTCGTTCATCGCGGCCGTCTCCAGGCGAACCTGCTCCGCGCCAATCGCAGCAAACCTCTTCACAGCCTCCTCCACGAGCAGGCGACCTGCGCCGTGACGCCGGGCGCTCTCGTCCACCCAGATATCGTGGATGCGTCCGTGCTCGCGGATCCAGTAGATGGGCACCTCATCCTCCATGGTGCCCACGAGGTACCCCGACAGCCTTCCGTCCACCTCCGCGACGAGGAACACGCTCCGCGGATCGCGGATGCGCTCGGGGAACCACCGCGCGTACCGCGCGACGATGTCCTCCACGAACCCGAATTTCTCCGGGTCCCACGCCTTGTGCATGGCGCAGATCGCGGCGACCATGGGCAGCACGCCGGGCACATCATCTTCCCGCGCGGAACGAACAAGAGCGCTCATGCGCGAGTGTAGTTCGGGCGAAGAGCAAAGAACCTCCGACCATCGTCGGAGGTCCACCAACCTGAACAATCGCCATCTCGTGATCGCGAAAGCGTCGATCAGGCTCGAAGCATGGAAGCGATCAGCTCGCCGCCATCTTCGCGGCCTTGGCCTTCGCATCGTCCAGAGTGCCCACGTACATGAACGCGGACTCGGGCAGGTCGTCGCCCTCGCCGTTGCAAAGGCGCTCGAAGGAGTCGATCGTCGCCTCGAGCGGCGAGTCCACGCCCTTGAAGCCAGTGAACTGCTCGGCGACGTGGAACGGCTGGGAGAGGAACCGCTCGATCTTGCGAGCCCGGGCGACGGTCCGCTTGTCGTCCTCCGAGAGCTCATCCACGCCCAGGATCGCGATGATGTCCTGCAGGTCCTTGTAGCGCTGGAGGATGGACTGCACCCGGCGCGACACGCGGTAGTGACGCTCGCCCAGGATGCCCGGATCGAGGATTCGCGAGGTCGAC
>CAYNSB010000016.1:0-62063 GCA_964399625.1 uncultured Phycisphaeraceae bacterium
GAGTTCTTCGAGGAGCTGTGCAAGCTCCGCGCCGCCCGGCGCATCTGGGCCCGCGTGATGCGCGATCGCTACGGCGCCAAGAACGAGCGCTCGTGGTTCATGAAGACGCACGTGCAGACGGCGGGGTGCTCGCTCACGGAGCAGCAGCCGCTCAACAACATCGTCCGCGTGGCGTACCAGGCGATGGCGGCCGTGCTGGGCGGGTGCCAGAGCCTGCACACGGACAGCATGGACGAGACGCTGGGGCTGCCCACGGAGCAGGCGGTGACGGTGGCGCTGCGGACGCAGCAGATCCTGGCGCACGAGACGGGCGTGACGCGCGTCACCGACCCGCTGGGCGGGTCGTGGTTCGTGGAGCACCTGACGGACACGATGGAGTCCGGGGCGCTGGACCTGATCGCGGAGATCGACGCGATGGGCGGGCCGCAGGGCGCCAAGGGCTCGGGCCCGGGCGCTCCGGGCAAGCGCGCGGGCGTGTACGCGCCGTTCGCGGGCTACACGCGCGGGGTGGTGAGCGGCATCAACAAGGGCTATTTCCGCAGGCAGATCGCCGAGGCGAGCTATCGCTTCAGCGAGGAGTGCGAGGCGGGGGACCGCTTGATCGTGGGCGTGAACGCGTACACGGACGCGGACGAGAAGCGCCCGATCGACATCCTGCAGATCTCGCACGAGGTGGAGACGGAGCAGGTGAAGCGGCTCAAGGCGTTCAAGGCGTCGCGCTCGAGCGCGGCGGTCGCGTCGTCGCTGAAGGCGATTTCTGGGGCGGCCCGCGAGGGCAAGAACGTGATGCCGAGCCTGGTCGAGGGAGCGCTGGCGGGTTGCACGCTGGGCGAGATGGTGCAGGCGATGGCGGACGTGTACGGGCGCTACACCGGCGGGCCGGAGTGGTGAGTGCGGCGGCCCGCGAAACGCGACGAGCTGAACCTCGATTCTGGTACCTTGAGGCGTCGGCCGGCACTCGCAAGAGCGGGCGCTGGCTTCTGACCGCCGAGAACGAGAAGTGGTGGGATGAGCTGGACCAGCGTGTTCGGCGAAACGCGGGAGCACCCGCGCGAGTGCGCTGGCCGAGCCCCGCACCGCTGTTCACGTGGAAGGAAGTAAAGGTCCTTCCCGACGCTGCCTGGGACGTGGATCGGCCGCTCATTGTCTCGGATCGCTTGAAGCGCCTGCTCGAGCAAGAGGGGCGTGACCTCGCGACGTTTTACCCGGTCCGTCTGCGCGGCCCTCGTGTCGGATCGGTGCGCCAGCGCTACTGGTTCACGCACTGGCGGCGTGTTGTGCGGTGCGTGCCCGATCCAACCGTTTCGGAGATTGATCCGAATGAGATTCCCGCGGAATCGCGCATCGGGCTGGTTTCGGCGGAGAATCCGTGGGCAGACGGGCGTGTTCTGCTCCGCGATGAGTTGAAGAAAGAACTTGAACGAGCACGACTCGTCGGCATCCGATTCGAGCGCGCCAAGCTCCGATCGCAGCCGCAGGACAAGGTGCGAAGAAAGAACCCGGCCACGCGAAGGTGGGAATGGATCGAACGCCGTTTCGTGCCTGAGGATCATCACTTTGATGCGAATGCGTTCTTCAAGGCGGGAGGACACGCCAACGGGCCTGGCCGGATTCCGAACTCGACTCCGTTCCATGACTACGTGGTCGCGCACAGCTTCCGTGGCACGCTGCGATTGAGCTTCGTCAAGCGCTTCCTCGAGGCGGGCGGAAATCCGAACGTCGGACGAGGACCGAATGTCTCGCCACTCGTCGTCGCTCTCTCTCCGCTGACCCTCCGCGCTGTGCGTCTGCTCCAGGCCCACGGCGCCGATTTCAACATGCAAAACTCAATCGGCCGCACGGTGCTCATGAGCGCAGCCGAGCAAGGCGATGTCGACATTGTCCGAGCCTTGATGCGTGCGGGAGCAAAGCGAGGCCTCAAGGACTGTCGTGGGATGACCGCACGCGATTGCGTGCAGGAAGCCGTCGAACGCGGACTGCTCTCGAACGCTCGCGGCAAACGGGTGTTGGCGCTGCTGGAATAGACGTGTCCGTCGCGGGATCGCACGCGCGCTCAACGTGCCGGACGTGCACGCGACTTTACGAGGTGGTCTCGTCACGGCATCGCATAGAACCCGCCGCCCATGTCCTTGATCCGGCCCTGCTTGGCGAGTTCCTGCCAGATCTCGCGCGGAAAGTCGTTGGGCGGCTGGATGCCCGCGACATCGGATTTTCGGCCCGAGGTCGTGGGGCGGCCGCCGCCGAGCTTGCTCTCATCGTCCAGGCGCGTCACCTTCCAGCGCTTCTTGAAGGCGGTGTAGGCGCTCTTGAGGCGTTCGGCGTGGGGGTCGGGTGAGGCCGGGGGTGTTGAGGTCGGGTCGCTCATGGGTTCATCTCAAAGCGGCCCTGCGCTCCCGCGTGGGCCCCTGAAGGACGCTCACACCTCCACGATCATCGCGACGGCGTTGCCGCCACCGAGGCACAGGGCCGCGAGCCCGCGCTTGCCGCCCGTGCGATGGAGCTGGTGGATGAGCGTGGTGAGCACGCGGGCGCCCGAGGCGCCGATGGGGTGCCCCAGCGCGATGCCGCCGCCGCAGATGTTGAGCTTGCTCTCGGGGATCTCGTGCCCGGTGGACTTGAGGCCCTTGAGGTTGCAGAGGATCTGGGCGGCGAAGGCCTCGTTGATCTCGAAGAGGTCGATGTCGCGGGCGTTGAGGTTCGCCTTCTTGAGCACGCCGGCGATGCCCTCGATGGGCGCGGCGAAGATGTCCTTGGGCGCGACGCCGCCCGTGTGGTAGGCGACGATCTTCGCGAGGGGCTTGAGCCCGAGTTCCTCGGCCTTGGTGTTCGAGGCGACGAGCAGGGCCGCGGCGCCATCGGAGATCTGCGAGGCGTTGGCGGCGGTGACCGTGCCGTCCTTCTCGAAGACGGGGCGGAGCTTGGCGACCGAGTCCAGGGTGGTGTCGGCGCGGATGCCCTCATCGGCGGCGACGCCGGGCGACTTCTTGTCCAGGCATTGCTCGCCGGTGAGGGCGGCGATCTCGCTCTTGAAGAAGCCTTGCTTGGTGGCGTCGGCGGCGCGCTGGTGGGACTGGACGGAGAAGCGGTCCTGCTCGGCGCGGGAGATCTCGAACTTCTTGGCGATGTGGTCCGCGGCGTTGCCCATGGGCCAGCACTCGAAGGCGCAGCGGAGGCCGTCGTACGCCATGACGTCTTCCATCTGGGTGGGGCCGTACTTCACGCCCTCGCGGACTCGGGCGAAGTGGGGAGCGCCGGTCATGTTCTCGAAGCCGCCCGCGACGACAAGGTGGTTGTCGCCGGCCTTGATGGACTGCGCGGCGAGCATGACGGCCTGGAGCCCCGAGCCGCAGACCTTGTTCACGGTCTGGGCGTTGAGCGAGTCGGGGAGTCCCGCCTTCAGGCCCGCCTGACGCGCGGGGTTCTGCCCGAGTCCCGCCTGCAGCACGCAGCCCATGATGCACTCGTCGATGTGCGCGGCGAGCTTGCCGCCCCCCCCACTACCGCCAGCGGAGTCGATCGCGGCCTTGATGGCGTAGGAGCCGAGGATGGGCGAGGGGACCTTGGAGAGCCCGCCGAAGAACTTGCCGATGGGGGTGCGCTTCGCGGCGACGATGACGGGCGTGGCGGGCATGGAATCCTCCGGGGGCTGAAAATCGGGGGTGTTTGCCTAGTCTAGGAGCGTGCGCCGGGGTGGGCGGATGCGGCACGGGGCGCGTGAATGCAATGGCCGCGAGTTCCGAAGGATGGATCGCATGGACGCACCTGCGGGCGAGGCGACGGATGGCGTGTTCGTTCGGCGGGCGATCGAGTTCGGCGTGCTGTTCCTGGTGGCGCCGACGGCGATCGCGCTGGTGAATCGCGGGTGGATGGTGGTCCCGGCGATCTGGGCGATCGCGGCGATCTCGCTGGTGATGCTGCTGCGCGATCCGACCTTCGATCGGCGGCGGCTGTGGAACTGCGCCGGCGTGCGCGCCCAGATCCGGCCGATGCTGGCGCGATTCGCGGTGGGCGCGATCGCGATGGGCGCGGGGCTGGCGTTGTACGAGCCGGAGCGGCTGCTGCAGTTGCCCATGAACTTTCCGCTGCGCTGGGCGCTGGTGATGGTGCTGTACCCGGTGCTGTCGGTGTATCCGCAGGAACTGGCGTTCCGCGCGTTCGTGATGCATCGGTACCGCGATGTGTTCCCGGGCGAGCGGATGATGATCGCGGCGAGCGCGCTGGCGTTCGGGTATGCGCACGTGCTGCTGCACAATGGATTGGCGGTCGCGCTCTCGACGGTCGGGGGCGTGCTCTTCGCGTGGACGTACGGACGATCGCGATCGCTCGCGGCCGTGTGCCTGGAGCATGCGATCTACGGGTGCTTCCTGTTCACGATCGGGTGGGGCCACTACTTCTTTGGTGGCGCGATGGCGAGATAGAACGCGCAGGAATTGCGGATGGGCAGCGCGATAACGGCCCGCGCCCGGCGCAATTCGCCCCCCTTGGTGGGGTGAGCGGCGTGGAGCGCTTGGGCGGGCCGATCGCCACGCCGATAAGCGTGATGGCACGCGCGTTGAGGTGTGCTCTCGGGCACGCCCGCCGCGCGCCCGATGAACTTCACGCCAGGAGCGACCCATGTCCAGCGTCTCCCTCGAAAGCACGACGGTCCAGCAACTGACCGATGCGGCGAGCGCCGCCAAGCGCGTCGCGCCCAAGAACGGGATCTACAAGCAGGTGGGCAAGGCGCTGCAGTCCCTCGGGTACAGCGCGGACCAGATCGCCTCGATCCAGTCCAAGATCCGCGATGCGATCGCGGGCGCGGGCACGGCGGTGGTCGGCGGGGCCGATCGGGCCACGACGTTCCGCGCGGCGGTCGATGGCGCGCTGATCCAGAGCGGCGTGGACCTGGACAAGTATCGCAAGGCGCTCGACCCGGACTTCGTTCCCGTGAACGGATCGGGCACGAGCGATCGGACGGACACCGCGGAGGTCTCCCAGGGCGTTCCGGCGCCATCGCGCCGCCCCAACGCGTTCGCGAAGAACGTGGATCGGGCGCTGACGAGCCTCGGGCTGACGCGTGATCAGATCGATTCGATCCAGAAGCAGATCGGCGCGGCGCTCGACGAGGCCGGGCGGGCGGTGGCCGGGGGCGCCAATCGCGTCTCGGCGTTCCGCAACGCGGTCGATGGCGTGCTGAAGAAGAACGGGATCGAGCCGGCGAAGTTCCGCGCGGCGATCGCGGGCGAGACCACCACCACGCCCACCACCGACACGAAGAAGACCGACTCGAGCAAGAGCGGCGAGACGGACGACGCGCAGAAGGCGGATCGCCCGAACCGGCGTCTGAACAGCTTCCAGAAGCGTCTGGGCCGCGCCCTGGGTGAGCTGGGCAAGTCGAGCGAGGAGATCGCCCAGATCCAGAAGGAGATCCAGGACGCGCTGAGCGAGGCGGGCAAGCAATTGCAGACCGACTCGAAGGGCGGGCGCGGGAACGTGTTCCGCGCGGCGGTGCAGGACGTGCTGAGCAAGCACGGGATCAGCGCCGACCAGTTCAGCGAGGCGTTTGAGAAGGCCGGACGCGCCCACCGCAACGGGCGCTCGCACCACGGGTTCGCCTTTGGCGGTGCGCCCTCCAAGCCGCCGGTGCTGACGCAGTCCGGCGGCACGACGCCCGACTCGACGTCGCCGACCCCCAGCACGGGGAACACCGGGACGGACCAGAGCGGCACGGGCGCTTCGTCGCCCGCCACGCCGGCCCAGCCCACGCCGGTGGCGTCGACGCCGGTCCGCGTGGCGGCGCAGCCCAGCGACAACGCGTTCTGATCGGCATGCGAGAAGGCTGAACGGGACGACGCCCGCGCGCGGGCGTGGCTTTCCTACGCTTGCCTCCCACTCCGGGAGGCTCCATGTCGGATTCCACACGCGTCGTTCTTCCTGCGGACTCGAACCAAGCGCTGGGCATCGGGCGGTTCGCCGTCGACTTCATGTCGGACGACCCCGCGCGCCGCGGCGAGCCCTCGCGGCGCGTGCTGGATCGCACGAATCTGTTCTTCGTCGACAGCGTGCTGTGCGGGGTGTCGGCGCTGGCGCTGGGGACCAACGCGCCCACCATCCTGCGGAACGAGGCGCTCAGCTATCGCGCGGCGCCGTCGGGCTTCGGCACGATGGCGGGCGTGCTGGGCAGCGGGCGATCGCCCAGCGCGCGGGGCGGGGCGCCGGTCTTCGGGTCGCGGGTGGACGTGGCGGTGGAGAAGGCGATCGCGGCCAACTGCGCGGCGGTCCGCGAGTGGGACAGCAACGGCACGAACTTCGGGTACAGCGTGGATCGCCCCCACCACCGCGCGGGCGAGTTCGGGCACAACGACTTCTACGCGGTGCCCCTGGCCGCGGCCCAGATGATGGGGCGGGACGGCGCGCACGCCCTCCGCGGCATGGTGCTGCTGGACGAGATCCGCGGGCGGCTGGCGGAAGTCTTCTCGCTCAAGACGTACAAGATCGATCACGTGGTGCACGGGGCGATCGCGTCGGCGGCGACGTTCGGAGCGATGATGGGCGCGACGCCCGAGCAGATCGAGTCGGCGATCGGCATGGTCGTCGCGCACGCCATCCCGTTCCGGGCCATCCGCCACGGGCACCAGCTCAGCGACAGCAAGGGCGCGTCGGCGGCGATCTCCACGGAGTTCGCGATCCTGGCGATGAAGCGGTCGATGGCCGGGTTCGTGGGGCCCAAGGACATCCTGCGGAACCCCGAGGCGATGTTCAACCTGTTCACGACGCGACTGGGGAGCAAGGGGCTTGATGCGGCGCTGGTGGAGGAGATGAAGCACGGGAGCCGCTCGCCGTTCGACCTGGTGCTGAGCCGGGCGGGCGACGACTTCACGGTGATGGGCATGCACTTCAAGCTGGGGCTTTATGAGCACCAGTCGGCGGGGGCGCTGCAGGGGCTGATCGACCTGATCAGCAAGCACCCGTCGCTGCTGTCGAGCGCGTCGCAGCCGGGCGATCGGATCCGCAGGATCGTGGTGCGGGCGTACGAGCCGGCGTTCGGGATCATCGGCGACCCCCACAAGCGCGACCCGCACACGCGCCAGTCGGCGGATCACTCAATGCTGTACCTCGTGTGCACGATGCTCCGCAAGGCGCTGGAACTGCACGCGGCGCACGGGGAGCAGCAGGTGCGCCACCGCTTGCACTGGAAGGAGCTGATGCTCGGGCCGTACGACTTCGATCAGAAGGCGATCTTCCACCCCGTGACGCGATCGCTGATGTCGAGGATGACCTTCGAGCACGGCGGGCCGGACTACGACGCGCGGTACCCCGACGGCATCCCGACGTCGATCGTCATCACCGACGACGCGGGCAACACGCACGACTCCGGGCTTGTGATGTACCCCGGCGGGCACGCGCGGAACACGACCGCGGACCTGGAGGACATCCTCGCGCACAAGTTCCAGATGCTCGGGTCGCTCGCGGTGAAAACGCCCAAGGACCTCATCGCACGCCTGAGCGGTCTGGACCGCAAGGGATCGAGGGATGTCGGCTCGCTGTGCGATTTCGAGATCGTGAACCGCGGGACGTTCGAGTAGGCTGGCGGCAAGAGCGGTGCCCCGGTAGACTGCCCGCGGCGGAGCGTGCGGAGCCGGCGATGAGCGACCGATCACAACCGTCCGACATTCTCGCGGAGCTGGGCGACCGCGCCCTGGCGTACGCGCTGGACTCGATCGATGGCGACAACGGCCCACTCGTGCCGTTCGTGATGGCGCTGCACGGCGGGGAGCTCGCGCTGCAGCGCGTGTGGGCCGAGGAGCTCGGGGCGAGCGTGGCGCAGGCGCGGAAGATCGCGGCTCGGAAAGTGACCAAGGGGCCGACGGCGGTGGCGTTCGAGGGATTCTGGAGCGGGGACGACTGGCGCACGGACGCGATGTACGTGCAGTTCGCCGAGTACCCCGATGGGCCGACGTTCCTTCTGGTCCAGCGATTCGCGTTCGACAAGAACAAGAAGATCGAGATGCTGGAGGACACGATCGCGTTGCGCCAAGACGGCGTGTTCCCGGAGTGACACGCATGGCCGGGTACTCGGGCACGCCGCTCGCGAAGAAGCTGGGCATCAAGGAAGGGCAGCGGGTGCTTCTGGTGCGCGCTCCGGCGGGATTCGAGGATGAGCTGGAGGGGCTGCCGGAGACGGCGCGGGTCTCGCGGCGCGCGACGCCGGGTTGCCACGTGATCGTGTGCTTTGTGGACTCGGTGCGCGAGCTGGGCGATGCGTTCGCGGTGCTGCCGCAGCGCCTGGATGTGGCGGGCGGGCTGTGGATCGCGTGGCGCAAGGGCGGAAAGGGCGTGGTGGGCGAGGGCATGGTGCGCGAGGTGGGGCTGGCGAGCGGGCTGGTGGACAACAAGATGTGCGCTGTGAACCAGGAGTGGTCCGGGCTGCGATTCGTGGTCCGTGTCAAGGATCGCCCGCGCGCGATCAAGGCGGGTGGCTCGTGAACGAGGAGGCGATGCAGCGGGTCGCGGCGGCGCTGCGCGGCACAGAGGGTGTGGCGGTGCTGACGGGCGCGGGGATCTCCGCCGAGAGCGGGCTGCGCACGTTTCGCGGCGCTTCCGGAGTGAGCGCCGAGGACCTGCCCGCGGACATGCGCTCGCTGTGGAAGGAGTTTGATCCGCAGACCCTGGCGACACCCGAGGCGTTCGAGGCCGACCCCGAGCGCGTCACGCGCTGGTACGACTGGCGTCGACTGGGGTGCCTGGCCGCGGAGCCCAACGCGGGGCACGTGGCGCTCGCGGCGATCGAGCGCAAGGTCGGGGTGGAGCGATTCACGCTGCTGACGCAGAACGTGGACCGGCTGCACCAGCGCGCGGGGAGCGCGGACGTGGTGGAGCTCCACGGGTCGATCATCGAGTGGCGGTGCACGAGCACGGGCGAGCGCACCACGCCCGGACCCGAGCCGATGCGCGAGTTTCCGCCGCGTTCGCCGTTCGCGAGAGGGGCGCTGCTGCGCCCGGACGTAGTATGGTTCGTAGAGATGCTCCCGGCGCGTGCGCTGGCGCGGGCGCAGCGGGCGGCCGAATCGTGCGACGTCTTCTTCTCGATCGGGACCAGCGCGCACGTGTACCCGGCGGCGGGCTTCATCCAGATCGCGCACTCGGCGGGCGCGATGACCATCGAGGTGAACGCGGAGCCCACGCCGATCTCCGATCTCGTGGACTATTCCTTGCGCGGCAGGGCGGGCGACATCCTGCCGGAGATCGTGCGGCGGGCGTGGGGCGCGTGAGTGCGTCTCCGCGGCGTGGGGAGCGTTCATACGCTCCGTGCCATGGCGAGCGAGCTGCTCATCCGTGAGGCGCGGGAGGGCGACCTTCCCGGCATCTTCGCGATCTACGACCGCGAGGTGCTCCACGGCACCGCGACGTTCCAGACGGAGGTCTCGACGCCATCGCAGCGATCGGACTGGTGGTCGGCCCATCGTAACCCTCGGTATCCCGCGCTCGTGGCGGAGATCGGCGGGTCGATCGTGGGCTGGGCGACGCTGTCGCAGTGGTCGCCGCGGCGCGCGTACGACCGCACGGCGGAGGACTCGGTGTACGTCGCGCCCGAGCACCATCGGCGGGGTGTGGCGCGGGCGCTGCTGCGCGAGCTGCTGGCCCGGGCACGCCACAACGGCGTCGCGGTCGTGCTGGCACGCACGTGCGAGGAGAGCGTCGCGAGCATCGCGCTGCACGAATCGCTGGGCTTCGTGACGATCGGAACCATGCGCCGGGTCGGCGAGAAGTTCGGGCGGCTGCTGGACGTGCGCGTGCTGCAGCTCGAGCTCGATCGCTGAACCCTCACTCGCGTGCGGCGTCGCAGAAGGAAACTGGGGAGCGGTACCCTTCGCGATCGACGGCACGCACCCCGAAGAACACGTTGTCCTTGTTCAGGTCGAGCGTGGCCTCCGTGGCGCCCGAGATGGATTGGGAATGGGTCCAGGTGGGCTCGGTGGTCTCACGCCAGACGATCTCGTAGCCCGCGACATCGGGCTCCGGGCTCGCGTTCCAGCGGATCGTGGTCGTGGTCTGGAGTTTCTCGGTGACGATGCGGGCCCTGGTCGGCGCGGAGGGCGCGTTCGCCAGATGCGCGAGAGCGACGAGGTTCACACGCGCCACGTCCGCGACGTACTCCGCGTCGACGAACGCGGGCAGGTC
Source organism: uncultured Phycisphaeraceae bacterium (assembly GCA_964399625.1). Classification (GTDB taxonomy): domain Bacteria; phylum Planctomycetota; class Phycisphaerae; order Phycisphaerales; family UBA1924; genus CAYNSB01. The sequence goes on from CAYNSB010000016.1 coordinate 10,162, forward strand.
GCCGAACTCGATCTCCGCGCCGTCGGGGCCACGCTCGCGGCGGGGCGTCTGGTGCTGGTGGTTGTAGTTCTCGTGGACCTCGCAGAAGCGAATGGCCGCAAACTCGTTCTCGTTGAAGGGCAGGTGGTCGCCGCCCCGCAGGAATCGATCGGGGCGGAACACGAGCATGGGCTGGACGCGGGTGCGCTCGAGTGCCGCGACGTCGGCGACGAACCGCGCGAGCTGGCGCGACGGGCCATCGCTCTCGCCCGAGAGCGTGCGGAGCTGCGCGAGCCGCTCGGCGCTCGCATTCCGCGGGAGGCCCTCGGAGAGCACACGCACGCGGTTTCGCTCAGCCCGGGCGGGGTCGCCCATGGGGCCCAGCGGATCACCGATGATGTCATTGTTGAGCACGCCGCGGATCTTGTGCTTCTCACGCACGGCCGCGTCCGCGTGCGCTTTGGCCCCCAGCAGGCCCTGCTCCTCGCCCGATGTGAGCAGCACGACGACGGTCGCCTCGAGCGATTCGTGCGCGAGAACCCTCGCGATCTCCATCGCGGCGGCGGTGCCCGAGGCGTTGTCGTTGGCGCCCGGGGCGTCGGTGTTCGGGTCCATCACGCTGCTGGGCATCGAGTCGTAGTGGGCGACGACGTAGCAGCGCTCCGCGCCGCTGGTGGGCGAGGTGCCCGCCAGCGTCGCGACGACGTTCACGAACGTGCCTCCGTTGGGCACGCGTGCGCTGGGAGGCAGCGCATGCTCCTCGAACGAAACGCTGAGGCGCCCGGGGCGGCCGCTCGCGTCGGGCGCGTTGTACGACTCCAGCTCGCGCTTGATCCAGCGTCGTGCGGCGCCGATGCCCCGCGTGTCCGAGTTGGTTTCGGAGAGCGAGTGCCGCGTGCCGAATGCCGCGAGGCGATCCACGTTGGCGCGAACGCGGGCCGCGTCGATGCGCGATGCCAGCTCGCCGGGGAGGGCGGGACGTGCGCCGTCCTGGGCGCTCGCCGTCGTGCAAATGAGAAGCGCAACCAGGATCCAGCAGCGAGCGAGCAGGTGATTCGGCATGGGCACAGCCTAACGGGCGGCGCCCCCCTGCGTCGAGCGGCTGTACAGAAGTTCCAGGTCATCATCGATGCGCTTCGTGCGAACGTGGGCCCACTGCTCACCCTTGGCGAGTCGGCGTTCCACGCTCGAGATGGCAGGCCCCGTGTTGGGCGGGAGCGCGCCCGCTCCGACATGGACGAGCACGCGATCCACGAGGCGGGCCTCGATGAACGAGTCCAGCATCGTCGGGCCGGCTTCGAGGAGGATCGTGCTCACGCCGCGCGAGGCCAGCGCCCGCATGACCGCGTGCAGATCAAGCCCGCTCGTCGAGGCCGGGGCCGCGATGAGGTCCACACCCGCGCTGCGCATCGCCTCCAGGCGTCCGGGATCACCGGAGTGGGCCAGGGCCGCGGGGTTGTAGGCGATCAGGGTCGGCGTGGATCGCGCGGAGCGGACGAGCGCGCTGGTGTGGGGCGTGCGGAGCGAGGAATCGAGCACGACGCGGCTCGCGACGCGATGCACGCGCACGCCTCTGGCCGTGAGCATCGGATCGTCGGCGAGCACGGTGCCCACGCCCGTGACGACCGCGTCGATGCGCGCCCGCAGACGGTGGACGCGCCGGCGCGCACGCTCGCACGAGATCCACCGAGGATCGCCAGGTCCCGCGGCGATGCGACCCTCGGGCGTCTGGGCCCACTTGGCGATCACGAACGGCAGGCCCAGGGTGGTGCGGCGGATGAACGCCTGGGCGAGCGCTGTGGCGAGGTCGCTCTCGCCGCTGATCCGAACATTGAGTCCGCGCGCGCGGAGCAGGTCCGCCCCGCCCGAGGCCGCGGGATTGGGATCGCGCGACGCGATGACGACACTCGCGATGCCCGCGCTCAGGATCGCGTCGGTGCAGGGTGGCGTCTTTCCGTGGTGAGTGCATGGCTCGAGCGTGCAATAGAGCGTGGAGCCGCGCGGGTCGAGTCCCCGGCGCGCCGCGTCCGCGAGCGCGTCGCGCTCGGCGTGGGGGCCGCCGAAGCGCCGGTGGTGCCCGATGCCGATCACGGTTCCATCGCGCACGAGCACGGCGCCGACCATCGGGTTTGGTTCGACATCGCCCAGGGCCCGCAGCGCGTGCCGAGCCGCCACGTCCAGGAAGATGCGATCGGATTCGGCGAGTGAATCGCCCATCAGGCGAGGATAGGAGGGCGCTCGACGCCGGCGGTCACGCGCGCCGAACCAGGTCCCGCCGCTCGAGCGGATGCAGCACGTCGCGCATGTCGTGGAGCCAGCGACGCGCGTCCAGGGCGTACCCGGCGGTGGGCTTGAGCTCGCGCACGCGGGCGCACCAGTAGCGGTTGAAACGGGCCATGAGCAGCTCTCGCACGAGCTTGGCGCCCATGGACGCGAGCGCGACGGGCAGGTGGGCCGACTCGGCCTCGGGCATGAACTGAACGATGGCGCGATGCTGATCGGGGTGCTCCTCCGCGGGAGCGGTCGGCGGCGATCCATCGCGTCCCGTCGGCTCCGGCGGGCGCAGTGCGTAGCGTGACCTCGATTCGCCCTCGCTCAGGCACACGACCGTGTGCCCGGGCAGTTCGCGGGCGAGGAAGCTCTCGTACCGCGTGCGGCCGCCCAGCTGGTCCCCCACCAGGCGCAGCGCGAGGGCGCGGGGCGGCTCTTCATCCGAACCGATCCCGGCTTGCGCCCAGATTTCGACGATGCGTCGCAGGTGCGCGCCCCAGGCGGTTGCGGTTACTTCCGCCTTGGTCCCGGTGCGCTCCACGATCTCGTTGAACGCACGCTCGTCGATCGCGTGCACCCACAGCCCGAGGAACTCGATGCCCGCCGACTCGAGCGCGGAGGCGAGCCGGCTGGACGAGATTGCCAGGCGCCCCGAGTCGATGCCCACGGGCAGCGGCGTGGGCGCGCCCGCGTACCACTCGTGCGAGGGAATGTCGCAGGACAGCGCGGCGAGCAGGTCGGCATCGTGCGCGGGGACGGTGGGCGCGGCGAGCGAGCGGAGGAACGCGAGCACGCCGTGCTCGAGGTGGATGAGCGGGTGGCGGGTCGTGCTGTCGTTGCTCAGCTTGAGCTTCTTGGAGTCGGCGATCGGGACGCGGTGTCGCGGGTCGCGCGGCGAGGCGCAGACGGCCGAGGAGAGCCGCGCCCACAGGTCCGGCGACGCGTCGCCTGGCGACCAGTCGCTCACGCGGAACGCGGACATGGCGACGCAGAGCGGGCCGAGCGTCGGCCCGTACCCGGCTTCGTCGATGCCCGCGAGAATCAGCGACATGGGCCGATGGTACGGACGGGGGATGGGCGGGCGAAGGGGCGAGCCGGGGGCGCCAAAAACACGGCGGGCCGCCCTGTGCGAGCGGCCCGCGTGAATGCGGCTGAGAGGAGTTGAACCTCCACGGTATTGCTACCACTAGTACCTGAAACTAGCGCGTCTGCCAGTTCCGCCACAGCCGCAGAATTGGGACGTGAGGATAGGCGGCGCGCGTCGGCGCATCCACGGCGAGCGGGGCGGTCCCGCTCCGCGTGGACGCGCTATTCCTCGTCCTCGTCGGCCGGGGCCGCGGGAACGGCCACGGGGCGCTGCACCGCCTTGAGCTTGAGCACTTCCTGGCGGATCTCCTTCATGAGTTCGGCGTTCTCCTTGAGGAACTTCTTGGACTGCTCGCGCCCCTGCCCGAGGCGAACGTTGCCGTAGGAGTACCACGCGCCGGACTTCTCGACGACGTTGGCCTCGCTGGCCATATCGAGCAGGTCGCCCGTGCTGGAGATGCCCTCGTCGAACATGACATCGAACTCGGCTTCGCGGAAGGGCGGGGCGACCTTGTTCTTGACGACGCGGGCCCGCGTGCGCGAGCCGATGGTCGTCTCGCCGTCCTTGAGCGCGCCGGTGCGGCGGATGTCGATGCGGACGGAGGAGTAGAACTTGAGGGCGCGGCCGCCGGGCGTGGTCTCGGGCGAGCCGTACATCACGCCGATCTTCTCGCGGATCTGGTTGATGAAGATGACGGTGCAGTTGGAGCGGGCGATGACGCCTGTGAGCTTGCGCATCGCCTGGCTCATGAGGCGGGCCTGCAGACCGACGACGGCCTCACCCATCTCGCCCTCGATCTCGGCCTTGGGGATGAGGGCCGCGACCGAGTCCACGACGATGAGATCGACCGCCGACGAGCGCACGAGAAGCTCGCAGATCTCCAGCGCCTGCTCGCCCGAGTCGGGCTGGGAGACTAGCAGGTCGTCGATGTTCACGCCGATCTTGCGGGCCCAGGAGGGGTCCAGCGCGTGCTCGGCGTCGATGAACGCGGCGACGCCGCCGGACTTCTGCGCGTTGGAAGCGACGGTGAGGGCGAGGGTGGTCTTGCCGCTGGACTCGGGACCGAAGATCTCGACGATGCGCCCGCGGGGGATGCCCTTGCCGCCCAGGGCCAGGTCGAGCGACAGGGCGCCGGTCGAGATGCCCGGGATGTTCAGGTACGCGTCCTCGTCCAGCTTCATGATCGAGCCCTTGCCGAAGGTCTTCTCGATCTGCTGCACGGCGCGCGTCAGCGCCTGGGACTTTTCCTTGTCCTCGATCTGGGGCTTGGGAGCCTGGAGAGTGGAGCCGCCAGCGCCCGTGCCGGCGGGCAGCCCGTTGCGGCTCGCGGAAGGCTTGGCCTCGACCTCGGCGGTGGCGGAGCGGGAATCGGAACGAGAATCGCTGCGGGCCATGGGAAGGCCCTTTCTGCCCTGGTGTGGGCGTTGTCGCGGGGGGCTGGGCAACCGGGAAGGGAGCCAGGCCCGCGAGGACCGGCACTGGGCGGCAGGCCGCGATGGCCTGTCCGATCGGGGGCGGTGCTGGACGCGAGCCCGACAGGGCAGAGATTACCGGTGCTTGTACGGCGTGTCAAGCCGACTGTTGAAAACTTGTTAGGGTATCAAACACCGCACGCGTGTGACGCTCCATCCGATCGAGCGGCGGACGAATCGGCGACGAGTTCTACCTCTGGCGCTTGGCCGCGACCTCGGCCTTGAGCTGCGCGACGTTCTCCCCCTTGGCCCCGGCCTCATCGAGCCAGGCCTCGAACGTCTGCGGCACCTGGCGCGCCTGCAGGCCCCAGCGCACCAGCGCGATCCGCATCGGTCCCGTGTCGTCCGCGGTGATCGCCTCGGCCGAGAGGCGATTCGCCTCCGCCTCGCGCCCCGCGGCGAGCAATGAGGCGTGCATGCGCCCGGTCGCGTCGCGGAAGAGCGCGAGCATCTGGCGGAGCAGTTCATCGCCCTGCTGCTGCGGGAGACGCTGCGCATACTGGCGGGCCATCTCGACGTTCGACTTGTCGAACTGGAACTTCTTGAGCGGGTCGGGATAGAGCGCGGACATCTCGAACCAGAGCCCGCGCTTGCTCAGCAGTTCCTCCAGGCGGTACGCGACGCGCTCGAGCAACGGCGCGGCGTCGGGCTTGTCGCGCACGCTGAGGAACCACTCGACGTTGCGCTCTTCCTCCCCCACCACCTTGTTGAGGATCAGCAGATCCTCCACGGGACCCGAATCGACGGGCTTGCTCGGGTCGCTGGGCGGGGTCTTGCTCAGTTTCTCCGCGGCGGCATCGCGCATCGCGCGGAAGCGTTCCTTCGCGGGGGGATGCTCGCTCGCGAGTTTCTGCATCGCGGTGGCCATGAACGACCCGCGGGCGCTGGCCATCTGTGGCTCGCGCTGGGCGATGTTGTCCCAGAGCCAGGCGTACTCGCGGGTCGCCAGATCGGGCTTGCCCGAGGACGCGAAGTAGCCCGCGTGCTGCAGCCACTCCTGCATCGACACCTGTGCCTTACCGGCCCGCGCATCATCGAGCTTCTTCGCGATCGCGTCCGCCTCGGTGCGTCCCTGCTTGACGCCGTCGAGCCAGGAGACGAGCTCCTCCGCGGATTGCGCGCCCACGGCGCGATCGAACTCCTTGCCATCGCGGAAGACGACCATCGTGGGGATCGGGCCGATGCGGTGCTCGCTGGCCCAGGGCTTGTTGCGATCGATGTCGATCGCGGTCACGCGGCCGTTGGCCTTGAACCAGGATTCAACCTTGGGGTCGCGCCAGGTGGTCCGGTCCATCATTTTGCAGGGCACGCACCAGTCGGCAGTCGCCTTCACGACCAGGATCCGATCGGTGCCGACCGTCTCTTTCAGGGCCTCGTCGAAGCCCATGGCCGAGAAGACGGGAGGTGGACCGGAGGCCTCGGCGGCGGGCTGGGCGGCGCCGCTCGGCGCAGGCTGGGCGAGCACGCAGGGAACGAGCCTGAGGGCGAACGCGATGGCGCAGCGGATCATGCGAGACTCCGGGGTTTGGAAAGGCTAGCCGAGCGCGGCGGTGCGAAGGCGCATCATCGGCGCCGGTGGGGCGTGAATCGACGCCCGCACGTCCGCTATCCTGCGCGGCGCGGGAATGCGTCTCGCGAACACCTTGGAGTGGGCACGATGGCGAACGAGCAGGCGGGCGGTAAGGGCATGCTGACCAAGGTCGCGCCGATCGTCGTGTTCGTCGCGATCGGGCTGGTCGTGTTGTGGCAGCAGCGTCAGTCCGGCACGACAGGCTCGTCAGCGCCCGCGACGGGCGCCAGCGCGCCGGCGTCGGCCGCGCGCCCGTCGGCACCGACGAGATCGGGTGACGTGACGCCTCCGACGCCCAGCGCCCCGCCCAAGGGCGCGCCCGCGACGGCCTCTGGCCCCTCGCCCAAGACGTCCTCTCCAACGCCGGCTCCGCCCGTGGCGAGCGCGACGCTGAAAGTGGGTTCGTGGAACATCGAGTGGCTTGGCAAGCCCGAGGACCGCGCGCAGTTTGCGCAGAACGTTGCGCAGTCGCCGGACACGATGGGCGAGTACATCGTGGGCTCGGGCGTATCGGTGCTGGGCGTGGCGGAGGTGGTGACGACGATCCCCGGCTCGCCGATGCGCTCGCGCGAGCTGGAGGCGACGATCGCCGCGATCAAGAAGAAGAACGGGCAGGAGTGGGAGTACGCGCTGTGCCCGGGGCGCCAGGACGGCGACCAGCTCACCGGATTCATGTGGAACAGCACGCTCGTGACGGCGTTCAACGTGGATGGGCAGCCCTGGCGGCAGTCGATCGACGTGCCGTGGCGCGTGCCGATCAAGGAGGGGCGGAGCTCGTCGGGCTCGAGGCTGTGGGCGCGTCCGCCGCACGCGATCAAGTTCAGCGCCGGGGCGGGCAAGACGGACTTCGTGGTGATCGTGCTCCACATGAAGGCGGACTACAACGGGCAGTTCGATGCGCACCGCAAGCTGGAGATGGACGCGCTGATCGAGGCGCTGCCCGCGGTCCGCGCCAGGTTCAAGGACGAGGACATCGTCCTCACGGGCGACACGAACGTCACGCGGGGCGATGAGCCGGCGATCGCGGACCTGGTGAACGCGAGGTTTGTCGATCTGAACTCGCGCAATGTGAGCACGACGTGGCGTGACGGGTTCACAGATCGCACGTTCGTGCCCGCGAACCAGGCGGAGTTCGCGTCGCACGAGTTCTGGGTCTTCTCCGATCCGTTCCTGTCGAAGATGCGCTGGAAGGCCGGCGACTTCAAGAAGAACCTGAGCGATCACTACATGGTCGGAACGACGCTCCGCGTGATGGACGATGACGACTGAGCGGGTGGGACGCTCGCCTCAGAGCGGGCGATAGAGATCGAGGATCTTGCGGATCTTGTCGGGATTGGGAACGTCCTTGAGCACGACCTCGATGTCGTTCTGCCCGGCGGACGACACGCCGATCTTGCCGACGTTCATGATGCGCTCGAAGAAGGACTGCGTAACCTGGATGTTGCGGATGTCGCGGTGGGCGACCTCGGACGTGAAGCGGGAGAAGAGCCCGACGCGCTCGATGACGCGCTTGTTGGTGATCTCCAGCGCCGAGCCCATGAGGCGGATCTTCCACTGCGCGAAGTAGAGGGCCGCCGCGGCCGCCACAACCCAGCACGCGATGGCGCCGGGCGTCGCGCCGCCCAGCACGATGGCGCCGGCGATGCCGCCGATCACGATCAGCAGGCAGAGCAGGAAGGCGAAGGGGTGGCTGCGGAACATGGCGGTGCGCACGCGGACGATCGTCTGCTCGGGCCCGTCGGCGGCGGGATACCCCGCGGCCGTCGCCCGATCGGGCGTGGAGCCGGCCGACACGGCGGGAACGACGTTGACATCACCGCAGTGCGGGCACTTGATCTTCGTGCCGCCCTGCGTGTCGGGGACGGTGATGGGCTTCTCGCAGTTGTCGCAGGTGAGCGTGATCATGGTTGGAAGTACAGTCGAAACGGGTGGGGAGTGCAACTCCGCCTGATTCGTTGGGAGTCGAGCCGCGGTCTTTGCGATGGGGTCCGGTTCCCCGGCGGTTCGCCGGCGGAACGCCCCGGGCGTATCCTGCCCTTCCCCCGAGTTGCGCCGGCCCCGAGGCCAAGGGCGCATGGCCCCGAGGAACCGGCGTTGCGGAGCCCGACCCACGAGACAGAGCCCGCGTTCGAGGCCCGGCCCGGGCTCTCGCTGGCCACCCCCGTTCGTGTGGACGCGCGGGCGGGACGCCACGAGGCGGGACCGCGGGAGGCGGGCGTCTCGACGCCGCGCGTCGCCGCGCTCATCGTCACGTGGAATCGGCGCGACGCGGTCGACGCGGTGCTGCGGGCGCTGGCGCGCCAGAGCGTTCCGCGCGGCACGCTGCACGTGGTCGTCATCGACAATGGATCGACGGACGGCACGTCGGAGGCGCTCCTGCAGCGCTGGCATCCCACGCGGCGCGTGCACAATCCGACGCCCCGCGCCGAGGAGCCCGCGTTCGATGCGTCCGACGCGGACGGCGCCAGCCTGCGTGCCGGCGATCGCACGCGGACCGATGGCTTCGCGTCGCTCTCGCTGGTGCGGAACCAGCACAACCTGGGCGGGTGCGGGGGGTTCAACACGGGGCTCGCCTTCGCGGAGCGCTTCCTCGATTCGCCCGACGCGCCGCTCGACTACGTGTGGCTCGTGGACGACGACGTGGACCTGCCACCGAACGCGCTGGAGCGCCTGCTCCGCACGGGCGAGAGCGATCGCGGCATCGGGCTGGTGGGCAGCCGGACCGTGGACTTTGACGATCGGGCGACCACGATCGAGACGACCATCTACTACGACGCGCAGCGCGGCGTGATGGGGCCCGAGCCGTCGGCGCAGCACCGCCTCGCCGCCTCGCACGCGGCGTGGGTCGCGACGACGGGCGGCACGAACGGGGCACGGGCCTTCGCCGGCGTGCGCGAGGTGGACATCGTCTCGGCGTGCTCGCTGCTGGCGCGATGGTCGGCGGTGAAGGACGTGGGATTCTGGGACACGCGGTTCTTCATCTACTGCGACGATGCGGACTGGTGCCTGCGGTTCGCGGCGCGCGGGCACCGGGTGGTGTGCGATCTTGATGCCGTGGTGTACCACACGTACTGGCTCAGCAAGCTCACGCCGACCCGCGCGTACTACGCGGCGCGCAACCTGTTCTGGGTGAACCAGAAGGCGCTGGATCGCCAATCGCGCCGGGCGGTGCACCGCCGCCAGCTCGCGCACGCGCTGCTGCACGCGTATAAGACCGCAATCCATGGACAGACGTCGCACGCCGAGATCTTCCGGCGGACCGCCGACGACGCGGTGCGCGGGCGCGGCGGGGCGCTCGACATGCGTCCGCCCGAGGCGCTGCCGCTGCTGGCGGCGTTCGAGCGTGCGGACGCGCTGGGCGCGGACCGGCACGTCGCGATCATGTGCTCGCACGCGGACTCGATCGCCTGGGGCGAGGACGTGCGCGCGTCGCTGGTGCACGCGCTGCACGACGCGGGGCGCTCCACAGACCTGCCGCGGATCACCTGGGTGTGCCGCTCGGACGTTCCGCGGGCGGCTCCGGGCGGGGGCGAGGAACCGCGGCGCGTCGACTTTGCGCCCAACGCGTGGTCGAAGCTCCGCCTGCAGTGGTGGCTCTTGCGCGATGCGCCCGACGCGGTGGTGATCATCGACCAGTGCAACGACGCCCCGTTGCTGTGGAGCCGGCGGAACATCCTCATCGATCGGAAGCGCGCCGGGCTCGCCGTCGTCGAGCGCGACGGATGGCGCGTTCGCGCGGCGCTGGCGCTGCGCTGGTGCGTCACCGCGGTCCGCTGCGCGTGGTTCCTCTGGCGTGCCCCCGCGGCGCCGACCCCGGGCAAGTACGCCTAGACCTCCGCGGATACCCTCCCGCCCTTGAGCGTCGATCGCCCATTCCATCCCGCGTCGGAGCACGCCCCCGAGGGCTGGCCGCGCGCCCAGCGACCGCTCCGCGTCGCGATCCTGGGGTGGGCGCGTCTGGCGTTCCAGGGCAACGAGGGCTCCGGGTACAACCTCTCCGCGTCCGAGCTTGCCGTGGGGCTCACGCTCATGGGGCACCACGTCTTCTATCTCGCCTCGGGGCGACGCTACGACCTCCGCCCGAGCATGCACGTGGCGCACACGGAGCGCTGGCGCGGCGTGGAGTGCGACGACCTGGTCAACAGCCCCAACGTCGCGCCCGCGAGCAAGAACTTCACCAACATGGTCGCCGAGACCTCGCACCAGGCGCAGACGTCGCTCGTGCTGCGCTGGGCGCACGATCGCGGCATCGAGCTTGTGCACGTGCACAGCCTGGAGGGGTTCCCCCTCGAGTTGATCGGCGCGCTGCGCGATCGGGGAATCCCCGTCGTCGTGACGCCGCACAACTACTGGTACGCCTGCCCGCAGGTGGACCTGATGCGCGGCGAGACAAGTCTGTGCACGGACTACGACGGCGGCAGGCAGTGCATCGGGTGCATGCCCGATCAGCCCGCGTCGCGCACGCGCCTGAAGCGACGCCTGGGGCAGAGCCTCGAGCGAGTCGTGGGCAATGGCATCACAGGCCTGGGTCGGCGGATCAACTACGAACTGAAGATGCGATGGCGCGAGGTCCGCGGGCTCGTGCCGCGCGACACGCCCAGCGACCGGGACCCCGACCCTGAGGCCGGGCTGGGGCTGGCGATCGAGGGTGCCGGCGCCCGCGAGGACGGGCTCGTGCGGCACATGATCAAGGAGCGTCGCTCGGCGGGCGTGAGGCGGGGCGTCACGCCCGTGGACGCCGATGCCAACGAGCGGTTCCTCTCGTCGGATCGCCACCTGGTTGTGCTCAACGACTACGGACGCCGGCGGAAGTCGGGCATCGCGGCGCTCAACAGGGCGAGCCTGGTCATCCCGCCCAGCGACTTTGTGCGGAAGGTCTACGTCCGCATGGGCCTGCGCGAGGAACTGTCGCGCGTGGTGCGCTTGGGGCAGCCCCACTTCGATCAGATCCATCGGCGCGTCAAGCGGTCGCCCTACTACGGCGCGACGCCCTGGGACGCACGCACCGCCTCGCGTCCATTGCGGTTCGCGTACTTCGGCGCGATGCGCCCGAGCAAGGGCATCGACGTGCTCGCGGCCGCGATCCCGATGCTGCCCCGGGATGTGCGTCAGCGCTGCCACTTCTTCATCCGGGCCTCGGGCAACGACTGGCCGCTGCGCAAACCCCTGAGCGAGTATCCGGAGGTGAGCTGGAACGGCGGCTACGACCTGCTGCAACTGATCAACTCGTGGGGCGACTACGACGTGGGAATCCTGCCCCACGTGTGGATGGAGAACTCGCCGCTCGTGCTGCTCGAGCATCTGCACGCGGGCAAGTTCGTGATCAGCTCGCGTCTGGGCGGCCCTGTGGAGTGGGTGCGAGAGCCGGACAACGGGCTGCTCGTCGCGGGCGGGCGTTCCGAGGAACTGGTGCGCGCGATCTCCCGACTTGTGAGCGGCGAGGTGCCGATCCCTAGCGCGCGGGCGATCCACGACGCGACGCCGCTTCTGCGATCCTGGCCCGATCACGTGCGCGAGGTCGAGGGTGTGTACCGAGAGCTGCTGGGGCGCACGCACGCGGGCGACACGCCGGCGATGAGCTCCGCGTCGGCATGATGGACCCGGCCCGGCGAGGGAAGCAGAAACCCGCGAATCTCTCGACCAACGCGCGGCGTCGTGCGCCGTGGCGCGGCGGGGTACAATGCTCCAACGCGGGTGTAGCTCAGTGGTAGAGCGTCAGCCTTCCAAGCTGAATGTCGAGGGTTCAAATCCCTTCGCCCGCTTTGGACTGTTCCCGCACATGGCGCTGCTCGTGTTCTCGGTGCCGGTCATCGCATCGCGCCTGGACCGATAAGCGATATCGCTCGTTGGCGTGCGATGTGGGCGCTTGCAAATAGCCTTGTAAGGGCGACCTCCGGCCCTATGCTCGATGTTGCGGCGCGTCCTTTCTTGTCGCGCGGCGAGGTAGGGGGCGGGTGCGCGCATGGCGTCTGGGGCACATCCCGCTCGCACGGAGTTTGGGTTCCACCGTTCCAAGGGAGCGTCAAGCATGCGATCCTCTAGTAGGTGTAGTCGGTCCGTCTCGGGTGCCGTGCTGGTCGCATCGCTCACGGCGTCGTGCGGTCTTGCTGTGCCGCTGGCGCGGGCTCAGTGCGTGCCCTCGTTCTTGAACGCCGTGCCCTTCGCCGCGGGATCGCGTCCCTATTCGCTCGCGTGCGCTGATTTCAACGGCGATGGCAAGCCCGACCTGGCGGTCGCCAACGCCATCTCCAACGACGTCTCGATCCTGCTGGGCAACGGGGACGGCACGTTCGGAACGGCCGCGTCCTTCTTCTCGGGCAGCAGCCCCGCGTCCATCGCGATCGCGGACCTGGACAACGACGGCAAGCTCGATCTGGTCGTCGCGAACTTCGCCGGAAGCACGGTCTCCGTGCTCCTGGGCAACGGGGACGGCACCTTCAAGAGCGCCGTCCCATACCCCACGGGGCAGTTTCCGAGTTCGGTCGTCGTCGCCGATTTCAACGGCGATGGCAAGCCCGATCTGGCGGTCGCCGCGTCGGGTGCGGACGCGGTCTCGATCCACCTGGGCGTGGGCGATGGCACCTTCCTCCCGCACGCCGACTACACGACATCGACCTACCCCATCGCGATCGCGGTCGGGGATGTGAACGGCGACTCGAAGCTCGACCTGGTGACGGCCAACAACGCGAACAACACCGCGACGATCCTTTTGGGCGCGGGGGACGGAACGTTCACCGCGGTGCCCACCAATCCACCCGCGGGACCGAACCCCACGGCCGTCGCGATCGCCGATTTCAACGGCGACGGCAAGCCCGATCTGGCGGTGGCGAACAAGGGCTTCGGCGACTCCATCAGCGTGCTGCAGGGCAACGGCAACGGCACGTTCCAGCCCCGCGTTCCCTATGGCGCGGGCAACCAGCCCAACTGGCTCAGCATCGGCGATTTCAACGGAGACGCCAAGCCCGACATCGCCGTCGCGAACATGGGCTCCGACTCGGTGAGCGTGCTGCAGGGCGTGGGCGATGGCACCTTCCTCGCCGGCATCAACAAGTCGATGGGCACACTCCCGCAATCCGTGATCGCGGCCGATGTGAACTCCGACGGTCACCCCGACCTGGTCGGCGCTTCCACCGACGGCGTGTGGGTGCTGCTGAACAACCTGTCGAGCAACCCCTCGCCGACGTTCACGCAGCAACCGCTGCCCACGCGCCTGCTGTACCAGGCCGGGCAGACGATCTCCATCTCCGTCGTGGTCGATGGTCACTCCAGCGTCGTCTCCTACCAGTGGCGGCGCAACGGGATCGCGCTCGCTGATGCGGGGCGCGTCTCGGGGAGCACCACGCCCACGCTGTCGATCGCCAACGCGGTGCTCACCGACACGGCGCAGTACGACGTGCTCGCCTCGACTCCGGCCTGCGGCGGCGGGTCGCTCGTGAGCGCCAGCTCCGCGATCGTGGTCCCCGTGACCGATGCGCCCTCGTGCCCTCCGCCGCAGATCACGTCCCAGCCCACGGGGCTCAACCTGCTCCCGGGCACGTCGGGCTCGTTCACGATTGCGGCCAGCTCCGGCGCGACGCCCGCCTACCAGTGGCGCAAGGGCGGCGTGAACCTCGTCGACGGCACGCTGCCCAGCGGCACCGTCGTCTCGGGCGCGACCACGAGCACCCTCACGATCTCCAGCGTCGCGCTGGCGGACAACGCGACGGCGTTCGACTGCGTCGTGAGCAGCACGTGCGGGGCCGTCACGAGCGTCCCCGTCGGGCTCGCGGTGGTCGCTCCGCCCTCGTGCTATCCCAACTGCGACGGCAACACGACGCCGCCCCTGCTCAGCGCCGGCGACTTCGTCTGCTTCCTGCAGAAGTTCCGCCAGGGCTGCCCGTAGCGCACGAGGCGCGCGGGGTCTTGCGCGGGACGGCTATTGCGGCGGATCGAGGAGTGCGCCGCGCACCTTGCGATCGGGAAACTGCTGCGCCCGGGCGACGCTCCATGTGGCGCTGCCCGCGTGCCCGTCGTTGTACACGTAGTTGGAGCCGGAACCGTGCCGGTTGCGCCGGACCCAGCCTTGGTCCGCGTACGCGCCCTCGCCCCATCGCACCAGCGCCGCTTCTCCCACCCATGTGTCGTAGTCGTCCTGCGTCACGGAGCCGTACTCCGCGTTGTCCTCGGCGTTCATCGCCTCGCTGTTGCGCTCGCTGAACATGATGACGTTGGAGTTGGCGATCTGGGCCAGGCGCGCGTCGCTGGCGAACCCACGGAGCACGCCCTCCAGCGCGTACCGCGCCGACTTGTGCGTGTAGATGGAGTTCAGCAGGTAGCTCGTGATCGTCAGGTGGCCTCGCTCGGCGATCGCCTGCTCGCTGTCGTCCGGCGGAGACTGGCTCGCGTCCGAGATCGCCCCGTTGTACTCCTCGAGCGTCGCGGCGAGCCGCTCGGACCTGGGCGTTGGATCCGCGGGGCAGAACCCCGCGCGTCGCGTGCCCAGATAGGGCTGGAAGAAGATGGACCAGGGCTTCTCCGCCTGGCTGTTGCCCGTGCCGCCGCCCGCTACATCCGCCAGGCTCGCGGGGAGCGTGTCCACCTGCGTCCCGTCGTCCAGCACCCATCCCTCGTGGTGGTGGAAGAGCTCGCCCTTGTTCGCGTCCATGTACAGGCGCGCCGCGACGCCCAGCTGGCGCTGGTTGGAGAGGCACGCCGCCGCGCGGGCGCTCCTGCGGGCCCCGGCCAGCGACGGCAGCAGGATGCCCACGAGCAGCGCGACGATCGCGATGACCACGAGCAACTCGATGAGCGTGAACGCGCGAGCGGGCCCGGTCCGAATCATGGCAAACCTCCAGAAGTCTCCGTTGAACGCGCGCCCGGGATCACACCCCGAGCCGCTGCACCGTCCACACGCCCGCGACGATCGCGATGCACGCCGACGCGGGCACGGCGATGCGCGCCCGGTACCACTGCGCCCGCCCGAACCACGCGCCCACGAGCAGGAACGCCGCACCGATCACCGCGACCTGTCCGAGCTCGACGCCGAGGTTGAACGACAGCAGCGCCGGCAGGAACTGCTCGCGGGGAAGCCCGACCTCGCGGAGGGCGCCGGCGAATCCCATCCCGTGGAGCAGCCCGAACGCGAACGCCACCAGCGTGCGCCGGCTCGTGTACCCGCGCCGCACAATGTTCTCGACGCCGACGAACGCGATCGACGCGGCGATCAGCGGCTCGACGATCCACGCCGGCGGCGACACGACGCCGTACATCGCCAGCGCGAGCGAAACGGAGTGCGCGACGGTGAACGCCGTGGCCTGGGCGAGCACCGGCCGCAGGCGCGCGCTCAGCAGGAAGAGCCCGAGCACGAACAGGATGTGATCCAGCCCGTCGGGCAGGATGTGCGTGAAGCCCAGGCGCGTGTACGTGCCCAGCACGCGAAGGGTGCCCGTCGCCGCGCTCGTGGGCCCGGGCTCGATCGCATCGTCCTCGCCCAGCGGGTCGCTCGCCTCGCCCGGCTTGAGCCACTGCGACGCGGACCCGGCGCTCGTGACCAGACGCAGCAGGTACTGCCCCGGGGGCGCGTCGCTCGACCATGTCGCGCCAACCCCCACCGCCGACTCGGACTCGATGGAGAAGCAAAGAAGGTCGGGCGTGGCTTGAGGCGAGGGAATCTCACGGGCGCGAACGCCCACGCGCTCGCCGCGTGCCGTGGCGAACCGGCTTTCCCGTTCCAGGCCCACGCGAAGCCGCTCCACAAGCTCGGCGCGATCGGGGTCCTGTCCGCCTCGCGCCATCAGTGCTGCGTTCGCGGGCGGCAGGTGCGAGGGGTCGATCCACGCTTCCCCCACTGCGATCGCGCCTGGGCCAAGTCGCAGCTCGATGAGCATCGCGCCCAGATCGTGCGCACGGCACGGAGCCGCGATGGCGATGAGGCTCGCCGCCAGAGACAGCACGGCGCGGACGATGCGGACACGGGTCGCGATCATGGCTTGGCCCCCGCGCTCTGGAAGCTCAGCGAGCCCCACACGCTCTCCCAATCCGCGCCCGATCCCGGAGCAGCCTCGACCATCTCCACAGCGTCCACGATCCACACGCCCTCTCCCGCGAGCGTCAGGGTCGCCATGCCCCGCTCGTCGGTCCGGGCGGTCACGGGCGTGCCGGTCCACTGCGGGCTGCGCATCTGGACGAGCGCGCCCGCCAGCGGCCGGCCCTCAAAGGCGACGCCCACCTCCAGCGGCTCGCCCGCGTGGAGCGTGCCCGGGTTCTTGGTCGGTGTGATCTCCAGGCGCAGGCCGATGCCCCGCTCGCTTCCTTCGCTCACGCGCTCGACGTTGAGCACGGACTTGGCGCTCCGCGAGAAGATCTCCCTCGCCTCGCGCCCGCTCTGCCCGCGCTCCTTGCGGCGCTCGATGATCTTCTCGAGCCCCTTCTCGCGCAGGTACGTCTCGAACTTGTCCGCCGCGAGCGTCACGGGCGAGGGCGTGCTCGCGTACGCCACGACGTAGGTGCCGGGCGCTTCCACGCGGAAGGCGCCCGCGGGATCGCGCCCGTTGCGACCGGCGATCGCCCTGGGCTCGCCGTCGCCGGGACCGCGCACGACGAACGACACGATCCGCGACTGATCGCGCGGCAGCGCATCGCCGGGGAACACATCGCCCACGCGCAGTTGCACGCGGGCCGCGTCGCCAGCCCTGAGGTTGAACGACACGGGCTGGACCCAGAACACGTGCGCGAGCGCGCCGGCGCCCAGCATCAGGGCGGTCGCGAGGGTTGAAAGCAGTCGAGTTCTCATCGTCGATTCTCCGAGGGAACACGTTCGATCCATCACGAAAGGCCCCGCGCCGGCGTGAGCCGGGGCGGGACGGAGTGCCGATCAACTCACGGCTTCTGAGGAGAGCTCGCCACGGGCGTGCGCAGATAAGGGAACGACGACGCGAAGAACGAGTCGTCGATGTACGCGCCGTCCGAGAGCGGCAGGTTGCCCGCCGGGGCGCAGCTGCCGGGCTGGCCCGCGTTGGGCACGAGCGCGCCCATCACGACCCGCAGCGCGATGTCCACCACGTCGTCGCCGGGGCGACGCCCGTTGGGGAAGCCCTGCGCATCGCCGCCCAGCGCGCCCAGGCGGCTCTGCGATCCCGCGGGCGTGATCGCGATGCCGCCGTTGGACGTGTCCGTGTTCAGGTTCAGGCGCAGCATCTCGCCGGGCGTCACCTTCGCGGGCTTGTTCAGACCATCGAGCCCGGTGAGGAAGACGCCCACAAGATCGGTGCGCGGCAGGCACGGCGCCTGCACGCCGTAGTACGACTGCAGCACCGCGGGGAGCGTCGGGTTCGTCACGTAGGTCAGGAACTGGGCATCGCCACGCGGACGCGACGCGCTGAAGCGGTTCTTGTCGGGGAGCCCGATGACCAGCTCGTTGACGAGCGGCATGCCCAGGCGCGACACCTGCACCCACGGGCCGTACTCCTCGCTGGCGCGATTGAACGTGGGAGTGCGGGAGAGAACACGGTACTGCGGCAGGCTCGCGCTGGTCCACCCGCCGATGATGGTGTCGTTGCACCCCTTCAGGAAGCTCTTGGGCACCTCGATGATGATCGACGTGCAGTTGTCATCCTCCAGCGAGTCGCGCTTGGCGTCGGGCGCCTGCACGGGGTTGAAGTTGCCCTGGTCGAAGATCTCTCCCAAGTTCGCCACGAACGGGTCCTTCCGCTGCCCGACGAACACGCGGGCTGTCTCGCTCGTGCCCGGCAGCGCCAGCTCCGCAACGTGCGACAGCGCGTACTGCTCGTAGTTGGGGATCGACTTGTTGCCGATGAAGTCCGCGGGCTTGAGGATGTTCCGCTGGCCCGAGACCGTGCGCAGCGCCACGCCCCGCCCCTCGTGACGGTCGCCGAACACCGCGTCCACGGTGTACGTCTCAACGACGTTGAGCGCGTTGTTGTTGGTAGGGCTGATCACGCCCGCGTTGATGAGCGGGATCGGCACGTTCACGCCGCCCAGGGGGAGCGAGATCGAACGCAGCGCGTTCTTGAAGCGGAAGTTGAACGTGATGTCCTCCTTCGCGTCGCCGTCGTTGTCGATGTGGATCTGGTAGAGCGCGTCGGGGTCCATCTGGAAGAAGTTGGGACCGCCGTAGGGCGTCTGGAACGGGATGTAGTTCGCGATGATGGTCACGTACCCCTCGCGCCCCTTCTCGTAGCTGTTGAACATGTAGAAGTCGGTGGAGTCCACCTGGGGCAGGGTCGCGATCGCCGGCGCCTCGCGGTGGCTGCTCGCCAGCGCGGGCGGAATGCAGATGGCGGTCCCGGCGAGCGCCGCGAGGGCGAGCGCGCCACGAAGAACAAGCGTCCGAGCGGTCATGATCGATACTCCTGGCAATGCAGGACCCGCCCGGCGCGCACGCGCCGACGCCGATCCCGACGGTTCACTGATCCCGCGAATGGACGTGGCGTCCCCGTCCGGGCACGCGCCCGGAGCCTTGCCTGATCCACAATCCGGTAGAGGAACGCCGCGTCGTGTGCCGCGGTCACAGGGATTACGCCCCCACACGCACCGAGAGTTTTTGGCGGGCGCGATCTTTTTTTCGTTCGGTTCTGGCCGTAACCACGCCAACGTTCGACGCATCACACCGGATCGCGCTCACGCGTCACTCGGGGATTCCTACGCCCGTCGCGAGACCACACTCCGGACAGATGACGACGCCGTCCGCCGCTCGAGGGACGTCCCGCAGTGGGTACTTGCACCGCGCGCACGAGCCCTCCGCGCCGCGCTGCCACGCCTCTCCGCATGCTGCGCACACGACCCGTCCATTCGCGTCCGGCGTCGAGTTGTCGAATCGCGCACGGCACGAAAGGCAGCGAGGCTCATCCAAACGCCAGCGTGCGTCGCACGTGGGGCACGACGCGAGCCCACCAGACTCAGGCGTTATTGCGATCGCGCTCGCAAGATCGGCCCCGCACGACGCGCACACTTTCTCCCGCTCGAACGCGAGGACGATCGCCCGCCCGCTCGGGCTGTGCCAGAAGGCATAGCACGCAACCGCGCACGCGGTACATCCAAGGCTCAGCACGATGAGCGTCGAATTGATGGGGTCGCGGACCGTCCATGGCATCGAGCGCGCGAACTGCCCGACCACCCATATGGTGCCAGGAAAGACAGCAACGCCGAGCCCCAGAAGAACAACCCCGACAACGATCATGCGGTGTCGCCGATATCCGAAGCCGTCGCGCACCGCCCGCTCGAATCGCACGCGATGGTCGACGGACGTGAACGGCTCGTAGGGACGCTCGCGTTTGCCCATCAGCGGGATCGGGGTGCCGATCTGGTCCTTCGCCCAGACCTGGTCGCCAAAGCTCCACTTCCACCGAGGTCGTGCTTCCGCGCGTCCGGCGGTAGCCACGTCCGTCGGAGCAGAGCGAACGATCCGCCGGCGCATCCACGCGGCGCCGCACTCGGGGCACACCACGCACGCGTCGTGCTCGGACTCCAGCCCATGCAGCGAGTACGTGCAGGATGGGCAGAGTCCCTCCCGAAGCACCGTCTGCGCCACAAGCCGGCCCGAGCGATTCAGCGCTCGCTGTCGCAAGGGGTCCATGACCAGTCGCCCGTAAAGGAGAGCCATGGCCACCACACACCCAGTCACAACTGTGGACGAGGCATGCGGACCAAGCACCGATCTCAGCAGCGCGTAGAGCGGGACGACGAGCAGTCCCCACGCCCCTCCCGCCGCGACCGACCATGGCGATGCCTGCCAAACTCCCACGCGACGCCACAGCCGCTCAAGGGAGGGGTCTCGTGAGCCATGCCACGCGCCGCCGCGCGGGTCGAGAAGCGGCTGGTCCGCACCCCGATCGTCCCGCACGATGACGCCGCGCAGCTGCTGCATGCAACATTGTACTGAAGCCTGCTCACGCCACCGGGACGATCAGGCTGTCTCGCCGGTCTGATGTTCCGTGCTCACGCCGCCGGCGCCGTGATCAGCAGCAGGCACCCGCCGCGCGTGAACGACTCGCCGTGGTCCGTGTCGCCCTGGGCCCGGTGGTAGTCGCCCGCATAGAGCACCGTCCCCGCGATGTGCAGGTCACCCGCGATCACGTAGCACTCCTCCACGCCCGCGTGGTGGTGATCGGGATACTCCGCGCCCGCGTCGAGCTGGAACAGCACCGTCATCCGGCGGCTCGCCTCATCGACGAACAGCGTGCGGTACCGGCAGCCCGCGGTGCCCGTCTCCTCCCACGGCGTCTGCCCGGCGCGAAGCGTGAACAGGGGCGACAACGGATCTGGCGAGGACACCGGCGCACGCTTCACGTCGGACCGCACCCGCGCCATCAACTGCTCTTTGATCAACGGGCGGGGCTTCGCCGGCGTGATGTTCTTCTCGATCGCCGCACGCACGAGCGCGAGCGCCTCGTGCGCCCGGCGCGCGTCCGCGTCGCCCCGCAGCAGGCGCGCCTCGAACGCCGCCATCTCCGCGGGCGTCATCGCGCCCGCGGCGTACATCGCCGCCTGCTCGCCCGCGTCGAACGCGAGCGCGTCGTGCGCCGGACGCTCGCCGCTCATCGCGCACCTCCGTGGTGCGCCGACTCAAGCACCTCGCGGAGCTGCATCAGCCCGGAGCGCACCCGCGACTTCACCGTGCCCACGGCCACGCCCTGCACCCGCGCGATCTCCTCGCGCGTCAGCCCGCACACATACGCCATCTGGATCGCGGCCGCCTGCTCAGGCGCGAGCGATGACCACACCGGCGAATCCGGCGAGAGGTCCACACCCACCAGCGGTGCGCTGGGAGAACGATCCGCAACGTCCACGTCGGCCAGTCCTTGCGCGGTCCTCCGCTTCTGACGCAGGCGATCGAGCGCCCGCGAGCGAGCGATCATGCACAGCCAGCTCCCCGGCGCGCCCAGCGCCGGGTCGTACGAGCCCGCCGCCTTCCATACGTACCAGAACGCGTCTTGGAGCGCGTCCTCGGCGTCATTGGGATCTTTCAGGAGCGTGCGGATCAATCCCAACATCTTTGGCGAGAATTGGTCGTACAGGCGCTCGAACGCCGAGGCGTCCCCGGCCGCGATGGCGCGCAGCCACACCTCACCATCGCGATCTGTGTCTCGTTCGCCCATCGCCGATTCCACGAAGGGGCCGGTTCGTTCGGCCCAGAGGATAGAGGAAACGCCCTCGAGGTTCACGCGGGTTTCGGTCAGATGCCGGGTTGTTCACGGGTGAACGCGGAGCGTCGATCGACAGATCGAGACACAAAGATGCCTTTTGTATCCTCAATAGCGAGCGTAGTCCCGGGTTTCCCTCGGAACAGCCGCGGTGTACACTGCGTACCAAACCGGACCCGGCTTCGTTCTCGGGTGCCGGTCTGGAGTCTTCAGACCGGGCGCGTTCCGGTTCTGGGTTCGTGCCAGAGGGTTGCTCTTCATTGAGTCGCATCAGAGCGCTCGACTCGGCGGAGTTCGAGGCTCAGGAGACGCACATGCGGTTGAATTGGAAGCGGAGCGAGACGCGCGGAGGGTTCACGCTGATCGAGCTCCTCGTCGTCATCGCGATCATCGCACTGCTGATCAGCATCCTTCTGCCGGCCCTGGGCTCGGCAAGGAAGACCGCGCGCGCCGTCAAGGCCGCGGTCCAGCTCCGCAACTCGGGGCAGGCCACGGGCACGTACGGCGCTGACTCGAAGGACGCGCTCTGGTCCTTCAGCTGGAGGCCGGGCAAGCAGTACGTCGACCAGGCGAACGACCCGAACGCGGCGGGCATCAACACGGGCAGCCTCGCCGACAACGGCGCGAACCAGCTCCTGGCGTCTCGTCTGCAGATGACCTACATCTGCCGCACGCGGTTCGGACAGGCGAACATGCAAAGCCTCGCGGGCCTGAACAACATTCCGCACTACCGCTACAGCCACGTCGTGCTGCTGGACTATCTCAACAGCAAGCTGCCCGACACCAACGTGATCGACCCCGCGGACAACTATCGCCTGCTCTGGGCGAATGATCCCAAGGGATACTTCGCGGGCCTGTACTCGCCGAACTACGGCACGGGCCAGCCCGAGTCCACGACCAACTGGCGCTACGTGTTCCAGGCGTCGTACAACGTGCCGCCCTGCCACTGGGACAAGTCCGGCCCCGGGCAGCGCGTGGTGCCTTCCACGTCGAACTCCGTGCTCATCGGCAACAAGAGCGCGTTCGGCGGCAAGAAGCTCACCGACGTCGCCTACCCGGGCGCGAAGGTCATGATGTACGACAACTTCGGGCGCCACTTCGGCAAGGCCAACGACTACACGCAGTGGATGTCCGTTCCCACCTCGCGCCAGCCGCTGCTCTTCTACGACGGCTCGGTTAACACCAAGACCAGCAAGGAATGCAACCTCGGCGTGAATCCCAACACCGGCGCCGATATCACCGTGCCCTACAACACCCCTCCGCCGGACCCGATCGATCCGCCGAGCCCCTTCCTGGGCTTCGATGGACCGGCCTACTGGACGGCGACGTCTCAGGGCCTGCGCGGTGTGGACTTCGGCGGCAAGCAGTTGCCGACGATCGAGAACGGCGGCCCGTACTAGTCCGCCCGATCAAAGCTTGAATCAACCACCACGACGCCCCCGAGCCTTCTCGGGGGCGTTTTCGTTTGGGTTCCAGCAATGTCAAAATCGGGTGTAGTGAGTCCGAAATTTGTCCCCGCTCGGTGCGTCCATGAGGTTCCTACCCCGTCCGTCGCAGGTCTGTCCAATCCACTCTTGCGTTGCCCAGCCCCCCACCTGTAAAGTGGACTGATCCGGGCGTTCTGCTCGGCAACACCCCGGCTCCTCCGGGGCGGTCAGGGCTCAGTACGGCCGTCGCGCCGAGCGATCGAGCGCGGGCGAACATGCGGAGCGGAACATGGAGCGGGGCACGCCCCATCGTGGCTTTACGTTGATCGAGTTGCTCGTGGTCATCGCGATCATCGCGCTGCTTATCAGCATCCTTCTCCCCTCGCTGGGGTCCGCTCGGCGCTCCGCGCGGCAGGTCAAGGCCGCGGTCCAGATGCGCAACCTCGGGCAGGCCACGGGCACCTACGGCGCGGACTCCAAGGACCGTCTGTGGACGTTCACGTGGAAGCCGGGCAAGCAGTACGTGGACATGGCCAACGACCCGAACGCGAGCGGGCTGAACACGGGCTCGCTGCCGACAAACTCCACGGGCGCACTCACCGCCGCGCGCCTCCAGATGACGTACATCGTTCGGACGCGCTACGGGCAGCCGAACATGATCTCGCTGGGCAACACCAACCTCATCCCCCACTATCGCTACTCGCACCTGGCGCTGCTCGATTACATGAACACGCGCCTGCCCGACCCGACGGTGATCGACCCCGCGGACGCCAATCGCCTCGCGTGGTGCAACGACCCCAAGGGCTACTTCGCGGGGCTGTACTCGCCCAACTACGGCACGGGTGATCCCTCGGCGACGGACAAGTGGCGGTACGTCTTCCAGGCGTCGTACAACGTCCCGCCCGCCCACTGGGACCGCTCGGCCGCGGGCAGCCGCGTCTATCCGCGTTCGTCGTCCTCGGTGTGGATCACCGCCAACGGGCTGGTGATGGGCGAGAAGAAGTACACCGACGTGGGCTATCCCGGGCAGAAGGTGATGCTGTACGACAACTTCGGACGCCACTTCGGCAAGCCCAACTCCGTCGAGCAGTGGTACAGCAGGCCCGAGTCGCGCCAGCCGCTGTGCTTCTACGACGGCTCGGTCTCCGTCCGCAACAGCAAGGAATCCAACATCGCCGTCGATCCGAACACAGGGGGTTCGGCGATCCAGTTCTACGAGCCCGAGCCGATCGACCCGCCGCTGCCCTACCTCGGATTCGATGGAGATACGTACTGGGTCTACACGTCCCAGGGCCTTCGCGGCGTGGACTACGGCGGCAAACGCCTGGGCGACAACGCGTTCAACCCACGCCCGTACTGAGCAGACGCAGCGAACACACACGTCACCACCCTCCTAGCGGAGAACCATCATGCGATCCGGCCTCAAGCGAGCGGCGTTCACACTCATCGAGTTGCTCGTTGTCATCGCGATCATCGCCCTGCTGATCAGCATCCTGCTCCCCTCGCTCAGCAGCGCCCGTCGCACCGCCCAGGCCGTCAAGGCCGGCGTGCAGTTGCGCTCGCTGGGCGAGGCGACGAACACGTACAGCGCCGACTCCAAGGACCGTCTGTTCACGTTCTCCTGGAAGCCGCAGAAGCAGTACGTGGACCTCGCGAACGACCCGTACGCGACGGGGCTGAACACGGGCTCGCTGCCCAACAACGTGGACGGCAACCTCATCGCCGCGTCGCACCAGCTCACGTACATCGCGCGCTCGAAGCTGGGACGCAAGGACCTGGCGGTGATCCCCGGAGGATTCATCGCGCACTTCCGCTATTCGCACATGGTCCTCTCGGACTACATGAACGCGAAGTTCCCCGACACCACGCTCATCGATCCCGCGGACCGGAACCGTCTGCTCTGGGCGTCGGACCCCAACGGGTACCTCGCCGGGCTGTACACGCCGAGCCTGTTCACGGGCGATCCGATCTCCAACGGGCAGTGGCGCTCGCTCTTTGGCGCGTCGTACAACACATCGCCCTATCACTGGGACACCGCCCCCGCGGGCTCCCGCGTCTTCGCTCGCTCGTCCGGGTCGGTCTTCATCGCGGGCGGGGCCAAGTCCGCCTATGGCGGCAAGAAGCTCACCGACGTGTCGTACCCGTCCCAGAAGGTCATGATGTACGACAACTTCGGACGCCACTTCGGCAAGCCCAACGACGCGAACCAGTGGATGTCCGTGCCGCAGTCGCGCCAGCCGCTGTGCTTCTACGACGGCTCGGTTGTGACCTACACCGCGAGCCAGTGCAACACGGGCGTCGATCCGAACACGGGCGCCGACTACGCCTCCGGATACAACCAGTACTACGACCCCAACGCCATCGAGCCGCCGGCGCCGTACCTGGGCTTCTCCGGGCCGCTCTACTGGCAGTACACCGCCAACGGGCTCCGCGGCAACGACGTGGGCGGCAAGGAACAGCGGTTCAATCCCACGCAGTACTAGGTCGATCGTCGGCGGCCCGCCCGGGCAGGATGGTCGCACGCCGGAGGTGAATCGGTCCTTGTGGAAGGATCGTGGACATCTCCGCGCGGACGCTACGCTTCAGCGCCGCGCGTCGATGTGGCCGATATGGGCACGCCGCGCCTCCGCCCGGACGCGCCGACCCACGGAACCCGCATGCCCGAATCGCTCCCGAAGGTGCTCCTTTTCACGGACGGCGCGTGCTCGGGCAACCCCGGCCCCGGCGGGTGGGCGTTTATCCTCCAGCACCCCGCGACGGGCAAGGAGCTCGAGCGCTCGGGCGGCGAACCCGAAACGACCAACAACCGGATGGAGCTGATCGCGGTGATCGAGGGGCTGGGCGCCCTCAGGACGCCCACGCACGTGGACCTCTACTCCGATTCGCAGTA
Organism: uncultured Phycisphaeraceae bacterium; assembly: GCA_964399625.1. Classification (GTDB taxonomy): domain Bacteria; phylum Planctomycetota; class Phycisphaerae; order Phycisphaerales; family UBA1924; genus CAYNSB01. The sequence continues at coordinate 35,998 of CAYNSB010000016.1, forward strand.
CGTGCTCAAGGGGCTCAAGGAGTGGATCGTCGCGTGGAAGTCCCGCGGGTGGCGCACCGCCGACAAAAAGCCCGTCAAGAACCAGGACCTGTGGGAGCGCCTGGACAAGCTCAAAGAGACGCACGAGATCCGGTTCCACTGGGTCCGCGGGCACGACGGACACCCCGAGAACGAGCGGTGCGACGCCCTGGCGGTGGAGGCGGCTCGCCGGGCCGCGGGATGACCGTTCCCCTTGGGGGCGTGGCGGAGGGATTCCGTTTATTCCGCCTGGGAAGGATGACGCCCCCCGGGTGACCCCGGCGGGCGGGCGAGGATGGGGGATATCTGGCCGATAGGTTGCCCACGCCGAGCGTTGCCGCGCCGGCGAGGGAGACCCCCGCGTGAGCCTCCAGCAGATCCTCAAGACCGCGTACGACGCCGACGCCTCCGACGTGCACCTCGTGGCGGGCATGCCCCCGACGGTGCGCATCCACCAGGTGATGACGCCGATGGACTATCCGGTGCTCTCGCCGCAGATGGTCCGTCAGTTTTTCGAGTCCATGTCCCCCAAGGAGACGCAGGAGATCTTCGAGCGTCAGAAGGACGCGGACTTCTCGTTCCAGGTGGACGGGCTCGCCCGCTACCGCGTGAACGCGCACATGCAGCGCGGCGCGGTGGGCCTGGCGATGCGCATGATCAAGAGCAAGGTCCCGCCGCTGGCGGTGCTGAACCTGCCCGAGGTCATCGCGCGCCTGACGTACCTCCCGCGCGGGCTGGTGCTGGTCACGGGCGACACGGGCTCGGGCAAGTCGACGACGCTGGCCGCGATGATCCAGGCGATGAACGAGCGGTACCGCAAGCACATCATCACGCTCGAGGACCCCGTCGAGTACACGTTCAAGAGCGACAAGTGCCTCATCGAGCAGCGCGAGCTCGGGCAGGACATGCCCAGCTTCGCCTCGGGCCTCAAGCACGCCCTGCGTCAGGACCCGGACATCATCCTGGTGGGCGAGATGCGCGACCTTGAAACGACGGCCCTGGCGATCAGCGCCGCCGAGACGGGCCACCTCGTCCTCTCGACGCTGCACACGGTCAACGCGTCGCAGACCGTCGAGCGCATCATCGACATGTACCCCGCGGGCCAGCAGAACCAGATCCGCTCGATGCTCGCCAACACGCTCCAGGCCGTGGTGAGCCAGACGCTCTTCAGCCGGACCGACAAGCCCGGCATGGTGCCCGCGGTCGAGACGCTGCTGTGCACGCCCGCGGTGCGCAACCTGATCCGCGAGAGCCGCACGTTCGAGATCCCCAACGTCATCGAGACGAACCGGGCCATCGGCATGTGCTCGCTGGACGCGTCGATCGCGGAGCTGTACTTCAACGGCATGATCTCGAAGGAGGACGCGATCGCCCAGGCCGCGTTCCCCGACAAGCTCGAGCGCCAGCTGGTGGCGTGACGGAACGGACGGACGCACGAAGGCACGGCGGGATCGAGACCGCGGGCCGCATCGATGGAGATCAAGGGCATGGAGTGACCGGACCCGCGCGAACCACGAGCCCTTCGTGACTTCGTGCCCCCGTGCCTCCCCGCCCCTCGCACCATGCCCAGCTACAAGTACCAAGTGCGGACGAGCAGCAACCAGACCCAGGTGGGCGTGGTGTCGGCGGACAGCATCGCCACCGCCGCGACCCTCCTGCGGAACCAGGGCATGCACGTGCTCTCGATCGCGCCCGTGATCGGCGGGATCGATCGCGGCGCGCTGATCGCCAAGCTCCGCGACATGAACGCGGGCAAGCCCAAGCAGAAGCACGTGCTGGACTTCACGCAGCAGCTCTCGGTCATGATCAAGGCCGGCATCAACCTCCGCGCGGCGCTGGAGGGCATCGCCGAGCAGACCACCCACCCCGTCTTCCAGAAGATTATCATCCAGCTCAAGACGGACGTGGAGTCGGGCAAGCAGTTCTCCGAGGCGATCGCACGCCACCCCAAGCTCTTCGGGCAGCTCTACGTCAACATGGTCCGCGCCTCGGAAATGTCGGGCTCGTTCGCGAAAATGCTCGACCGCATCTCGGGCTACATCGCCCAGCAGATCGAGACCCGCAAGATGGTCATCGGCGCCTCGATCTACCCCGCGGTGATCGGCACGATGGCGATCAGCGTCACCGTCTTCCTGCTCGTGTTCGTGCTCCCCAAGTTCTACAAGGTCTTCGAGGGCAAGGAGGACGTGCTCCCCTGGGCCACGAAGTTCCTCATGGGCCTGAGCCGGTTCATGGTCGCCCAGTGGCCCTTCATCATCGGCGCCATCGTCGCGGTGGGCGCGGCGTTCTTCGCCTTCACGCGCACCGAGATCGGCGGCTTCTTCGTGGACCGCACCAAGCTCACCGTCCCCGTCGTCAAGACGATGTTCCGCTCCCTCTACATCTCCCGCTCGCTCCAGACCATGGGGCAGCTCATCAACGCCGGCGTGCCCATGCTCGACACCCTCGCCATCACCGGCGACATCTCGGGCAACCGCCTCTATCGCGGCATGTGGCGCAGCGTGTACGGCTCGGTCAAGCAGGGCAAGAAGATCACCGCCCCGCTGCTCAAGACGACGCTGCTCCCGCGGGCCGTCTCGCAGATGATCTCCGCGGGCGAGGAGTCGGGCAAGCTCGGCGAGGTGCTCGACGAGATCTCGGTCTATTACGCCAAGCAGCTCAAGGACCACATCAAGGCCGTCACCTCGATGATCGAGCCGATAATGATCATCTTCATGGGCGGCGTGGTCGGCTTCATCGCTATGGCCATCATCCTCCCGATCTTCAAGATGTCCCAGGTCGTGAAGTGACCCGGCCCCATATCCGATGCTTGCGGGGGAGGCGAACCGCCGCGGGTGCGGCGCGCACCTTCCGCCCCCGACGGGCGATGGAGGGACCATGACCCGGACCGGCCTCAACCCACGCTCGAACGCACACCGACGCGGCTTCACGCTCCTCGAGACCGCCCTCTCGATGGTCATCATCCTCGTGGGCGTGGTCGCGATGGTCGAGGCCCACACCGGGTTCGTCAAGGTCAACCGCTGGTCGAGCCACGAGGCCACCGCCACCTACCTCGCCAACGAGGTCCGCGAACGCATGCGGGCCCTCCCGCGCCATGACCCCGTGACCGGGCTCTTCACCGCGTCGGGCCCCAGCGGGCCCACCGTCGTGGGCTGGGGACGCGAGGCCGGCGAGACCACCGTCGACGATTTCAATGACTGCGACGACTACGACGGCGTGCGCTTCGGCGACGTGCCCGGCACGGGCGTGAACACCGTTTTCCAGGGCCCGATCGACGCGTTCGGGCGCGTGATCCCGCAGATCGACGACAAGGGCAACGTGGTCGTCGACAACGCGGGCAACGCCAAGCCACTGCAGAACTGGGCCCAGACCGTCAAGGTCGAGAAGGTGAGCCCGTACGACTTCAGCAAGACCCGCGCGCTGGGCGACACCGACGCCGCCAACGGCACGTTCCTGGGGCGCTCCGTCGATCAGTTCCCGCTGCGGGTGACGGTGACGGTGTGGTACCTGGACCCCCTGGACACCGCGGCCAAGCCCGCGGCGCAGGTGTCGTGGATCGTTCCGGCGAGCCAGTGAGTGCGGGATGGGGAGCGCGTGCGAGGCGAGGAGTTGAAGGGATGGACCGCAACATGAATCCGCTCAATCGTGCCGCTCGCGTCCGCCGCTGGGTGGGCTCGCGCCGAGGCGTGGTCTCGGTCGTTTCCATGATGTTCATGATCCTGTTCGGGTCGCTCGCCGCGGCGATGGCGATCATGAGCAAGGGCAACATCGTGACCGCCGCGACGCACCTGCACGTCGTGCGTGCGCAGGGCGCCGCCGAGACGGGCCTTCGCGCCGCCGAGGACCGCCTCCGCGAGGCCTCGGGACGCTTCGCCGTCGCCAAGAGCGTCATCGACTCGGGCTTCGGCGCGTGGCTCTGGGCCTCGGCGCAGGCGGGCACCAGCGGGACCTACGGCACGGTCAACATCTCCGCCCCCAAGTCGTACAACACGACCGCGGGCAGCCCCACGGGAATCATCGGCGCTCTGGCCGACATCCACGCCCAGGACAAGAACATCGTCGTCGCGACGTCCACGGCCAACGTCAACCAGCCCACGATCGCCAACGCGCCCACGGGCACGGACACGTCCGTCTACAAGAGCACGAACTGGCTCTTCACGCCCGCGGTCGCCCTCACGCCCCAGCCCACCGCCAAGTCGGGCCAGCCCAAGCCGTCGCCCACGGGCACCGCGTTCCAGATCACGTACATGCCCCTGGCCGACGGAATGGGCGTGCGCATCGCCGTCGAGGGCTTCGACTTCGACTACACGCCCCGCGGCGAGCCCGTCAAGCGCCGCCTCGTGCAGGACTACACCTTCGCCAAGCGCGTGAACTCCGCGATCCTCTCGCCCAACAAGATCATGATCGGAAAGAACGTCCTCGTCGAGGGCGACCTGGGCGCCACCTACACCGACGTCACCAAGCAGTACGGCGATCCCATGATCGTCAAAAGCGACTTCTACGGCATGGACGCGGGGCTGGACACCGAGCTCAAGAAGCTCTTCAACGCGCTCGCCACCTACGACGTGGACAAGGACAACCGCCTGCGCGTCTCCCATCCGACGGAGGGCCCGGGCATCCCGGACTTCTCCAACCTGCCGGGCTTCACGCACACCGAGCCCGACGGCAGCGTCGTCAAGGGCCCGGACATCACGGGCGATGGCTACGTCGACGAGTTCGACGTCTTCATCATGTACTACGACGGACGCAACGGCGGCAAGAAGGACGGCAAGGTCGCCCTCTCCACGGGGCTCTCCGCGGGCACGCCCAACGCCAGCCTCACGCCCGAGTTCGTGACCTCCGGCGGCGTCGCGATCGACGACCAGCTCGCGCTGCTCATCGACTCCTCGAACCCGGACCGCAACAAGAACGGCGAGTGGCGCTTCCTGGACAACAACGCCAACGGGCGATTCGACGCCGGCACCGACGAGCTCTTGGACCAGGAGGTCGTCAACGCGTCGACCGTCGTGCCCGAGCTCAAGAACTACGTCCGCACGAACTCCAAGGGGCAGTCCGTGCTGTTCCGCGACCAGGTGCTGGGCTTCCGCGACGGCGTGATCGACAAGCGCGACAACTACGCCAAGGTGCGTGGCAAGATGGTCTTCCGTGTTCCCTCGGGCACGTGGCAGACCGCCCAGCCCGACTACATGAAGCGACTGCAGGGCCCGATCAAGCCGCCCGTGGGCGCCGCTCCCACCAACTTCAACGTTGGCACGGGCGACCTGCCCGACGTCAACAGCGCGAACTTCTCGACCGATCGCACCGCGCTGCAGACCATCGCCGACGGCGACTCCTTCGACACCCAGGTCGCCAAGAACCTGGGCGTGGCCGTGTCGCAGCTGGGCACCTGGACCGTCGCGAACAACTCGACGGACCCCAAGGCCGCCAAGCTCACGCCGCTCTATCCCGACACCAACGGCGACGGACTCCCGGAGAACGCGGGCGTCGCGTACTTCGAGAAGATGCCCTTCAACAACCCCAGCTACACCGACTGGTACTACCGCCCCGTCTACGAGAACATGACCTTCAAGAACGTCCAGATCCCCAGGGGCAACAACGGGCTCTTCAAGAACTGCACGTTCATCGGCGTCACCTGGGTCCGCACCAACACGACCAACACCCACACCAACTGGACGCTCTACGGGAAGATGAAGCTTGGCGCCACCGGGCGCCCCGTCATGGACCCCGCGCGCGCCCAGTACACGGGCACCTCGTTCCCCACCATGCTCGCGTCCACCGACCGCCCGGTCTGGATGGCCGCCACGCCCCTGGACAAGGCGGACATCGCCAACGACCAGGTCCCGATCACCATCGGGTACAGCAGCCTGCCCGACCCGCTGATCATCTCGGGCAAGCGCTGCATCGACACCAAGAGCCAGTCCAACAACATCCGCTTCCACGACTGCCTCGTCGTGGGCTCCATCGTCAGCGACTCGCCCACGAACTACACGAACACCCGCAACAAGCTGCAGTTCACCGGCGCCACGCGGTTCACCACGGTGAACCCCAACGCCCCGAGCAACCCCTCGCTCAACCCCGATCCGGACGACATGCCCGAGATCATGCGCTCCTCGATGATGCTCCCGCAGTACTCGGTGGACATCGGGCAGTTCAACAGCCCGCCCACCCAGGACGTGCAGCTCCGCGGCGCCATCATCGCCGGCGTCCTGGACGTCCGCGGCAACGCCGACATCCAGGGGTCGCTCATCCTCACCTTCAAGCCCGAGCTGGGGCAGGCCCCGCTCGTCGACGCGCTGGGCAACCCCGTGGGCAACCCCGCCAACTTCAACGCGAGCATCGGGTACTTCGGCGGGTCCGACGGCGACTCCGAGTCCCTCGACCCGCAGACGCTCCCCATCGTCAACGGCCAGCGCATCGTGGGCTGGGACACCGACGGCGACGGCCTGCCCGACGTCGCCCCCGATCAGCCCCAGCCGCCCGGCTCCGTGCCCGTTCCCTTCTGGGGCTACGGCGGCGTCACGCTCCGCTTCGATCCCACGATGTCCATGCCCGACGGTCTGATCCTGCCCCTGCAGGTGGACACGCAGCACGGGACGTACAAGGAGACCTCCAAGTGACGCTCCGCACGCTCAACCGAGCACGATCGCGGCGCGCCTTCAGCATGGTCGAGCTGCTCATCGCGCTCACCATCAGCTCCATGCTGCTCTCGGCGTGCCTGGTCGCGCTCGACGGCTCCTTCAAGTCCTATGAGCGCACGACCGAGGCGGCCTCGACCCACGTCGTCTCGCGACTGGTCATGCACCGCATCCTGGGCATGATCCGCCAGGGCGAGGAGTTCGGCCCATACCCCATGGACGTGATCTCCACGCCGCGCATCCAGTCCAATTACATCGAGTTCGTCTCGGAGCAGGACCCCACCGTCTCGAGCACCCGCACCATCACGCGCCTCGAACGCATCGCCGACCCGGCCAAGGCCAACACCTATCGCCTGCAGTTCACCAAGACCAAGTTCGTCAACGGCACGCAGACCGAGCAGGACCAGGGCTACCTGATCCGCAACCTGCGCGACGCGACGTTCACGATGGACTACGACGTGGGCCCGCGCCTGCTCCGGGCGACGGTGGACCTGACGATCATGCCCGACGACACCACGACCAACAGCGCATCGATCGCAGTCGCGGTGGAGGGTGATGTGCTCCGCCTGGTCGCGTCCGCGAGCCCGCGCCGCCTCGATCAGTGATCACGTCCTACGGACGAGCGCACGAGCCCGGGGCCTTGCCGCACGAGCAGCATCCGCCGCGATGCACGTGCCCGCCGCCGCCCGCGCTCGAACTCCCGGCCGAATGCGCCGACACGACCGACAGAACGCGTCGGAACGTGCGCCCGCGCCCTTCGGGGTCCTCCACGGGCGCATCGGCCTGAGACACAGGGCGGATCAACTCCACGCGCGACCCGTCTTGCACGCACTCGTATTCATACAGGGGCATGGCACGTTCTCCGTCGTCGCTCGACCGTCGGATGATTCTTCCCGCCTCCCGGCGGGGCGACATGACTTCTCGGGCCTTGTGGACGCCCCGATCGACGTCTGTACGGGGCGCCCATTTTCACACCTCGCCCACCTCTTCGTGCCCCGACGAAATCGACAGGATTCGCACACGGATTCTCTTGCAAGACCGCTGAAATTGACGGAACCTAAACAGTGCCCCCCCTGCCCTCCGGGTATTCTGTGGGCCCCGAGCATCGGTGGAACGCCAGTGGAGGAGTGCGGCCTGACGTGTGTCGGGTCTGTGTTGGCCGGTCCATCCATCGTCTTGGTCAAGAGAATGGAGAGATTGTGATGCACAAGCAAGTCATCGTTACCGTGGCGACGCTCGCCGTCACCGCGGGCGCCTGTTTCGCGCAACCCCTCGTCGCCAAGGACAACGCCGTCGTCGGCTGGAGCATCGGCCCGACGACCACGGGCCAGCCCGCCGGACAGTACAACGCCGCAACCGCCATCCAGCTCGACAACACGCTTCAGATCTTCAATCTGAGCACCGGCACGCAGATCAGCGACACGCTGAACCTCAGCCCCTTCATCCAGGGCGTGCAGTTCGACAACTCGAACAACGTCAAGCACAACCCCGACGGCGCGCTGCTGGTCATGGACTTCGGCAACGCCACCAACGGCGCCCGCCTCTCCCGCTACAACCCCAACGGCTCCATCACCCAGCTCTTCAACGCCGCGGACCTGACGAACCTGACCGCCTCCCCCTCGTCCTACGGCACGAACCTGCCCGCGTTCCCGAGCTGGGCGACCTTCGGCCTCACGCTCGCGCGCGGCTCTCACATCTCCATCAGCCCCGACAACACCAAGATCGCGTTCACCGGCCGTGAGAACGGCGCGGTCTACATCCTCGATTACAACGCCGCCGCCGGCACCATCACGGGCGGCCGCCAGACCACCGGCACCCAGCCCCTCCTCACGGGCCGCACGCAGGGCGGATACTGGAAGGACAACAACACGTTCGTCGCGATCGCGACCGACGGCGTGATCACCTCGATCGACGCCACGACGATGGCGCAGACCGCCGCCGGCACCTACCCCTCGCCCAACGGCGGCAACTCCGAGTTCTCCTCGGTCGCGTACGAGCCCGCGCTCTCCCCCTACGTGTACGTGCAGTACAACAACTTCCTTGCCAACGGCACCAACGCGCCGCTCTCGAACATCAGCAAGATCTTCGTGCTCGATCCCGCCAACAGCTACTCCGTGGTCGCCTCGGCCAATTACGATGGCGTCTCCGTCTCCACCCGCCGCATCGCGTTCGATAGCGCGGGCAACCTCTACTGGACGACGTTCGTCGGCAACACGGGCTCGGCCACGGGCAACGTCTACGGCCCACCCAAGATCTACAAGATCACCGGCGCGACGACTCTGGCGAACATCACGGACAACAACGCCACCGCGGTGTACAGCCCCGCCATCACCGGGTTCTTCTCCAGCTTCAGCGAGATGGACATCGCCGCGGGCATCTCCAACGCCCCCGCGTGCTACGCCAACTGCAACGGCAACACGGACATCCCGCTGCTCACGGCGGGCGACTTCACGTGCTTCCTTAACAAGTTCCGCGCCGGCGACACCTACGCGAACTGCAACGGCAACACGGACATCCCGCTGCTCACCGCCGCGGACTTCACCTGCTTCCTCAACAAGTTCCGCGCCGGCTGCCCGTAAGCCCATCGCGGATCGCGTTCGATTCCAAGGCCCGGGGACTCACGTCCCCGGGTTTTTTTCTGCTCGCCGCACGAATCCGGAAGATCCGCGCCGCCCAGCCGCGATCATGCCTCGAGCGTCCCTCTTCCGGAGTCCCCGATGATCATGCGTCCGTTCCGCCGCTGCTCCCGACTCGCCCTCATCGTCGCCCTGCTCGCGGCGTGCACGAGCGCCGCCCGCGCCCAGGACCCCGCCAGCGCCGCGCACGCCGAAGCGCTCATGCAGCAGGGCCAGCACGCCCAGGCCGCCAAGGAGTACGAGCGCGTCGTGAAAGAGCATCCCGAGAACGGCGTGGCGTGGGTGCGTCTGGGGCGGGCGCACATGGAGGCAGGCGACCTGGACAGGGCGATCGAGGTGGAGACGCACGCGCTCTCGATGGCGAGCGTCAAGGCGAGAGCCTGCTTCAATCTCGCCTGCGTCTGGACAAGCAAGGGCGACGCGAAGAAGGGCCTCCAGTTCGTCCGCGACGCCGTCGCCGCGGGCCTGCAGAGCGAGGACGTGCTGCTCGCCGAGCCGCGCCTGGCACCGCTGCAGGGCGAGGCGGAGTTCAAGAAGATGATCGCGGACTTCCGCGCCGCCCGCGACAAGCCCGAGTACCACGCGCTGGACTTCTGGGTCGGCGAGTGGGACGTGTACGACGCCCAGGCCCAGAAGGTCGGCACCAACCTCATCGAGCTGCAGGAGCAGGGCTGCCTCGTCGCGGAGCGATGGCGCGACAGCACCGGCGGCGGCGGGCGAAGCATCAACTACTTCGATCCCGCCACGGGCGCCTGGGCGCAGGACTGGGTGAACCACACCGGCAACGTCCTGCACATCAAGGGACGCGTCGTGGGCAAGGCGATGTGGTTCGAGGGCGCGGCGACCTCACGCACCGGCGCCCGCTCCCAGAGCCGAACCGTGCTCACCCCGCTGCCCGGCGGTCGCGTGCGCCAGACGATCCACCACACGCCCGACGAGGGCAAGACGTGGAACCTCACGTTCGACGTCGTCTACGTGCCCAAGGGCCAGTCGTTCCGCGCCGACGAGTTCCCGAAAGACCAGGCGCCGGGCGGTGGCCCGGCGCCGCGTTCGTAGTGTTCAACGCCCGACCAACCGGTGCGTGACGGTGGATCGATCCTCGGGTGTGCCACGCCGGCGATGGCCAGCAACCGGGTGAACCATGCGCTCCGCATGCGCGACTGTAGCCGGGGACCCCTCGGAGCCCGTCCAATAACAACCCCTACACTCCTGTGCAGGCGGGCCCGGATCGGGCCGATCTTCTCTCGAACGAGCGCATGCTCGGGTGGACCCGGACGTCGCACAGGAGGCACGTGTGAAGGTGGTTCTCTTCGCAGGGGGCAAGGGCATCCGCCTCAGCCGGGGCGGGTCCGACACGCCCAAACCGCTCGTCCGTGTTGGGTTCCAGCCCATCATGTGGAACGTGATGAAGTTCTACGCCCACTTCGGGCACAAGGACTTCATCCTGTGCCTGGGGCACAAGAGCCAGCTCATCAAGAAGTTCTTCCTGCGGTACTCCGAGGCGCTCTCGAACGACTTCGTGCTCGCCGAGGGCGGCTCGCGCATCGACGTGCTCCGCAAGGACATCAACGACTGGCGCATCACGTTCGTGGACACCGGGCAGAACTGCACGATCGGGCAGCGCCTGCGCAACGTCCGCGAGCACCTCAAGGGCGAGGAGATGTTCCTCGCCAACTACGCCGACGGGCTCAGCAACGTTGACCTCGCGGCGATGATCGATCACTTCAAGGCGTCGGGCGCGACGGCGAGCTTCCTCTGCGTCAAGCCGCAGCAGAGCTTCCACGTTGTCAAGGCCGAGCCCGACGGACGCGTCCGCGCCATCGAGCCCATGTCCGACTCCGAGACGTGGATCAACGGCGGGTACTTCTGCCTCCGCCAGTCGATCTTCGACCACATGAACGAGGGCGACGAGCTGGTCGATCAGCCGTTCGATCGCCTCATCAAGCTCAACAAGCTGCTCGCGTACAAGTTCCGCGGCTTCTGGGCGAGCATGGACACGTTCAAGGACAAGCAGATGCTCGAGACCATGATCACCGAGGGGCGGGCCCCGTGGCAGGTCTGGCAGAACTCGATCCCGCCCGTGCGTCCCGAGATCGTGCGAAGCGCCTGAATGATCCCCCTCGCTCCCAGATTCGACCCCGCTCGCCCGCCGCGCATCCTCTTCCTGGGCGCGCACTCGGACGACATCGAGATCGGGTGTGGCGCCACGGCCCTGCGCCTCATCCGCGAGCACCCCGCCGCCGCCATCCGATGGGTTGTGTTCGGCTCCAATCCCGCGCGCGAGAAGGAAGCGCGGGGCAGCGCCGCGGATTTCCTCGCCGGCGCCGGATCGTCCGAGGTCATCGTCCACGACTTTCCGGATGCGTTCTTCCGCACCCGCTACAACGACCTCAAGAAGTCCTTCGAGTCCCTGAAGGACTTCGCGCCGGACATGGTCTTCACCCATGCCCGCCACGACCTGCACCAGGACCACGAGCTTCTGAGCGAGCTCACGCGGAACACGTTCCGCAACCACCTCATCCTCGAGTATGAGATCCCCAAGTACGACGGCGACCTGGGCACGCCCAGCGTCTATGTCACCGCCACGCCCGACGACGTCGCGCGGAAGGTGGACCTGCTGCAACGGCACTTCGCGACGCAGCGCGCCAAGCACTGGTTCGATCCGGAACTCTTCAGGGGGCTGATGCGGATCCGCGGCGCCGAGTGCGCCTCGCCCACGGGCTTCGCCGAGGGCTTCTACGGGCGCAAGATCACGGTCTGATCGCCGGTGCCCCTGGACTGGCATCTCCCGCTCCCGCCTGCGTATGATCGAGGCGTCGGTCGCTTAGCTCAGTTGGCTAGAGCACAGTCTTCACACGACTGGGGTCACAGGTTCAAGTCCTGTAGCGACCATTGCTTGCACCCTTGCCGATCGCGCGTAGTGACGTGCTCGGCTCCGAGCTCTGCCCTCCCGAGGAGCTCGCGCGAGTGCGGCAGCAACTCGTGGATGATCTGCACCGACCCTCGCCCTTGCCGTCGTGATGCACTGCCTTGGCGCTCGCGTGGCGATGTGAGAGTGCTCCCGATCCCCGTCCGGCTCGTGCCACTCGCCGCGCTTCGATTCACCGGGGCATGGGCACACACACAAAACGCCCGATAATAAACTATTGCCTATGGCCGCTCACGGTCCATCGAAGCCGCCGAGCCGCCTGCACCGCATCATCTCAAACAGCTGCGGAACCAACATTTAATGCCCACGCGAAGGCGTGCACCCGGAACGGATCACGATTTCGCAGCGAAATCGAGCCTACATGTGGTTCGTAATTTGATAGGATCGATACGCCATCGCGCCGGCACAAAATGTTTGCAGTGAAATACGCGCGAACGTCTTTCGGTACATGTCCCGCACCGGTATGCTGTCATTTCAGCCCATCGGTGACCGCTTTGGTTGCAAGGAGATTCGGACCATGACTCGACATCGCGCCGCGTGCCTATTCGCTTCCGCTGGCCTGTGCGCATCGATCGCCAGCGCCCAGCCTTCGATCGTTCTGGTGGGCAACATCGGCGGCACCTCCGGCGATGTTTCGGCGGATGGCAACAGCACCGTCGGCGTCGCCAGCAACTTTGAGAGCAATCTCGCGATCCCCGCCCGATTCACGCGCGGGCAAGGCGTGACGCTCACCAACGGCGTTTTCAAGGACGCGACCGTGAGCTGCAGCAGCGATGCTTCGGTGCTGAATTTCGTCGGGCTCGATCAGGAGAATCTGAACGGGTTTGGCACGAACCGCTACAGCCCGCATCGCTGGACGTCGGCAACGGGCGTGGTCAACCTGGGCAACATCCCGGGCGGCTTCCGGTGCGATTTCACGTCGGCCACCGTCAACGACACATCGGGCAACGGACGCTATTGCGTGGGCGGCGGATGGACCGCTTCGCTCTGCGGCCCGCTCCGCGCGTGGTTGTACGACGCTCAGACCTCGGCGTACACGATCCTGCCGGTGTCTTTCTCCGGCCCTCCGTTCAACGTCAACGGCATCACGCGCGGCGACTCGGTGAACAGCGACGGCACGGTCGTCTGCGGATACGACCAGAACTACAACCCCACCAACACGGCCACGGTGCGACGGGCCGCGGTGTGGGAATTCTTCAGCGGTTCGTGGCACGAGACCATTCTCGACCCGTGGGGCGGCACGGCGGTCAACGTCAGCGCGGATGGAAACGTCATTGTCGGGAAGATGAGCAGCACCACCATGATCGCGACGTTCGGAACGTCCGTGCTCACGCCGGTCCGCTGGGTGCGCTCCAGTCCGGGCGTGTGGACCGCGCAGAATCTCTTCGGCACGGGCTCGATGGCCGCGACCAACTGCACCGCCGATGGAAGCACCGTCATCGGAGTGAATGGCGGCGGAGGGTTCATCTGGCGTGCCGATATCAACGGCGGAATCGCCTACGACCTGTACACGTACGCGAGCGATCTGGGCGCGGTCTTCCCCAATCTCTCGTTTGGGGCTTTGCTCGGCTCGCCCATCTGGAAGATCAGCGACAACGGCGCCGCAATCATGGTGTCCGTCTTCGACACGCATTCGAATGCGTGCTTCGCACCGCCCAACAAGCAGGCGCTGCTCTACCTCGATGGCACCACGTGCGAGGCGCCGCGCCTGGCAATGCCCGTGGCCAGCTGGGCTCTGGTCGCGGGGCCCACGAGCTTCGGCACCATCGTCAACATCGATGTGTCCGGTTCCTGGCCCATGGCCTTCCAGTGGCAGAAGGAAACTTCGCCGGGCGTGTGGACGGACTTGAGCGATGACTCGTGCGGGCAAACCAACTCTGCAAACTTCGACGTGCACGGCTCGACCACGTGGCAGCTGCGACTGGGCAAGCTCACCGGCGTGTACGCCGGGCGGTACCGCTGCAACGTCTCGAACTCGTGCGGCTCGATCACATCGAACATCTCAACAGTGGCCGACTGCCCCTCGTTGGGGATCGACACCCAGCCCCAGCCCGCGTCGGTCGCGCCCGGCGCGGCCGCGCAGTTCAGCGTGACTCCTTCGGGCGGCGGTCTGTACACCTATCAGTGGCAGAAGGACGGCGCAAACATCGTGGACGGGCCGACGGGCACCGGATCGATCATCGTCGGGGCCGCCTTCCCGACCGTCCGCGTTGTGAACGCCTCCGCGAGCGATGTGGGCTCGTACACCTGCATCGTCACGAATCCCTGCGGCAACACCACGACGAATGGCGCGTCCCTGGCGATCGCCACGCCGTGCTACGCCAACTGCAATGGGAACACGGACGCTCCGCTGCTCACCGCGGCTGATTTCACGTGCTTCCTCAACAAGTTCCGCGCCGGCGACCCATACGCCAACTGCAACGGAAACACGGACGCTCCGCTGCTCACCGCGGCTGATTTCACGTGCTATCTGACCAAGTTCCGCGCCGGGTGCCCATGACCCCGGGCGTGTCCGGCGGCGATCGACCCTTTCGGCGCGAGCCGAAACCATCCGCGGAGAAGAGAGAGGGCCTCCATGCGCGCTGACGAACTGGCACGGGCATCGGGATCCACGCTGCGGAGAATCGCGAGATCGACGCCTGCTCGCGCCGGGCTTGCGCTGTGCGCGATCGCCAGCGCGCAGGGGCAGTCCCTTTCGTCCACGTTCGCGGGCGGCCAGAGCGTCGCGGGCAACACGTTCACGCTGTCGGCCCAGCGCCCCATCACGCTCGTGGGGTTCGATCTGAACATCGCCGCGAGCGGGAGCGCGAACACCGTCTCGTGCTTCTACCGCCCCTTTGGAATCGGAGGTCAGGAGACGAACCCGGTCCAATGGTTCTCGCTCGGCGCTGATCCGAACGTCGTAAGCGCGGGAGCCGGGCTGCCCTCGCGTGCGCGCTTCTCAGGCGTGGAACTCACTCCCGGACAGGCGCCCGGGTTCTATCTCGATCTGACCTCATCTTCCTCCGGTTCAACGTCGATCCTCGGCGCCACCCCGGGCGCCTCGCCCTTTGCCAACGCCGACCTCACGTTCACGCCCAACTCGGCCCAGGGCAGCCCCGCGTTCAGCTCGACCACGCCCGGCGTGATGTGGAACGGGCGCGTCAACTACAAGCCCACGGCCGCGTGCGTCCGTCAGACCACCCAGTTCGCCGGGGGCAACAACTTTCGTGGCAACACGTTCGACATCAAGGGCGTGAACCCGGTCACGATCACGGGCTTCGACGTGAACCTGGACGGGGCGGGCTCGACCAACACCATCGCGGTGTACTACAAGCTCGGCACGGCCGCGGGCTTTGAATCGACGCCCGGCGCCTGGACCCTGCTGGGCACCGATCCCAACGTCGTCAGCGCGGGAATCAACCAACCCTCGCACGTTCGCGTGGGCGGGCTCGAGATCGCGGCTGGGCAGACGTACGGCATCTACGTGGACCTGGCGAGCTACGACGGAACGACGTTGCTGCATTACACCACCACCAGCGGAACGTTCGGGTTCCGGGACATCCAGATCGTGGGCGGAACTGGGCAGGGCGACCCGCCGTTCACCACGGTCTTCCCGACGCGCCTGTGGAACGGCAGCGTGTACTACGCGCCCACGCCCGCGATCGGCGCGCTGGATACCTCCTTCTCAAGCGATGGCGGCGCCAGCGGCTCCATGTTCGATCTCACGCCCGCGCGTGATCTCGACTTGGACGGCATCGATGTGAACATCGCCGGCGCCGGCCCCACCAGCTCCGTGACGATCCGTTACCGCACGGGTTCCTCGGTGGGCTTCGAGTCCACCTCGGCCGGGTGGACGCTGCTCGGAACGGACACCGCCGCAGTCTCACCGGGGCAGGACGGCGCGACGCCCGTGCGTGTGCGCGGGGCACGCCTGCTCGCGGGCCAGACGTATGGTGTGTACGTGTCGCTCAATTCCGGGGGCACGCTGCGCTCGCTCGCGGGGCCGCACTCGTACACGAACGCGGACCTCTCGCTGGCGAGCAACTGCGACAAGGGCGCCCCCCTCTTCACCGGCGCCACCACGAGCTCGCGGGCCTTCAGCGGACGGATCTATTACCACACGGCGGGCTGTTACCCCAACTGCGACGGCAGCACCGGCGCGCCGCTGCTGGGCGCGGGCGATTTCGTCTGCTTCCTGAGCAAGTTCCGCGCCGGCGATGCGTACGCCAACTGCGATGGCAGCACGGTGGCTCCCACGCTGGGCGCGGCGGACTTCGTGTGCTTCCTGAGCAAGTTCCGCGCCGGATGCCCGTGAATGCGGGCACGCGATGGGTCGCGCATGTGCGCCGAGCGGGCGCCGATCTGCCCATTCCGCTTCCGGCGCGTTAGCGCACCGGCAACGGGAACTTCATCATGATCGTTGAGTGCATCGGCGGATACTTGACCGCCAGGCGAATCGCGCGGAAATCCCGCGCGTTCCATCCCGCTCGATCGAGCGTGTGACGCACGAGGTCGTCGTAGCGCGGAACGAGCGGCGTCGAGATCGCCGGCGGCAGGCCCACCAGCTCCCGGGCCCGCTCCTCCATCGGCAGGTCATGCTCGGGCATGTTGGGATCGGGCGTGTGCACCTGCCCGAACGTGCGCAGCTCGGGCATTGCCGTCACGCCCAGCGAGCGGTGCATGAGCACATCCAGCAGGGCGTGCTCGGCCGGCATTCCCACCTGCACCGAAAAGCCCATCGTCGGGTCATCCGCGGACGCGTATCGGGGCGCCCCGCCCCTGATCAACGTTCCCATGAAGCATGTGAACGCGCCGGTGTTGCCCACGGGCGACTCCATCAGCTCGAAAACGAGGGCCGTGCCCTCCCGGCGCTTGCGGATCTGCGGCATGCGCGGCGAGCAGAACTCGCTCAGCAGCGTCGGCCCCGATGAATCGCTCAGGCCCACGTCGAGCGGCCCCAGGTCCGCGTCCATGGGGTTGCCGTCGTGCTCGCGATAGACCTGAGGGCGGAACAAACGCCATCTCACGTTCGGGCGGAGACATCGGAAGTCGACGACTCCCGCGAGCATCGCCATGTCGAGCCAGTCGGCCTTGTCCTTGGCCGGCGCGATCACCATCGTGTTCACGCGCACCCGAGTCTGCACGCCCCAGATCGCGCTGTTGCCACGGAACGCGAGACGGCGCGACTGCTCCATCCGCTCTTCGGAACCCGCGCCACCCATGCTGTCGAGGATGAGTTCGAGCGTGGCCCAATCGCCCGCGTGCAGCTCGACGACGCGCTCGAACTCGTGGAGCGTGCTGGCGATGCGTGCGATCGCGGGTTGGCTCGCCCCGCTCTTCTCCGCCGCGTTGGAAAGGATCTCGATGCCCTCATGGCCGGGCATGTGCTGCATCGCCTGGAACAGATCCGGCGTGCAGATGACCTTGGACACTTTCCACGTTAGGTTGCGATTGATTCCCAAGCGACGCGCGACCTCTTGCGGCTGCGAAGGGTCGCATGACGCTTCTCCAAGCGCGGTAGCCAACGATTGGCGGACACTCTCGAAGGCGCTCGCGATGTGCTCCTCGAAGGTGCTTGACGAGCCGTTGGTTGGTGTCGAGATCGGGGTCATGCAGTCAAGATTCCATCGGGATTGCCGCTCCGGAGCGGCACTGTACCACAATTCTAGACAGCAATGAATTTTTTAGTGGAATTGTTTGCAAAGACTCTTGTGATGATGATGCCAGAGCAGTATATTGCGGCCGTTGGAGATCGCTGGACACGTTCGCGGCTCGCGTGAAAGCGCGTGCGAGAGACAGGCATCATGCAGTCAATGCATCGGAAATCGCAGGAGACTTGCGCTGCGCATGCCCCGTCTGGGCTGCACGTGATCGAGCGATCGAGTCGCAGGACATCGTTCTTGGTGGAGGTTGGACTCACCCGCCCTTGTCGGGATCGGTGAGCCTTCGCGCACGCCCGGTGCGGGACGCGATGGACGACGTGCCTTGGTCAGTAGAGACGCAGATCGGATAACACTGGCCCCTATCTGGAGAGAGATCGCCATGGTTCGCACGCACGCTCAACGAATCGCCCTGCTCATCGCGGCCGCGGGCGCCACCAGCGCTCTGGCGGCCGGCCCCACCATCGAAAAGGTGATCGCGGCAACCGATCCAATCCCGGGTGCGATCGCGGGCTCCACGTGGCAGGGCGGATTCGTGAACGGCCTGGGCACGCCGGCGATTGACAAGAACGGAAACGTCGCGTTCGTGGCGCGCGTGACTGGTTCTGACACTCCGACCATCTCGAATCAGCGCGCGACCTTCTACGGTGCGCCCGTCGGTGCTGTGTCCGGCGCGATGTCCATGATCGCCCGCGACGGCACGGCCGCGCTCACCTACGCCGGGGCGCCGGTCGGTTGGGTCCACAACAGCATTCCCAGCGGCACCAACCCCGCCAGCTTCGGCCTCAACACGGCGCTGGGTCTGCTCGAGAATGGCGACATCGTGCAGGGCTCGACGCTCAATGGCGTCGGCGCCACCGCCTCGAACAACAACGCGATGTTCTACGGCGCGGGCTCCGCTGGCGCCGCGGGCATCAGCATGTACCTGCGCACCGGCGACGCGGCCCCAGGGATCGGAGCGGGCACGGCGCCCGCGGTGTTCTCCTCGTCGCTCAACCTTTCGCCCTTCTCGAACCAGGTCAACAGCAACGGCGTCACTCTCTTCACGTCGAACATCACGGGCGGTGATGTGGTCGGAACGACCAACAACTCGGGACTCTTCCTGAGCGCGGGCAAGAGCGGCTCGGGGATTCCCGCCAAGCTCGTGCTCCGCACCGGCGATGCGGCTCCCGGAGTCGCAGCGGGCGGATCGGGGCCCGCCGTGCCGACCTTGGCGGCCGTGTCGACCTTCGGCTTCCACCTCGGCGGAGACTACGTCTCGGCGAGCGAGAAGCTCACGGTGAGCGCCCTCAGCGGAGTGACCACGGCGAACGACGAGGTGATGTACGTTGGGAAGCCCGGGGCGATGAAGCTCGTCGCCCGCGAAGGGAGCGCGGTGCCCGGCGTGGCCAACGCGTTCTACGCGGCGAGCCTCAGCAACTCTGCTCGATCGCTCAACACGGCGGGGCAGTCGGTCTTCTTGAACGCGATCACGGGCCCTGGTGTCACCGTCGGCGTGGATGATCAGGCCGCCATGTTGTGGGACCCGAATGGAAATGGCGGCCTCGGCTCAACCTCGGTCCTCGTTCGAAAGAACGCGATTCTCACGGGTGGGCTGGGCACGAATCTGACCGTCGGCGTGATGAACACCAACAACAACCAGCTTCTGAATACGGGCAATTACATCTTCGGTGCGTCGATCGGTGGCGCTGCGGCGGGGCAGGACCAGGCGATCATCTTCCACAATATCAATACCGGCGCCGACACCATCGCGATGCAGCGCGGGATGCTGCTGCCGGGATACACCGATGTGGCGATTTCGGCCAGCGCAGCCCTCGCCTCCGGCTCGTTCCTCGCGAACAACAAGGGCGACATTCTCTTCTTCGCCGCGCTGGCGGGCACGGGCGTGACGACCGGCGTGAACGATCAGGCGCTGCTCGCCTGGGACCCCATCGATGGCCTATCGATCCTGGCCCGCACGGGGGACGCGGCGCTCACCGCGGCCGTGGGATTCGCCCCCACGTCCTTCCAGATCGGATCGACGACCATCTCGGGTGACAATACCTGCGAGGGATTCACCGACAATGGATGGCTCACGTTCATCGTCAAGAACAGCGCACAGTCCGCGATCGTGCGTATGCAGTACATCCCGGCTCCCAGCGCGCTGGCGCTGCTGGGCGTGAGCGGCATGCTCGTCGGGCGTCGCCGTCGCCGCTGAGACCCGATCACCTCGATTGAATCCCTCTCTTAAGGTCGGGCTCGTTTGAGAACATGGCGATCCCGACCATTTCGACGCCGCGGTCTCAGGAAGCACGGGAAGTGCCTGAACGACACCCCATGAAAAAACCGGCGCGATGGCGCCGGTTCGGTTCAACTCATTTCACGCGGCTGGCGCGATCAGTACGAGCGGCGACCGCCGCCGCCGAACCCGCCGCGGCCACCACCGCCGCCACCGAATCCGCCGCGACCACCACCGCCGCCGCCCTCGCGGGGCTTGGCCTCGTTGACCGTCAGGCTGCGACCGTCAACTTCCTTGCCATTGAGTCCGGCGATCGCGGCCTGCGCGTGCTCGTTGCTGGGGAACTCGACGAAACCGAAGCCGCGCGGGCGGCCCGTCTCGCGATCGGTCACGAGCGACGCCGAGGACACCTCTCCAAAGGTCGCGAACAGGTCGCGCAGCTGGGACTCGGAGGTGTTGAACGAGAGATTGCCGACGTAAAGCTTCATGCGCTTTACTCCATGCCCGAGGGTGAAACTTGATTTTCCGAGGCTTGGTCTCAGGCCGAAGAAGCGTCGGGAGTCACTGGAGACTCGACCAAACGCAGGCCGGGCCGGACAGAGATCACGACGAAGTCTAGGCGCGCCGCCGGCGCGGAACCGCCCGCAGGCGGCCGAGCCATGCTCGTGTGGCGTGCAAAGCCCTGCGCAAGCCACCCACAAGCAACGCTTTGTGCTTATGTCGGGCCCCTCAATGCAGCCTTTGTAACGGCAGACTGTTCCGGTTCTTCGTTCGTGCTGCCTGCTGCCATGCGCATCCGCGATCCTCGCGTATGGTCCGCGCCTTCAATCCCGCGTGTGCGGACGCTTCACGAGGATGTTCAAGTGGGCCGACCTGGTGCGCCTCTACGGGCTGCTCGACGACCTGTCGGGCGGCGTTGATCCGGCGGGCGTGCCGCTCGACTGGCTCCGCCCCTCGTACAACGTCGCCCCCACCCAGCCCAGCGTGACGATCCGCGAGCATGAGGGCGAACGCGTCGCTCTGCCCGCGGTGTGGGGCCTTCGCCCGGCGTGGATGGAGACGAAACTCGCGCCCATCAACGCCAAGAGCGAGACCGTCGCCACCTCGCCCATGTTCCGCGGAGCGTGGAAGTCCCGTCGGTGCATCGTGCCCGCCAGCGGGTTCTACGAGTGGCGGAAGGTCGGCGAGGGCAAGGTGCCGCACTACATCCATCGCGCCGATGGCGCACTCATCAGCCTCGCGGGGTTGTACGAGGCGGGCGAGGATGGCGATACGTTCACGATCCTCACGTGCCCGCCCAACCAGTTCATGGCGCGGCTGCACGACCGGATGCCCGTGATCCTGGAGCCCGAGTCGATCGCCGCCTGGCTGGGCGAGCCGACGCCCTCGCTCCTGCGCCCTGCGCCGGAGGGAGTCCTTGTCGCGCACCCCGTAAGCCGACGAGTGAACAGCCCGAAAGTGAACGACGAATCGCTGGTCAAACCCGCTGAAAGCACGGGCCCCGCGAGTTTGTTCGAATGAGAACAGGCTCGTACCCCGAGTTGCGCTTGATCGTATTTCGTTAGGGTAGTACCCTGACGGCGATGCGGGCCCTTCAGATCGACCAAATCCGCGAGCGGATCGGCGCACTGAGGACCGACCGCGGCCCCAGCCTGGGCGCGATCGAGGGGGCACCGCTGCGCCTGCGCGCGACGCACGAATGGTTCGGCCCGTCGATCGATCGGCGCGACTGGTCCCCGCCCCTGGGCGTGCTCGCGGCCCTGGCGACGCGCGGGCTTGAGGCGGGACTGCTGGGGCACGTCGCGTGGATCGGGCGGCGTGTCTTCCCGTATCCGCCCGCGCTCGATCGGCGCACGCTGGCGGCGTCGGTGTTCGTCGACGCACCCAGCCTCGAGGCACGGGTCTGGGCCATGGACCTGGCGCTGCGTGCCCAGACACCCATCGCGGTGATCGCCGATGCGCGGGGAATGACGCTGGCGCAGTCGCGCCGCGTGCAACTGGCCGCGGCGCACGGAAACGGCATCGGCCTCCTGGCACGCCCCGCGCTCGAGGAGGGCGCGCTGAGCGCGGCCGTGACCCGCTGGCGGATCGACACGGACTCGATGGGAGGTATCCGCTGGAGCATGACGCTCCTGCGGCACAAGGACGAGCCGCGCCTGATGGACCGGGCGCGTTGCTGGATCGCGGAGTGGAACGATGGGGAGGGTCTTGTCACTCGCCCTGCCGTGGTGGATGGCGGAGCGCGCCGTCCGGCACGCACGGCCTGACACGGCGCGCCCGCACGCCGTGGTGGTGGTCCGCGCCGAGCGCGGGCAGTGGATCGTGTGCGGCTCGTGCGAAGCGGCGCACCGCGCGGGCGTGCACGCCGGGCTGACGCTCGCCCACGCTCGCGCGCTGCTCGCCGGGCGGGAGGTCTTGATCGCCGATCACGACGAGCACGCGGACGCGGCGGCGCTGCTCGCGCTGGCTCGTTGGGCGTCCCGGCGCTGGTCCCCGCTCGTGGAGGTCGATGCGCCGGACGGGCTGCTCGCGGACATCACGGGGTGCGCGCACTTGTTCGCCGGCGAGCGCGGGCTGATGGAGGACATCGCCCATCGCGTGCGCGGGCTGGGCCTCACGCCACGCGCCGCGATCGCCTCCACCGCGGGCGCGGCGTGGGCGGTCGCGCGATTCGGGGAGGATCGGAGCATCATCGCACAAGGCCGCGAGCGGGAGGCACTGGCGGACCTGCCCACGGCCGCCCTGCGGATCGATGCCGACGCGATCCACGCGCTCGCAGAGGTCGGCATCGAGCGCATCGGGCACCTCTTCGCGGTGCCGCGGGCCTCGTTGCCCGCGCGGTACGGCCCAGACCTGCTGCTCCGACTGGATCAGGCGCTGGGGATCGCGACGGAGATGGTGGGACGCACGCCCCAGGGCCTGCGCGTCCGCGCCTCGCTCGAACTGCCCGGGGGCACGACGCAGGTCGAGAGCATCGAGGCGGCGCTGCGCCTGCTGCTGGACGATGTCGCGAGCACGCTCGAGCGGCACGAATCGGGGTTGCGCATCCTCGCCGCGGCATTCGAGCGTCTTGGCGAGCGGAGCGACGAGCCCGAGCGGATCATCCTGCGCGTCTCACGCCCAACGCGCGATGCCCGGCACCTCTGGTCTCTGCTCCGCCCCAAGCTCGAGCGCCTCAACATGGGCTTCGGGGTGGAGCGGGTGACGCTCGATGCGCTGGGCCTGTGCCGACTCTCCCACGAGCAGCGGGCGCTGGGAGACCGACCGGCAGATCCTCAACGACATCCCAGCGTTTGGGGGACCGAGGACGACAGCGCGCGTGTGCTGGACACGCTCGCCTCTCGCCTGGGACGCGCCAGCGTCCTCTCGGCACGCCTCGTGGAGAGCCACCGCCCCGAGCGGGCCTTCCGCCTCGTGCCATTCGACGAGCGACCCCAGCGCGGTGACGCGCCGGCCTCGCCTGCGGGCCCTCGTCCCTCACGCCTGATCGACCCGCCCAGCCCCGCCGAGACGATCGCCCTCACGCCCGACGGACCCGTGATGCGCGTGCGCTGGCGCGGCTCGGAGCACCGCATCCTGCGCACCATCGGGCCCGAACGCATCGGCCCCGAATGGTGGCACCGGCGCGAGGCGCCCCGCGACTACTTCCGCGTGCAGGACGATCGCGGGCGCTGGCTGTGGATGTTCCACGAGGGCTCGGCGTGGTTCGTGCACGGGGAGTGGTGCTGATGCCCGAGCCCTCCATCGCCAAGCCCCGCTCACATCCGTTCCGCGCCGTGGGCACGCCGCACACGCGACCCGCGTCGTGCTCGCCGGCGTTCGTCGAGCTGATCGCCGCGAGCAACTTCACGTTCCTCACCGGCGCGAGCCACCCCGAGGAGCTGGCTCAGGAGGCCGCGCGCCTGGGCTACCCGGCCATTGGCATCGCGGACGCCAACACCCTCGCGGGCGTGGTGCGCGCGCACTGCGGCGCGAAGGAGCACGGCGTCCGCGGCATCGTCGGCTGCCGCCTCGTGCTGACGGACTCCACGCACGTCGCCGTCTACCCCACCGATCGCGCCGCGTACGGGCGTCTGTGCCGATTGCTCACGCTGGGCAAGCGGCGCAGCGAGAAGGGCGAGTGCAACCTCACGCTCGCGGATGTCGGCGCGCACAACGAGGGCCTGCTCGCCATCGCGATCCCGCCGCGCACGCCCGATGAACGCCTCGCACGCTCGCTGGGCGTGCTGCGGGACACCTTCGACGCGGACCGGCTCTCGCTCGCGCTGAGCATTGCCCATGGCCCCGACGATGCCGCACGCCTGGACGCTCTCACGCATCTCGCGGATCGCGCGGGCGTTCCCCTCGTCGCGACCAACGACGTGCTGTACCACCAGCCCCAGCGCCGCCCGATGCAGGACGTGCTCACCTGCATCCGACTGGGCACCACGATCCAGCGGGCGGGGTACGCCCTTCTCGCCAACGCCGAGCGGCACCTCAAGGCCCCCGACGAGATGGCCCGCCTGTTCGCGGGCCACCCCCGCGCGCTAGCGCGAAGCCTCGACATCGCGCAGCGCACGCAGGGGTTCTGCCTCGACCAGTTGCGCTACGAGTACCCCGAGGAAGTCTGCCCGCCGGGCGTCACGCCCATCGAGCATCTTCGCACGCTCACCTGGGCGGGGGCGCGGGATCGCTACCCCTCGGGCATCCCCGAGAAGGTCGCACGCACGATCGAGCACGAGCTGGCGTTGATCGAAGAGTTGCGCTACGCGCCGTACTTCCTCACCGTGCACGATCTGGTCACCTTCGCGCGCGGGCGGGGCATCCTGTGCCAGGGTCGCGGGGCCGCGGCCAACTCGTCCGTGTGCTACTGCCTGGGCGTGACGAGCGTCGATCCCGATCGGATCAATCTGCTGTTCGAGCGGTTCGTCAGCCGCGAGCGCGACGAGCCCCCGGACATCGACATCGACTTCGAGCACGAGCGCCGCGAGGAAGTGATCCAGTACATCTACGCCAAGTACGGACGGGAGCGCGCGGCGCTGACCGCGGAGGTCATCTCCTACCGCGGGCGCAGCGCCGTGCGAGAGGTGGGCAAGGCGATGGGCCTCTCCCTCGATTGCGTGGACAAGCTCGCCAAGACGCTGGGATGGTGGGACGGCGTGGCGATGCCCGCCCAGCGCCTGCGCGAGATGGGCCTCGATCCCGACGATCGCACCATCCGCCTGACGATGTCGCTCGCGGCGCAGATCCAGGGGTTCCCCAGGCATCTCTCGCAGCACGTCGGCGGGTTCGTCATCACGCGCGGGCCCCTGTGCGAGTCCGTTCCCATCGAGAACGCCGCGATGCCCGATCGCACCGTGATCGAGTGGGACAAGGACGACCTCGACGCGATGGGCATGCTCAAGGTCGATTGCCTCGGGCTGGGCATGCTCACGTGCATCCGCAAGTGCTTCGCGCTGATCGCGGAGCACGACGGACGCGACCTGACGCTCGCCAACATCCCGCCCGACGACACGGACGTCTACGACATGATCTGCCGCGCCGACACGGTGGGCGTTTTCCAGATCGAGAGCCGGGCGCAGATGTCCATGCTGCCGCGACTGCGCCCGCGTTCGTTTTACGATCTGGTCATCGAGGTGGCGATCGTCCGCCCCGGGCCGATCCAGGGGAACATGGTCCACCCGTACCTGCGCCGGCGCAACGGCGAACAGCCGATCGCGTACCCCAACGACGCCGTCCGCGCCGTGCTGGGGCGCACGCTGGGCGTACCGCTCTTTCAGGAGCAGGCGATGGCGCTGGCGATCGTCGCGGCGGGATTCACGCCGGGCGAGGCGGACCAACTGCGCCGGGCGATGGCCGCGTGGAAGCGCAAGGGAGACCTGATCTATCGCTTCGGCGAGCGCCTGGTCGATGGGATGCTGCGGAACGGGTACACGCGCGATTTCGCCGAGCGATGCTTCGAGCAGATCAAGGGCTTCAGCGAGTACGGATTCCCCGAGTCCCACGCCG
>CAYNSB010000017.1:0-58519 GCA_964399625.1 uncultured Phycisphaeraceae bacterium
CGTCACCGACATCATCGGCGAGGAGGACTTCTTCGGCGACATGGACTTCAAGGTCGCCGGCACGCGCAACGGGATCACCGGCGTGCAGCTGGACCTCAAGGCCCGCGGGCTCACGATGCAGCAGATCCCGCGCATCCTGGAGCAGGCCCGCGTGGGCCGACTGCAGATCCTGGACATCATGGATCGCACCATCTCCACGCACCGCCCGGAGCTCTCGCTCTACGCCCCGCGCCTCATCACGCTGAAGATCGACCCCGAGAAGATCGGCAAGCTCATCGGGCCCGGCGGCAAGATGATCCGCGGGCTGCAGGAGAAGTACGGCGTCACGATCGACGTCGAGGACGACGGCACGGTCATGGTCGCCTCGCCCGACGGCGAGAAGATCGCCGCCGCTCGCGCCGAGATCGAGGCGCTGTGCGAGGAGATCAAGGTCGGCGCGATCTACGCCGGAAAGGTCGTCTCGACGAAGGACTTCGGCGCGTTCGTTGAACTCGCCCCCGGCACCGACGGCATGTGCCACATCTCCGAGCTCGCCGACGGCTACGTGCAGAGCGTCGCGGACGTGGTCCGCATCGGCGATGTGATCAAGGTCAAGGTGATCCTCGTGGATGAGCAGGGCCGCATCAAGCTCAGCCGCAAGGCCGTCATGGCCGCGGAGCCCGGATTCAGCGACGGCGCCAGCGGCGTGCCCGGCCAAGGCGGCGGCGAGGGCGGCGGCGGTGGGGGCGGTGGCGGTCGCCGGGAGGGCCGGGGTGGTGGGCACCGTGATGGCGGCCGGCGTGGCGGGCGCGACGGCGGCGGTCATCGCGGCGGTGGTGGGCATCGCGACGGCGGACACCGCGATGGCGGTCACCGCGAGGGCGAGCGGCGGGACAACTGACCCCGTCGTCCTCGGTTGATGTTCGAGTATACCAAACAAGACACGATCGGAGTGCGATGCTCCGATCGTGTTTTTTTGCCCAATTTGCCATCCCGGACGTTTTCACGTCCGCGTGACCAAGGTACCTTGCACGAGTGAGCTCAGTCGTCGCGGCCCGTTCCAGCCCACGAAGTGCAGGAGCCGGCGTCGGCGAGCGTGTTGGAAATCGCGTGGGTGTCCGCCCGCGGAGCGGGCTGCCTTGGGGCTTTGAAAGGCACGGACATGAGCGGCGAGCCGCAAGAACAACTCATCGGTATCGATGGCGTCGTGAAGTGGTTTGACCCGCGCAAGGGGTTCGGATTCATCGTCGGGCCCCAGGGGCAGGACATCTTCGTCCACTTCAGCGCCATCCAGGGCGAAGGGTTCCGCGTCCTCAAGGATGGGTCCAAGGTGACCTACGACGCCGCCCGCTGGGAGAAGGGCTGGAAGGCGACGCGCGTGGTCCGCACCGACGAGGCCGAGGTCGTCGTGCCTCCCCGTCGGGGGTACCAGCGTTCGCCTCGGCGCGACGCGTGAAAGCGTCGGGCCCGACGCGGGCTCGGGCGGGCGCGGCGTGTACCATCGCCCCTCCATGACGCTCGGCGTGGGCATCGAGATTGGCGCAGCGGGTGTTCTGGCAGGCGTGATGCTCGCGGGTCTTGTCGCGCGCGTCATCGTGCGCGCGCAGGTGGAGCGCGCGCGCGAGGCGGAGCGTCGCGCCCGCGGCGCCGAACGATTGGCCGAGATCGGCGCCATGACGGGCGGGCTCGCCCACGAGATCAAGAACCCGCTCTCGACGATCGGGCTCAACGCGCAGCTGCTGGAGGAGGGACTCGCCGAGCTCTCCATCGACGACAGCGATCGCTCTCGCCTCCAGAGACGGGTGGGCGCGCTGCGGCGCGAGGTGGAGCGTCTGCGCGGGATCCTCACGGACTTCCTCCAGTTCGCGGGGCAGGTGCGCCTGGAGAAGCGCAGCGAGGACCTGAACAGGCTCGTGGAGGAGCTCGCCGATTTCTTCGGGCCCCAGGCGAGCAAGCTCGGAGTTCGACTCCGCACGGACCTCTCCCGCGAGCCCGTGGTCGCGCCGCTGGACGGCCCGCACCTCAAGCAGGCGGTGCTCAACCTCATGCTCAACGCGGTGCAGGCGATGGCGGACCAGCCCGCGGGGGGCGCACGCGAGTTGATCCTGCGCACCGAGGTGCGACCGCTCGAGCGGGCGCGAGCGATCGTGCGACGTGGCAAGGGCGCGGCGCCGTCCGAACGCGAGGCGGTCCTGCACGTCATCGACACCGGGCCCGGCATCCCCGCCGACGCCCTCGCTAAGGTGTTCGAGCCCTACTTCACGACCAAGTCCGGCGGCACGGGGCTGGGGCTGCCCACGACGCGGCGCCTCGTCGAGGCGCACGGCGGTCGAATCGAGGTGCACTCCGAGCCCGGGCGCGGCAGCGACTTCTCGATCGTCCTACCGATGGACGCCGCGCCGAGCTGACCTACTGACGACGCCAGATCGAGGCGATGACCTCCACGGCCCTGGCTAGCTCGTCGCGCGTGTTGAGAATGTCCGGACAGATCCGCACGCAGCGCTGCCCGTCCGGGGTCGTTCGCGCGTCGGTGTTCACGCCGTGCCGCGCGAGGTCCTGCGACAGGGCGGGGGCGTGGTCGTGGGGCAGTAGCAGGAAGGCGGCCCTTGGCTCCACGTGGCGCACGGGCACACGGGCCTCCTTGAGGCGATCGATCAGGAACGCCTGCTGCTCGAGCGAGTACGCGCGCAGACGCTCCACGCCCAGCGCGAGCGTGAGCTCCAGCCCCGCCGCCGCCTGGTACGGCGTGAGCACGACGGGAGTGCACTCCATCCAGGCGCCCGCGCCGTCGGCGAGCTGCTCGAGCGGCCGTTCCGAGCGGGAGAACTCGAACACGTTGCGTTTGGCGAACCATCCCGTGTCGAGCGTGGCGAGCTTGCGCGGTGCGTGGGGAGCGTGCGTCAGGAGACGCGGGTGGATCGCGAGCCAACCCGCGCCGGGCCCGCCCCGCGTGTACTTGTACGACCCGCCGATGGCAAAGTCGGGCTCGAGCTCGTCGAGTTCGATGGGCAGCACGCCCGCGGAGTGGTAAAGGTCCAGGCACGCGAGCGCGTTGCAGTCGTGCGCGGCCTCGATGACGCGCTCCACGCCGTCGAGGATCTGCGCCGTCGAGAAGAACACGTGCGAGACCACGACCAGGTCCACGGAATCGTCGAGATGATCGATGATCTGGTCCGCGTGGAAGCACCCGTGCCCGTCGTGGTCGATGAAGCGGACCTTCGCCCGTCCGCGTGCGTGGTAAGTCTTGAGAATGAAATCGATCGAGTCGAACTCTCCGCGCGTCGCGACGATGTGGGGACAGGCCGAGGGGAGCGAGTTGATCACCGCCCGCAGCGCCTGCCCCGCGCCGGGCTTGGGGATGACGGGAGCGGCGCCCGTCGCGTCGCTGGCGTGGAGGCCGATGAGGCGGGCGATGCTCCGCCGGAACGTGTCCAGCTGGGCGGTCCAGGCTTCCCACGCTCCGTCCATGTCGGCGTACCACAGGTCCATCGCGCGGGCGACATCGATCGCGGTCTGGTCGAGCGGGCGCCCAAGGCTGTGGTTGGCGAGGTAGATCTCGTCGCGGGCGATCACGCGCGAGAACAGGGGATGCACGTGGCGGACGAGCAGCGGCTCCTCCAGCGGTCCGCTCCCCATGGATGCGACGGCACGCTGGATCGCCGATTCGCCAGGAGGCACGCCGGTGCCGCCGAGGGTCGCGCCGGGCTTCGCGTTCATCGCTTGATCTCCGTGCGTACGTCCCACAGCTCGGGGAAGAAGTTGAGCTCCACGAGCTGCCGCAGGAAGGGCACGCCCGAGGACCCGCCCGTGCCGCGTTTGTACCCGATGATGCGTTCGACCGTCTTCATGTGGCGGAATCGCCACAGCGAGAACTGCTCGTCCAGGTCCACCAGCTTCTCGCACATCTCGTACGCGTCCCACCAGCGGGCGACGTCGTCGTAGATCGACTTGATGCACGCGGTCACTTCCGCGTTGCGCTCGTACGGCTTGGTCACGTCCCGCTCCAGGACATCCCGTGGGATCGGCAGCCCGCGCCGGGCGAGGTACCGGAGGAACTCGTCGTACAGGCTCGGCGCGACGAGCGTGCGGCGCAGCTCCGCATGGTCCGAGGGATTGTGCTCGTGGAACTTGAGCATGCGCTCGTCCTTGGCGCCCAGCAGGAACTCGACCTGCCGGTACTGGCACGACTGGAACCCGCTCGCAGGACCCAGCACGTGGCGGAACTGCACGTACTCCGCGGGCGTGAGCGTGGCGAGCACGCCCCACTGGTTGTAGAGCTGAGCCTGGATGTTCTTGACGCGAGCGATGATCTTGAAGCACGGCTCGAGATCATCATGCCGCAGCAGCTCGATCCCCCCGCGCAGCTCGTGGATCATGAGCTTGAACCAGAGCTCGCTGGTCTGGTGCTGGATGATGAACAGGAGCTCGTCGTGGTGGACGGGCGCCGAGAGCGGCTTCTGGGCCGAGAGGAGCACATCGAGCTGCAGATAGCCCGAGTAGGTCGTGCGATCGGCGAGGTTGGTCTCCAGCCCGGGCTCGAGTTCACGCTGGCTCATGGGCGCAGCGTACCCGCGTCACGCCCTCGGAGCGAAGGCCCGGGCCCGAGGCATCATCGAGATGGACGGGCCTGGGCGAGGTCCGGAGAGCGCCCCGCGGTCCGGACAGGATCGCGTGGCTCGCTCCACGTCAGGCGAGAGCCGTCCCCCGCGCGGGCCTGCGGGCCCGAGGGACGGCTGTAGAAATCGTCCCTGGGCGTCCACCCGCAGGCGCCAAGCCCCGCGAGAAGGGGCGTGGCCGCAAGGAGCGCCAGACGGGCGATGGGGCGGAGAAACACACGCGGCGAACGATTCACGGAACTCTCCCTCGCGGGCGACGCGGCCCGCAGCATCGACGGTGCGACTATGCGATAGGACCGACGTCTCCGCGAGCGGTTCGCGCGAGCGGCCGCTCGCGCTGGGAGGTCCGTGCGGGCGAGGGAAGATGGGCGGACCCACGCGGGCGAACGTGGAACCAGCGCCCGATCAGGGCGTCAAGCCTTGTGGCGGCTCGCCCCGGCAGGGGGAGTCGGTTTATGACGATGGAGCGGGCGGACACGCCCGCGAATCCCTACGATGCGTCCACGCCGGAGCCGTCCGCTCCCGGCGCGCACAAGCAGGGAATCGCTCATGCTCAAGACGTCGTTCAGTTCGGTGGCATGTCCGGAGTGGACGCTGGACCGCGTGGCCGCACTCGCCTCCGAGACCGGCTACGACGGCGTGGAGCTCCGCACGTTCGGCGCCAATTCCACGCAGTTCGCGTGCGACCCGGCGCTGACCAGCGCCGCGAAGGTGCGCCGCACCTTCAAGGATCACGGCGTCTCGATCTCGTGCCTTGCCACGGGTGTGGGCTTCGACGAGCCGATCCGTCCCGCCGTCATCGGTCGGGTCTTCGGCGACCCCGATCGCACCGTCCGACTGGCCAAGGCGGCGATCGATCTCGCCGCGCAGATCGAGTGCCCGCTCGTGCGCGTCTTCGGGTTCGAATTGCCCGAGAACGAGCGGTACGCGGCGGGATTTGCGCGAGTCGTCGAGAGGCTCGCGATGGCCGTGGACGGCGCTCGCAACACCGGCGTGAAAGTAGTGCTCGAGAACGCCGGCACGTTCTCGAACGCGGGCGACCTCAAGCACGTGATCGACGCCGTCGCGAACTCCCTGCTGGGCGCGTCGTACAGCGTGCCCGTCGCGTTCGTGGACGGTGAGGACCCCCTCGCGGGGATCGAGCTGCTGGGCGATCGGCTCATGTGCCTCAAGCTCCGCGACTTCAAGCGCGAGGCGAACGGCACGAATCGCTTCTGCGTGCCGGGCGATGGCGACGTGCCGTGCGAGCGGGTCGTCCGCGAGGCCGCGCGGCGCGGATTCGGTGGATGGGTCTGCGTGGAGTGGGATCGCGCGTGGCTGCCCGAGCTGGCATTGCCCGATCGCGTGCTCGCCGAATCCTCCAAGCGCCTCTTCGCGTGGGGCGGAGCCGCGTCGGGCGTGCACGCTCGTGCGGCCGTCGCCCGCTGAGCCTCCAAGGCACCATGCCCGATGAGTCTCTCATTCGCCGACCGGTGCAGGGCGAACGGATCGTTGCGCGATGCCTTGAGTTGGGATTCGTAGCGGCAGGAGTGTGCGAGGCCGCGATATCGAGCCGTGCCGCGGAACTAAGGGCGTGGCTTGCGGCGGGCAAGCATGGCTCGATGTCGTATCTCGCGGATCAGGTCGAGGCACGCCTCGATCCGACGCGCGTGCTCGCGGGCGCGCGATCGATCATCATGGTCGCGGATCAATACGCGGTGCGCGGGAACGACGACGTGGCTTGGGGCCTGCATGGGCCTCCGCAGCCTTTCAAGCCGGGCGTGTTCGAGGGCGTCATCGCACGCTACGCGCGCGGGCGCGACTATCACCGCGTGATCCGGGCCCGTCTGCACGAGCTGTCGGACGAGCTCGCACGAGAGTTTCCGGGCGAGCGATTCCGCACGTGCGTGGACCTGCTGCCCGTCCTCGAGCGCGAGCACGCGACGCGGGCGGGGCTCGGTTGGGTGGGAAAGCACACGCTGCTGATCCATCCCCGCCTCGGGTCCTACACGCTGCTGGGCACCCTGCTCACGACGCTGCGGATCGATCCTCCCTCCGCGCAGCGCCCGATCGAGGATGCGTGCGGCACCTGCACCCGCTGCATCGACGCGTGCCCCACAGGGGCGATCACGCCGTACTCGGTGGATGCGTCCCGATGCATCACGTACCTGACGGTGGAGCGCAAAGACGAGATCGCGAGCGAGTTCCATCGCCCCATCGGGCGGTGGGTGCTCGGGTGCGATGTGTGCCAGGAGGTGTGCCCGCACAACACGCCGCGCGAGCCCGGCGTGGACGTGGGGCGCGCGCACGAGCAGTACGCGCCGCGACGCGGATCCTTCGACTTGCTGGAGCTGCTGGACTGGAATGAGGCCGATCGCGAGCAACGAACGTTCGGCACGCCGATCGCGAGGGCCTCGCTCGCGATGCTCAAGCGCAACGCGTTGATTGTTCTGGGGAACCTGATCGCCGCGGATGGCGACCGCGGGGGCCGGGATGCGCCGGTCGCGCCGAGGGACGAATCTATTCGTCGCGCGGCGATGGAGCGTGTGCGTCGAGCGAGCCTGGACCCGTCGGAGCCGGCACTGGTGCGGGCGACGGCTCTGGAGGTCCTGCGTGGCCTCGGAGTGTCAGCGCTCGATTGACGACGACGAACGCGATACCGATCAGCAGCCACCACGTCTGGCGCTCGATGAACGCCATGAAATAGAACGGGCAGGCAAACAGGATCGTGATCGCGAGAACGACGATTTCGCAGCGTGTGGGCGAGTGGGGACTCCGCCACGATCGCGAAGCAACCTGCACGATGTACGCGGGCGCGATGAGCCCGTAGAAGCCCATGAAGACGCGGTACACGACCTCGTGCATCGACAGGTCGAAGGGCGAGCGCACGAACAGCGTGCCGATCGCCAGCGCGATGCCGGCGAGCGGCGCGAGATCGATCGCGGGCACCGGTCTGCTCGGGATGTTGGGAGCTGTGGAGGACCAGATTCGCGTGTGCGCCGCGATCGTGAAGGCGAGTTGCGCCGCGATGTGCGCGAGAACGAAGTAGCTCGCGGGCGCGAGGGAGATGCGTGTTGCATCCGAGCCCGAGCCGCGGATCACGCTCGGGGCATACAGCAGCGTCAGCACGATCATGAGGGGAAAGAGCCCGAGAAACCCCAGCGCAAACGCCGCGCGCGAGGCGCGCCGGGGCAGCGCCAGGTTCGCCTCGTGAAACGTGCGATCCAGGAGCGGACAAAGAGCAAAGCCAAACGAGCAAACAATCGCGAGCGGAATGAGCTCCCGCGGCGAGCACGCGGGGCGAGGCAGGTCCTGCCAGCGGATCAGGCTCGGGTCTCGCCAAATCCACAGACCCACGAGCGCGACCGAGGCGAGCAGCACGCCGCCCGCAACCCCGTGCCAGCGGGCCGCGCTGCGCATCGGGCCGAGCGTTACCGCCGCGACACAGATCGCTCCGGCGAGCGTGAGCGGCGTCATCAGCCCCCAGCCGAGCGTTACCACGACCCACGCGAGAAAGAACCACTGGAACGCGATCGTGACGGCCGAAAACGCGACCAGCGCCGGACGATGCGCCGTGAGAAACGCCCGCGCGTGTTCACGATCGCGGAACCAGAAGGGGAGAGCGCCCGCGCCCACGCAGTTGGGCAGCGCGAACACCAGGAACGACCACGGGCCAAAGTCGCGGAAGAGCAGCACCGGCAGGAACATGCCGATGCACCACGTCCAGGAGCACGCGAGATACGCCGCCCAGCCCAGGACGGAGAACGGCGAAGCGCGGGATTGATCGCGTGGCGTCATGGTGTGGGCGAGCGTGCGGTCCATTGTAACGAAGGGCCGCCCCCGGGATGCACGGGCGAACGAGTGTCGCCTCGCGAGCGCGCGTCAGACGGGCGCCGGGTCCGCGGGCGCGGGCTCGCTCGCGGACCCATCAACCCACGAGATGCGTCCCTGCAACGAGAGGGCGCCGATCTGCACGAGAGCCGCGGTGACCGGCACCAGCGAGATCCCGATCGCGATCGTCGCGACGGCGCGCCCGACGTCGCGTCGGTGCTTGCCCACGTACTCGCAGATGCAAACGACCAGGATGACACTGAGGAACTTGAGCCCGATCAGCCCCCATGTCCCGAATCGATCGATGGACCACTGGGCGAGCGTGTTCACCTCGCGCCCGTGCAGGTGCACCAGCACGGTGACGGTGAGCATCACGTCCAAAGCCGACGCGAGCACGTACCACGCATAGCGATCGGGATACAGCACGGGACGGGCGGGCATGGCCGGAGCGTAACGCGCCTTTGGCCCAGGCGATCACCACGCCTGCTTGGCGACGCTGTACCTCCACAGGGGCTGCCCCGGCACGACCTCGGTTCCCTCGGCGGCGAGAATCTCGGCCATGTGCCCGTTCGCGCGGGTGCGCACAGGAATCAGCCCGATGTCTGTCAGGATGCTCACGACGAGCTGCCCCGCCACCATGGAGCGGCCCGGTTCGACACGCCAGCCCTGGACGACGCCGCGCTCGGCCGAGCGACCCGTCTGGTGATCCGCGAACATCGGTGCGTAGAAGATGCCGCCCGCATCGCTCTCGCCAAAGAGCGGCTGCGACGGAGTGGCCGCGGCGCTCAGCATTGGATTCTGATTCGACGTCTTCCTCGCAAGCAGTCTTCGCCAGTTCACGCGGCACCCCACTCACTCAGTCGAGCGCCGTGCGGATCAATGCCGCGCTCCAAAGGATTGCAACAGAAAGTCGTTCACCCGCTCGCGTGCGTCCTGGGCCGCGGTTGGAGAATACTCAAACGTAGCGCTCGGCCCAATAAACGGTACTAGCCTCATCGTGCGCCTTTCCACGAGCGACGCGATATCAAACCCATGCTGGGCGCCCACGTACGTGCGGAGCGTCGTGCTCGGCGCGGTCTTGGCCCACTTCCGGATGTCGTCCACGGGCGTCACATCGTCCGATTCGCCCGTCAGAATCATGAGCGGGACGGTTGGCCGCACGGGGACTGCATCCTCATTCGATGGGTAGAACGCGATCGCGCCGAGCACGCCAAGACTCCCCATCTGAGCCTCATCGCTGAGCAAAGGCCAGAGCCCCTCGGCGCCGAGCGACCATGCAACGATGATGCCCTTGGATCCCGGCCCGATCGTTCCGGTGGCGCGAGCGTGCGAGATGACGCGATCGATGACCCAGGCGATCTTGTCGCGTGTGGGGCCGTCGCGTCGATCGGGCGAAGCGCGCCACGCGGGCTTGTAGTCGATGACAATCGCGTCGATGCCTTGACGGTTGAGATCGGTCGCTGCGCGGAAGTAGTGCTGGTGATCATCGAAGACTTTGAGCCCGGATGCGCCTGGAAGCAGGATGGCAAAGAATGGGCCGGGTTCTGCGCCGGCCACGCGGATGTGCACGAAGGGATCGGTTGGATCGCTCGCTTTGCGCGACGCGCCGATCGGCGCCCCGTCGTGTTGCGTGCGTGATGGGGCGTCGCTGGCGCAGCCCGCCACGCACATTGCCGCAGCGCACGCGAGAATGAGCGATCGGAGCGTGCGCATGGAGCGCTCAATACCCCAGCACCTGCTGCACCGCCTCGACGATCCGCGGCGCATCGGGCAGGTACTCGAGCTCGAGCTTGTAGTACGGCATCACCGTGTCGAACCCGCACACCCGCTGCACCGGCGCCTGCAGGTGCAGGAAGCATCGCTCCTGGATGAAGGTGGCGATCTCGGCGGCCATGCTCGCGGTCTTGGGGGCTTCGCAGGCGATGACGACGCGGCCGGTCTTTTCGACGGACTGGATGATCGCGTCCTCGTCGTACGGGTAGATGGTGCGCAGGTCGATCAGCTCGACGGAGACATCCTCGGGGAGCTTGTCGATCGCCTCGAGGCATTGGAAGACGGTCGCGCCCCAGGAGATGAGCGTCACGTCCGTGCCCTCGCTCACGAGCTTCGCTTGCCCGATCGGGATCGTGTACTCCTCCTCAGGGATCTGCTCGCGGAACGAGCGGTAGACCCGCTTGGGCTCGAAGAAGACGACGGGGTCTGGGTCGCGGATCGCCGACGTGAGCAGGCCCTTGGCGTCGTAGGGCGTGCTGGGCATGACGACCTTCAGCCCCGGCGTGTGCGCGTAGATCGCCTCGGGGCTATCGCTGTGCAGTTCGGGCGCGTGGATGCCGCCGCCCACGGGCACGCGGACGGTCATGGGCACCGTCACCGAGCCGCGCGAGCGTGTGCGATAGCGGGCGGCGTGGCACGTGAGCTGGTCGTACGCGGGCCCGAGGAACCCGTCGAACTGGATCTCGGGGATCGGGCGCATGCCGGCCATCGCGAGCCCGATCGCCGTGCCCATGATGCCCGACTCGGCGAGCGGCGTGTCGACGACGCGATGCTCGCCGAACTTCTTCTGCAGACCGTCGGTGACGCGGAAGACGCCGCCGTTGAGCCCGACATCCTCGCCCAGGAGCACGACGCGCTCGTCGCGCTCCATCTCTTGGTAGAGGGCCTCGTTAATGGCATCGACGAGGGTGAGGCCTTTTTCGGTCATCATTTCGGTGCGGGGCATGGGAAGCTCCAACATGACTACATGGCCCACGGCCACATGGCCCTGATCTTTGTGTTTCTGTACCTACGCGCCGTGCGACTGGCTCAGCCCAACCTGGCTCGGATCCTGTCCCAGGCTCGTCGTCCGCATCGTCGCCCGCTGGCGCTGCAGTTCGGCCGGCAGATCGCCCGCGAAGGTGTAATCGAAGATGTCGGTGATCGCGGGCTTCTCGATGCCCTCGGCGGACTTGACGATCTCGGCCACGATGGTCTTGGCGCGGTCCTCGAGCTTGGTCTGTTTCGCATCGTCCCACAGGCCCTTGCGATCGAGGTACTTGCGAAGGCGGACCATCGGATCGCGCGCCAGCCACGCCTCGACCTCTTTCGGGTCGCGGTACCGGCGTGCGTCGTCGGCGGTGGTGTGATCGCCCAGGCGGTACGTGACGGCCTCGATGAACGAGGGCCCGCCGCCCGCGCGGGCGCGCTCGACGGATTCCTTCGCGGCCTTGTACACCGCGAACACATCGTTCCCGTCCACCTGGATCGTGGGCATGTCGTACGCCAGAGCCTTCTGCGCGACGGTCGCGGAATTCATCTGGATATCCCGCGGCACGCTGATCGCCCATTGGTTGTTCTGGCAAAAGAAGACCACGGGGACCTGCAGCACGCTGGCGAAGTTCATCGCCTCGTGGAAGTCGCCCTCGCTCGTGGCGCCATCGCCGAAGAACGTGATCGCGACGCGCGGCTCCTTGCGGAGCTTGAAGGCCCACGCGATGCCCGTCGCGTGGAGCATCTGCGTGCCGATGGGGATGGAGATCGGATTGACGTGCACGCCCTCGGGGATCTGGTTGCCCCGCTCGTCGCCCATCCAGTGCAGCAGCACCTTGTGGTACGGGTAGCCGTGCATGTTCAGCGCGAGGTTCTCGCGATAGCAGGGCACGAGCCAGTCCACGCCCTTCTTCGCGGCGTAGCCCATGCCGGCCGCCGCGGCCTCCTGCCCCTTGTTCTGCGGGTAGGTGCCCATGCGCCCCGAACGCTGCAGCTTGAAGGCGATCTCGTCGAGGGTGCGACAAATGTTCATCTGCTCGTACAGATAGAGCACGTCGTCGTCGCTGAGCGTGCCCTCCTTGCCGGGCGGGGCGAGCTTCTCGTCAACGCGACCCTCCTCGTCCATGACCTGGAGGTACTCGATCTGGGCGCTGTACACGGTGCGCTTGGACATGCAACGACTCCCTCGGCGCGGTCGATCGCCCGCGTGGACGGAGTATACGGCGCAGGCGGCGACATCCCCCAGGGCCGGGGCGGGGGGTGACGCATTGAGCGGGGGATCGCTATCGACTCTTGGGGGGCGGGCGTGGAACCGGCGGATTCGCGGTGCGGGCCGAGCGGCTCTTCACATCCTGAATCGCCTTGCGCAGGTCATCGGCCATGGGCGCAAGGTCGTTGATGATCGTCGTCTCATCGAAGACCTTGAGCACCGTTGGGTTCTCCAGCACCTCGCGGAGCATGCCGACGCTCAACCCGCCCCTACGCCCGATCGCGTTGAGCTGCGGGTCCTTCTCCAGCATGTCGATCGCCTGCACCACGCTGGGCATCGCCTGGACCTTCTTCATGACGTCCGTTTGCATGAACGCGTCGATCGCCTCCGGATCGTGCGAGATCTGAGAGAAGTCGCCCGCGAAGTTCATGAGCTCGGACCCCGCGACGGGGTTGGTCGCCGCGGCGACGCCGCCCAAGGGCGACGAACGAACCGAAGTCGCCAGATCCGCGATCCGCTGCGCCAGGGGCGGCGCCGGACGGCTCTCCTGCTGCGCGTCCTCGATCTGGGTCTTGGCGATGGGCTCGAGCGCCTGCGGGATCCATAGGAGCGCGAGGACCAGGAGCAGCCCCTCCACCAGCCCCAGACCCGCGCCAGCGATCCGGTCCCACTTCTTCCATTCGGGATGCTTTTTCATCCACCGGCGCGCGGGGATGCTGATCGCCAGCGAGACGACGATCGTCACGATCAGCGCCATCGAAACGATCGACGCGAACCGTGCCAGCAGGCCCGACGTGCCCAGAACGCCCGCGACCGCACCCTCCGCGAGCCGCCCCAGCGGAAAGCACAGCACCATCGCGAGGATCATCGCGACGACCAGGCCCAGCACACGCGCGGCCCCGCGAAGCACGCCCTGCGCGACGCCAAAGACAACGAGAATGATCGCAAGGAGAATCATCTGGATTGATGCGGACCGAATCCGATACGCCGGGCCCATTCCGCCCTCGACGCTCAACGACTCCCGGCCATTGCACCGATTCTAGATCGCCGAACTGCCCCGCTCGCCGGTGCGGATGCGGATGCACTCCTCGAGCGGAACGACGAAGATCTTGCCATCGCCGACCGCGCCCTGCCCCGCGTTGCTGCGGGCGCCTTTGAGGATCGCCTGGATCGCTGGCTCGACGTACTTGTCATTCAGGCCGATCGTGACCTGCACCTTGGGCACCAGGCGCGGGCGCACGGGCTGGCCGCGGAAGTACTCGACCTCGCCCTGCTGCGCGCCGTGCCCCTCCACGGGATGCACCGTGACGCGGTACTTGTCCTGCTCGTCCAGCACCTCCTGCAGCGCGGTCTGCACGGCCTCCAGACGCTCGGGGCGGATGATCGCGATGACGAGTTTCATGGGTGTGCCCTCACATCAGGTCCGAGTGGGCGACGCGCTCGCCGTGCACGGAAATATCCAGCCCGTCGCGCTCCTGCTGCTCGTTCACGCGCAGGCCCAGCGTCGCCTTCAGAGTCCCGCCGATCAGGAGCGTGCCGGCCCCCGCGAGCGCCGCGCCCGACAGCACGCCGATCGCCTGCTTCCCCAGCTGCGCGGAGTCGCCGAAGATGAGCCCCTTCACGGGCGTGAAGCAGAACACGCCCGTGATGAGCGCACCGAAGGTCCCGCCCACGCCGTGCACGCCGAACGCGTCGAGCGTGTCGTCGTACCCGAGCCGGCTCTTGAGCTGCACCGCCGTGTAGCAGATCGCGGACGCGGCGACGCCGATGGCTATCGCGGAGACGACATGAACATGCCCCGCGGCCGGCGTGACCGCGACAAGCCCCGCGACAATGCCCGAGGCCACGCCCAGGCTCGTGGGCTTGCCGTGGTGCCGCCACTCGATGATCATCCACAGCAGCGCCGCCGCCGCCGCCGCGGCCTGGGTGGTGGTGAACGCCAGCGCCGCCTGCGAGCCGGCGACGGGCTTGTCCGCCGCGATCGCTGAGCCCGCGTTGAAGCCGAACCACCCGAACCACAAGAGCCCCGCGCCCGTGAGCGTGAGCGCGAGGTTGTAGGGGAGGGTCGGGCTTCCGCCCGCGCGCCCGTAGTCCAGGCGCTTGCCCACGAGCAGCGCCAGCACGAGCGCCGAGAGGCCCGAGGAGATGTGCACCACCGTGCCGCCCGCGAAGTCGAGCACGCCCATCTTGAACAGCCAGCCGTTGTCGGCCCACACCCAGTGCGCCAGCGGGCAGTACACGAACGTCGTCCACAGCAGGATGAACCAGAGGAACGACGAGAACTTCACACGCTCCGCCACGGCGCCCGAGATCAGGGCGGGCGTGATGATCGCGAACTTCCCCTGGAACATGATGAACACGAGCTCGGGCACCTGCTTGTCCGCGTACTGGTCCGCGAGCGCCACGCCATGCAGGAAGAGGTACTTGGGGTCCCACCCGATGAAGCCGCCCACGGACTTGCCGAACGCGAGGCAGTATCCGAAGGCGACCCACTGCACGCCCACGATTCCCATCGCAACAAACGAGTACATCATGGTGTTGAGCACGTTCTTCCGTCGCACCATGCCGCCGTAGAAGAGCGCCAGCCCCGGCACCATGAGCAGCACCAGCGCGGACGACATGAGCATCCACGCGGTGGATCCCGAGTCGATCGCCGGCGTTTGCGTCGGCGCACCCGCTTGCGCGAGGCTGAAGGGCGCAAGTGGCACGCCGTCGCCGATCAGCGACGCGAGAAGTCGGGGAGCGTCCTCGGCAAGGGCGCACACAAAGCTGGGCGAGTTTCCCATCGCGATCTCCAACGACGGGTCCGGAACTTATAGAAGAACGCGCGCACTGTCAAACCTTCGAACGCGGGGGGCGTTCGGCTTCGACGGGCGACCGGAGCGTGGGCGGGCGAGGGCCGACCCCTTAGCGTCCGGCGCTGGCGTGCTGCGATTGTCGGTCCCCGGGGAACTGCTTGATGCCCTGCTGGCTGGGGACGCGTCCCTTGCCGCGCTGGGGCGTGGGGGACTTCTCGGGGATGATGAACCCCGCCGGGTCCTGCGCTTCGCAGTGCTGGATCGCGATGTCCGCGGCGCGGAGCATCGACTCGTCCGGGTTCACGTACAGCGTGCGGATGTTCTCTCCGATCCACTGGTCGCACAGGTCGAAGAAGTGGACCGCGGCCGCTTTGTCGCGCTGGAACTCGAGATCGCCCGAGCCGTTGCCCGCGTGCGAGCGGATGTCGCTGTCGAGCTTGGCGAGCGTGCAGGCCCACGCGTGCAGATAGATCGCGTTGTCCGCGAGGCGAGCCTGCACGACCTGGCGATCGAGCATCTTCACGTCGAGCTTCTTGCTCATGATCTTGAACTGGTAGGTCAGCTCGCTCGCGTGCCGCGCCAGCCGGTCCGCGTAGGTCTGCAGCTCGGGCAGAACCTTGGTGAGGCGTGTGGCGCGCCGGCGGATGCCGCCGAACACCTCGAGCCCGAGCGGGATCGCGAGCCGCATGATCCGCGCGTTGAGCGAGTTCTTGAGCGCCTTGGAGAGGAACGCGCCCACCGACTCGTCGGAGTCCTTGAGCAGCGCGTTCTTCACGCCCAGCATCTGCTCGGCGAGCTGCTTGCCGCCGTACCCGAAGATGTACGACTGCATCACCTCGTTGGCGCCCTCGACGATGAGGTTGATCCGCGAGTCCCTGAAGACGCGCTCCACCTCGTTCTCGCTCATGTAGCTCTCGCCGCCCATGATCTGCACGCCGTCGTTCACGACGCGCCAGCCCATCTCGGAGCAGAAGACCTTGCACAGCGCCGTCTCGACCTGGATGTCCTCGTCCTTGCGATCGAGCATCCCCGTCGTCATGTACAGCACCGCGTCCATGGCGTAGTCCAGCGCCGCCATGCGGGCGATCTTCTGCTTCACGAGCTCCTTGCTGGCGAGCGAAGCGCCGAACTGGAACCGCGTGGTGCCCCACTTGGTCGCCTGATCGCGCACGCGCCGCGCCCCGCCGAGCATCCCCGCCGAGAGCGTGCAGCGACCGTAGTTGAGGCACGAGAGGGCGATCTGCAGCCCGCGACCCTCCTGCCCGAGCAGGTTGAACTTGGGCACGCGCACGTTGTGGAAGCGGATGCGCGCCTGCCACGTCCCGCGGATGCCGCACTTGCTCCGGTTCTTCTGATAGATCTCCACGCCCTCCATCTCGGGATGGCACACGAGGGCCGTGACCTTCTCCTTGCCATCGGGAAGCTTGAGCTTGGCCATCACGGTGAACAGCCCCGACAGCGCGCCCGACGTGGCCCACTTCTTCTCGCCGTTGAGGATGTAGTGCTCGCCGTCGGCGGACTTCTCGCAGCGGGTCTCCTGCCCGCCCGCGTCGCAACCGACGTTGGGCTCCGACAGGCAGAACGCGCTCAGCCAGTCCTTCGCCAGGCGCGGGAGCCAGAGCTTCTTCTGCTCGGCGTTGCCGAAGAGCATTACCGCCTTGCACCCGATGGACTGGTGCGCGGAGACCATTACCGCCGTGGACCCGCACGACCACCCGATCCGCTCGAGCACGCGGTTGTACGACGTGATGCCCATGCCCAGCCCGCCATACTCCTTGGGGATGGTCATGCCCAGCACGCCCAGCGAGAAGAGCTTGTCCACCACCCAGCGCGGGATCTCCTGATCCTGGTCGATCTGGATCGCGGGGTGCTCGTTCCGCAGGTACTCATCGAGGCGTGCGAGCAGCTGGTCGCACTCGGCCTGCTCACGAGCGTCCTGCGTCGGGTACGGGAAGTAGTAGTCCTCTTTGATCCGACCCCAGAAGAGGTTCTTCACCGGGCCCATCTTCGAGGGCTCGGCGCCAAGCCACTCCTCGGCCTCGGCCAGGAGTTTCTTGTCCGCCTCGGAGATCCCCTTCATGGATTTCAGGTCGGCCATGATCACGTGCTCCGGACCGCGCGGGCGACGCCGCGGGTCGTATGTGCAAAGCTGATCCAACCCTCTCAACCGACTGGCGGCCGAACGCCGCCATGCCCCATCATTCCACTTCGGACGCTCCGGGGCTACTTTCTGGGGCCCGAGGATCGCGCGAAGAACTCGCTCAATTTCGCTTTCGCGGCTGGCGTGTGCCGCAGTTTCACAAGCTGCCGACGCTCCACCTCCAGGGCTTCCGGCCACCCCCGGGTCAGACCCGCATCCACCGCCTGCGCCACCGCAGCCGCGGCCTCGGTGTCCGGTAACGTACCGCGAACCCGGTCCAACCCCTCGAGCACACTCGACTTCACATCAGCCCGCCCGATCCAGCGGTGGGGGGGGCGTGTCGGTTCGCCGTGCCGGCGAGCGCTGCCCACCGGCCCCTTGGACAACACCCACCCGATCGCGATATCAAGCAGTTGAGAGGCGTCCGGAGCGAGCGCATCAAAGAATCCACGCTGGCTCGCCTCGTCAAAGGTCATGTTCTGTCCGCTGGCAGTCCGCACGATCGCCTCACCCGCCTCGATCCGCGCCGGAAGCAGGTTCGTGCCGCCCCAACCCGGGCACAGCCCCAGCCCCGCCTCGGGCAGCCCCACGGGATACGGCTTGCCGGGCTGTCCGTCCTTGCTGACGGGCGGCGCACCCACGACGCCATCGCAGTGCATCGCAAGCTCCAGCCCGCCGCCCAGCGCCGCGCCGTTGATCGCGGCGACCGAAGGAAACGGCAGATTCGGGATCATCCCAAAGACCTTCGAGCCATACGCCAGGTACGCGTCGAGCGTCGCGTCGTCGGCCTCGTTGATCGTCTTCAGATCCGCGCCCGCGACGAACACCCGATCGCTCGCCGAGGCGAGCACCATCGCACGCGTGTTCTGCGGCAGCGCCCGCAGCGTGATCTCGAGGCGACGAATCAGGTCCTCGTCCAGCACGATCACGGGCTTGCCCGGCTGCTCCAGGCGGATGATGACGACGCCCTGCCGGGTCTCAGTCGGGAGTGGGTTCATGCGCACAGCATACCCGACGGCGCGCTCAACGCGGCACGCGCGATCACCCCAAGCCCAGCTCGCTCCAGCGTTCCCGCGCACGCGTCGCGATCGCAGCGTCCATCTTCAGAATCGGCGGCCACCCGCGCACGGGGTGCCCGTCCCGCTCATCGCCGGGCATCTTGGGCGTGCTGTCGAACGCGACGCGCCGCCCGCAGATGCTCAGATACCGATCTCGCTCAGGGGA
This sequence comes from uncultured Phycisphaeraceae bacterium, assembly GCA_964399625.1. GTDB lineage: Bacteria > Planctomycetota > Phycisphaerae > Phycisphaerales > UBA1924 > CAYNSB01. The sequence goes on from CAYNSB010000017.1 coordinate 18,523, forward strand.
CATGTGCGCAAGCCAGTGGAACAAGACCTCGTCCGGGTGGCCCAGATCGGCCTCCGCGCCGACCACGATCGTCCACGGCGGGATCGTCGCGTCTTGGGTTAGCCCGCCGATCGCCTTGATCGCCCGCATCCCATCACCCGTCGCTTTCTTATCGATCTTCACCAGCAGCCACCACCCGCCCATCTCGTCGGGAACGCGCGCATCGAGCACCCCGCCAAGTGCGCGCACCCGCGCCTCGGTCGCCCTCGCCGCGTCGCCCCGCGCCGGGCCCACGTCGCTCGTCCGGCACAACTCCGCGGCGAGCCCCTCCACGTGCCGATGCGTCTCCGCGCCGTCGCGCTTGCGGGTGCAATCGAACCCGATCTTCGCGCTCGCGCCCACGAACGGCGCCGCATGATCGAGGATGTCCACGGGCCCGCGCACCAGCTCCACGTCGCGGGACGGATGGCAACGCTCGCCCGCCGCACGGAGCACCGCCATCGTGTCGTGCACGTCCACATCGCCATCCACGACGAAGATGGATTTCGTCCACGCCATCTGCCCCGCGCCCCACACGCTGTGCATCACACGCCGCCCCTGCAGCGGGTACCCCTTGTCGATCCGCACCATCGCGCAGTTGTGGAACGCGCCGAACATCGGCAGGTCGTAGTCCTCGATGTCGTGGATCAGCGTCTTGAGCAGCGGCAGGAACAATCGCTCCGTCGCCTTGCCCAGGAAGTAATCCTCTTGCGGCGGCAGGCCCACGATCGTCGTGGGATAAATCGGATCGCGTCGATGCGTGATCGCCGTGACATGCAGCAACGGGTACCGGTCCGGCAGCGAGTAGAACCCCGTGTGATCGCCGAAAGGGCCCTCGAACACCGCGCCCGGGCCCAGCGGTTCCCCGCGCCCCGGCTCCCACCCGATCCCGCCCGCCTCGTGGCTCACCCATCCCTCGATCACGATCTCCGCGTTCGCCGGCACCCACAGCGGCACCGTCTTGCCACGCACGAGCGGAATCCCCGATCCGTGCAGGAAGCCTCCCAGCAGCAGCTCGCTGATGCCCGGCGGCAGCGGGGCCGTCGCGGCGTAGGGCATCACGCTCTCACCGCCCAGCGCGATCGCCACGGGCATCGGCTTGCCCAGCGCCTTCCACGATCGCCAGTGGCGAGCGCCGTCATGGTGCATATGCCAGTGCATCGCCATCGTGCGCGGGCCCAGCAACTGCACGCGGTACATCCCGATGTTGTGGCTCGGGGGCTTGGGGTGATCGCGGTCGTCCGCGTGGACCGTGTGGATGCCGCCCAGCGTGATGTACCGCCCGCGGAAGTCGCGCTCCCAATCGGGTCCGCGACCCAGGCCCGCCACGCGATCGTTCACGTCGCCGGGGTACCCAAGCGCCGCGAAGTCGCCATCGTGCGGCCAGCATCGGATCATGGGCAGGCGCGTCAGGTCAACCTTGTCGCCCGAGATCACGACTTCCTGGCAGGGGCCGCTGCCGCGCTTTCGCTTGGGCGGGATCCGCAGCAGGGGCAGGAACTGTCGCGCCTTGGCCAGCGCATCCCGCAGCGAAGAAGGAGGCTCCGGCTTCACGAGCTGCGCGATGCGCTCAGCGATCGACGCAAAGCCCGAGACCTCGGGCGTCACCGCGTCATTCCTGGAGGCGAGCGTCGCATCGTCGCACCCCAGCGCCATCTCCATCCGCCGGTACGAGCCCCACGCGTTGATCAGCACGGGCATGTCGCTGCCCGCGACGTTCTCAAACAGCAGCGCGTGCCCGCCCAGATTGTGGAATCGCGGATCGGTCCGCGCGGCCTCGCGGGAGGGGGCCCGCGCCGCGGGCTGCTTGCTCATGTGGTCCGCGATCGCGGCGATCTCGAGCACCGGCGACACCCGGGCGCCGACGCGCCGCAATTCGCCCTGCCCCTCCAACCCCGTCACGAACTCTCGCAGCGAACGATACATTGGATGGACAGGTTAGCCGGGAGCTCCGAATCATGAGCGAGCGATGGGTCAAGCCCGGGGATTGGTCCGCGTACTTCGACGCGGTGCGCGGGCAGCCGCCGCGCGAAACGCTCGTGCGTGCCCTCGATGCCTTCGATCGGGAACGCCCCATCGATGCACGCAACGCACCGGGCGCCTCGGAGCATCTGGCGGTCGATCTGGCGTGCGGCAGCGGGCGGGACACGATCGAGCTGCTCCGGCGCGGGTGGCGCGTGATCGCGATCGATTCCGATCAGGCAGGGCTGGACGAACTTGACGGGGCCGTGCCCAAGGAGGCCCGCCCTCGCCTCGAACGCGTGCGAGCCACGCTCGAAGGGGCGCGCTGGCCCCAGTGCGATCTGCTCAACGCGTCGTTCGCGATTCCCCACGTCGCCCCGCAAGACTTTCCCGCGCTCTGGGAGCGCATCGTCCGATCCATCCATCCGCGCGGGCGCTTCGCAGGCCAGTTCTTCGGGGTGCACGACGACTGGACACGCTTGCAGGATGGCATCCCGCGCACGTTCCACACACGCGCGCAGGTCGACGAGATGCTCCGCCCGTTCGAGATCGAGTTCCTCGACGAGGTCGACCGCCCGGGAAAGGACTCGTTCGGCAATCCCAAGCACTGGCATGTGTTCCATGTTGTGGCGAGGAAGCGGGCGTGAGTCTCTCGATCACCGACGATCGCGGAGTGTCTCGGGCATTCGTGCCGTCGGAACAGCATCAGGCGTGGTGGGATACCAAGGACGCCTCTCAAAGGTTGCAGGCTGGGTCTGCGGGCAACCTCGCGATTGCGACAGCTTGTGGTGTGATGGGCCTCTTTGCACCCGAAATGGTGCGAACGTCGAACCGTCAGCAGCTGAATTGGACGTTTCTCGGGTTCGCGATCACCTACGTCTTGCTGTTTGGGGCCGTTCTGCACCTCATTCACCGTCGCAAGCGATCGCGCCGGGTCAGCGAGGTTCGTCGCACGTGCCTCAAGCGTGGCATCTGTCCCGCGTGCGCATACGCCATCGCGGGCATCGCTCCCGCCCCCGACGGCTGCCGCGTCTGCCCGGAGTGCGGCGGGGCGTGGCGTCAGCACACGGGCCAAAGGCCGGTGATGCCATCATGATCCTCATCGACGATCGAAGCGTCAAACTCCCGCCGCGATGCCGGGCGGCAGAAATGGTCGCGGCGTCGCCGACGATGCAGCGTGCGCTCACGAAGTTCAGGGTGCGTTTCTGGCGTGACTTCGCGCAGATGATCCTGATCGGGTTTGTGATCTGTTTTGGTCGGATGCTAAGCGACAATGTGACTGGCAAATGGCCCCCTGCGCGACGCTCGCTCATTGTTTTCACGCTGCTTATTGTGCTGATGGGTTTGCTGTGCGTCGGACTCAAATGGCTGGTCTTTCGAGCGCGGGCGGAACTCGTTCGGCGCGACGCACTCCGCGATGCCATCTGCCCGAGCTGCGGCTACTCGCTCGAGGAGAGCCCTCGGGAAGCCGACGGCTGCCGCCTCTGCCCGGAGTGCGGCGGGGCGTGGCGGGTGGACGATAATCCCTCGCCGATGGAGCACGCATGAGCACACTCGCCGTACCCAGCATCGATCCGTCCGCGGGCGCGCTCCACGACCTCGCGCTGGACCTCACCCACGTCGCAAAGACATACAAGGGCAAGGTCCAGGCCCTGCGCGGCATCGCGATGCGCGTCCATCGCGGCGAGGTCTTCGGGCTGCTCGGGCCCAACGGCGCGGGCAAGAGCACCCTCGTCAAGATCCTCATGAGTGTCATCCACCCCTCGCGCTGCGAGGGCCGCCTGCTCGGGCGGCGCGTGGGCGACAAGAGCGTGCTGGCCCGCGTCGGCTACCTCCCGGAGCACCATCGCTTCCCGGAGTATCTCACGGGGCGACAAGTCGTCGACCACTTCGGTGCGCTCGCGGGCGTGCCCCGGCGTGATCGCGCCGCGCGCATCCCGGGCCTGCTCGATCTCGTGGGCATGGGGCAGTGGGGGAGCAAGCGCGTCCGACAGTACAGCAAGGGCATGCGCCAGCGCATCGGCATCGCCCAGGCCCTCGTGAACAACCCCGATCTGGTCCTGCTCGATGAGCCCACCGACGGCGTGGACCCCGTGGGCCGGCGCGATATCCGCGAGATCCTGCTGCGCCTCAAGAGCGAGGGCAAGACCGTGTTCGTGAACTCGCACCTGCTCAGCGAGCTCGAGATGGTCTGCGACCGCTTCGCGATCCTGGTGCAGGGCCTGGTCTCGGCCCAGGGCACGCTCGACGATCTCACCAAGGACCAGCAGCGGTACGAGATCGAACTGGCCATCGAGTCACCCGACGCGATGCACCGGGCCGCGAGGCTCGCGCTCCCCGAGGCCCCGGACATCGGCCCGCCCGTTGCCAGCACCGGCTCGACCGAGGCCATCACCGGGCTCGCCCCTCCCGCGTCTTGGTCCGGCACGCTCAGCACGGGCGAACTCTTCTCCATCACCTCGCGCGGGCTGACGATCGGGACGACCGACGCTCGGCGGATCCAGCCGATCATCGACCGCCTGCGCAGCGCGAACGTGGTGATCCTCGCGGTCCGCCCGGTGCGCCCGTCGCTGGAGGACCTCTTCATGCGGGCCGTCACGGACCCGCTGACCGGACAAGTGCTCGAGCCCGGCGCGGCCCGCGATGGCGACACGTCCCGGCGCGGGAAGGGGGCCTCCCGATGATCCTCACCCAGACCCGCGCGATGTTCGTCGATGCCTATCGCGAGCTGAACGCGAAGAAACTGTTCTGGATCACGATGGGGATCTCGATCTTTATCGTGGTGGCGTGCGCCCTCATCGGGATCAACGAGCGCGGGCTGACGTTCTTCATCTGGACGATCGACCTCGATCAGGTCAACACCAAGTTCATCCCGGCCAACCTGCTCTACAAGTTCATGTTCTCGGTGGTCGCGATCCCTATGTGGCTCACCTGGGGGGCGACGATCCTCGCGCTTGTGTCCACGGCCGGGATCATCCCCGAGTTCGTCTCGGGCGGCGCCATCGAGATGACGCTGTCCAAGCCCATCGGACGCCTGCGTCTGATCCTCTTGAAATACGTCTCGGCGCTCACGTTCGTCGCGCTCCAGGTGATGGCCTTCACGCTGGGGTGGTTCGTGCTGATCGGGATCCGGGGGCACTCGTGGGAGCCGCGCCTGCTGCTCGCCGTTCCCATCGTGCTCCTGTTCTTCAGCTACATCTACGCCGTCTGTGCGCTCGTGGGCATGCTCACGCGATCCACCATCGCGGCCCTCATCGCCACCGCGATCTTCTGGCTCGCCATCTTCGGCGTGCACCTCACCGAGCAGATCTTCCTGCAGCTCAAGGTGAACAACCTCGTGCGGCAGGACCGCATCACCGCGTACATCCAGAGCCTTGAGGCGCAGCGTGCCCGCCAGGAAGAGCAGGCGGCCAAGGAAGGTCGCACCGTCGATCCCTCGATCATCTCCGTGAACGAATCGAACCTGGCGCGCCGCAAGACGCAGCTCGACGAGATCAAGAAGAACGAGCCGACGGTGCTCAAGGGACACGCGATCATCTACGCCGTCAAGAGCGTGCTGCCCAAGACCTCCGAGACGGTGGGGCTGCTGCAGCGATGGCTCATCTCGCGCGAAGAGGCGGCGCGGTTCCTTCCGCCTCCCGATGCAGACGGAAGCGGGACGAACAGCGGCGAGGACTTCCGCGGCACGCACCGCGCTACCCAGCAGCGGATGGACGAGGAGCTGCGGGGCCGCACACTCTTCTGGGTTCTGGGCACGTCCCTGCTCTTCGAGGGCATCGTCGTCGGCGGCATGTGCTGGGTCTTCTGCCGGCGCGACTTTTAGCGCCCGCCCGCCAGTTCCCGCCCCCGGTCCCGCGCCGCGACGATCGCCGCGACGAACGCCTCCTGCACCTTTCGCGCATCGAGCACGCCCGTCGCCGCGGCGGTCGTGCCACCCTTGCTCGTGACAGCGCCCCTCAACTCCGCGGGGGGCAGTTCGCTCTGCTCGAGCAGCAGCCCCGCACCGGCGATCGTCCAGCGGGCGATGTCCATCGCTGCCTTGGGGTCGAACCCGATCTCGACCGCCGCCCCGCTCATCGCCTCGGCGAGATAGAACACGTACGCGGGCCCGGAGCCCGCCAGCGCCGTGAACGCGTCCATCAGGGATTCATCGATGCGCACCACGCGCCCGATCGCGGAGAAAAGGTCCACGGCCCGCGTCTCGTCCCCCAGTTTCGCGCCCGCGCCCAGCGCAATCGCGGAGCATCCCTTGCGGATGCTCGCGGGCGTGTTGGGCATGACGCGGATGACGCCCACGCGCCCGCCCATCGCCTCACGCACGCGGGCCGACGGTGCCCCCGCGAGGATGGAGATGACGACGCGCCCCGCGTGATCCTCGTCGTCCAGGCGGATCGCCCACTGAGCCCCGACCTCCGAGAGCGACTGCGGCTTGACCGCGAGAAGGAGTTGGCCCGCGCGCGGAGAAGGCTCCACGCCCTCGAGCCACTGGCCCAGCTCACCCGCTTGCTCCACCGCACGCACGCCCCATTTGCGGAAGAGCTCGCGCTTGTCTTCGTCGGGCTCGAAGACGGCGACGAACCGGGGGTCGATCATGCCGGCATCGAGCCCGCCGCGCACGATCGCCTGGGCCATCGTGCCACCGCCGATGATCGCCAGGGGGACGCTCGCGCTCGCATGAAGGGCCGGCACACCCACAGGCTAGCCGATGGTCGGGGGATTCACAATGGGCGATTGGGAGAGGGCCGCGAATGTGCGGCGCAGCCCGGGTTGATCGCGTAAACTTCCCCGCATGTCCCAGTTCTATCAGCTCGAGTTCGAACGACCGCTCCGCGAGATCGAGGAGCAGATCGCCGCCGTGGAGTCCAAGGCCAAGAGCGACGGCCCTCCGGCGCTGGGCGGGGTTCCCGCGGGCGGATCGGCCCGGATCGGCGGGTCTTCCGACGAGGTCCAGGAGTTGCGCACGCGCTACCAAACGACCCTCGAGAAGCTGTACACGCAGCTCTCGCCGTGGGACGTCGTGCGTGTCGCCCGCCATCCCAATCGACCCCAGACGCGCGACTACATCCAGTCGATGTGCAAGGACTTCGCGGAACTCAAGGGCGATCGTCGCTTCGGCGACGACCCGGCGATCGTGACGGGCTTTGCGCGCATCGACTCGATCAAGGTGCTCATCGTCGGGCACCAGAAGGGGCGGACGACCCCCGAGAAGCTCGCGTGCCACTTCGGGTGTGCGCACCCGGAGGGGTATCGCAAGGCGCTGCTCAAGATGAAGATGGCCGAGAAGTTCGGGCTGCCGATCGTGACGCTCGTGGACACGCCCGGGGCGTACCCGGGGCTGGGTGCCGAGCAGCGTGGGCAGGCCGAGGCGATCGCGGTGAACATGCTGGAGATGAGCCGGCTGCGGACGCCCATCGTGAGCATCGTGATCGGCGAGGGTGGCTCGGGCGGGGCGCTGGGCATCGCGGTCGCCGATCGCGTCGCGATGCTCAAGCACTCGTGGTATTCCGTGATCAGCCCCGAGGGGTGCGCGGCGATCCTGTGGAAGACCGCCAACGAGCAGACGAATTCCGCCGCCGCCAAATCCCTCCGCCTGACCGCGGAGGACAATCTGGCCCTTGGCATCGTGGACGATGTGATCGGCGAGCCCGTGGGTGGCGCGCACCGCGATCCTTCGGGCGCCGCGGGGCTTCTCAAGGACTGGATCGTGAAGCAGTTGACGGCGCTCAAGCGGGTCCCGATCGACGAGCTTCTGCAGCGTCGGTATGAGCGGTTCCGCAAGCTGGGCTCGTACCAGGAACAGAGCGACAGCGCTGACTGACAGGCGTTCGCGAGCGAAGTTGCGGAAGGCGGGCACGCTTTGACCGGGTGCCTGTTCGGGTGTACCGTTGTCCCCTCTGCCTGGGGGCCGGTGCGCGAGCGCCCAGACGGCGCACGCGTCTGCGCTGGGCGCCGTGGATAAGGAGCCTGTCTTGCCCAAGAGCCGCGCTGCCGATGCAAAGAAGGCGCCCAAGCCCGCGGGCAAGCCCTCGGCGAAGGCAAAGACGCCCGCCAAGCCCAGCGCACCCGCGAAGAAGCCTGCCGCGAAGGCCGCGCCGCCACCCAAGCCTCCCGCGGGTAAGCCGTCTCCCAGCAAGACCGGCGGAGCCAAGCCTCCCGCGACGACCGCGGGCAAGCCCGGCCCCGTTCCCCCGGGCAAGGGGCCCTCGGGGCGCAAGGGCATCACGATCGTCTCTCCCAAGCCGGTGAAAAAGGAAGAGCGGGCGTCGATCCAGATCCCGCGCTTTGGTGCGCCGCTGCTGCGTCCGGGCGGGCCCGCGCCCAAGCCGCTGATCGCCTCGGGCCCGGGCGCGGCCCGCAAGCCCCTGCACATCGACGACGGGACCAAACCCAAGAAATCTCCGTTCGACAAGCGAGAGTTGGCGCGCTTCCGCGCGATCCTCGTCCAGAAGCGGACCGAGCTGATCGGCGACGTGAACACGATGGAGACGCAGGCGCTGCAGGGCTCCAGCGGGTCGCTCTCGCACATGCCCCAGCACATGGCCGAGCAGGGCACCGAGACCTTCGATCAGGCGTTGTCGCTCGACCTTGCCGCGGCCGATCGCAGGCTGATCAAGGAGATCAACGACGCGATCAAGCGGATCGACGAGGGCACGTACGGCGTGTGCGAGCTGACGGGCAAGCCGATCAAGCTCGATCGACTCGAGGAACTCCCTTGGGCCCGGTACTCGATCGAGGCGGCGCGTGAGCTGGAGCGTCGGGCGACGATGCCCCAGGTGCCGTGAGCTCGGAGCGTCAACCAACGCCCAACGAAAGAGCGGACGCGTCCGGAGCGTCTCCGCTGAGGTCGCGGCGCGCGTGGACGGTTCTGCTGCTGGCGGTGGTCATCGGCGTCTCGACGGATCTGGCGAGCAAGTGGCTGGCGTTCGAGCGTATCGCGGGAGTGCCGGTCGTCGTGGATCGCCAGAGCGTGCTCGAGGCGCAGGCCCGCGGGGTGTCCCTGGGCGTGCTGGTGCCGCGCCACGAGCCGGTGCACGTCGTGCCCGGGGCGCTCGACTTCACGCTGGTGCTCAACCCCGGCGCGGTGTTCGGCATCGGCGCCGGCAAGCGCTGGTTCTTCGTGGCGTTCACGATCGGGGCGCTGGTCGTCGCGCTCTGGATGTTCGCCCGCTGGACCCGAGCCCGGGACACGTGGGCCCACGCGGGGCTCGGGCTGCTCGTCTCCGGGGGATTGGGCAACCTCTACGACCGCGTGCGGTTCGCGTGCGTGCGGGACTTCATCCATCCGCTGCCCGGCGTGAAGATGCCCTTCGGGCTTCGCATGCCGGTCACCGGGCAGAACGAGATCTGGCCCTACGTATCGAACCTCGCGGACCTTTGGCTGCTGCTGGGGATCGGCGTCCTGCTGGTGCACCTGTGGCGCGGCGGATCGCGGAACGGCGCGCGGTAACGGGTTTCAGCCGACGGCCGACACCGATTGGGCCCGGGCGCGGATCGAGTCCAGCAGCTCGCGGACCTCGCCCGCCATGCGCGAGTTGGGGAACTGCTCGATGATCTGATCGCCCAGGCGCGACGCTTCCTGCCAGCGCTTGTCCTGCACGGCGATCTTGAATCGTGCGCCCAGGTTCTCGCGGGCCTTGCCGATGACCCCGCGCGCGACCTCGCGGTAGGGCTCGGCCTCCTGCTCGGAGAGATACGCGTCGAGCTCGCGGAGCAGGTCCATCGCCTCTTCCACGCGGCTCTCCTGCGCGGCCTGGAGGAACCGGCGTTCGAGGTCGCCCTTGTAGATCAGGCGGGCGTGCTCGACGCGCTCGCGGAGCGTCTGGGCCCGGGGGCTCTCGGGGTGCAGCCGGCGAAGGCGCAGCGCCTCGCCCATGGCCGAGTCCCATCGACGCTGCACCAGCAGTTCGTCCACCCGCTGCACTCCCTCGGCGACCTTGCGCTGCACGGTGTCGTGGCGTGCCTGCTCGATGCGGGCGCGGAATTCCTCGGCGTCGGCGCGATACCCAAACTGCTGGGCCAGCTCATCGACGAGGACCATCGCCGCGTCCCACTCCTCAGTCGCGATGTCCTCCTCGATCGCGGCCCGCAGGACCTCGCGGTCGCGCCGGCGGTTGAGCACACGCCGCGCGCCCTCCGAGAGCGAGCCCTGCTCGCGCAGGTCCGCGACGGCCCGCGTCAGCTCGCCCAGCTGCTGCTCGAAGCCCTCGGACTGGCTCCCCCCGTGCTCGGCGATCGCGAGCCCGACGCCCACGAGCCCGACGGTGATGATGATCCCCACCCCGCCCGCCGCGAGGAACGCCCACGAGTTTGCCTGTGTCCGCGTTCCCACGACGATGAGCACGGCGCACAGGGCCAGCGAGATCATCCCGGAGTACACGGCGTACCGAGCCGCCGCGACCCGCGTGTTGTACGGCCGATTGCTCGCGTTGCTCATCGTGCGCCTCCCCGCCGAACGGCGGTGTTTCCATCCGAACATCGGTCGGGGCTCGTGCCGAGGTTGAACCCGCGCGAGGACGGATGCTCCCGCGCCAATCGTATCATCCGGGCATGAGCGAAACGGTGGGTGAGTCTGGGGGCGTGGGGGTCCGGGGCTTCGCGCTGGGGCCCTTCCAGACGAATTGCTACGTGGTCTGGGATGCGCCGGACACGGCCCAGCGGGACGTCCCCGCGCGGGGCTCGGCGTGCTGGATCGTGGACGCGAGCTTCCAGCCCGAGGACCTCATCCAGTTCGTGCGGGCGCACGCCCTGCGGCCCGAGCGCCTCATCCTGACGCACGCCCATGTGGATCACATGGCCGGAATCGACGAGATCGTCGAGGCTCTGGGCTCGATGCCCGTGGCGCAGCACGAGTCGGAGCGGGAGTGGCTCTCGAACGCGGCGCTGAACCTGAGCGTGGGCTTGGGCGAACCGATCGTGTCGCGTCGCAAGCCCCGCCCTGACGAGGTGCTGATCGACGGACAGGAGTTGGTGCTGGGCACCTCACGCTGGCGCGTGCTGCACACGCCCGGGCACTCGCCAGGGAGCGTCGCCCTGTGGTGCGGCGCCGCGGGCCTGGTGCTGGCGGGGGACACGCTGTTCGCGGGCTCGATCGGAAGGACGGACTTTCCGGGCTCGGACCATGCGACGCTCGTCCGCTCGATCCGTGAGCGTTTGTACACCCTGCCCGAGCAGACGCGGGTCTGCCCGGGGCATGGGCCCGCGACCACGATCGGTCGCGAGCGTCGAACGAACCCGTACGTGCGTGCGTAGCCGGCTGCAGACGGATTACTCGTCCGAGCCGGGCTCCATTTGCTGCTGCTCGGGAACGTTTGCGTTGGCGGGCGTGTTCGCGATGGTCGGAACTTCAGGCTCCTGCAGATTCGCGAACGCCTGAGCGACCGCCGGGTTGCTCGGGTCTTCCTGGCGTGCGGCCGAGAGTGTCGCCAGCGCCTCGGGCAGGCGCCCGACCTGCTTGAGGACCATCGCCTTGAGCAGCAGGGGCTCCACGCTCCCGTTGCGGCGCTCGATCGCCTTGTCCAGGTTCTCCAGTGCGGCATCGGCACGCTCGGAGCGCAGCTCGTACCACGCGCGAAGGACGTAGCCATCGGCGCGCGTCGGGGCCAGCGCGATCACACGCTGCGCGGACTGGCGCAGGCGCAGGTTGTCCTTCAGGATGTACGACGTGTTTCCAAGGCCGACCCAGGCCTCCACGTCGCGCGTGCCGCCCTCGCTCGCGGTCAGGTCGGCGTAGGCCTCGCGCGCGTCGAGCGGGCGGTCCATCTCCATCAGGCAGTGGGCCCGCATGTGCTTGAGGTCGCGGCGGTCCTTGTTCGTGGGCTCCTTGAGGAGCTTGGTGATGTTGAACTCCGCGTCGGCGAACGCGCCCGTCGCGACCTGGGCGTGCACCAGGTCCTCGAGGACGTTCGTGTCATCGGGCGCCAGCAGGCGCGCCTCGGCGAAGAGCTTCGCGCCGACTTCGGGCTGGTTCTGCATCATCGCGATGTGCCCCAGCGTCTGGCGCACGCCCGCGTTGTGCTCGAAGGACGCCGTCCGCGTCGTCAGGTACTCCTGGGCCGTGTCGAGCTGCCCCTGCTCGATCAGCATCTCCGCCGCGGCGATCGCGTACTGCGGGTTGGTCGGATCGATCTCCGCCGCCTGCTGGAAGCGCTCGCACGCCTTGTCGTTCTGGCTGAACCGCTCGAACACGATGCCCATGTAGTACTGCGCGTCAACGTTCTTGGGCTCCAGGGCCTCGGCCTTCTGGAACGACTCGAGCGCCTGCTCCAGGGCGCCGCGCTCGATGTCGATGCGCCCCTTGAGCACGTAGCTCTTGGCCACGTTCGGGTTGAGCGTGATCGAGCGATCGATCTCGCGCGTCGCCTTCTCCAGGTCGCCCGCGGTGTACGCCTGCCACGCCTGCTGGTACTCGTTGCCGGCCTTGATCCCGTTGACGCGTTGGTTCGCCTGCTGGATGCCCTCGGTCGTTGTCTTGCCGTGGCCGGCGTTGCACCCGGCGAGCAGGGCGAGGGAGAGGACGCACGAGGCGAGCGCGAGCTTGTTCATGGGGATCGTTCCGTGAGGGTGCGGTGTGGTGCGGCGAGTCCGCCGCCCTTTGCATCGGTTCCGAGAACGTTCGAGTTCAGTCCAGAAAGAAGGCCCGGCGCTCTCCTGCGGGCGCCGGGCCTGCTTGTTCGGGAATTAGCGGTTGGCGTTCGGGTCCGTCGGGGCGTTGGTCACCGCCGTCGGGTTCGTCGTCGTGGCCTGCGTCTTGGCCGGCGCGGTCTTCGAGGGCTGGACCTTGCGGCTGGCCTCGAAGCTCTTCCACATCGCCGAGATCGAAGGCACGCTCGCGGGCTGCGTGCTGTTGGCGGTCAGCCCCGCGGAGGGCGCCGTGGTGCTGGTCGCCGCGGGCGCGCTCGTTCCGGCCGTCGTGGGCGCCGGGTTGGCGGGCGTCGTGGCGGCAGGGGTCGCCGCGGGGGCCGCGGTAGGAGCCGTGGGGTTCACCACGACCTCGACCGTGCCGTCCTCGTTGACCGTCTGCTCATCGGACACCGTCTCGGGCTCCGTGCTCATCGCGTCCATGGAGGTGTCGGACGCCTCCTCCTGGTTTGCGACGGGCGTCGTGTCGTTCACGAACGCCTGGGGCTCGGCGGGCGCGGGCTCGTTGCTCGCGGGCGTGGCCGACATGGGCTGGGGCGTCGTCGCGGGGGCCTTGCTCTGGGGCATGCCGACCGCGGGAGCGAACTTGTCGATCTTCTTCTGCAGGTCGTTGTGGACGATCTCGTCCTGCACGGAGCGGGTCGGCCACTGCTCCTTCTTGTTCATGAGCGCCTCGCGGAGCTGCAGCGCGTCGGGCTGGTTGTGGTGCAGAGCGAGCGAGCGCTGGACCTTCCACAGGGCCTCCTCACGCTTGCCGTCGCGGGCGAGATCCGTCGCCTCGACGAGCAGCTTCTGGGCCTGCTTCTCGCGCGACCACGGGAGGAGTCCCTCGCGGGAGCCCGTGCGGACGCGGTCCACCGTCGCCTCGGCCTTCTTGCCCTGGTCGAGCAGGACGTTGTCGTTCACGATCGACGGCGTGATCATGAAGATGATCTCGTTGCGCGCCGTCGCGTCGTCGTGACCGCGGAACGCGGCGCCGATGACCGGGATGTCGCCGGCCCACGGAACCTGCGAGCGGTTGGACTGCGTCTGCTCGCGGAACAGGCCGCCGAGCACGACGGTGTTCCCGTCCTTGACCACGACGTTCGTCGTGAGCTCGTTGGTGTTCTCGTCGGGAATGGTGACCGTGTTGCCCTTGGAGTCGGTCACGTTGCGGATGACCGCCTCAGAGACCTTCGGCTTGAGCTCCATGCGGATCGAGCCGTCGGAGCTGACGAAGGGACGGAAGTACAGCTGCGTACCAGTGTCCAGGAACTCGACGGTCTGCGTCGTCGCGGTGTCCGTGGACGTCGTGTTCAGGTAGCCGACCTTGCGGCCCACGAGCACGCGGGCGGGCTGGCGGTTGAGCGTCAGGATGTTCGGACGCGAGATGATCTGCGTGTCCGAGACCTGGTCGAGCATGCGGACGAACGCGGCGACGTCGTTGTAGACCACGCCCAGCTTGAGCGTGCCCGGGCCCGCGGTGTTGCCGGGGGTGATGTTCACCGCGCCGCCCTTGCCGCCCGAGCCGGGGAGCGACGTGGTGCTGCCCGAACCGCCCGAGCTACCGCCCGAGGAGCTCTTGCCGCCCGAGATCAGCCCGTCGACCGTCTTGAGCGGGCCGCCCAGGTTCACGAAGTCAGAGAAGTTCAGGTCGGAGATGAGCGAGAAGTCCACGCCGAAGGCGTTGGCCTCGGTGAGCGCCGTCTGCAGGATCGTCGCCTCGACGAGGACCTGCGCCGGCTTGGTGTCCAGCTCCTTGACGACCTTCTCGATCTCGCCCAGGTTCTCCTCGTAGTCGAAGACGAGCATCGTCGCGCCGTGCGCGAACTCGTCGGCGCCCGTGGGGGCGTTCTCAGAGATGGAGAAGTTGGGCGTCTTGCCGTTGGTCTTGATCTGCCCGCCCTCGGAGAGCAGGGGCTTGACGAACTCCGCGGCGTCGGTCGCGTTCAGGTAGTTGAGCTTCACGGTCTTCCAGACGCGCTGGCGCTGCTGCTCGGCGATCTTCTGCAGCTCGTCGAGCGTGTACACGAAGATGAAGTTGCCGCGCTCGATGTACCCGTACCCGTTCACGTGCAGGATCGCGTCCAGCGCCTCGTAGAACGTCACGCCGTAGAGGTTTGCCGTGACCGTCGCGGAGACGTTCTTGCTGGTCAGGATGCTCTTCTGGCTCTGGATCGAGAGCATCTGGAGCACGTTGATCAGGTCCTCGTCGTTCACGTGCAGGTCGACGATGAGGTTCTCATCGACGGCGATCTTCTTCTTCTCGTCGGCCTTCTGACCGGCGAGCGGGTCGCGGTCCGCGCCGCCCTTGTCGCCCGCGTGGACGATGGGCTTGCCGTTGCTCGCGCCGGCGCTCTTGGGCGCGGCGGGCATGGGCGGGGGCGCGTCGGCGGCCGGGGCCGCGGGCGCCGCCTTGGTCGGCGACTTGGAGGAGCTCTTGCTGCTCTGGGCCATCGCCGTGGTGCCGGCGAGGCAGAAGAGCGTCAGGGCCGCGAGGCCCGCCTTCGTGACGTTGAACGTGTTCCGCGTGTTGCGCGCGACCATGACTGCTCCTTGATCCGGCGTGAGCGCCCCGCACGGGCCCGCTCGTGACCGTTGGCTACGCCTCAGAACCCTCCGAACGCCCCAGGACCATCGCCCGGGCGCGACACTGTCTCAGGATCCAGTTTCGACCCGGGCACGCGCCGACTTTGCCCGACCCGCCAAGGCAGGGGTGGGGCTGGTGGGGTTGGCGAAACGCTCCGGGTCGCATCAGCGCTATCGGGACCCGCGCCGCAAAGCCCACGGCGCGCGACCAATCGCCCGGGCCCGAACCCGGGGCACGAGCACACGCGCTCGAAAGATGTGCCTATCGGCCCCTGGGCTCGCCCTCGGCGGCGAGCGGCGGACGCACCGTCGACGGCGCGGAGATGGTCGGCCTGGGCTCGGCTAGCGCCGTACGGGGAACGCCCGTCACCAGCCTCAGGCGCGCCCAGATCAGCAGCGCCAGCCCTCCCAGGGCCACGCACAGCGCGATGCGTCCGACGCGGAGCATCATCGCTCTTGCCCGGCTTGTGGAGGTGCCTCGCATGTCCCCGTGGACTCCTGCCTACTGGCTGATGCGCGTGACGGTGAGGCGTCCCGTGTACGCCTCAACGCTGATGTCGTACACCGTGCCGTACCCGCTCACGCGGATCGTGCCGCCGTTGCTCGCGGAGGAGTCGGACACGCTCTTGACGGGCCCGCCCAGCTCGTCGAACACGAGCACGCTGGAGTTGTTGTCGAACTTGGCGGACTCGATCTTGCCCACAAGCCCGCGGTCGCCGCCGTCCATGAGCTGCGTCGTCTGGAGCAGGTCCTGGGGCTGGTAGCCGCCGTTGCGGACCTGGTACACCTTGTAGCAGTTCTTGGCGGTGTCGAAGACGATCGCCCGGCTCTGCTGGCGTGCGAGCGCGTCGGACTGCACGATGCCGATGTCCGCGACGATGGTTCGCACCACGGACTGCACCCGCAGCGAGTTCGCGGACCCCATCTCCGGGATCACCATCGCCGCCGCGATGCCCAGCAGCACGACGACGATCAGCAGCTCCACGAGCGTGTAGGCACGCCGGAGCGGTGCGCACGTGCGGGACGCGATTCCAGTGAGCGGAACGGACAAGGATGCTCTCTCCACGCGTGGCGCGCTCGCCGGGGCGAGCCCCGCGCCACGATCACTTGCCGTCGGTCATCGGCTTGACGCTGATGCTCGGCGGGTCCTTGGGCTTGTCGCTCTTCTCGCTCTTGCCGGGCTTGGCGCTCTCGGCGCCCTTCATCTCGGGCGGGAGCTTGAGCGCGGGCATGTCCGTCACCTTGACGTTCACGCCCTTGGCCAGCGCCGCCTCGAGGCGGTCCATCTTCGCGTTGAGCTGGCGCAGCTCGGAGATCATCTCCTTCCGCTGCTGGAGGGCGTTGGCCAGCTCGCCCGTCTCGCCCGACTGCGCCGAGGCCTGCGTCGGGCCCATCAGACGGGCCATCAGCCCGGGCTGCCCCGCGCTGGTGCGATCCATCAGCGACAACGCGAGAAGGCCCGCGATCGCCGTCAGCACAACGTTCTGGTACACGTACCGACGCACCGCCCGCGGGCTCGGGTCCGTTTGCGTCACGCCGGCGGAGTGAAGCTGGTCCATGCCCCCCACATCGGTCGGGCGGCGACGCCGCATGAGCCCGAAAATCCCCGCTCGTGATACTTGCGTCATGGCGTGCTCGCTCCGTTGCTTCTGCGTCCGACCGATCCGGTTATCCCGACCTGCGACTTCTCCGCTCCCTCCGGACGCCGAGCCTGAGTCGCTCGGGACGAGGGCTCGGGTTGATATCACCCCAGGGTGCGCGCCCCGAGCAGCGCTCATCCTTGGCGTCGGGCTCACGGCACCTGCGGGATCGGCTTGTCGTTGGCGTCGTAGCTCGCGGCCCACAAGTTGCCCGTGTTGGGGTCGTAGATCCACCCGTAGTCGCTCGTGAACGCCGTGTCGGGAGAATCGCGGAGGATGACCTTTGAACCGTTGGACTGGTTCACGCCCGCGACGTACATGTTGTTGGGCGCCCCGCGCAGGTACTTGTCGCCGTCGAGCAGCGGGCCCCACGCGCCGTCGGCGGGCAGGCCCGAGGTGATCGGCGGGTACTTGCTGTCGTTGCGCACGTAGTACACCGCCAGCGCGTTGCGGATCTTGTCGAGCTGGTCCGCCGTCGCGCCCTTCTTGGCGTCCGTGGTGGCGCTGGCAAACTGCGGCGTGACGACCGCCGCGAGGATTCCCAGGATCACGACCACGACCAGGATCTCGATGAGGGTGAACGCACGGCTCATAGAGCGTCTCTCTCCCAAGAACAGCGGCCCGTTGCCGGGCCGCGTGTCTTCCTCGCTTGAAAGCTCGCCGGACCCCTTCCGAGGTCCGGGCGAGAGAAGTGCACTGACTAGAGATTACTGGATCGAGCCATCGGGGAGCTTCGTGAAGCCCGGGATGACCTGACCGTACACCGTGCCCTTGTCCGCATCGGTCGCGGCGCCACGCGTGTTGTCCTCGGGGTCGTTGTTGAAGTTCGTCGCGCACCAGCCCTTGAACGGCGTGCCGCCGGCGGTCGCGCCGTCGAACCAGAACCACCCGTCCGTCGCGGCGTTCTGCCCGATCGTGGACGAGCCGTTGTGGGGGTTCTTCGGAACGGCCTTCAGGTAGCCGATGCCGACCATGCCGCCCGTGAGCGTGTTGCCGTTGGCGAGGGCGAGGTCACCCGTCCACGGATTCGTGGCGTTGGTCGTGTTGGGGTACTGGTTGTACTTCGCGTTGAACAGCTCGCTCTGGCTGTTCATCGTCTCGAGCTGAGACAGAAGGTTGCCGCCCTGGGCGTCCTGGGTCGCGCTGGTGAACTGGGGCACCACGATCGCGGCGAGGATGCCGAGGATGACCACGACGATCAGGATTTCGACGAGCGTAAAGGCCTTACGAGCTGCGCGCATTCCGTGCTCCTTCCAAAGGTGACTGCGGTTCGAACCGGGCGTCCGATCCGTTGCCCGGCGTCCGTGCCAGGCCTGACTGAGTTCGCGGCTCCATCCATGAAGCACGGGCCCACACAGCCCGGCCGACCGCGGAAGACCCTCGCCGACGCTCTCGCCCCGGCGAAGTCTGAAGCCTCCCGCGAGCCCCCTCCCCTGAAGGCTCGCGACCAACCCGCTCGCGTGCGGGCGCTCTCGCGCCGCCCTTGGGCGTGCCGGTGCCCCAAACATCGAATCCAGGGGGTGGGGGTGTTCAGCCCCGCGCACAATTGACCCGCACGCATGGGCGGGTTATGACGGGCACGGCGGCTGGGAATCGCCCCCAGCGTGCGCCGCGTGGGGCCGCGTGCAATATGGGCCTGACCTCCGACACCCCGCACGTGAGCGAAACAGAGTCCGAAAACAGCCGTATGGTGTGTGCCATGCACCGTCCGACTGCTCGCGGTCCCGGGTTCACGATTCGTGCTTGGTCCATCGCGCTCGCGGTGGCCATCGGCACGCCCGTGCTCGCCCAACGCGCGCCCGCCGGAGGAGCGGACGCCAAGCCCGGCGCGCGGGCCGAGCAGGGCTCGCTGCTGGACGTGGGACGCATTCGGCCCGAGCGCGCCATCATCACCGTTGGTGAAGACATGCCCAAGGGCTGGCCCGCCGCGGGCGCCAGCGCAACACTGATGATGCGCCGCGCCGCCGGCGTTCTCGCGGACCTGCGTGGCACGGCGATCGCGCCGTTGCGTGCCGCGCTTCCCCCAAACCCGCTGCTGGGCGACGCCGGCAAGGCCGAGCGTCTTTGCACGATCCACCTCCTCGCGCCGGGCTCCGCGGGCGTGCGACGTGTGATGGTCGCCCGAAACCTCTCGGGCGAGTTCATTCTCATCGAGTGCGACGCGGAGGGCTCGCCGCGCCGTGCCGAGCTCAAGCGTGACGAGTTCGCCGCGCTGTGGGACTCCTGGGGCTGCTACCGGGGCGCGATCGAGGGGCTCGAGCCCACGCCGGAGGCCGTCTCGTCCGAGCCGGCGCCGCCGCTGAGCGTGGGGCGGTACCGCTGCGACAAGTCGTTCCTGAGCGAGCGCTTCAACGCGGGGCACGCGTGGACGATCGACGCGTCGCGGCGCACGCTCGACGAGTCGTCGTTCGTGCTGCGTGTGCCCAAGGGGTACGACCCGCGCACGCCCGCGGGGCTGCTCGTGTGGGTGAGCCCGACCGAGAGCGGGGCCCCGCCCCGCGCGTGGGGCCCGGCTCTGGACGCGCTGGGCATCATCGCCATCGGCGCCAACCAGAGCGGCAACAACCGGCACATCACCGACCGCTACCAGCTCGCGCTCGACGGCGCCCAGCTCGCCCGCGAGCGGTTCCACATCGATCCACGCCGCGTGTACGTCTCGGGCTTCTCCGGCGGGGGGCGCACGAGCTCCATGCTCTGGGCGTGCGTGCCGGACGTCTTCACGGGCGCCGTCCCGATCGGGGGCGTGAGCTGCTACGAGGTCGTGCCCAACGGGCTCGGGCAGTTCTGGCCGCGCGGGTACGAGAAGCCCGCGGAGAAGCTGTGGTCGCTCACGCGGACGCACCGCATGGCGCCGATCACGGGGAGCAAGGACTTCAACCAGCGCGAGGTGCAGAACGCCGTCGCGATCTTCGAGCGCTCACGCCTGCCGGTGAAGCTCTGGGACATCCCGGACCTCTCGCACGAGATCCCCTCGGCCAAGGTGCTGCGCGAGGCGTTGGAATGGATCGACGAGCCCTATCGCTCGACGCGTGTCCGCGAGGAGGAGGAGGCCGCCAAGCTCGTCGCGCTGGCACGCAAGCGCCCCACGCTGGACGATCAGGCGCGGATCCTGCTGCGCAAGGCGACCGAGGCGGGTCCGTGGACCGCGTCGGCCTGGGAAGCGGTCGAGCTGTTGCGGAGCGACCCGACCAAGCCCGGGTCTACGCCTTGATCGCGCGGAACGCGTCGATCGCCGCCGCCCGCGAGCGTGACAGGTCCACCAAAGGCTCGGGATAGTCCAGGCGAGATCGCAGCAGAGCGGGCAGCGTCCACGGCTCGTGGATCGCCTCGCCCTCCACATCGCCCAATTCCGGCACCCATCGCCGGATGTACGCGCCATCAGGATCGAACTTCTGGGATTGGCTCACGGGATTGAAGATGCGGAAGTACGGCGCGGCGTCCGTGCCCGTGGACGCCGACCATTGCCATCCGCCGTTGTTGCTCGCCAGGAACCCGTCCACAAGGTGCCGCATGAAGTGGCGCTCTCCCTCGCGCCAATCGATGAAGAGGTTCTTGGTCAGGTACATCGCCGCGATCATGCGCACGCGGTTGTGCATCCATCCCGTGGCGAGCATCTGCCGCAGGCCCGCGTCCACGATCGGCACGCCTGTCCGCCCGGCCTTCCACGCGTCCAGGTGCTCGCGCCTCTCGTGCCAGCGGATCGCTTCGGTCGCGGGTTGGAACGCTCGTCCCATGCACACGCGCGGGAAGCCGACCATGATGTGGATGTAGAACTCGCGCCAGATCAACTCCGAG
Source organism: uncultured Phycisphaeraceae bacterium (assembly GCA_964399625.1). Classification (GTDB taxonomy): domain Bacteria; phylum Planctomycetota; class Phycisphaerae; order Phycisphaerales; family UBA1924; genus CAYNSB01. The sequence continues at coordinate 39,144 of CAYNSB010000017.1, forward strand.
ATCCAGTGCGTGATGCCCTCGTTGCCGGCATCGAGCGGGGACCGCGATCCCGCGTTGGCCTCGATCGCCGCATGGACGCACTGGCGCACCGAAACACATCCGATGTTGAGATAGGGCGAGAGCGCGGACGTGCCGTCGGTCGCGGGAAAGTCCCGATCGCGCTTGTAGGACGCGATCCGTCGCGCCACGAACGATTCAAGACGAGCGCGGGCGTGCGCCTCGCCGGCGGGCCACAGGGCCGGGTCGATCGTGGACTCGAATCCTTCAACACCAGCTGGGACCTCGTCGCCCTTGCACGCCAACTCGGGCTGGCGCATCGGGCCCGATAGAACCGTGGGCACTCCCCGCTCCGACATCCTCGCGTAGAGCGCCCGCTTGAAGGGCGAGAAGACGGTGTAGTACCGCCCCTCGCCCGTGCGCACTTCGCCCGGCGGAGCGAGCACCTGATCGTCGAAGCCATGGGTACCCAGGCCGGCCGCGGCAAACGCCCGCTCCACGCCCGCGTCACGGCGCGACTCGTTGACCTCGTACTCGCGGTTGAAGAAGAGCGCGTTGCAGGAATGACGCTTGGCCAGGGCGAGCAGCCGCTCGGGCGCATCGGCAAAGCGGGGCGCATCGGCGATCAACAGCGGAATGTTCAGCTCCCGCAGCGAGGACGAGAGCTCGCGGAGCGTGCGCAGGATGAGATCGACCTTCGCCGGAGCGTCGTCGTGCTCGCGCCACTGAGCGGGCGACAGGAGGTACACGCCGACGACCCCGCGCGTGGCGGCGCGTGTGGCGGCATGAAGGGCGGCGTTGTCCCCGACGCGGAGATCGGATCGGAACCAGACGAGTGGACGCATCAACGCTCCTTCGGACCAGGTGCTGCGCTATTCGCTCTCGCAAGACTCGAAGATTCATCGTGCGACTGGCGCCGCAATCTCCGTTGCTGCGATCGCCTACCTTTCCCCGCATGTCCCGCGTCGCCCATCGCTTTGCGCCGTTCGGCACCACCATCTTTGCGGAGATGACCGCGCTCGCCAACAAGCATGGCGCGGTCAATCTGTCTCAAGGCTTCCCAGACTTTGAAGGCCCGGACTTCATCAAAGACGCGGCGCACGCCGCGATGCGCGACAAGCCGAACCAGTACGGGCGCATGCAGGGCGTCAACGAACTCAACGCGGCGCTCGCGGCCCGCTGGTCGCACCTCACCGGGCTGCCCGTGGACGGCGAGACCCAGATCACCGTCACCAGCGGCTGCACCGAAGCGCTCGCCGCGACGTTTCTTGGATTGTTCAACCCGGGCGACGAGGTCATTCTCTTCGAGCCGTTCTACGACTGCTACGCGGCGGGCGCCGCGATGAGCGGCGCGATCGTTCGCCCGGTCACGCTCCGCGCGCCGCCCCCGGGGCAGGAGTCCCGCGGCTTCACGTTCGACGAGGCGCAGCTCCGCGCGGCGTTCACGCCACGCACGCGGGCGATCGTCGTGAACACACCGCACAACCCGACCGGCAAGGTGTTCACGCGCGCCGAGCTCGAGCTCATCGCCCGCCTGTGCGTGGAGCACGACGTGGTCGCGATCACCGACGAGGTGTACGAGGGGCTCGCGTACGAGGCGTCGCTTCCGCACATCCGTCTCGCCACGCTGCCGGGCATGCGCGATCGCACGATCACGCTCTCGAGCCTGGGCAAGACGTACAACACCACGGGATGGAAAATCGGGTGGGCGATCGCCTCGCCCGAGCTGAGCCGCGCCGTGCGAGCCGCGCACCAGTTCCTGGTGTTCTGCGCCCCGGTGCCGCTGCAATACGGCGCGGCCGAGGCGCTACGCGTGGGCGGCGCAGGCGACGCGTACATGCATGAGCTCGCGACGCGGTTCCGCGGGCACCGCGACGAGCTCGCCGGCGTGCTCACGCGGGCGGGCTTCCGCATCTTTCCCTCCCCCGGCACGTACTTCATCATCGCCGATCACACGCCCGTGAGCGCCCGCGTCAAGGCGGGAAACGCCGCGATCGGCGCGCAGGCCTCGGGCATGGACGACGCCGAGTTCTGCCGATGGATCACGAGCGAGATCGGCGTCGCGGCGATCCCGTGCAGCGTGTTCTACGCCGACAAGGCCCACGGGCGACCGCTCGTTCGGTTCACCTATGGAAAGCGGATCGAGACGATCCGAGCGGCGGGCGAGCGTTTGCAGCGCCTCCGCGCGTAGCGCACTTGCGGCGCCGGGCGATACCGGATTCAATGGGCCGTGCTTCCTCGCTACGCAGACTTCCGCACGCACCTGCTCGGCGTCGTCGCCGCGGTGCGGCGCGCGTGCGATCCGTTCGAGCTCGTGCGCCGTGCCAATCCCCCGGAGACGAACTGGGGCGTGCTCTCCATCGGCAAGGCGGCGCCGGCGATGGACGCCGCGTGCGGATCCATGCTGAGCCGGCGCCTGGTCATCACCACCGAAGGAACCGAGCTCTGGGGCTCGCCGGACAACGCGGAGATCGTGGACCATCCGCTGCCGACGGAGCGCAACCTGCGCGCCGCCGAACGCGTGCTGCGATGGCTCGAGCCGGTCCGTCGCGCCGTGCTCGGCGACGATTCGCTCTGGCACCTCGATCGCACGGACCCCGCCGGCGTGCGAGACGCGCTCGAGGGCAAGGATCGCGCGTCGATCCCGCTGCTGCTCATGCTCTCGGGAGGGGCGTCGGCGTGCCTGAGCGCTCCCGTGCTCGAGCTCACGATCGAGGATCTGCGGCGTGTCACCAGCGCCCTGCTGCGAGCGGGATGCCCCATCGACGAGCTGAACATCGTGCGCAAGCATCTCGAGTCGCTCAAGGGCGGACGCCTCGCGGCCCACGTCGCGCCCGTTCCCGTCCAAGCGTTCATCCTCAGCGATGTCGTCTCGGGGGATCTGTCCTCCATCGGCTCCGGGCCCGTCAGCCCGGACCCCAGCACCTTTTCCGAGGCGCTCTCGATCCTCAAGGCGTACGACGTCGCCGACCAGTGCGCACGAGTGTGTGAGTACCTCGCCGAGGGCTCGCGCGGCGCCCACGCCGAGACCATCAAGCCCGGCGATCCGCGGCTTTCAAATGTCACGATCCGCGTCATCGGCGACTGGACGCACGCCGTCGGCGCCGCCGCGGCCCATCTCTCGCACGCGGGATTCGAGGTCGCAACCACGGACACGGCGTTCGCGGGCGAGCCGGCCGACGTGGCGCGACGCATCGTGGACCACGCTCGCTCGTTGCGCGAAAGGGCCCGCCAGCCGCTGGCACTCGTGATGGGCGGCGAGACGAGCGTTCGGGTCGGTGGCGCGACGGGAGTGGGGGGGCGGAGCCAGGAGCTCGCGCTCGCCGTCGCGCTCGGCATCGCCCGCATCGAGCGCACAGCGTTCCTGTCCTTTGCCACGGACGGCGTGGATGGGCCGACCGACGCGGCGGGCGCGATCGTCACGGGCACGACCGCTTCCGACGCCCAGACCCGCTCGATCGACCTGGACGCATCGCTCCAGAACCACGACGCGCACACCGCCCTGGAGGATCTTGGCTGCCTGGTCCGCACCGGGCCGACCGGCACGAACGTGAACGATGTCGCCGTGCTGGTCGTCTATTGAGGGCACGCGCGTCGCTTGCAGGCCCCGGGATCGGCGTCGCCGATCGTGATCAGAGTGAGTTTGGGTGTGGTATGCTGTGCCAGCGTCGGGCGCTTCGCACGACGGTCAGGAGCGGATATGTCCGAAGCCACTCCCAACGTGCAGGACCAGGTCCGGGGTCACTTCTCCATCCATCGCCTCCTCGAGGCCATGGGCAAGCTCAGCGCGTCGGACCTGCACATCAAGGTCGGCGTGCCGCCCACGTTCCGCATCAACGGGCTGCTCAAGCCCGTGCAGGGCGAAGCGCTCACCGAGGATGAGGCCGACCACATCGTCGACCCGATCTTCCCGGACAAGCTGCGTGAGAAGTTCGAGCGCGACGGCAGCGCGGACTTCGCGACTTTCGTGCGCGAGGACCGCTTCCGTTGCAACGTCTATCGCGCGGGCGGGCACCTCAACGCCGCCATCCGGCGCGTCAAGGCCGACATTCCCAGCTACGAGACCCTCCACCTTCCCGAGATCTATGGCAAGATCGTGAGCACGGCCAACGATGGTCTGATCCTGGTCTGCGGCGTGACCGGTTCGGGCAAGAGCACGACGCTCGCCGCGATGATCGAGCAGCTCAACGCCGCCGAGGCGGTCAACATCATCACCGTCGAGGATCCCGTCGAGTACCGCTTCAGCAAGAAGAAGGCGATCGTCAGCCAGCGCGAGATCGGCATCGACGTCCCGAGCTACCCCGTCGCGATGCGATCCATCGTCCGCCAGGATCCGGACGTCATCTTCATCGGCGAGCTGCGCGACCACGAGACGGTCCTCTCTGCGATCCAGGCCGCCGAAACGGGGCACCTGGTCTTCGCCTCGCTCCACACCGCGGACACGATGCAGACGTTCAACCGCCTGCTCGAGTTCTTCCCGCGCGAGCAGCACGGATTTATCCGCTCCTCGCTCGCCAACACGCTCCGCGCTGTCTGCGCCCAGCGGCTCCTGCCGGCCCTGCCCGAGACCAAGCTCGGCATCGTGCCCGCGACGGAGGTGCTCATCAATTCTCCGGCCGTGCGCGAGAAGATCCGTGAGGGCTTCGACGAGGATCTGCCCGCGATCATCAACCAGTCGATCCCCGACGGCATGCGGAGCTTCACGTACTCGCTCACCGAGCTTGTGAAGAAGGAGTGGGTGGGCGTGCAGACGGCGATGAGCTTCGCCCCCAACCGCGAAGCGCTCGACAGCGCGCTCAAGGGCGTGGAGGTCCGCGCCTCGACGATGGTGTCGCGGATCCGGAAGACGGGGGAGCACTAACGTCGGCGGCGGCTCCGCCGAACACATCTGAGGAGTGTGACCATGCACGATGGTGCGCTGCCCGCATGCCTCCGATCGGTTGGTGCGATCGCGCTTCGAAGCGCCAGGCTTGCGCTCCTTTGCGCACTTGCGTCATGTTTCGTGGGTTGCGCGCCGTGGGTCGAGGTCAAGTGTTCCAACACGACCGACGTCGCGCTGTGGGTCAAGCTCCAGCCCCCATTTCCTCGTGACTACACGATGGGTGGAGATCGACGCAACAACCGATTTCTCTTTCGACTGGAGCCTGGTGAGATATGGGAGAAGGATGCGCCGCGGAAGGCTGAAGTACAACATCCGGATCACGTTTCGACGGTGCTGATAGTCGAGTACCAACGGATCAATCCCGATGCCGGTGCGTTGGCACCGAGTCGCAGAGTATGCGCTGACACATTTGTCGGACAACTCGGACATCAAACCGAAGTTGAGCGCTACGCGATCGAATTTTTTCGCGGCCAAGAAGGCGCGATCGATGTAAGAGTCCGCGATGGGCGCACCGGCCAATTGCTGCGTCTGATCGAGCGTGCCGATCCATGAGCCTATCTCGAGGACGAACACACGCATGACCGTCAGCTACTGGCGACGCTCCGGCGGTCCACGCTCGACGATCGAGTGCGATGTTGCCGTCATCGGCGCGGGCATCTGCGGTGTCTCGGCCGCGCTCCACCTGCAGCGACTCGGGCTGTCCGTCCGCATTATCGAACGACACTCGCTCGCCTCGGGCGCTTCCAGCCGCAACGCCGGCTTCCTCATGCGCGGGGCGGCGGACAACTACGAGATCGCCCGCCGCGACTGGGGCCCCGAACGCGCAAGGCTCGTCTGGCGTCTGACCGAGGAAAACCTCGCCGGGCTGCGGAGCGAGGGCATCGACCAGGTGCCGTCGTACCGCGCCCGACCTTCGGCGCTGCTCGCGCTGGAATCGGTCGAGGAGGGAGAGCTCCGTCGCAGCGTCGAACTCCTTCGAAAGGACGGCTTCGACGCCGCGTGGATCGGCGCGGGCGACTCCGCATGGACGGACACCATCGGGCTGCTGGCGAAGAAGGCACCCTGTGGGGAGGCGAACACGCCGCACATCTCCGGAGCCCTGATCAACCCCAACGATGCGTCGTGCAATTCGTGGGACCTGCTCCGCTACCTCGCGGGCAAACTCAGCGACCCGATCGTGGAGGGGCAAGAGGTCTTCGCAATCGAAGCCCATGACGCGCGTCGCGTGCGTGTGCGGGCCTCGGACGCCGACGTGATCGCGCAGCGAGTCCTGCTCTGCACGAACGCGTACACGCCGCTGCTCATGCCCGGCCTCGCCCGGCTCATCGCCCCCCGGCGAGGGCAGATGCTCGCGCTGCGCGCGCCGAGCCTGCGCTTGGACCATTCCTACTACGCCAACCGCGGGTATGAGTACTTCCGTCAGGCGAGCGACGGCACGATCGTCGTGGGCGGGTGCCGTCGCGCGTTCGCCGACCGCGAAGTGGGATACGAGGACCGCACGACCAACGACGTGCAATCCGCGCTCGAGGACTTTGCCGCGCGCACGCTGGGCATCCCGCGCGATCGGCTCGATGTCGTTGCGCGATGGTCGGGCGTCATGGGCTTCACGCCCGATGGGCTGCCGCTCGTCGGATCGATCGAGGGCGACTGGCCGCAAGGCTCCCTCTGGCTCTGCGCCGGGTGCACGGGGCACGGCATGTCGCTCTTCCATCGAACGGCCCGCCTCGCGGTGGAGGCCATGCTCGACGGCGCGTCCAACCCATTCTCGGTCGATCGCTTCGCCGCCGGCTCACCCAGGAGCACGACATGAAGAAGCAAACACGACTCGCGAACTGGATCACGATGGGCGTGCTCATCGCGGGCGGTGCGATCGTGCTGCTTCTCGTGCTGTCGCTCGTGTTCTGAGGCGCGTCCCGGTGGCGCCCTACGCCGCTGCCGAGTCGGCGCCCTCGATGCCCAGCGATTTCATCTTCTTGTACAGCGTCGTGCGATTGACGCCGAGCTGATCGGCCGTCTTCTGACGGTTCCACGCGTTCGCGCGGAGTGCGCGAAGGATGATCCGGCGCTCGGGCTCGCGCAGCGCCTCGTCGAGCGTCGTGGGCGTCCAGGGCTCATCGCCCGATGAGGGCTGAGCGACATCGACGCGATCCTGTGGGCTCGAAGCGGCCGTGAGCGCCTCGGGCAGCTCCTCGATCCCAACCGTCGGGCGCCGCGCCAGCACCGCGGCCCGCTCCACCACGTTCTGAAGCTCGCGCACGTTGCCCGGGAACCGATAGCGCTGCAGCGCCGCGATCGCCTCGGGCGAGAAGCCCGCGAGCTGCTTGCCCAGCTCATTCCCGTGCACGCGCAGGAAATGCAGCGCGAGCTCGGGGATATCCGCGGCCCGCTCGCGCAGCGGCGGCAGCTCGATCTTCACCACGTTGATGCGGTAGTACAAGTCCTGTCGGAACAGGCCCTGCGCGACGAGCGCCTCGAGCGGCTGATTGCTCGCGAGCACGACACGCACGTCCACGTCCACCGTCTGCGTGGACCCCACGGGCTCGAACCGCCGCTCCTGCAGCACGCGCAGCAGCTTGAGCTGCATCGCCGGCGACGCCGAGTTGATCTCATCGAGAAAGATCGTTCCCTGGTGCGCCGCGAGGAACCGTCCCGGCTTGTCCGCGTGCGCCCCGGTGAACGCGCCCTTCACATGGCCAAAGAGTTCCGACTCCAGCAGCGTCTCGGGAATGGACCCGCACGAGAGCTCCACGAACGGGCGATCGCGGCGCGGGCTCGCGTGGTGGATCGCGTGCGCCACGAGCGACTTGCCCACGCCCGACTCGCCCGTCATCAGCACGGTGGTGCGGCTCGGGGCGACCGCCTCGATCAGGTCGTACACCTTGAGCATCCGCGGGTCACGCCCCACGATCCGTGCCAGCCCCGCGCGGATGTCCAGACGCTCCCGCAGTGCCGAGTTCTCCGAGGCCAGCGCGTGCTGGCGAAGGGCACGCTCCAGCGCGACCCGAAGCTCGGCGTCCACGACGGGCTTGGTCAGAAAGTCGACCGCGCCCTGGCGCAGCGTCTGCACCGCCGACTCGACGGACGCGTAGCCCGTCAGCATGATCACCGCGATCTGCGGGAAGTCGCGCTGCAAACGTCGGAGCAGGTCCATCCCGCTCTCGCCCGGCAGCGAAAGGTCGCAAACAACTACTTGGGGCAGCTCCTCGCGCGGGCCCTTCACGGCATCCAGCGCCTCGCCGACGCTCGCGCACGCGCGGGGCTCCCATCCTTCGCCCGCAAGGAACTGCGTGAGCGAGGACGCGACGATGGGATCGTCATCAACGACGAGAATCCTGGGGCGTGCCTCGGGCATTCAGCCTCCCGCCGCCGGCGCGGATGGTGACACGATCGGGTAGAGCACGCGCAACGCCGCGCCGGGTCGATCCGCGCTGGAGCGGTCCGATCGCTGCGACAGCTCGATCGATCCTCCCGCGTTGCGGATGATCTCGCGGGAGAGCGCCAGCCCGATGCCCCGCCCGGGCTGCTTGGTGGTGAAGCCGAAATCGAAGACTCGATCCACCACGCCGCGCCCGCTCAGGCCCGAGCCGTCGTCCTGGATGGCGATCAGGATGAATCGGATGCCGTCGCGGGCCGCGGCCTCGTCGGCGACGAACCGCGCCGAAACCTCCACGCACCCCTCGTGCCCCTCGGGGATCGCCTCGATCGCGTTCTTGATTCCATTGAGCACCACCGCGTACATCGGGCCGACCGGCGCCGCGCCCGTCGCGTGATCGATGCTCAGCGCCAGACGAACGCGCCGATCCTGAGCGAACGGCGTCAGCACGTCCATCGCGTGGCGGATGCCCTCCTCGAGCGTGATCGGCCGTTCGGGGGCCAACGCCGCAGAGCCCACCACCGCGGACGTGCCGCGCATCGCCGCGTTGATCAGGTCCGCCATGCGCTCGAGGGCGGTCTGTGCGGTGTCCAGGTTGCGGCTCGCGTCGCGGGCTCCCTCTACCTCGCGGGGCAGCATCGCCAGCGAGCGACGCGCAAGCCCCAGGCAACGGATCGACCCGTCGAGCAGGTTCCTCAGTTCGTGCGTGAGCACGCTCAGGCGTTCGATCGCGAACGGGCCGTCCGTGGGGTCGGGCCGCTCGATCGGCGCACCCCGCTCCAGACGAATGGGCACCCGTCGGGACGGGTCGCGATCCGGATTCGGGCGTTGCGTCATGGCATCATCCATCGAACCGAGCCCCTCTCCTCTGAACGGCACGGGGCGAATGGATCGCCCGGCGCGCGTCTCACCCAACCTTTTCGGACCTGGCGCGTTGCGTGCCGGCAACGCCCGTCCTTCATGGAGTGTGACACCGCTTTGAGCTCGCGGCGATCGCCAGGAAACGCGCGGGGAATCCTCCCGTCCGTCTGGAACGGCTACGCGGGCGGCGCGGGCTCGCCGGGAGTGAATCGATCGCGGCGCGTCGATCAGGCGACGCCAACCGCCGCAGCATCGCGATCCGACAGCATGCCCCCGTCGGAGCGTTGCCGCACGGTGCCATCACGCTTCCATGAGCGCTCGCAGCGCGGCTCGCCGCGCAGGTCGATGACGCGGGGCTCGCTCGCCCTGGCGTCGAGCGTCACCCGGCTCACGCCCAGAAGGTCCGCCAGGTCCGTCGCGTCAAAGCGGGCCAGCACGCCCTCGCCGTCGGGAAGCACCACGCCCATGTCGAGCGGGTTCTCCACGCCCAGCGCGCCCTTGGCCTTCTCCATCGCCGCCTGCGCGAGCGATCGTGCCTCCAGCACCCGGCTCCAGGCGCCGTCGCACGCGATGCCGAGCCCGGGCTTGCCCCGCGTGACCACGAACTCCTTGAGGTGCACGCACACGGACGCGTCCTTGGCATCCGCGCGGAGCAGCGCGCGATACGCCTCGTCCGCCGTGTGGGGCAGCAACGGCGCGAGCAGACGGGCAAGCCCGTCGGCAAGTTCGTAGAGGACGGTCTGTGTCTGTCGCCGACGGGGCGAATCGGGCCGATCGCAGTACAGGCGGTCCTTCACCGCGGCGAGGTACGTCGCGCTGAGCGTGTCGTTGCAGAAGTCGTAGAGCGCCTTCTGCGCGTTCTGGAAGTCGTACCGCTGGTACGCATCGTGCACACGCTCCGCGAGCGCGTCGAAGCGCGACATCACCCACGCGTCGATCGATGTGCCGGGCACGGAGGCGTGCTCCTTGCCGGGTGGGCCGGCGAAGTCATCGAGATTGCTCAGGATGAATCGGAGCGTGTTGCGCACCTTGCGATAGCTCTCGCCCGCGAGATCGAAGAACTCGCGATCGACCTTCATGTCGTTCTCGTAGGATTGCCCCGCGACCCACCAGCGCAGCACGTCCACGCCGTAGTTCGCGTAGAGCGCCTCGATCGTGTCGCCCGAGCTCTTGCTCAGCTTGCGTCCGTCCTTGTCCACCGTGAACCCGTGCGTGAGGAGCGCGCGATACGGCGGGCGCCCCATCATGCCCAGCGCCGGCAGCAGGGAACTCTGGAACCAGCCGCGGTGCTGGTCAGCGCCCTCGAGGTACAGGTCGATCGGAAAGTCCGCGCCGCCGGAGCGCTCGCGCATCACCGCGTTCCACGTGGAGCCGGACTCGAACCACACATCGAGAATGTCCGGGCCCTTCTTCAAGTCTTTCAGGGCCGCGACCGTGAGGGAGCGGTCCTTCCACCACGAGGGCAGGTCGGAGTCCTTGCTGGGGTCCCAGTGCTTGAGCAGGTCGGCCGGCTCGCTCTGGAACCACACGTCCGCGCCCTTCTCTCGCACGAGCGCCGCCACGGCGCGCACGCTCGCGGGCGTCATCAGCACGTGCGCCTTCGCGTCGCTCTCGCGCCAGAAGAACGCGGGGATCGGCAGGCCCCACGCCCGCTGACGGGAGATGCACCAGTCCGGGCGGGACTCGAGCATGCCCCGCATGCGGTTGCGACCCCATTCGGGCACGAAGTGCACCGTCTCGTTGCTCGCCGCGTTCGGGCTCGCCTCGACGAACGCCAGCGCCGTCTCGCGCAGCGAACGCCCGTCTCGCTTGGTCTTCGCGTCCACGCCGATGAACCACTGCTCCGTGCAGCGGAAGATCACGGGCGTCTTACTGCGCCAGTCGTGCGGATAGCTGTGCGAGAACGTGTGGCTGAAGAAGAGATGCCCGCTGTTCCGCAGGTGCTCCACGATCTCGGGATTCGCCTTCCAGATGTCCTTGCCGCGGAGCCACTCGGGCACGCTCGCGTCGTACATGCCGTTCTCGCGCACGGGGCAGTACACCGGCAGACCGCTCCGACGTCCAGTGTCAAAGTCCTCCGCACCGTGGCCCGGCGCCGTGTGGACCAGCCCCGTGCCATCCTCCAGCGTGACGTAGTCCGCCGGAAGAAGCGAGAACACCGGACTGCTCTTCGCGTCGGATCGCGTCACGAACGGGTGCCGGTAGCGCAGCCCCACGAGCCGCTCGCCGCTCGTCCTGGCAAGAACGACCACATCCTCGGCCTTCGCGGCCTTGGTCACCTTCTCGACGAGCGCCGTCGCCATCACCGTGACGTTGCCATCTACGAAGACGAGCGCGTACTCGAACTTCGGATTCACCGCGATCGCCAGATTCGCCGGGAGCGTCCAGGGCGTCGTCGTCCAGATCATGAACGAGGGGCGTACATCGGGCCGGGTGCCCGGAACCGGCGCACGCGACTTCGCTTCGCCCGCATCGCCGTTTGCTTCTGGGCCCTCGTCTTCGTCGCCCTCCGCGACCTCTGTGTCCCCGGCGTTCGACTCCGCCTTGGGCAGCCCGAACGCGTCGTACACCGCCTCCGCGTCCTCCGCCTCGAAATCCACGTACACCGAGATGTCGTCCCGGTCCTCGTACTCGAGCTCCGCCTCGGCCAGCGCCGTCTCGTTCGCGATCGACCAGTGCACCGGCTTGAGCGCTCGGTACACCAGGCCCTGGTCCATCAGTGCGGCGAGCACCTCGAGCGTTGCGCCCTCGAACGAGGGCTGCATCGTCAGGTAGGGATGCTCGTAGTCCGCGAGCGTGAGCGCGCGGGTCATCTGCTCGACGTGCAGCTTGACGTACTTCTCCGCGTACCTCTGGCACTCGCGGCGCACCGCCATCCGTCGCTGATCCTCCGGCAGGCTCTTGAGCTTGTCGAGCTTGCCCGCCTCCATCAGCTCGAGCATCACCTTGTGTTCGATGGGCAGCCCGTGGCAGTCCCAGCCGGGAACGAACGGGCAGTCCATCCCCATCATCGAGCGCGAGCGCACGACGAAGTCCTTCAGGCTCTTATTCAGCAGGTGCCCGAGGTGGATCGAGCCGTTGGCGTAGGGCGGCCCGTCATGGAAAACGAACCGAGGCCTGCCCTTGCTCGCCTCACGCACGCGCTCGTACAGCTTCATGCCCTGCCAGCGCTTGATGCTCGCGGGCTCGTTCTGCACCAGGTTCGCCTTCATGGGGAAGGCGGTCTTGGGAAGGTTCAGCGTTGATCGATACCGGCTCTTTTCCTCGCCCTTGGTGTTCTCGGCGTCGGGCTTGGAGGGTGGAGACGACTGGGACATGGCGACGGTCCTCCGGGCTCAAGACACCCCAGCCATCGTGCCGGGAGTGAGCGAGAGCGGCGGGTGTGACGCGGATACTAGCGGGATACGAACGCGATGAAGGTGGGCGCGAGTGGCGCAGCCGAGAGTGACCATCGCCCCGCCGCAAGAGATCCGAGTCGGATGGCCCACGCACATCAAGAAGCGCGAGCGCCCGCACGGCCCCTCAGCGGGGCGTGGTAATTCGGATCGACCGGGTCGCGCGGTGCGGCTTCATGCGGGCCATTCTATCGGCGACGAGCCCTCGCGAGTCCAATGACGCGCTTACGCATGCTCGAAGATGCTCTGCGAGCGGATCACCAAGCCCCCCGAGCAGATCAGGTGGTACGCCTGGATGTGCGCCTGCCGCGGGAACGTCTGGACCTCGAGGATCGACGCGCACGCCCCTACGTCGTCGTCCCAGCGATGCACGATCGCCTTGCTCTCGCGGGCGTCCCGCAGGAGCTCGTCGTGCGTCGAGGCGTACACGTTCTCAGGGAGGTTCTCGCTCTGCACGGAGTTCATGTACACGATGCCAAGGCGATCGAAGCGGTACTCGAAATCGCGCTCGCCCAGCGCCGGAAACGCCGCAACAGAGGCCGTTTCGGTCATCTTGGGCGGCGGGTCGCTCAGCACCTCGCACACGCTCGAACCGTTCCTGCAGAAACGCAGCACGTGCGCCTCGGGCATGACCCACGCCTCGAGCTCGTAGCCCGCATCTTTGAACACCCGGCATCCCTTGATGCCAAAGAGCTCGGGATGGAGCGCGCGATTGAAGAGAACGATCTGATGTCCCTGCACGCCGCTCATTGGCTTGGTCGGAACGCTCATGCGGAGGCTCCCTGGCATCCTGCCGGTCGGGCCCGCAAGCCCGGATCTCCGTCATCTGTTGGGTGCGCAATGCGCACAACCACCGATAGATCAAAGGACTATCGGTGAATCCTCGGTTATCGAACCTGCAAACCCCACGAACACCCCACAACCCATCGAGTGCCTACACCGCGATGCCACGAGCCGCAGTAGGCGATCCACTTCGTACTATGTGCCAAGGTTATCAAATCGTTCGCGCGATTCAATACCCTTGTAGAAACTTTTTCACGTCGTGCGCGCGCAGTTCACACACAAAAGTCCTCCGGTCAGAGCGCGTGCAACGCTCCAGTCCGGCGGCGCGCCGGGAGCGCATGAGCCGCGATCGCGTACCCTTCACATCGTGCCCCCGTAGCTCAGTTGGTAGAGCACGCGCCTTCTAAGCGCGAGCGCGCTGGTTCGAGTCCAGCCGGGGGTGTTGACAGACTCATCGATCCTCTCGCTTCGGGCCGATCGATCGTTCACAGCCCTGACTCCACGGAGCCCTCCAGACATGTCCAACGCCCTGACCCAGTTCGATTGGAAGCCCCAACCCCAGGCCGGCGCGCTCATCGGCTCGATCGTCTCGACCTTTCTCTCGCGATGCCCGGGCGCGGCCGATCTGGCCCGGAAGATGAAGGATGCGACCGGCTCGCGCTTCGTGGACTGGATCGACCACATCCGCGCGCCCAAGACGGGTCAGTTGGAGGCCGAACTCAAGCGAACCGGGTTCACCCACCGCCCCATGCCCGGCGCACCCGACCACTACATCCACGAGGGCGCGATGTTCCCCGTCGTCGTGCTCGAGGCCCGCTCGAACACCGCGGTCTTCGTCAAGGTCGACGCGGTGGCGGACTTCGCCGCGACCTGGCGCATCGAGCATCCCATCCAGGGCGAGCCGCTCGGGCGGCTCCGTCAGATGAAGGCGTTCGCCCCGACCGCGGGGGGCGGTCCGGACGAGATGTGGGTCATCGAGCGCCACGGCTACAGGGGGTTCGATCTTCCGCGTTTCGACGCCACCAAGGCCATCCTTGCCCAGCGACACCTCGAGGCACTGCGCCGGCGGCGGCGCGACTGGCCCACGGACGCCGAGGGCTTCGCGCACACGCACGCGCTGGTGGACGCGTCGATCAAGGACCTCGGCGCCGACTGGACGTGCGACCTTTGGTTCGAGGGTGAGCGTCGGTACTGGCAATCGCGCAACCGCGCGGCCAAGGTGCAGAAGGACCGCCAGGATCGCCTGGGGCTCGGGTGGGCGAACCACGATCACCACACCTACCGGTGCTCGCGCGAGAACTTCAAGGACCTCATCCGCCTCTGGGAGAAGCTCGGCTTCCGAGCGCGCGAGCGGTTCTACGCGGGCGCCGAGGCCGGATGGGGCGCCCAGGTGATGGAGCAGCCCGTCGCGGGCATCACGACGTTCAACGACGTGGACATGAGCCCCGAGGAACTGCTGGGCGACTTCTCGCACGACGGGCTGCCGCCCTCCAAGGACAAGCTGGGGACGGTCGGCCTCTGGTGCGCATTGCACGGCGAGGCCGTGCTCCAGGCGGGCATGCACCACCTCGAGTGCCAGTTCGATTGGCACGCGCTCAAGGACCAGCTCGAGTCCGAGGCGAAGATCAAGACGATGGACCCGTTCACGACGTTCCCGTACCTGCGTCAGGCGTTCACCGAGGGCGAGCGCTGGGCGATCGACCCCAAGCGCATCGACGCGCTCCTGGCCCGGGGCCTCATCACCAAGGAGCAGGGCGAGACGTTCCGCGCGCACGGCGCGATCGGCTCGCACCTGGAGAACCTCGAGCGCAACGACGGGTTCAAGGGCTTCAACCAGAAGGGCGTGAGCGACATCATCGCACGGACCGACCCGCGCAAGCTCGCCAAGCCCGTCGCCGCGGGGGCCTGAGCCGGGCCGCGGATGCCGCTTCCCGGCGCGGACAAGGAACGGATGCGTTCGAATGAAGCATGTGCACGCGGCGATGTCGTGAGGCGATCGACGCTCGGCTGCGCGGCTTGCAATGTTTCTGCGGTCCGCGATTCTCAACGTAAATCCGCGGCCATTGCATCTTCGTGATCCCGCCTACGCTCGATCCGCGTTGAGCGACACACCCTCCAGCGAGCTCCCGGCCCAACACACGCCCTGGGCGGGGCTGGTGACGGTGATCCTGACGCTCCTGGGCTGGTCCAGCGTCCCAATTTTCATCAAGCATTTCTCGCACTCCATCGATGTGTGGACGAGCAACGGCTGGCGATTCGCTATGTCCATGCTCCTCTGGCTTCCCTTGGTCGTGTGGTGCGCGATCCGGCGCCGGCTGCCCAAGGACATCTGGCGTGCCGCGCTCGTCCCGAGCATCTTCAACACGCTCGGACAGATCACGTTCGGCGCCGCCCACTACCACATCGAGCCCGGGCTGATCACGTTCGGCTTGCGCACGCAGATCGTCTTCGTGACGGCCGGCGCGGCGCTGCTCTTCGCCGCGGAGCGCCGCGTCGTTCGCTCCGGGTGGTACATCGGGGGGCTGCTGCTCGTGATCGTGGGCTCGCTCGCGATGATCGTGCTGAGCAAGGGCTTCGGGCAGAACGCGACCACGCTGGGGGTGCTGCTGGCGGTGGGGTCGGGGCTGTTCTACGCGTGCTACGCGCTGAGCGTGCGCTGGTTCATGAGCGAGCACCACCCGATCATCGCGTTCGCGGTGGTGAGCCAGTACTCGGGCGCGGTGCTCATCGCCCTGATGCTCCGCCTGGGCCACCGCTCGGGCGCGGATGTCTTCGCGCTGAGCACGAATCAGTGGCTGCTGCTCTTTGCGTCGGCGATGATCGGCATCGCGATCGGGCACGTCTTCTACTTCATCGCGATCCGCTCCCTGGGCATCGCGATCTCCAGCGGCGTGATCCAGCTCCAGCCCATCATCGTTTCCGTCGCGTCGCTCTGGATCTTCGGCGAGCGCCTCTCGCCG
The DNA here is from genome assembly GCA_964399625.1 of uncultured Phycisphaeraceae bacterium. GTDB lineage: Bacteria > Planctomycetota > Phycisphaerae > Phycisphaerales > UBA1924 > CAYNSB01. The sequence goes on from CAYNSB010000017.1 coordinate 55,395, forward strand.
GCACAGTGGGCCTTTGGCGGCGTGGCGCTCGTGGGCGCGATGGTGATCCTGAGCGTGCAGCAGCGACTCAGGCGTGCCGCCCGCGACCACTCTCCGCCCCCTGCCGGTGCCACGCCCGCGCCGGGCGAGCCGGTCAACAATGAAAGAGCGGTGACCCGATGAGCCAACCGATGCGTGCCGTCCAAGTCTCGGCGTTCGGCGGACCCGAGGTCCTCAAGCTCGCGGAGGTGCCCATACCCGAGCCGGGCCCTGGGCAGGTGCTCATCCGCGTGCGCGCCGCGGGCGTCAACCCCGTGGACACGTACATCCGTGCGGGGCAGTACGCGATCAAGCCCGAGTTGCCCTACATCCCGGGGATCGAGGGCGCGGGCGAGGTCGTGAGCGTGGTCCCGACAGGGGTCGCGCCGCCCGCGTGGCCGCGCGTGGGAGAGCGTGTCTGGTTCCACAAGCGAGGGCGCGACGGGGCGTACGCGCAGCACATCGTCTGCGAGCTCGACGCCGTCCACCCGCTGCCCGGGCGTCTGAGCTTTGCGCAGGGCGCGGCGATCTACGTCGCGTACTGTACCGCGTGGCGTTCCATCTTCCAGGTGGCGCGGGCGCGAGCGGGCGAATCAATCCTCATCCACGGCGCCAGCGGCGGCGTGGGGCTCGCGGCCGTGCAGTGCGCCAGGGCGGCGGGGCTCCGCGTCGCGGGCACCGCGGGCACGGACGCGGGTCGCCGCCTGATCGTGCACAACGGCGCGGAGATCGCCTTCGACCATCGCGCCCCGGGTTACGAGGCGAAGATCTCCGAGTGGGCCAAGGCGGGTGGAGAGGCGGGCCCCTCCATCATCCTCGAGATGCTCGCGAACGTGAATCTGCAGCGCGATCTCGATCTCGTCGGTCACCGCGGACGCATCGTCATCGTGGGCAATCGCGGCACCATCGAGGTCAATCCGCGTGCGACGATGAGCAAGGACGCGGGCATCCTGGGCATGAGCCTCTTCAACATGCGCCCCGAGGAGGGGCGAGAGGTCTTCGCGGCGGTCGGCGCTGGGCTCGCCAACGGCACGCTCACGCCCATCGTCGCACAGGAGATCGGCCTCGAGGAACCCGCCCGTGCGCATCAGGCGGTGATCGAGCGCGGCAGCGGCGGCGCACTGGGCAAGGTGGTGCTCATCGTCCGATAGGGCGAATCGCCCATCACCCGAGGGCTTCTCGCCATCGAGAGTGGGCCGGGCCCTCGGGCGAATACGATAATCGGTTGGTGGTTGGATGCTCGGTGCGAGGGACGAGGAACACGGCGTTGGATCAGCAGAAGGTCAGCCTGAAGGACGTGCGGGCGGTGATGCGCCTCATCGGCGAGTGCCGTGAATTGGGCGCGGACCCGGAGGCCTGGCACGCGCACCTGGTCCGGAACATGTGCCGGCTCGTCGAGGCGCAGGTCGGCATCGGCGCCAACATGCTCGACTTCGAGAAGGGCAAGACTCCCAAGGGCCTGAGTGTCTATCGCACGGGCTGGCCCACGGAGCGCTCCGAGGCGCTCTGGAACGAGTACGTCGGCACGGTGCCCGTGCAGCGCACGCCCGAGTACGCCCGCCTCGTCGGGTTCACGGGCACGATCGTCACCCGCACGCGCGCCCAGCTCTACGAAGACCAGCTCTGGTACCGCTCCGCGACGTACAACGAGTACCACAAGCAGTGCGGCATCGATCACTACGTCTTCTCGATCCTCCGCCGTCCCAACGCGCACGAGTCCAAGGACGTGTACAACACACTCTGGGTCCATCGGGCGGTGGGGGAGCGGGGCTTCACGCGCCGCGATTGGTGGCTCATGCGCACGATCCACGCGCAGATCGGCGAGATGATGGGTCGGGAGCTCGCCGCGCCGGGGCAGCCGGGGCCTGGGGCGCTCTCCCCGCGCCAGCGCGACGTGCTCGATGCGCTGCTCGATGGCGACAGCGAGAAGCAGATCGCCGCGCGTCTGAAGCTCAGCCAGCCCACCGTTCACGAGCACGTCACGGCCGTCTACAGGCACTTCGAGGTCAGCAGCCGCGGCGAGCTGATGTCCAAGTTCATCGGCCGCGCTCGCCCCAAGCACGACGCCTGATCACCAGTCGAGCGGAGAGAGCCACGCCCGCGCCAGGTCCTCCACACGCGCCTCCAGCGCGCCGCCGGACCACTCAAGGCGCCCGGAGCCCGTCAGCGTCCCGATTCGCGCACAGGGCAGCGAGCCTAGTTGCGATTCGACGCGCGCCACGTGCTCTGGCGCGACCTCGAGCACGTACCGGCTTGGCGATTCACCAAACGCCGCGACGATCGGGTCCGCGTGCACGCGCGACAGATCGATCGCCGCGCCCAACGTTGGGGATGCGATGAGCATCTCCGCGATCGCCACCAGCAGCCCGCCCTCCGATGCGTCGTGCGCCGCGGCGACAAGGCCCGCCGAAATAAGCGCGTGCACAGCTCGCGCAATCCGCGGGGCCAGCGATAGGTCCACACGCGGCACCTCGGACGAGCCAACAAGGTCGCGCGAGACCTGCCGCAGCAACGCTCCGCCCAAGCGATCGTCGCTCGCGCCCACCAGCAGAAGGAAGTTCCCCGCGCGTTTCGCGTCCATCGTCACCACGCGCCCCACATCGGGCACGCTGCCCAGCCCCGTGATCAGCAGCGTCGGCGGAATCTCGATCACGCGCTCCTTCCCGCTCGCCGGATCGACGTACTTCAACTGGTTGTTCAGCGAGTCCTTGCCCGAGACGAACGGCGTCCGGAACGCCTTGGCCCCGTCGTAGCACCCCTCCGCGGCGCGCACGAGCGAGCCCAGGTTCTCCGGCTTGGCGCAGCTAGGCCAGCAGAAGTTGTCCAGGATCGCGATCCGCGATGGGTCCGCGCCGGCGCACACGAGGTTGCGCACGCACTCGTCGATCGCCCCAAGCGCCATCAGATACGGATCGCCCCCGAGATCGGGGTCGCCCAGCGGCGTCTGCAGCCCGCACGCGATCGCGATGCCCCGTCCGGAGCCCGCGACCGGCTCGAGCACCGCGGCGTCCGAGGGCCCCCGCCCCTGCGCGCCCGCGAGCGGCTTGAGCACCGTGTTCCCCTGCACCTCGTGGTCGTACTGCCGGATGATCCAGTGCTTGGACGCG
>CAYNSB010000018.1:0-58377 GCA_964399625.1 uncultured Phycisphaeraceae bacterium
CCGAACTGTTCTTCGCGGGCGTCCGCCCGGCCATCAACGTCGGCATCTCGGTGTCGCGCGTGGGCGGCAACGCCCAGATCAAGGCGATGAAGCAGATCGCCGGCTCGCTGCGACTGGACCTGGCCGCCTACCGCGAGCTCGAGGCCTTCGCCCAGCTGGGCACCGAGCTCGACAAGGCCACGCAGAAGCAGCTCGATCGCGGCGCCGCGATGGTGGAGCTTCTCAAGCAGCCGCAGTACGTGCCCATGAACGTGATCGACCAGGTGATCTCGATCTTCGCCGGCACGCGCGGGCACATGGACGAGCTCGACGCGAAGGACGTGCCCGACTTCGAGAAGGCGCTGCTGAACTACTTCCAGACCAGCGGCAAGCCGATCTGGAACGAGCTGAGCGAGAAGCGCGACATCAAGGCCGTGGAGAAGAAGCTCGAGGAGGCGATCAAGGCCTTCAAGAGCACGTGGAAGCCGGCGTAAGCCGGGCTGGTCGGCACGCCTTTCCAAACACTTCTGCGCTACCTATGTCACGACCGCACTGCTCTGAGTGCGGTCGTGTTACTTTTGGACGTATACACCGGCACCCCAAAGGCTGATGAAGCGTTTCCCGGGCGCGTCAGCACGCGCCATTGACCACTACTCGCACTGCAGGTAGATTTGGCCGACGCAGACGGGATGCGTCGGCTAGGAGGTCGGACATGCGAGCGAACTCTTGTACGGCGATCTGCCTATGCGCGAGTCTCTCCGTCGCGGTGGATGCGCAGACTCCGCCACTGTTCGTGCCGACTTCGATCGATCCCGCTCGGAGCGTTGCACGCATCAATTGGGGGTACGGCTTGAGCCGAGTTGCGGAGGATGTAGGGTCGTTGTCTGCTGCAAGAGGTTACGCCGAGGATCAGTTCTCTGCATTCGCGAGCATCCAAGCGTCCACAAGCAGCACACGGATCAGTTCGGCAACGTCTACCTGGGTAAGACTACTCGAGGTCTATCCACCAGACATCGCGCCACCGCAAGCGAGAGCTGAATTTTCGGTTTGGGGTCAACTGACGCGTCCAGCGATCGGCCGCGCGAGCCTGAGTGCGACGTGGGCATTGCCGTTCGCGATCAATTCCTGGCCTCCTTACGCATTGACGTACGCGACGCTTCCGGACAACACTGTTTGGGATGTTGCCGTCAATAATGGAACTCCATATGCGTATGGATCGCGCAAACTTTTGCCGGGTCAGATTGCCTTTTCCACGATTACGACGCTATGTGGATTTGCCGTTGACCCCGCAGGGCAAGGCGGGCTGTATCAATTCTCTCTAGGAGCAAACAGCGATATCCAGCTCTTGGAATGCACCAAGTGGCAGGTGTATCCCTCCGCCCGCTGGCTGCCTGGCTCGCCGCCCCGCATCGAGTTCTTTGGCGTCGCAGATGGCCCCGCCGAGGCCGGCACAACGTCGCTCGACTGGCGTTTCCGCATCGTGGGGCAGACGGACTGGCCGTATTCGACTTCGGATTACAGCGTCACGATCTCCGAGGATACGAACACCGCCGTCGTGACTTTCGATCGCGACATCCTTCCATCGCCAGGATTCGCGCTCCAGTACAAGGCGATCCCGTGGAACAGTTGCGATGTTCAGGGCAGTTTTTGGTCCGACATCGGAACGATCCGCTATCCAGATCCACTCATCGTCATTCCACCACCACAGGTGGCCAAAGACGTCGAGCCGACACCCAGTAACCCTGTGGTTCCAATCCACAATGCTTTCTGCACGCCCCCCTTCTGCATCGCGGATTGCGATGGGTCGCTTGTCGATTGTGATTTCTTTGGGCCACAGAATGGTCTGCCAACGCCACTGCCCGGCTCAACGGCCACACTTGTGATCTGGCCGCCGTTGCCATGGCCTCCGGTCGACGACAACCCTTCCACCGTCTTCTCGTTCTGCTCTCCGGTCTCCAACCTAAAGGTGCGGGCGCTCAACGTGAAGTCGTTGGGTGCCCGCGTTCAGGCGCTGAATGCGTCGGACGCGGTGATCTTCGACGAGTCGTACATCCCTCCGTCGGGCTCGCCGCTTCCCACGTTCCACGACTTCAGTGCCAACGTGGCTGGCATCGTCAAGATCAAGCTGATGCGAGTGCTGCCGAGCCTCAACCCCCAGGATGTGCTCGTGTGGCAGGGTTTGACCTACGACGGCAGCGGCTTGCCGGTCACGATCACGAGCCAGCCTGTAGGGCAATCGGTCACGGAGGGACAATCGACCTCCCTATCTGTGGGCGTAACGGGTTCGGGCCCATTCTCGTATGTGTGGCGTCGCTCACGCGCGGTTGTGTCGGACGATGGCACGAACATCCAAGGAGCGACGGGCCCAATACTGCAGTTCACCTCGGCCCGCGTCAGCGACACAGGCACGTACGAGTGCATCATCTCGTCGCCCTGCGGGTCGGTGACCACCCAGTCAGCCGTGCTGTCCGTTGCGCCTGCGTGTTACCCCAATTGCGACGGGAGCTCCGGGCTGCCCAAGCTGAGTGCCACAGATTTCACGTGCTACATAACCAAGTTCCGTGCCGGCGACTCCTACGCCAACTGCGATGGCTCCACCGGCTCCCCCTCCCTCACCGCCGCGGACTTCGTCTGCTTCCTCAACGCCTTCCGCGCTGGGTGCCCATAACCGCGCGCGATCACTCGCCATACCGGCTGCTCCGAACGCGGTCCCCGTAGGCTGGGCGGCCTCCCCCTTCCCGAGCGCGGGCCTCCACCTCTTTCCACAATTCCGTGTCCGCCCCCGACGTCGCTTTCCGCGATATGTCCGGGGCCGTCCGCGTCGGATGGTCCTCACCGATCCGCGCCGGCGATGTCGGCCACCTCTCGCAAGGCCTGGCCCACGAACCACACACGCCACCAGCCCAGGATGCCACGATGCACCCCTCTCGCCGCCCCATCCGTACGTCCGTCCTGCTCCCCCTCGCCGCCCTCATGCTCGCCCCGGGCGCTGCGATCGCGCAGTGCACCCCTGGCTGGGTCCCGGGCATCGGCTCGCCCGGCACCAACGCCGACGTGTGGGCGATCGCCAACCTGCCCAGCGGCGATCTGCTCGTGGGCGGGCAGTTCACCTCCGCCGGCGGCGTGCCCGCGAACTTCGTCGCCCGCTACAACCCGACCTCCGGCGTGTGGACGCCCATGGGCTCGGGGCTGAACTCCGAGGTCCGCGCGATCGTCGCGCTCTCGGGGACCAGCGCGATCGTGGGCGGCACATTCAGCACCGCCGGCGGCGCACCCGCCAGCCGCATCGCCAAGCTCGATCCTTCCACCGGCGCCTGGACCGCGCTGGGCGCGGGCATCACGAACCCCGGCCTGAGCAACAACGTCTTCACGCTCGCGACAGTGCCGGGCGGCGATGTGGTCGTGGGCGGCTTCTTCTCGCTCGCCGGCGCGGTGCCCGCGAGCAACCTTGCCCGTCTGAACCCGGTGTCCGGCGCATGGTCCGCGCTGGGCGCGGGAACCGACAGCAGCGTCCGCGCCTTCGCCGTGACAACCGCCGGTGACCTCATCGTCGCGGGCGGCTTCACCACCGCGGGCGCCACGCCCGCCAGCAACATCGCGCGCGTCTCCCTCGCCACCGGCGCGGGCACGTCCCTGGGATCGGGCACGAACTTCGAGGTGGACGCGGTCGCGGTCCTTCCCGGGGGCGACCTCATCGTCGGCGGCCTCTTCTTCATCGCGGGCGGCGTCCCCGCCGACAGCATCGCCCGATACAACCCGACCACCGGCAACTGGTCCGCGCTCGGGGCGGGCACCAACGGCGATGTCCGCGCGCTGGCGGTGCTTCCCACGGGCGATGTCATCGTCGCCGGCTCGTTCTCCAGCGCCGGGGGCATCGCCGCCAACAACATCGCGCGGTACACGCCCAGCACCGGCGCGTGGTCCGCCCTGGGCGTGGGCACCAACGCCCCGGTCCGCTCGCTCGCGGTCACGCCCGCGGGCGACCTCATTGTCGGCGGCGCCTTCACGCTGGCGGGCGGCGCCGTCGCGAACAGCATCGCACGCTACGCGACCTGCACCGCGTGCTACGCGAATTGCGACGGCTCGACGGGCACGCCGCTGCTCACCGCCGCGGACTTCTCCTGCTTCCTCGCCAAGTTCCGCGCGAACGACCCGTCCGCCAACTGCGACGGCTCCACGGGCTCGCCCGCGCTCACCGCCGCGGACTTCTCATGCTTCCTCACCAAGTTCCGCGCCGGCTGCCCCTGAAGCGATCGTCCCCCCGGCCTGTCCAGCATTGGGGGCCGGTTCCTTCCGCCAGCACGAGTTCTCGCGCCCTTTGGTCGCACACATCGGGTCGAATTCCTCGGGTTTTGCAAGCACTTCCGCGTCTCGTGCCGCGATACTGCCATGGCCCGACGCCCAACCGCGCCGGCGCCCATGCCGGAGGACCGCCATGATGCGTCCAAGCCACCCCTTCTCGCTCGATCCCAGGGGTCATCGGCCCGCATCGATCCGCACGCGTGAACTTGTCGCCCTGCTGGTGAGCGCTGGATGCACGCACGCCGCCAGCGCCCAGTGGAGTGTCACGCTTCTCCACCCTCCCGGCGTCACCGCCTCCGAGGCTCATGCCGTCGATGGCGCGCAGCAGGGTGGATTCGTCACCAGCGCCTCGGGCGCGGGCAACGCGAGCCTCTGGTCCGGTTCCTCCGCGAGCTGGCTGAACCTGCACCCGTCGGGCGCGGATGAATCGTTCATCTACCGTGTGTCCGACGGACAGCAGGTCGGCGACACCTTCCTTAACTCTCAGCGACGCGCCAGCCTGTGGTCGGGCAGCGCGGGGTCCTGGATCGATCTCAGCCCCGCCGGCACCTTCCGCTCGATCGCGCTGGGCGTCTGGAACGGACAGCAGGTCGGGAACGCGCGCGTCGGCCTGCGCGATCACGCGAGCCTCTGGACCGGCACCGCCGCTTCGTGGGTGGATCTCAATCCGACGTCTGCGGATTCCTCCACCGCGTATGCCATCCACGCGGGTGTACAGGTTGGGAGCGCGATCGAGAGCGGCGTGCTGCACGCGGGCCTCTGGACGGGCACCCCGATGTCCTGGACCCCGCTCCACCCCGGGATCGGAGTCGCGACGGGATCCGAAGCGCTCGACGTGCACTCGGGCTCCCAGGTCGGCTACGTCGCGGGGGTTGGCGGGCACGTCGCCCACGCCTGCCTCTGGAGCGGCAGCGCGGCGTCGTTCGTCGATCTGAATCCCGCCGGTTCCACCGAGTCCAAGGCGCTGGGCGTGTGGGGCACGATCCAGGTGGGCTACGTCCGCCTCGCCGCGGCACAGAGCACGGCGAGCCTGTGGCGCGGAAGCGCGGCGAGCTGGGAGGACCTCTCGCTCGCGCTGCCGGGAGCGTGGTCGGGCACCATCGCCGAACGCGTCTGGTCCGACGGAGCGACGATCCGAGCCGTGGGGCATGGCTTCAACCTCAGCACGCTCCGTCGCGAGGGCGTCATGTGGTCCCGCCCCGTGTGCTACGCCAACTGCGATGCCTCGACCGCCTCGCCCGCGCTCACCGCAGCCGACTTCGTGTGCTTCCTCGCCAAGTTCCGCGCCGGCGACTCTTACGCCAACTGCGACGGGTCCACGGGATCGCCCGCGCTCACCGCCGCGGACTTCATCTGCTTTCTGAACGCGTTCCGTGCCGGCTGCCCCTAGCACGTACGCCTAGTTGGCCCGGGCCTCGCGCTTCTTCACCAGCACCCGCACGGTGCGCTGCCTGCTCTCGAAGCGGAGCCCGCTGGGAACCTCGCTGAACACGATCTCCTTCTCGACCGTTCCGCCCGCCCCCGCGTTCATCGCCCCCGCTCGCTCCAGCTCTTCGAAGCCCAGCGTCACATACGCGACCAGGCGCGACGCCCCCGCCGCACCCTTGAGCAGCTCCACCTGATCCGCCGGCCCGCTCACCGCCACGCTCGCCAGCACGCGGTCCTCGGGCGCGATGTCGATCGACCAGCGATCCAGCTCCGTGGGCGCGATCCGCACGTGCACCGGAACGCCCGTCGCCGCCCAGGTCGCGGTCCGACCGCGCGGCGTGAAGCTCACGCTCACCTGTCCCGGCGTCACGAGCACGCCCTCGAGGTCCTTGAGCGCCGCGGGCAACTCCACGGGCACCGCGTTGATCACCGCCCGCCGACCCTCCGCCAGCCCCGCCATCGCCACACGATCCAGGCGCGCCACGACCTCGGGCTCCCCGCCCGATCCGCCCGGGCCCGTGCCCCAGCTCTCGAGGGCCTTCACGCTCGACTCGGGAAGGCGGACGCGCACGACGGGCGGGTTGATCTCCGCCGCGCCCTCCAGCGTCGCGTCCGCGGGCAACTCCAGGCGCACCCGCGCGTCCTTGGTCACGAGCGAATCGACGATCACATTCACCGAGTTGGGCTCCGCGTCGGTCACGCTCACCCGGCTCTCGCGCACCAGCGGGTGGTTCGCCAGCGCCGTCAGCAGGTCCACGGAGTGCACGCCCGCCTCGAGCGGCACGCCGGGCATCCCGGGCTCAAGCCGGATCGCCCCGCGCAGCTTGCCCATCAGCGCGTCGACCTTCGCGTTGGGCCCCTCGAGCTGGATGGTCGCCTCGTTGCGGAAGTCCTGCCCCGGCGCCACGCGGATCGCCCGCGTGCTCTTGTCCGCCGCGCCGAACACGACCTCCACACGCGTCTTCTCGACGCGCAGGCTCTCGCTCTCGGCCAGCAGCCAGATCAGCAGCGTCACCGGCACGACGACCAGCAACGACTTGAGTGTCTCGAAGAATCCCTCGCGTGTCATGCCGCGGGCTCCTTCACCTCGCGCTGCGACTCGCCGTCATCCCCACGCGCCAGCGCCTCGGGCGGCAGCGCGGGCTCCTCGTGCGGCGTGCCCTCGGGCGCCGAGAGGTCCGCCACCGCCAGCTCCGTCACCGCACGCTCCTCCTGCTTCTCCTCGGCCGTCTGCGCCGGCGCGGGCGGGGCCGTCTTCAGGCGACCGTACAACTCCTCGCGCAGCCCGTCCGCGTCCAGCGGCGCGCTGAGCCGCCCGTACTCGGCCACGCGGATGCTCCCCGTCTCCTCGCTCACCACCACCACCAACGCGTCGCACTCCTTGGACAACCCGACCGCCGCCCGATGCCGCGAGCCCAGACGCTTGTCGGGCATATCCCCCGGCTCGGCCAGCGGCAGCTGCACGCCCGCCGACAGGATCACGTTCCCCTTGATCACCACCGCCAGATCGTGCAGCGCCGTGCCCGGGAAGAACAGCGTCTGCAGCAGACGGCTCGACAGCTGCGCCCCAAGCTCCGTGCCCCCCTCCACCAGACCCTTGAGCCCGCTCTGACGCTGGAGCACCATGATCGCCCCGAACCGCGCCCGCGACAGGTACCGGCACGCCTCGGCCACCTCGTCCACCGCCTCGGCAATCTGGGTGCTGTTCGAGCGGAAAAGCGGCGTCTCGCCCAGGCGGATCAGCGCCCGCCGAAGCTCGGGCTGGAAGATCACCACCAGCCCGATCGCGATGATCGCCAGGAACCGGTCGTACAGGAACGCCAACCGCTGGAACGCCTCACCGCCACCAAGCACCCGCGCGATCACCGTCACGATCGCCAGGATCAGCAGCAGCCCCTTGAGCGCCCCGGCCGCACGCGTGCCCTGCACGAACCGCACCACCGCGAACACCACCAGACCGATCACGATCAGTTCAACGGCGATCTCCCACCCGGCGTACGCGCCCAGGCGATGGAACAACCCGCTGATGCGATCGATCTGGAACATCCGAACCCCACTGAACGCCCGCGCACCGCGCTACACCCCGACCACGAGGAACACACGCCGCTCTCTATAGACGAACGCCTCCGGCGCCCGGTTCCGATCATGGCACGCCATTCTCCGCGCCGCCGATGGGCCCCCCGAGCGCACCCCAACCTTCCGTCGGCTCGCGCCACCGCGCCGCATGAGCCCTTTCCGCGTCCGTCGCGACGAATCGCCCGCCGGAGAACCCGACCGACGAACCACCGCCCACTACCATCGCACACGATGCCCCCCATCGTCAAGTCATTTCAGCCAACCCCAAACCCCAACGCCATCAAGTGCCTGCTCGATGGGCGCCTCGAGAACGCCCCGCGCTCGTACTTCAAGGCCGAGGATGCGCGCAACGACCCCCTCGCCGCACGCCTCTTCGCCATCCCGGGCGTGACCAATCTGCTCCTCCAGCCCGACTGGATCACCGTGAGCAAGGCGCCCGACGCCGACTGGAAGCCGATCCGCCTCGCCATCGAACGGGTGCTGCGTGAGTCGTAAGAAGGGCCGGAGTGAGGGAGAGACTGAGCGACGAAGCGAGAAAAGAGGCGGGAATGACGCCGCCCTCGCCCGGGCCATCGAGCGCTGGTTCGCCGCCTCCGCCCGCGACCTCCCGTGGCGAACCACCCCCCGACACCCCTACCGCTCGCTCGTCAGCGAGTTCATGCTCCAGCAGACCCAGGTCTCCCGCGTGCTGGAGAAGTTCGCCCCGTTCCTCGATCGCTTCCCATCTCTCGCCGACCTCGCACGCGCCCCCGAATCGCGCGTCCTCGCCGCCTGGTCCGGGCTCGGGTACTACCGCCGGGCCCGCCTCCTCCACGGCGCGGCACGGGCCATCGCTCGAGACCACCACGCCCGCGTGCCCGAAACGCTCGACGAGCTCCTCGCACTACCCGGCGTGGGCCGATACACCGCCGGCGCCATCGCCTCCATCGTCTTCCACAAGCCCGCGCCGATCGTCGATGGCAACGTCGCCCGGGTCCTTCTCCGCATCGATGCCCGACGCCAGTCCGCGAGCCAGGCCCAGCCCTGGCTCTGGCAACGGGCAGAGGGGCTCGTTTCGAGCGCCCAGTCGCCCGCCGCGTTCAACGAAGGGCTGATGGAGCTGGGCGCGGTGATCTGCACGCCGCGCGCGCCCAAATGCGATCGATGCCCCGTCCGCCAGCACTGCGCCGCCTTCGCTTCGGGCGATCCCGAACGGATCCCACTCCCAAAGACCCCGGCCCGACAGCATGCCATCTACTGCGACGTGCTTCTCTGCCGCGACCCGCGCGGGCGCATCCTCGTCGAACGTCGCCCTTCCAAGTCCCCCGGCGTCGCCCGCGCCCTGTGGGCCGGCATGCACCAGGCCCCGACCCTCGAACACGCCACGCCCATCCGCTCGCCCCGGGCCCTTGCCTCTCTCCTCAACCTTCCCTCCCATCCTCCGCTTCAGCGCCTCGAAGCCTTCGACCACGCCACCACCCACCGTCGGGTTCGCTTCATAGTGTGGCGGGTGCCCGCGGAACACGCGCCCGCCCTTCGCGCCGCCCGTCCCGGCGCCTCCTTCCGCACGCGCGAGGCGATCGCGGACCTCGCCCTCTCCAACCCCCAACGGCGCATCCTGCTCGCCGGCCCCTCGTCCGCATCGCCCACCGCCACGCCATGATCGGCCCGGCGTGTGGTCCGTGTACCCGCGATATGCTGCCCTCCGACCTCGCCCATGCACCTCGCTCTCGTCATCCCCATCTACAACGAGAAAGCGCACCTGCCCAGGACGATCGCGCGCCTGGACTCCACGCCCGCGCCCATCGACCCGGGCACCGGCCGCCCCATGGAGCGCACGCTCATCCTCATCGATGACGGCTCCACGGATGGCACCGCCGAGATCGTTCGCGACATGGCCCATCGCGCGGACACCAAGGTCATCGTCCATGAGCGCAACCGCGGCAAAGGCGCCGCGATCCGCTCCGGGTTTGCCGTCTCGCTGCAGATCAACGCCGACCTCGTCCTGATCCAGGACGCCGACCTCGAGTACGACCCCTCCGACCACGCCGCGGTCCTCGCCCCCATGCTCGACGGGCGCGCCGACGCGGTCATCGGCTCTCGCTTCCGCGGGCAGGCCCAGCGTGTCCTCTACTACTGGCACTGGCTCGCCAACAACGCCCTCACCCAGTTCTCCAACATGCTCTCCAACCTCAACCTCTCCGACATGGAGTGCGGCACCAAGGCCTTCCGACGCGGCGTCGTCCAGCGCCTGCAGCTCAAGGAAGACCGCTTCGGCATCGAGCCCGAGCTCGTCGCACGCCTGGCGCGCCTCCGCGTCGCCGACACGCCGGACCTCGAGCCTGCGGGCGGCGGCGGATCGCTGCGGCCCCTGCGCATCTTCGAGGTCCCCGTGAACTACGCCGGACGCACGTACGCCGAGGGCAAGAAGATCACCTGGCGCGACGGGCTCTACGCCCTCTGGGCGATCCTCGAGCACAACCTGAGGGGCTAACGCACGCCTCGTCGCGCTACCCTCCACCCCCATGCGCTCCACGCCGCCCACTTGGCTCTCGAGGCTCCCGTCGCAGGACGGCTTCGTGCAGATCTCCCCGCCGCGACCCTTCGCGCACGAGGAGTCCGCCTACGACGCCCAGTACGCCTCCGACCCCGGCAACCTCACGGTCGGGCACGGCGTGTGCTCGCTCGTCCAACGCTTCGAGGGCGACACCAAGCACCCGGCCCTGGAGGTCGGCTGCGGCACCGGGCTGGTCTCGCTCGGGCTCCTGCAGCGCTCGCCCTTCCCGCTCACCATCCTCACCGACCCCTCCCCGGCGTTCCTCCGCATCACGCGGCGCAAGATCGCCGACGCCGGCGTTGATGATCGCCGCGCCGTCTACGCCCTGCTCATGGGCGAGGAGCTCGACCGCCTCCCGGAGCGCGCCCTGTCGCTCATCGTGCTCCGCTCGACGCTCCACCACATCGTGGACGTCGATCGGTTCCTCGCGCACGCCGCGCGGGCCCTGGTCCCCGGCGGGCTGCTGATCATGCAGGAGCCGTGCATGGAGGGGTACGTGCTCATGGGCGCGATGGTGCAGTTCCTGCCCACGCTCGCGCGCCAGGCGAACCGTCCGCTCACCGCCGAGCAGGAACGGCTCGTCGATCACTTCAAAGAGACCATGGTGTTCTACGCCCGGCGCGATGTCGACAAGTCCCACGCCGAGGACAAGCACCTGTTCCGCGTGGACGAGCTGATGACATCCGTCGCTCGCTCGGGCGGGCGCATGACGTTCCTCGCCAACACCACGCTCGAGCAGTACGCCCCGGATGCGAGCGCCGAGGCCACCCCGCACCGCTTCGCCAAGTTCCTCCGCGAGTACGTCGAGTTCTGCATGTCCTGGCCCGCCGACCTACTCGCACGCTTCGACGAGCTCCTCACGCCCTACTGCGACACGATCGAGCAGGCCAGCGCCGGCGGCAGCGGCCCCTACCTCCACGGCGTCATGGTCGCCCGCAAGCTCGCCTGAGATTCCTCAGTTCCTCCCCGCGATCCCCCGGTATCGCGCCGCACGCACCTCGTCCCCGCGCATCGCGTACAGCGTCGCCAGAACGTCCGCCGCGTCCTTCGCCACCCACCCCGCGCGAGGCCCAAGCGACACCGCGTGCTCGTAGAACCTCAGCAGCTCGGGCTCGACCTCCGCCGCCCGATCCCCCGCGATCAGGCAGCGGAACAGCGCCGTCTGCGTGTCGAGCGTCTCGAAGTGGTCCGCGCCCAGCAGGCGCGTCCGCGCGGAAAGCACGTCCCGGAAGATGCCCTCGGCCTCGTCCAGGTGCCCGCCATCCACGAGCGCCCGCGCGAAGCTCGTCCTCCAGAACAGCGTGTACGGATGCTCACGACCCATCACCTCCTCGGCCACGGGCACCATCTCGCGATAGATCGACGCCGACTCCTCCGCACGTCCAAGCTTCCGCAGCACCCACGCCCGGATGTGCCGGGCGTACAGCGTGTCCGGGTGACGCCCCTGCAGCACGCGCATCGCCAGCTCGGCGCCACGCCGCGACAGGGGCTCGGCCTCGTCCAGCTTGTCCTCGTCGGCCAGCACCATCGCCAGCGCGCTCCGCGCCTTGATCGCCTGCTGCGACTCATCGCCGAACAGCCGACGGCACTCCTCGAGCGACCGCCGAAAGTACGTCTCGGCCTTGCCGATCTCTCCCAGCCCGTGGAGCGTCCAGCCCAGCTCCGACACCGTCCGCAGGATCGCCTTCGCGTCCGGGCGCGCCGCTCGCTCCTGCGCCTCCAGCACCGCCCGGAGCGTCGCGACGCTCTCATCGCCCCGCCCACGGTCACGCAGCACGCTCGCCAGCTCGCTCGTGGATGCCAGCGTCAACGGGTGCGTCGGGCCCAGCGCCGCCCGTCGCAGGTCCAGCGCCGTGCGCAGGTGCAGCTCGGCCGCCTCCAGATTCCCAAGGCTCCGGTACGTCGCGCCCAGCGTGGCCCGGATCTCCGCCTCAACGCTGGGGCGCAGCGACGCCGACGCGAGCTTGCTCGTCGCCACGTCCAGCGCGTCCTCGATCGTCACCTTCTTTCCCTGCGCGATCGAGGGCGACGCCAGAAGCAGGATGTCCCGCAGGTACTCGCTCGTCGCCCGCGCGTTCTCGGCCTCCTGCTGCGCCTCCGTCCGCGCCCGCGACACCTGCGACAGCATCCACGCCGTGCCCACCAGCCCGCCCGTGAGCAGCACGAACGCCGCGCCCACCAGCGCGACAAGCCCGCGGTTCCGGCGCGCGAACACCCGCAGCTGGTACGTGATGGTGGGGGGGCGCGCGCTGATCCCCTCCCCCTGCAGGTACCGGCGCAGGTCGTCGCACAGCTCCTGCGCCGAGGCGTACCGCCGGTCCCGCTCGCGCTCCAGCGCCTTGAGCGCGATCGTCTCAAGGTCGCCGCGCAGCGCCCGATCGATCGTGCTCAGACGCGCCACCGGGTCCTCGCGGATCGCCCGCGCCGCCTCGTACACCGGCTTGCCCGCGAGATCGTGCGGCGTCCGCCCGCACAGCAGCTCGTACAGCACCACCCCCAGCGAGTACACGTCGCTCCGCGTGTCGATGTCGTGCGGGTCCGCCCGGCACTGCTCGGGCGACATGTACTGCAGCGTCCCGACGAGCTGCCCCACGTCCGTGTTCGTCGTCGCCGTGATGTCGCTGTCCGTTGAGCGCGCCACGCCAAAGTCGATGATCTTGGGCTGCCCCGACGGGTCCACCAGGATGTTCGCGGGCTTGAGGTCGCGATGGATCACGCCCTTCTGGTGCCCGTGGTGCACCGCCTCGCACACCAGGCACACCAGCTCGATCCTCTCGCGAACGCCCAGCCCGCGCTCGCGCACGTACTCCAGCAGCGTCCGCGCCGCGGGCACGTACTCCATCGCGAAGTACGGCACCGGCGCGTGCGAGCCCGCCTCCGTGTGCGTCCCCGCGTCGTACACCTGCGCGATCGCGGGATGACGCAGACGCCCCAGCAGCTGCGCCTCGTACTCGAAGCGCCGCAGCGCCTGCCGAGACGTGATCCCGTGCTTCATCACCTTCAGCGCCACCGAGCGGCGCGGCTGGTCCTGCACCGCCTCGTACACCACGCCCATCCCGCCCGACCCGATCACCCGGCGCACCTCGTACCGACCGATCCGCGTGCCCACCGACGCCTCGGGCCTCGGCGCCGCCGCGTCCAGGGCGCCCAGCAGCGACGAGGCCCGCACCGGCTCGGGCACGCCGCGCGTCTGCTCCTGCGCCCGGATGAACGTCTCGACCTCCGCCCGCAGCTCGGGCGACCCCGCGCACCGCTCCTCGAGCACGCGATCGCGCAGCGGGCCCGCGGGAACGTCCAGCGCCTCCCCGAGCACCGCGCGCACTCGTTTCCAGTCGCTCACGATCCGCGTTCCGCGATCTCGAGCTCGCGCGCCAGGAACGCGCGGGCCACCTTCCAGTTCCGGTCCACCGTCCGCGCCGACACCCCGAGCACCTCGGCCGTCTGGTCGATCGACAGCCCCGCAAAGTACCGCAGCTGCACCACCTCCGCCAGCTCCCCGTCCTGCGCCTCCAGCGCCGCGATCGCCCGATCCAGCCCCAGCCAGTCCACAGGCTCCACGCTCTGGGGCGCGGGCGTGTCGCCCAGCGGCACGCGAAGCCGCCCGCCGCCCGCCTTGGGCCCCGCGTGCTTGCGCGCCCGCTCGATCAGGATCCGACGCATCGCCTGCGCCGCCGCGCCAAAGAAGTGACGCCGGTTCTCCCACTTCATGCTCGACGGATCGCCCAGACGCAGCAGCGCCTCGTGCACCAGCGCCGTCGCCTGCAGCGTTAGCCCCGCCGGCTCGTTGGCCATCTGCTTCTGCGCCATCGCGCGAAGCTCGTCGTACACCATGGGCAACAACTGCTCCGCGGCCACGCGATCGCCCTGCCCGGCCCGCTCGAGCAGCAACGTCAGGGGTTGATTCGGATCGCTCGCCAACGCAGCTCCCCCAAAGAACCACGAACAAACACAATCTACCCACTTTCCACGTCGCCGCGATCGCAATTTGCTCGCATGACGACCGGATCAGGGCACTTTCCGCGTCCCGGGTGGGCGCGGATGGTATCAGTCGGGGATCCCGCGCGGCCCGGAGGCTACACGAGGCCTTCGGGCCGCGCTGCTTCTCGGGCCTAGATCGTCACTGGCGCGAAGGGTCGGGCACCGCGAACGGCTGGGCCGGCAGGCGCGACTGGATCGCCCCCAGCACCAGGCGCGACATCGTCACGTTCCCCAGCGTGCCCACGCGGATGTTGATCTCCGTCACCGCCTCGGTCTTCTTCGTGACGATCACGCGCACGCGCCGCCCGCCCAGGTCCCACCCGGTGAGCGTCCCCACCTTCTCGCCCGCGCTGGACTGGACCTTCTCGAACCGCAGTTCCTGCAGCGCCTCGAGCGCCGCGTGGAACGTCGCGTCAAAGCTCGCCACGTGCGCCGAGCGCAGCTCACCCCGGATGAACTCGTTCGCCCCGAACTGCGCCACCGAAAGCCCCGCGCTCACCGCCGCAGACTCGGCGCACCCGGGCGCACCGTACATGGGCAGCGCGCTCAACGCCAGAATCGCCAGGGCTCGCGCCAGAGATCGCACGCACCCAGTATACCGACCACGCGCCAGCGCCAGACCAACGCGTTCGCCCGCGCGGAACGATTCTCAGGCCTTGGTCCGCGCCCTGATCTCGTCGAGGATCTTCTTGCTCTCCACCTCATCCCCGAACGTGCCCACGCGGATCGCCACGCCCGTGAAGTCCCCGCCCCGGCGCGTGAGCGTGATCTCCACCTGGCGCCCGTACTCCGTCTCGCCACGCAGGAACGACTCGTCCGCCCCGGGGCGCTGCGTCGTGACCCGCCAGTGCCGGTCCTCGGCCAGGCGCAGCACCGCCGGCCACACCTGGTCCCCCAACCGACCCGGGATCGAGGACGTCATCTCCCCCTCGTTGTACTTCACCACGCCCACGCCCGCCGCCGCACCCACCGCAATCGGAACGATGCAGCCTGCGGACGAAACCAGAAAGAGAGCAAGAGTCAGGATCGCCGTGGCGCGGAGTGCTCGCATTCCCACCTCCTCACGAGCATCGTACACATCTCCGAGCAGCGGCCGAATCACGCGTCCTCATAGAGCGATTCGAAGAACGCCGTGCTCCTGTAGCGCGAGGGCTGCGCGGCGGGGAGCGGCAGCAAAGCGCTCGCAGCATCCGAAGGCCCGCGCCTTCCAAGATCGAACATCGCACGCGTGAGCGAAGGGTGTCGGACAAGATCGACCACGGTCTCCGGACGCATGTGCCGAGCCTCCATTAGCACGAGCTCCGTGAGCCGCCGACACCCGATCAGTTCCCGCAGCCGAGCGATTCCCTTCATCGAGTGCAACGTCAGACGCTCGAGTGTCCGCATGCGATTGAGCGGCGCGAGCGAAAGGACGCGAGGCAGCGATTGGAGATAGAGCTCGCGAATCGAATCGCTCCCGGCAAGAGGTTCCAGGTCGCTCAGCCCGAGGATCCGCCAAAGCTCAAGGTATTGCAAGGATGGAAGCGTTCCGATTCCATCAAGAGACTTGGTGCCCCCGAGCCCGACCCAAAGCCACCGGAGGTCTTTCAGACTTTCTAGACACCGAAGGTTCGGCATCGTGATCGATCGCAACCAAAGCGCTCGAAGCGTGGTCAAACCTGGCAGTACCTGCGCGATCCGCTGTGGCCCCTCGACGTTGAGAACACGGAGGTGGCGGAGCCGAGCAAGCGGAGACACATCCCCCTTGGGCAGCAAAACGCAGGAGAGGTCGAGCTCAAGCAGATCGCTCGGCAAATGCTCCAGACCATCGAGCGACTTCGTGCGCCAGACCGAGATGGAGATGCGGCGGACCGACGGAAACCATTTCAAGAAGTCAAGCGATCCTCCCCTGCGCATGAGAGAAATGATCACTCGAATGTCTCGCCTACGTCCGATCAGATCACCGATGCGCCGGAGCTGATCGTCGGTAGGAGTTCCTTCAACGGACACATGCCGGATCTTCGGCGCAAGCGACCTCGGTATGCGCGAAAGCGCTGCGTTCCCGAAAGCAAGGTCGAGGCGATCGCCCTGTCGTGTGGACATCCAGCCCCTCGCCCGTTATACGCCAGAACCTCACTCCTCATCGCTCGCCCGCAGCTTCGCCACCACCGAGAAGTCCTCCAGCGTCGTCGTGTCCTGCTGGATCTTCTCAACCCCCGCCGCGACATCGCGCAGCAGCCTCCGCATGATCTTCCCCGAGCGCGTCTTGGGCAGCGCGTCGGCGAACCGGATCTCGTCGGGCTTGGCGAGCGGCCCCACCTCCTTCGCCACGTGCGCGATCAACTCCTTCCGCAGCTCCTCGCCCGGCGTCTTGCCCGGGTTGTGCGCGAACCACGTCCCACGCAGCGTCACGAACGCCACGATCGCGTTCCCCTTGATCTCGTGCGGCTTGCCCACCACCGCCGCCTCCGCCACGTCGTGGTGCGACACCAGCGCGCTCTCCACCTCCATCGTGCCCAGGAGGTGCCCCGACACCTTGATCACGTCGTCCACACGACCCATGATCCAGAAGTACCCGTCCTCGTCCTTGCGCGCGCCGTCCGCCGAGAAGTAGTACGGCTCGCCCGTCCGCGGGTCCTTGATCCGGCCGAAGTAGTTGCTCACGAACCGCTCGCGGTTGCCGTACACGCCGCGCAGCATCCCGGGCCAGGGCCTGCGGATCACGAACAGCCCGCCCTTGTTCGCGCCCACCTCCTGCCCCTGCTCGTTCACGATCGTCGCGTCGATCCCCGGCATCGCCAGCGTGCACGAGCCGGGCTTGGTCGGGATCGCGCCCGGCAGCGGCGTGCACACGTGACCGCCCGTCTCCGTCTGCCAGTACGTGTCCACGATCGGGCACTGACCCTTGCCGATGTTCTCGTGGTACCACATCCACGCCTCGGGGTTGATCGGCTCGCCCACCGTGCCCAGCACCTTCAGCGCGTCCATCCGGTGCCGCGCCGGGTGCTCCTCGCCCCACTTCATGAACGTGCGGATCGCCGTGGGCGCCGTGTAGAGCTGCGTCACCCGGTGGCGAGCCGCGATATCCCAGAACCGGTCCCCCGCCCCGCCCGCGAGCGTCGGGAAGTTCGGCGCGCCCTCGTACATCAGCGTCGGGATGCGGTTCATCATCGGCCCGTACAGCACGTAGCTGTGCCCCGTGATCCACCCGATGTCCGCCGTGCACCAGAACAGCTGCCCCGTGTCGGGGAGCATGTTGAACGTCAGGCGCGACGTCATGTTCACCCACACCAGGTACCCGCCCGTGGTGTGCACGATCCCCTTGGGCTTGCCCGTGGAGCCCGACGTGTACAAGAGGAACAGCATGTCCTCGCTGTCCATGCTCGCGCACGGGCACGCGTCGCTCGCCTTGTCCACCGCGTCGTGCCACCAGTGGAACTTCGTCGCCCCGCCTCCCCCCTCCTGCCGCGGCTGGTCCCCCGTGCGGAACCGCTCGCCCACCGGGATGTGCCCCGTCCGCTTCACGCACAGCACGTGGTTGATGATGTGCCCGTGGTTCGCGAGCTGGCACACCGCCTCCTGCACGTTCTTGAGCAGCGCCACCACGTCCCCGCGACGGTACCCGCCGTCGGCCGTGATGATCACCTTGCTCCGCGCATCGCTCGCCCGCTCCGTGATCGCGTGGGGCGCGAACCCGCCGAAGATCACGCTGTGCGGCGCCCCGATCCGCGCGCACGCCAGCATCGCGATCGCCAGCTCGGGGATCATCGGCATGTAGATCGTGACCACGTCCCCCTTCTTCACGCCCAGCGCCTTGAGCGCGTTGGCGCACCGGCTCACCTCCACCTGCAGCCTTCGGTACGTGTACCGCCGGATCTCGGGCTCATTGGCGTACTTGCTCCCCGGCGCGGGGTGCGCCGTGCGCGGCGCCACGGGCTCGCCCTCCCACACCAGCGCCTCGCACTCGCCGTACCCCGCCTGCACGTGCCGGTCCACGCAGTTGTAGCACGCGTTGAGCTTGCCCCCGAGGAACCACTTCGCGTCGGGCGCCTCCCACTCCAGCACCTCGCGCCACGGCGTGAACCACGACAGCCGCTGCGCCTCCTCGCTCCAGAACTCGTCGGGGCTCTCCAGGCTCCGCGCGTGCAGCTTCTTGTACTCGTCCATCGACGAGACGTGCCACTTCGAGAACCCCAGCGCCGCCGCGGGGCGCGGCGGGAACACCCGGCTCTCGCTCAGCACCGACGAGATGTCCTGCGAAGAACTGGACGGCGACGTGGGCATGGCTGGTCTCCGGTCGTGCGCGGCCCCCAGCGCCGCACCCGACAGGATACATCCGTCACGCCCCCGCGCGAAGCACGCCCATGCCCCGATCTACGCCGACGACCTCACCCGCCGCGCTTCGCGCCGCCCTCGCCCCCCTCGGGCCCGTAGAAAAACACCCACGTCGCGAAGTCCGCCGTGAAATCCACGAACCGGTGCTCCACGCCCGCCGACACGAACAGCACCTGCCCGGGCTCGAACGCGTGCCGCTCCGCGCCGTTGATGAACGTCCCACGCCCCGAGATCACCACGTACACCTCATCCCGGGTGTGCGGCTTCTGTCGGTCCACCCGATCGGGCTTGTAGACCTCCACGACCAGCGAGCCGTGCGCGAACACCTCGAGGAACTCGCGCCCGCTCCGCGACAGCGCCGCCAGCGCGCCGGCCGTCGTCAAACCATTCGCGGGCACGCCCATCCCCACAGTCTACTGGCCCGTGCCGGTCCGAGGAGGCTCGAAGCCCGGCGGCGCCGACGCCCACGGATACCCGTTCTTCGCCCGCTCGTACGCCAGGTCGAACAGCGCCCGCATGTACGCCGGGTCGAACATCTCCTTGCCCTGCGGCGTGAACTCTTCGGGGATGTACGCCAGCCGGTACGAGAGCTGGTCCCGCAGGCACCCCAGGTAGATGCGGTACAGATCGCCCACGCCCTGAGTCTTGATCAGCGTGCTCACCGCGCGCTGCGCGATCGGCAGCGTCCGCCGAGGCACCTCCTGATACTCCGGCGCAAGGCGCGCGTTCCGCAGCACGTACACCGTCCGATCGCGCTCGGCCCCGACCTCCTTCGCGAACGTCCGGATGCTGAACGACGCCGGATACAGGAAAACCTGCGACGCCGTGCCCCCGTCGCAGTGCATCTCGTCGTACACCCGCCCGTCCACCTCCACGCGGATCATCACCGGCGGGAACACCCCGGGGATCGACGCCGACGCGATCATCACGTCGCGAAAGAGCTGCAGCGAGTCCGGGTGCCCGCTCGCCGCGATCGCCCCCATCGCCCAGATCACCGGACGCTGCGCGTCCATGTTCGTCGTCCCGATCACCAGCCCGCGCCCCTTGCGGTACTCCTCCGCGACGCGATCGAGAAACGCCCGATCGACGTAACGCTCGATCAGGCCTCGCAAGCGGGAGTTGTCGTAGATCGCGTCGGACGTCAGCCCGTCGATGATCCCGCGCTGCTGCGCGACCTGCGCCGTGGACAGCGTCGTGTACACCTCGCGCAGCACGTGGTCGTAGTCCGGCCCCACGAACGCGAAGGGCGCGATCAGCGCCCCGGTGCTGATGCCCGTGATGATCCGGAACGACGGGCGATCCCCACGCGCCGTCCATCCGCACAACAGCCCCGCCCCGAACGCCCCGTCCGGCCCGCCCCCCGAGAGCGCCAGGAACGACGCATCGGGCAGCGTCGAGATCCCCTGCGAGGCAAGGTACGCACGCTCGCGCTCAAGCCCGTCACGCAGCCACCGCTCGAGCTGGGGCGACGCGACATCGCCCCAGAAGCGAACGCCGGGCATGCCCACCACGCCCGCACGATCCGCCAACGCGTCGGGCAGCGGGCTCCGCGACGCGGCCGCACACCCGCCAAGCCCGATCGCGCACAGCCCGCCCGCCAGCGCGAGCATCGCCCCACACGCACGCGATTCGGGTCGTCGCATGCGCGCACTATACCTGAAGGCTCCGGCACGCACGCGCCCCGGGGGCGCCAGCGCGCCCGCTCAGCGGGGACCGCGCCAGCCCGTCCGCCGAACGATCAGTCCTCGTCCTTCTCGCGACGGCGCTCGATGTGCGGCATCCGCTCGAGCACCTTGTCGATGAGCCCGTACTCGAGCATCTCCTTCTCGTCGAGCCACTTGTTCCGGTCGCAGTCCCGCGCGATCCGGTCCCGGTTCTGCCCGGTCCGCTCCGCGTAGATCTCGTACAGCCGGTCCCGGATGCGCAGCATCTCCCGCGCCTCGATCTCCAGGTCCGTCGCCTGCCCCTCCATCACGCCGCCGATCAGCGGCTGGTGCATCAGGTTCCGGCTGTTGGGCAGGCTGAACCGCTTGCCCTTGGCCCCCGAGCACGCGATCAGCGACCCCATGCTCGCCGCCTGCCCGATGATGTACGTCGCCACGTCGGGCGCGATGAAGTTCATCGTGTCGATCATCGCCAGCCCCGACGACACGCTCCCGCCCGGCGAGTTCACGTACAGGTGGATGTCCGCCTTCGGGTCCTCGTTCGCCAGGAACAGCAACTGCGCGATCACCAGGTTCGCGATGTCGTCGTCCACCGCCCCGCCCAGGAAGATGATTCGGTCCTTGAGCAGGCGCGAGTAGATGTCGTACGCGCGCTCGCCGCGCCCGGTCTTCTCGATCACGATCGGAACAAGGTTGGAACTGGGGCTTGGCATTGTTGTTTCTCGCACAGGCACGAAGGCACGGAGGCACGAAGCCACGAAGTGGCCACGCTCACCGCCCTTCAAGCTTGGATTCCAGACTCTTGATCAGGCCCTGGAGCACCCGATCGGTTTCATCGAGCAACTCGCTGGGGCTCGAGTTGCCCGCCATCATGTCCATCGAGACCGCGAGTTCGAGCTGTGTCGACAACTCGGCCAGAGACCCGCGGGCGATCCGCAGAAACTTCACGTACTCACCCGTGCTCTGCCTTCCGTACCCCTCCGCGATGTTCGAGGGCACGGACACGGCCGCGCGGCGCATCTGACTCATCAAGCCGAACTTCTCCGCGTCGGGCATCCGCGCGGTCGAGCGGTACACGCTCCGGCAAAGCTCCATGCCTTTCTGCCAGGCGATCAGGTCTCGGAATGTCCGAATATCACCCAATTCCTTCACTCCGTGCCTTCGTGCCTGCGTGCCTTCGTCCCTTCTATCACTTCTTCGGCGGCTCGCTCAGCACCTCGTCCACCAGCCCGTACGTCTTGGCCTCCTCGGCCGTGATGTACTTGTCACGCTCGCTGTCGATCTGGATCCGATCGATCGACTGGTTGCAGTTCTCCGCGAGGATCCGGTTCAGTTCCTTCTTGCTCTTGATGATCTGCTCGGCCTGGATCCGGATGTCCTCCGCCTGACCGCCCACGCCACCGTACGGCTGATGGATCATCACCTTCGCGTGCGGCAGCGCGTACCGCTTGCCCTTGGCCCCCGCCGCCAGCAGCACCGCCGCCCCGGAGTACGCCCGCCCGATGCAGAACGTGCTCACCGGGCTCGACAGGAACCGCATCGTGTCGTACAGCGCCAGCGTGTCGTCCACCGCCCCGCCGGGCGAGTTGATGTACATGCTGATGTCCTGACCACGCTTCTGGTTCTCCAGGTACAGCATCTGCATCATCACCCGCGCCGCCGACGCGTGGTTGATCTCCCCGATCAGGAACACGATCCGGTTCTCGAGCAGCAGCTCGTCGATCGTCATCTCGCGAGTGCGCTGATAGGTCACGCTGGCTGAGGCCATGGGGCTCTCCGTCTCTGTCCGGAGCGTGCTCGGGTTCGACCCCTCCACACGCCGCGGGATGGATGATAGAAGAAGAGAACAGCAAACCGGCCGCCTGAAAGATCGGGCACCCGCCACGCGCGCATGAGCCGCACGCCTCCACGCCCAACCCATTCCCTCGCTCCGCGGGCACTTTCCGCGCCCGGGTCGCGAACTGTTCGGCAGGGATAACGACCCGGGACCTGCCAATCTGTCGCCCCAATCCCCTCGACACGCTCGCCCGCGCCGTGGGGCGAACGCCGCATCGCCAACTCCGCGCCGCGGCCCTCGTGCCGGGCAGAGACGTTCCATCTATGATGCCCGTTACCTCCGGAATCGTTCCCCGTGCCCACCGCCGTCATCTCCGACATTCACGCCAACGCCGAGGCCCTCCGCGCCGTCCTCGCCGACATCGATCGCCGCGGCATCACGCGCATCATCTGCCTGGGCGACATCGTCGGGTACGGCCCGGATCCGCTCATCTGCACCGACCTCGTCCGCCAACGCTGCGCCTGGTCCCTCATGGGCAACCACGACTTTGGCGTCCTCTACGAGCCGACCAACTTCAACCCCGGCGCCGAATCCGCCGCCTTCTGGACCCGCGAGCAGTTCGCCAAGGAGCGCGACGAGAAGCTCCTCGCCGATCGCTACGAGTTCCTGGGCCGCCTGCGCGTGCGGGTCGTCGAGGGCATCTCCGGCAACGGCTCGAGCCCGCCCGTCCTTGCCGTCCACGGCTCGCCCCGCCGACCCATCAACGAGTACATCTTCCCCGACGACGCCCTCAACGCCCCCGACAAGATGAACTCCATCTTCGATCGCGTCGAGCGCCTGTGCATCGTCGGGCACACCCACGTCCCGGGTGTCTTCACCGACGAGCCGGACTTCTACCCGCCCACCGAGCTCGGCGAGTCCTGCTACAAGTTCATGGAGGGCGAGAAGGCCGTCATCAACGTCGGCTCCGTGGGCCAGCCCCGCGATGGCGATCCCCGCGCCAGCTACGCCATCCTCTATGCCCCGGGCGAGGGCAAGCTCGCCGCGCCCCTGGGCTACGTCGAGTTCGCGCGCATCGAGTACAACATCGAGACCACCGCCCGGCGCATCAAGGAAATCCCCGAGCTCTCCGATTGGCTCGGGCAGCGCCTCTTCGAGGGACGCTGATCTCCACGCCCAACGGCGCCCCGCCCACCCGCGCCCGAACCGCCGATCCGCTCGCTACTCCGCCGCCTCGCCCGTCCCATCCCCGCGCGATTCCTCGGGCGCGGCCGCCGCGCCGCCCGCCTCCCACGGCTTCTTCTCCATCACGTTCAGACGCCCGACCGCCAGCGGCCGGTCCTTGATCGATCGATACACCGACCCGCGCCCCGTGCTCCAGGTGTATCCCACGATCGTGCCATCATCATCCGCGTACAGCCGGACCGACCCGCGCCCAACCCCCGCGCGCGACGGCCCGCCCTCCTTGTACCGCGTGTCCCTCACGCCGTGCGGGCTCGCGGCAGAGTCGATCACCTGCACCTCCCACTGCGTCGTGCCCTCCACGATGGGCGCGCTCGCCTCACGCTTGAACGCCCCGGAGTCGGCGAACATCACGTGCCCCGTGTCCTTCGCACCCGCCTCGAACTTGATCGCGATCAGGTCCATCGGGCGGATCGACGTCACGCTCTTCACCCGCGTGAAGCCGCGCTCCGCGACGATCGTGTCGTGGTAGTCCCGCGCCAGCGGGCGCACCCTCCCGAGCCACATCGCCAGCTTGGGCCCGTCGATCTCGCACACGCGCTTGAGCACCGCGTTCACCAGCCCCGAGCAGTCCGCGTGCACGCGCGTGCCGTGCCCGTCCTCGGTCCACTCCACCACCTGGTCCGTGTGCCGGTAGCTCGTGTCCTCGTTCTTGGCGCTGATCTGCAGCCCCCGCACCGCCAGCAGCAGCGCGCTGCTGTCGGGCGCCGCCAGCGCCACCCCGCCCAGCACCGAGAGCACGAGCGCTCCCAGCACGCCACGGGCCCGGCCACGACGCATCGCACGAGGAGAGTCCATCCGCGGCTCCATCAACAAGGGTGTGTCCAAGGGAACGGTGGTGGAGGGGCTTCGGCCGGCCCATGCCGACGTCCCGCCCTCCGCGGCCCGCCGACCAAACGCAGAGACATCGTCCACGTCGAGGCGAACGCTCGCCCATTGTTCGCCGCAACCCCGCCCGCGCTCGCCCATCTTCACCACGTTCCGCATCCTCGAAACCACACTTCGCCCCTTCCCAATCATTGAAATATTGGTATAAACTTCAACGATAGCCCATGACCCTCCTCATCCAACGACAAGACCAGCTCCGCGCCCTCGCCTCGCCCCTTCGCCAGGAGATCGTGGACGCCCTCCAGGCCTCGCCCCAAGGCTCGACCATCGCCGCCCTCGCCCAGCGACTCAACCGCCGACCCGACTCGCTCTACTTCCACCTCCGCGCCCTGCAGCGCGTCGCCCTTGTCCGGCGCATCGGGCACGCCGGCGTCGGGCGCGATCGCGCCGCGCTCTACGCCCTGCCCGATCGCCCCGCGCGCATCGCCTACCCGCCCGCGAAGCGCTCCGGGCACCTCGCCCCGGTCCTCGATGCCATCCTCCGCCTGGCGCGCCGTGATGTCCGGCGCGCCCTGGCGCTCCCCGCTATCCGCGCCGAGGGTGACTCCCGCCAGCTCTGGGTCGCCCGTGCGCGCGGGTGGCTCCGCCCCGATCAACTCGCCCGCGCCAACTCACTCCTCAACGAGCTCTTCGATCTGCTCAACCAGTCCCCGCCCGCGCCCGACACCGAACCCATCGCCCTCGCCTTCGCCCTCACGCCGCTCGCCGAATCCAAAGCCCGCGCCCCCAAGCGCCCCACCGCACCCATGGCCGGCCCACGCCGCGCCGCACCAAAGGCGGACACCCCATGATCCACCGCTGCCTCCTCGCCCTGCTCGCCCTCTCCGCCAGCGCGTTGGCGCAGACCCCGCCGCCCGACGGGCCCAACGACCCCCAGGCCGCGCAGGAAGCCAAGCTCGCCGTCGCCGGCGCATCCTTCGACCCCGCCGCCCCCGACCAGCTCGAGGTGAAGCGCTCCGAGCGCGGCCTCCTGCTCGTCCGCCCCACCATCAACAACCATCGCGCGGGCTGGTTCATCTTCGATACCGGCGCCGGCATCTGCGTCGTCTCCAAGCCCCACGCCGCGGACTTCAACCTGACGCGCGCCGGCGAGATCGAGGGCTCGGGCGTCGGCGGCTCCGCGAGCCTCCCGCTCCATCGCGCCCAGACGCTCACGCTGGGCCGCCTCACCCTCCGCGATTGCCCCCTCATGGAGACCGATCTCTCCTTCCTCACGCCCCTGCTCGGCGATGAGATCGAGGGCATCATCGGCTACGAGGTCCTCTCGCGCGCCATCGTCGAGATCGACCTGGGCGGGCCCGACGCGCCCCCGCGCATCGCCCTGCTCGATCCCGCCACGCACACCCTGCAGCACGGCGCGTGGCAGGAGCTCACCGTGCGCGATCGAATCCCCAGCGTCCGCGCCAAGGTCGAGGACCACCAGGGCCTCTTCCGCCTGGACCTGGGCGCCAACACCGCCATCACCATCCACGAGCCCAGCGTCCGCACATGGAACCTGCTCGAGGGCCGCGAGACCAAGGACGCCAAGCTCGGCGGCGTGGGCGGCTTCGTCAAGGCCAAGTCCGCCACGCTCACCAGCGTCGAACTCGCCGGCGTGAAGCGCGAGAACGTGCAGGCGACCTTCGCCATCGAGCCCAAGGGAAACTTCGCCGACGCCACGCACGACGGCACCATCGGCGTCGAGCTCCTCCGCCCCTTCCACATCGTGCTCGATTACGCCCGCTCGCGCGCCGCGTTCGTCACGCGCCCGCCGACGCCAGCACCCCATCAGCCGAAGTAGCGCGAGCGAAGAGCTCCCCAAGCCGGCGCGCCCGATACGCGAAGATCCGCTCCACGTCCCGGCGCACCAGCGCGCGATGGACCAGCGGCTCGAGCACCCACCCGGGCGATCGGAACTCCACCCGATCCCCGCACCGCGTCCCGCCCTCGGGCATGCTGCGCGACGCCGCCAGCGCCTCGAACGTGTGCGTGTGCCGCCACACGCGGTACGGCCCGCGCACCTGCTCGTCCACGAACCGCGCGCGATCGGGCGCGAAACTCCCCACCGGCTCCCACGCCGCGATCCGCGTCCGCCAGCGCACCGGCACCCCGCGGATCCGCAGCCGATAGTCGATCAGCGTCCCCACGCCCATCACGATCGGACGCGGCGTCAGGATCGCAAAGTCCAGCCACCCCGGCGTGATCTCCTGCAGGTTCCCCGCGTCCGCAAAGAACTCGAACACCTCGCCGATCGGGCGGGGCAGGTCGATGCTCATCTCCAGCGTGTGCGTGCGCATCACGCGTGGCTTCGACCATCGACCAAGGCCGGTTTCACTTCTTGCCCGTCTTGCCAGACCTCTTCTTCACGCCGCTCTTCTGGGCCACGAACTGATCGTACCGAAAGCGTGACTTGTCCTTCCAGAGTCTGCGTTTGCCCCAGCTCGCCTGGATGGTCACTCGTTCAGGACCATCGCTCTCTTCCGGCTCAACCGGGCTCAGCACGCGGATGCCGATGTACCGGGCGTTCACCTCAACACACCGCGCCTCGTCATAGTCCAGATTGTGCCAGTAACGAACCACGTCCTGGAACGCGTCCACAACCGCGGGATGCCTGTCCAGAAACCGGTTCAAGAACTTCACGGCAACCGACACGTCGCTATCCCACTCGAAGCCCGTGCGCTTGCGGCGCACCGCCTTCTTCACGTACTTCGCCATCGCCGGAACCGACGCGGACGTTCCATGATCGTTGATGAGCGAGATCGGCGAGAACTTGTACCGAAAGGACGGGTCGCCGAGCGACTCCAAATACATGCCCTCCGCGGCAGACCCTCGCAGTTCGGCGATGAGGGACAGCGCCATTGCGCGATTCTCACCGAAACGATCCGTTCGCGCGATCCGAGCCAGACTTGGCACGAACGACCGGTGCAGGAGTCCGAACGCGTCGAGATCGTTCATCGCGCACGCGCGGCCATAGGGGTCCTTGGCAGTCGTGGCGTATCGCAAGAGGTCCTTACCGCTGAACGGATTGACGCGCGCTCGCAGCCAACGAATCTGGCTGCTGCGCAGCAAAGGGTCCTTGCTCAGTCGCGAGACGTGCTTCCGCACGGCCCAGTGCTGTTCGCTCACCGCGCTCGCGTCCCTCGACTCTTCGTAGTACGACCCGTGGTGGTACAACTCTCCTGTGCTCGGGTCTTTCTTGAGTTGGATCTTGGACACAGGATCGTGCCACTCTGAACTGAACGTAACTCCAATCTCTTTGCCCATGTCACACCTTTGGCTGTTGTACTTCAGGAGACTCCATTGTAACTTTCGCTGACGACTCGTTGATCATGTGCGAGTGTGCCTCCAAAGGCCAATACTCCCCCATGCCCATCCGCCTCCTCACCCCCGACGACACCGAGCCCTTCATCGCGCTCAGGCGCGAGATGCTCGACGAGGCGCCCTCCGCCTTCGCCGCCAGCCCGCGCAACGACCGCGCCCTCGATCCCGCCGCCGTCCGCGCCGGGCTCGCCGCCTCCGCCCAGGGCACACCGGGCTACGCGATCATCGGCGCCCTCGATGGCCCGCGCCTCGTCGGCTCCGTCGGGCTCGCGCTGGGCCCGCACGACAAACTCAACCACCGCGCCCAAATCTGGGGCGTCTACGTCGCGCCATCACACCGGCGCGCGGGCCTCGCCCAGTCCATGCTCGAGCTCGCCATCGCCACCGCCCGCGCTTGGCCCGCCATCGACAGCGTCCGCCTCAGCGCCAGCATCCGCTCCGTCCAGGCCCGACGCCTCTACGAGCGACTCGGCTTCGCGCCCTGGGGCATCGAGCCACGCGCCATGTCCCTCAACGGCGAGCAGATCGACGAGGTGCACATGGTGAAGTTCTTATGAGCCTCACACGCCCACCGCCTTCTTCGCCCCCTTCTTGCTCTCATTGAGCAGCCGCCGCAGCACCGTCTGCAGCACGCCGCCATTGCGGTAGTACTCCGCCTCCACCGGCGTGTCGATCCGGCAGCGCGCCACGAACTCAACCTTCTTACCATCAGGCTTTGTCGCGATGACCTTCACATCGCAGCGCGGCTCCACAAGCCCCGCGTTCTCGCCGCTCGTCGCCACCGGCAGATGAATGTCGAACGTCTCCTCGCCCGTCAATCCCAGGCTCGCCGCCGTCTGCCCCGCCGGGAAGTTCAGCGGCAGCACGCCCATGCCCACGAGGTTGCTCCGGTGGATCCGCTCGAAGCTCTCACTGATCACCGCGCGCACGCCCAGCAGCAGCGTCCCCTTCGCCGCCCAGTCACGCGAGGAGCCCATCCCATAGTCCTTGCCCGCGAGCACGACCAGCGGCGTCCCCTCCTTCTTGTAGTTCAGCGACGCGTTGTAGATGAAGTCGATCTTCCCGCCGCCACCCTTGCTCATGTCCTTCGTCCAACCACCCTCCTTCACCTTCCCGCCCGCGTCCTTGGCCAGCAGGTTCTTCACGCGCACGTTCGCAAACGTCCCGCGCGTCATGATCCGATCGTTCCCGCGACGGCTGCCATAGCTGTTGAAGTCCGCCTTCTTCACGCCCAGGCTCTTGAGGTACTCACCCGCCGGGCTCGCCTCGGCGATGTCCCCCGCCGGCGAGATGTGGTCCGTCGTCACGCTGTCGCCCACGAACACCAGGCACTTGGCCCCGCGAATCGGCGCCGGCGTGCCCGGCGTCGCGCTCAATCCCTCGAAGTACGGCGGGTGCTGGATGTACGTGCTCGACTCGTTCCACCGGTACAGCTCGCTCTTGCTCACCGGCACCTTGTTCCACGTCTCGTTCCCGTTGAACACGTTGCCGTACTCCTTGCGGAACTGCTCCGCGGAGAGGCACTGCGACTTCACCTGCTGCACCTCGGCCTGCGTGGGCCAGATGTCCTTCAGGAACACCGGCTTGCCGTCCTTCCCCGTCCCCAGGGCCTCCGTCGCCAGGTCGATGCACACACTCCCCGCGATCGCATACGCCACGCACAGAGGCGGGCTCGCCAGATAGTTCGCCTTCACGCTCGGGTGCACGCGACCCTCGAAGTTGCGGTTCCCGCTCAGCACGCTGGCCGCGACCAGGTCCCCCTCCTTGATCGCCGCCTCCACCGCCTCGGGCAGCGGCCCGGAGTTCCCGATGCACGTCGTGCAGCCGTACCCGACCGTGTTGAACCCCAGCGCGTCCAGGTCCGCGCTCAGGCCCGCCTTGTCCAGGTACGCCGTCACGACCTTGCTCCCCGGCGCGAGGCTCGTCTTCACCCACGCCTTGCTGCGCAGCCCCAGCGCCCGCGCCTTGCGCGCCACCAGCCCCGCCGCGATCAGCACGTCCGGGTTGCTCGTGTTCGTGCACGACGTGATCGCCGCGATCACCACCGCGCCGTGCGTCAGCCTGCGCTCGCCCTCGCCCTTGTGCGTCCCGAAGCTCCCGAAGATCTTCTCCGCGCCCAGCCCGAACCCCGTGTTCCCCACCGGCGCGCCCAGCGCCCGCAGAAACTCGCTCTTGACGTTCTTCAGCTCCACCCGGTCCTGCGGACGCTTGGGCCCCGCAAGGCTCGGCTGCACCGTCGCCAGATCCAGCTCCAGCACATCCGTGAACTCCGGCTCCCGCGCCCCCGGCGCCCAGAACAGCCCCTGCGCCTTGCTGTACTTCTCAACGAGATCGATCGTCGCCTCGTCCCGCCCCGTGAACCGCAGGTACTCCAGCGTCACCGCGTCGATCGGGAAGAACCCCATCGTCGCGCCATACTCCGGCGCCATGTTCGCGATCGTCGCGCGATCCGGCACCGACAGCGCCGCCAGACCCTCCCCGAAGAACTCCACGAACTTGTCCACCACCCCCTTCTTCCGCAGCACCTGCGTCACCGTCAGCACAAGGTCCGTCGCCGTCGTCCCCTCGGGCAGCTTCCCCTTCAGACGGAACCCGATCACCTCCGGCGTGAGCATGTAGATCGGCTGGCCCAGCATCACCGCCTCGGCCTCGATCCCGCCCACGCCCCAGCCCACCACCCCCAGCCCGTTGATCATCGTCGTGTGCGAGTCCGTCCCCACGCACGAGTCCGGGTACGCCACCGTCTCCCCGCCGACCTTCCGCGTCAGCACGCCCGTCGCCAGATACTCCAGGTTCACCTGGTGCACGATCCCCGTCGCCGGCGGCACGCACGTGAAGTTGTTCAGGCTCTGCTGACCCCACTTCAAGAACTCGTACCGCTCCATGTTCCGACGGAACTCGTGCCCCGCGTTGATCGTCAGCGCCGTGCCCGCGCTCGTCGCCGCCCCGAACGCGTCCACCTGCACGCTGTGATCGATCACCAGATCGCACTTCACCAGCGGGTTGATCAGGTTCGCATCACCCCCGAGCTTCTTCATCGCCTCGCGCATCGCCGCAAGGTCCACCACGCACGGCACGCCCGTGAAGTCCTGCAGCACCACCCGCCCGGGCATGAACGGGATCTCCTCCTTCGCCGGGCTCTTCGCGTTCCAGTTCGCCAGCCCCGCCACGTCGTCCTGCGTCACCACGAACCCGTCCACGTGCCGCAGCATCGACTCCAGCAGCACCTTGATCGAGTACGGCAGCCTCTCCACATGCCCGATCTTCGACCGCACCAGCGCGTTCAGGTCGAAGTACACGAACGTCCCGCCCTTGGTGCTCAGCGTCGCGCGGGAGTTGAAGGGATTCGACGAGGAGGAAGAAGCCATGTTCGCCCTTTCAGCCAGGAGCCAGGCCGCCCCCGCGACATCCGCGCGGCGACCCATCCGACCCAACTATCGCATCCGTGGATCAATCAATCCAATCGATTGAAATAACAAGATGAATCACTTTTTGTGATGTCATCACCCGCCCTCACGACCCGCACTCCGGGCACCCGCCCGCGCGCGGCGCGCCCTCGCCCCCGAGCCTCTCCCCGCACAACCGGCAGCGCCCGCCGCCCCGGCCCGCGCGGCGACTCAGGTGCCGTCTCGCCGCGATCCCCAGCGCGAGCGCAAACGCCCCGACGACCGCGAGCGCCACGAGATACTCGCGCCACCCCAGCGATCCGCCCGACACGGGCAGCCCGACCATCGCCGCGACCAGCGCCACGCACAGCACCGTCCCCGCCAGCCATCGAACCCCGCGCCCATGCGCGATCCGCCGCACGGCCCGCCGCCGAGCCCCACGCGCCTCGTCCGGCCCGGGATGGTACTTGAGCGTCATGCACGGACCTTACCGCAAACATCCTCCCCGCGAATCATCACACGACACGCGGATCGTTGGGCGGCAGAACGCAAGCCTACGAATCGATCGATCAGTTGATTCAGTGAGCAATTACGTTCACAAGTGTGACTACTGGTCAGCGTATTTCTTTCAGAGCCTGGGGAACAGCGATTCAAGGTCATCGTCCTCCCAGCGCGGGCCCGAGGGCTCCTCGGGGTGCCGAACGCCCTGGTCAGGAATCTCCTCTTCGCCAGTCTTGGATTCGTACACCTCTCCCGGGAGGTACAGCAGCATCTCAAACTCGAGTTCCTCCGGCTCGTCGATCGTCAACGACGCGAGCGACTCCGGATCCTTGATCGACTTCTCGTACACTCCTCGACCCTGAGCAATGAGCCACAGTCGAAAGTACTCGAACCCATCGTCGGAGCAGCCGCCACAGATCACGTACGCCGCGCCCCACAAGGGCCACGTGTACGCGTCATGGAGCCGCCGATGCAGCACCGCATCGAACGCGGCGATTTCCTCCGCAGGCAGCGCTTCAAGTTTCTCCCTGAGCACGCGAAGAAACGCCTCTTGATCACCCTTCGACTTTGCCCTTCCGACTTCGATGAGGGACCAAAATGTCGTGTCGTCCATGGCGGTGACCTTTCCAAGAGCGTGCGTTCGTAGAGTCTACCGGCGTCGTACGCCTCGCAGCGACTCGTGCACGATGCTCGGTGGGCCGCTCAAGTCTCCAGACGGGTGCCTGCGAACACCCCAGAACGTTCAACAAACCCAACCACATCACCGCCCCGCGCGCGCTCTTCCATCGACACTGCGCACATCCTCTCTTGCACGCGCCCGCCCCGCTCGTAGTCTCGAATCATGAACCGAAACATCCATGATCTGCTCGCGCGCTCGCGCCCCCTTCCGTCACACGCCAGGACGCTCGACCACACCGCCCCGAATCCTCCTCTTCACACCCCGGTCCCCGCGCCCCTCCCCGATCGACCCGAAGACCTGCTCTCCGATCTCCTGCAGACCACCCTCACGCCCGTCGAGATCGCACAGGCCCACGCCCTCACCCTCGAACAGCTCGCGGCCTTCGTCAACCACCCGCGCTCCCAGGCCCACCTCGACGCCGCGCAATCCATCTCCGCCGCGCGCGAATCCTCCATTGCAGACCACGCGCGCACCACGGCCCTCGCCGCGCTCACATGCCTCGCCCGTTCTGAAAATCAAACCATCGCCCTCCGCGCGTGCATCGCCATCCTCGGCACGACGCGCGACGCCCTAAGCGTGAAGGCCCGGACAAGCCCCCCTCACCCCACCGACGCCACCAGCGCCCGCTCGAACGCCCCGGCCGCGGCACTAGGCACGCGATCGCGCCGGCGCACGATCGCCAGCGTCCGCGACAGCCGTCCCTCCTTGCAGCGCAGCCCCTGCCCCCACGCGGACCCCGCCCCCAGCGCGAACCGCGACACGAACCCGACGCCGATCCCGGCGGACACCATGCTCTTGATCGACTCGATCGAGCGCAGCTCCATCACCACGTCCAGCGTCACGCCCGCCGCACGCGCCGCGTCGTCCACGATCCCGCGCACCGCGGTCCCGGCCTCGAAGGCCACCACCGGCACGCCCGCCAGCTCCTTCCAGCGAAACACTCCGCCCGCTCCGATCGTCTCGCCCGCCCGCGCAGCGTCCCGCTTCGTCTCTCCGTCTCTGCCTCTCTTCGTCTCTCCCTTGGGCACGATCAACCTCAGCTCATCCTCGACCAGCGTGATCGTCAGCAGATCGCCCGAGCCCGGCATGTCCACCGGCAGCGTCACGATGCCAAGGTCCAGCTCGCCCGACAGCACCGCCGCCGCGATCGCCCGGCTTCCCGCCTCGCGCACATAGAACCGCAGCCCGGGATGCTCGCGACGCACCGCCCGAACCACCCTCGGCAGCAGGTACGTCATCGCCGTCGCGCCGCCGCCAAGGCGGATCGAACCCTCCTCCAGCCCGCTCAGCCGCCGCACCGCGCGCACGCCCGCCTCGGCCGCCCGCAGCGAGTCCTCCGCGTGCCCCAGGAACGCCCGCCCCGCGTCCGTCAGCTCCACGCCACGTCCCGTCCGGTGCAGCAGCGCCGCCCCGACCTCCGCTTCGAGCTTCTTCACGACCGCCGACAGCGCCGGCTGCGTCACGCCCAGCGCCTGCGCCGCGCGCGTCATGTGCCGCGCCTGGGCGATGGCCCGGAAATAGCGGAGCGACGTCAGTTCCACGCACGCAGCGTACCGACCACCCTCGGCAACATCCAACCGATCGCCCGCTACTTGGACATCGCGCCCCGCACCGCCTCGAGCGCCTCGTCACGCCCCGCGAAGTACGCGGCCCCGTGCATCGGCGCCGCGATGTCGGGCACGATCGGCGTGGGCCGCTTCGGGTCGCCCTTGGCCTCCGAGCCGTACGAGACGTCGACCCCGGAGCGCGGGAGCTTGAACGTGCGGACCTCGCCGAACGATCCGACCTTCTGCCCGGGCTCCTCGCCCACGAGCACCGCGCCCACGCCCTGCTTGAGGTTCAACGCGTTGGTGATTCCCGAGGAGAACGTCGCACGCCCGATGATGGCGTACACCCGGCGCGAGGCATCGCCGGCCTTCCACGCCTTCAGGCGCGACATGAGCGGCCAGAGCAGCGTCGAGTTTCCGCCCGCGTTCCGGCGCAGGTCCACCACGACCGCCCGCGGGCTCGAGGTCTCGAGCTCCGCCGAAACTTCCTTGGCCCACTGGGCGACGCTCTTGCCCTGCATGTCGGCGCACTTGTCGTACCGGCAGTACAGGATCCCCTCCTCGGGCAGGCGCACGTGCCAGTACTTCTCCGGTCGCGAGATGAGCCCGGGCGGCAGGTCCTTCCGCCTGGGGTCCGGGACCACCTTGCCCGACCACGGCGTGTCGTCGCCGATCGCGTCGAGGGTGATCTCGCGCGCTCCGCCCTGGCCCCCCTCCACGCTCAGCGTGACGCGCCCGGGCGCGTCGAGCACGCCCAGCGCGTGCAGCACACGGTCGTAGATGAGGTACCTCGCCGCGACGTCGCGCGCGTTGGTCTCCGTTTCCACCGCGATGAAGGTGGTGATGCGGCGCTGGACCTCATCGATCGGCACGCCGTTCACGCCCACGACGCGAGCGCCCATCAGGTCCGGGTGGGCGTCGGGTGCGGCGTCGATGAAGATGCCGTCCGACAGGGGGGCAAAGCGGAGCGGGATCTTCGTCTGGCACGGCGGCTTGCCCGCGGCGATGAGCACGCGCGTGTGGGCGTCGCCGATCTGCGCGGCGAGCCGGCTGAGCTCCAGGAGCCACGCGCCATCGTCGAGCGTTCCCGCGCGGGCCCGGGCCGCGGCGAACTCGGCGTCGAAGCGTTCGCGCGGCGTTCGAAAGAAGGCGTCGGCATGGCGCGAGGCGAGCCCGTCGTGCAGCGCGTCGAGGTCCGCGAGACGATCGGCGAGGCGATCGTC
This sequence comes from uncultured Phycisphaeraceae bacterium, assembly GCA_964399625.1. Classification (GTDB taxonomy): domain Bacteria; phylum Planctomycetota; class Phycisphaerae; order Phycisphaerales; family UBA1924; genus CAYNSB01. Next base: position 34,821 of record CAYNSB010000018.1, read on the forward strand.
GGGCGCGGGGGCGATGGGGCGGGCGGGGGGCGCGGCGTCCTGGGCGTTGGTGTGGAGCGCCAGACCCAGAGCGAGGGACGCGAGGAGGATGGTGCGCATGTGTGCTTCCGGGGTTCGTGCCGGCTCCCGCTGGGCGGATTGTTGGGGCGCGAACGCGGCGGGTTTCGCTGCATCCTCGGGCGGGGGTTCCGGTAGACTGGGCATGGAACGCGTGGGGAGCGTCATGGGCGAGGGCGTCAAAACCTGCATGAAGTGCGGGATCGACTGCACGGACGATCGGCGGTACAAGGACGCCGACGGGCTGTACACGTGCGGGGCGTGCTACGACGCGTTGAAGGCGGGGGCCGAGCACCGTGCGGCGCTCAAGGCCAAGTACAAGAGCAAGGCGAAGGCGGCCGAGCCGGCGCTGACGGGCGAGGAGATCCCGCTCGACGCCAGCCCCGAGGACCTGGAGGCGCACGGGACGCGGGCGTGCCCCGGGTGCGGGCGGTCGATGCCGGTGGATCACCTGGTGTGCCAGCACTGCCAGTACAACATGAGCACGGGCAAGCGTCCGTGGGAACTGGAGAAGGACCGCGAGTGCGCCCAGTGCGGGTACAACCTCAAGGGGCTGGCGCTGGAGTCGCGCTGCCCCGAGTGCGGGACGATCAGCGTGGGCGGGGGGACGACGCCGCGAACCAGGGCGATGCAGCAGGCGACGCGGGACTACTACCTGCGTCCCGTGAAGTACATCGCGGCGGGGCTGATCGCGCTGGTGCTGGTGCGCATGGCGGCGAACCAGCCCAAGGCGCTGGTGGTGGATCTGATCGCGTCGTTCGGCGTGGTTCCGCTGGCGCTCGTCGGGTACGTCATCTTCAGCAAGATGTGGAGTGAGGAGGCGGAGCAGCCGCTGCCCCTTGCGGCGTTGAGCCTCGCGGCGGTGTTCTGCGCGACCAGCGCCATCGATGCCGTGGTGAGTTACCTGCAGGTGCCGGCGCTGGGGTGGGCGATCGGACTGCTGGTGTACTACGGGCTGCTGATGCACCTGTTCGAGCTGGAGGACTGGCGGGACGCGGTGGTGTTTTCGGTGATCATTCGCGTCACCTATCTGTTCGCGTTCCTTGGTCTCGTTTTCGTCGCGAACAAGTACCTTGGATGGAAGTTGTAGGGGAACGCGACGGACGCAGGGCAAAGGGGGACATGCGCCTGGTCGAGGCTGGTCGCGCGTGCGGCGATTGGTCGATGAAGAGAGATTCGCGCGTGTCCGCTGCCCGTGCCCGTTGACGCCCCGTGCCACTGGCCCGCTTCCCCTACCCTCGCCCCGTGTACCAGGCCCTGCTCACCCGCCGCTATCTGACGTCCAAGGTCGTGCCCCTGCTGGCGATCGTGGCGGTGATGCTGTGCACCGCGATGGTGCTGATCACGTGGTCGGTGATGGGCGGGTTCCTGCGGATGCTGTCGGAGTCCGGGCGGACGATGATCGGCGACGTGGAGATTCGCTATCCCGCGCCGGCGGGGTTCGCGTACTACGACGAGCTGATCGCGCGCCTGGAGGCCGACCCGATGGTGGCGGGGGCGACGCCGGTGATCGAGACGTTCGGGATGATCAAGCTCCCGCTGTCGGACTCGGCCGAGGGCGTGCAGATCCGGGGGATCGACGGGCCCTCGTTCGATCGCGTGACGGGGTACCGCGACACGCTGTGGTGGAAGAAGCTCGACAAGGCGCTGCCCAAGGACACGCAGAAGAAGGACCCGCGCCTCAACGCCGAGAACGTGAGCGCGATGGAGCGGTTCTTTAAGGACGCGTTGACGCTGACGTACTCGGGCCCGCCGGCGGGCAAGGGCGACCCGATTCCCGAGCCGCTGCCGGCGCTTGTGGCGGGGGCGGAGGTGGGGCACTACTACGAGCGCATGCCCGAGGGCTTTTTGCAGCCGGTGATCCCCGAGGCGTTCCAGCCCGGGCGTAAGGCGGTGCTGTCGGTGTGGCCGATGGACCTGACGGGGCGCTCGCACACGGACCAGGTGACGCGCGAGGTGCCGATCGTCAACAACTTCAAGAGCGGTCTGTACGAGATCGACGCGAACGTGGTGCTGTTCAAGCTCGAGGCGCTGCAGAAGATGCTGCGGATGGACGCGGCGAAGGTGATCGATCGGACGCCGGGGCAGCGCCCGATCGCGCGCCTGAACCCGCAGACGGGCCGGCAGGAGTTCGTGGACCCTGAGCCGACGACGGTGGAGGAGCCGGCGCGGATCACGAACCTGTTTGTGCGGGCCAAGGCGGGGTTCACGCCCGAGCAGCTGCGGGATCGCTGCCGGGAGATCTACACGCAGTTCGCGAAGGACTTCGCGGACAAGCGTCGCCCGCCGCCGCCGGCGAGCAGCACGCGGCTGCGGATCGACACGTGGGAGGAGCGCCCGGGGATCAAGGGGCTGATCCAGGCGGTGAAGAAGGAGACTGGGCTGGTGCTGTTCCTGTTCGCGATCATCTCGCTCACGGCGGTGTTCCTGGTGCTGGCGATTTTCTGGGCGATGGTCTCCGAGAAGACCAAGGACATCGGGATTCTGCGGGCGATCGGGGCGTCGCGCGGGGGCATCGCGTGGCTGTGGCTGCGGTACGGGGTGGCGATCGGGCTGTGCGGGGCGGCGCTGGGGGGCCTCGCGTCGTACCTGATCATCTCGAACATCAACCCGATCCACGACTGGCTAGGCGCGCACATGGGGCTGGTGATCTGGGACCCCAAGGTGTACTACTTCTCGACGATCCCCAACAAGGTGGAGGCGGACAAGGCGGCGATCGTGCTCATCGGGGGCGTGCTGTCGAGCGTGGTGGGGGCGCTGGTGCCGGCGATCAAGGCGGCGTGGATGGACCCGGTGAGGTCGTTGAGATTCGAGTAGCGAGAGACGCAGAGACAAAGAGACGGAGAGACAAGGCAACCGGCACAAGGAAAGAGGGATCGTGACGGCAACAGTGGCACAAGCGAGCGGAGTGGTGGACGCGAGCGCGGGGCCGCTGCTGGCGGTGTCGTCCTTGCACAAGACGTACCGCCTGGGTCGCGTGGATGTGCCTGTGCTGCGTGGCGTGACGCTGGACGTGCGCGCGGGGGAGTGGGTGGCGATCCTGGGGGCGTCGGGCTCGGGCAAATCGACGCTGCTGCACCTGATGGGCGGGCTGGATCGCCCGGACGTGGGCGGCGGCTCGATCTCGTTCCGCGGGAGCGATCTGGCGTCGTGGTCCTCGCGCGAGGTGGACCAGTATCGCGCGCAGTCGGTGGGCTTCGTGTTCCAGTTCTACCACCTGCTGCCGGAGTTGACGGTGCTGGAGAACGTCACCATCGCGGCGATGGTGCGTCACGGGCGCGTGGGGTATCCGCGGCAGGATGTGCTGTCGCGGGCGCGGGCGCTGCTGGAGGCGTTCGGGCTTTCGCACCGTCTGGGACATCGCCCGGCGGAGCTTTCGGGCGGGGAGCGTCAGCGGGTGGCGATCGCGCGGGCGCTGATCAACGGACCGGCGGCGCTGCTGGCCGATGAGCCCACGGGGAACCTGGATCGAACGACGGGGGAGAAGATCCTGGACGCGATCGCGGCGCATCGGCGCGCGAGCGGACAGACCATCGTGATGGTGACGCACGACGAGCACGTGGCGGCTCGGGCGGACCGGGTGGTGCGTCTGGAAGATGGCAGGGTGGTCAACGGCGTCTAGATGGTGCCGGTGGGGATCGGGTCGCGCTCACGGAACCCGTCCTGCCCGCCGGTCGTGAACGTGGTACCATCCGGGGCCGAATCATCGCACGGAGGGCCCACTGTCCACGATCTCCGCCAAGTCGACCGGTAGTTCGACAGGGCACGACTCCCAGGAGAGGCTTGCCCAGACGATCGTCCTGCGCGGTCAGGGCGAGGTGGATGTTCCCTCGAAGGTGGTGCAGACGGGGCGGGTGGGCGGGCGCCCGGTGGTGTTCCTGCACGGGCTGGTGGGGCTGAACGATCACTGGGAGGATGTGGTGGATGGGATCAAGCACGCGTGCCACTGCACGCTGCTGGAGATTCCGCTGCTGCAGCTGCGGGGCGATGACTGCTCGATCATGGGGGTGGAGACGCTGACGGAGAAGTTCCTGATCGATCGGATCGCGCCCGGAACGCGGGGGGAGCGTCCGATCCTGGTGGGGAACTCGTTCGGCGGGCACGTGGCGCTGCGGATCGCGCTCAACCGCCCGGACCTGGTGGGCGGGCTGGTGCTGGCGGGGGCGAGTGGTCTGATCGAGAAGTCGATGGTGGACACGATCGAGATCCGCCCGAGCCGGGAGTGGCTGAGCCGGAAGATCGGCGAGTTGTTCTACAACCCCGGTCGGCACATGCGCGAGAGCGACCTCGACCGGGCGCACCGGGAGTTGAACGAGAAGGGCGGGGCGCGGGCGATGGTGAAGCTGTCGCGCTCGGCCCGCAAGAACCACCTTGGGTCGCGGATTCCCGAGATCGAGGCGCCGACGCTGCTGATCTGGGGTCGGCAGGACATCGTGACGCCGCCCGAGGCCGCGGACCAGTTCATGAGCCTGCTGCGTGATGCGCGGATCGTGTGGCTGGACGAGTGCGGTCACGCGCCGATGATCGAGAAGCCCTCGGAGTTTGCGCGTTCGCTGCTGGAGTTCGCGGGCGAGCTGGAGCGCAAGGGGCGGTGAATCCGGGGCGGGCGGGCGAACTACGATCCTGGTCATGAGCAACGTTTCTGCGGCATCGGGCGGGCCGATCGTCGTGCTGTGCCCGGGTCAGGGCGCGCAGGCGGTGGGCATGGGGCGTGCGTGGGCGGAGCGATCGCCCGAGGCGCGGCAGGTGTTCGAGCGTGCGGACGCGATCCTGGGAGACCGCCTGGGGGCGCCGCTGTCGCGCCTGTGCTTTGAGGGCCCGGCGGAGCGGCTGAACCAGACGGACGTGTCGCAGCCGGCGATCTTCGTGGCGTCGATCGCGTGCTGGCGGGGGCTGCTCGCGTCGTGGTCCAAGGGCGAGGGTGAGGCGAAGATCGCGGCGACGGCGGGGCTGTCGCTGGGCGAGTACACGGCGCTGCACGTGGCGGGGGCGATCGGCTTCGAGGAGGCGCTGGAGCTGGTGACGCTGCGGGGGCGGGCGATGCAGGACGCGGCGGTCGCCTCGCCGGGCGGCATGGTCGCGCTGATTGGGGGCGATGAGGCGCAGGCGAACGAGGTGTGCGAGGCGGCGCGGGGCGGCGAGGTGCTCGTGTGCGCGAACTTCAACGCGCCGGGGCAGATCGTGCTCAGCGGTCACAAGACGGCGTGCGAGCGTGCGGCGAAGATCGCCGGGGAGAAGGGGCTGCGGGCGACGGTGCTGCAGGTGGCCGGGGCGTTCCACAGCCCGCTGATGCGGCCCGCGGCCGAGCGCCTGCGTGCGGCGCTGGACAAGACGCCGATGCGCGAGGCGCGGTGCCCCGTGGTGTCGAACGTGACGGCGGTTCCGCACCAGAGCGGGGCGGGGTCGGCGCGTTCGATCGCGGACCTGCTGGTGCAGCAGCTAACGAGCCCGGTGCGCTGGTCGCAGAGCTGCTCGTGGATCGTGGGCAACGCCGCGGGCGCGGCGCTGCACGAATTGGCGCCGGGCGCGACGCTGGCGGGGCTGATGCGTCGGATCGATCGTCAGGCGAAGGTGTCCTCGCACGATGCGCCGGAGGTGGGATGATGAACGCGAAGCGGACGAGTCTCGTGCTGTCGGTGGGCGCGGCGCTGGTGCTGAGCGCGTTTGCCGGTTGCGAGAAGAAGAAGCCGCCGCCGCCCCCGCCGCCGCCACCACCGAAGAAGGTCGTGAAGGCGACGCCGGACCCGGTGGACATCAACGGGGTGATGTCGTCGGTGAAGCCCGACGGGCGGGTGCAGTTCCCGCAGTCGCACGCGCCGGCGGACCGGACGCTCGCCGAGGCGACGATCCGGTTTGCGTCGGCGCTGGCCAAGGGCGACGCGAAGGAGTTCGGGTCGATGCTGGACCCCGGGGCCAAGGCGATCCTCGAGGAGTTGGTGAGCAGCGGGGGCTGGGCCGAGCAGACCAAGAAGATCGAGCAGGTGCGCGTGGTGTCGCTGAGCAACACGGGCGAGGAGAAGCCCGCCAGCGCCAGCGTCGGGCTGGCGGTGCAGGTGCCGGGGCAGGCGTTCCTGCTGGGATGGACCGGCACGCGCGTGGGCGAGGCGTGGATGTTCAAGAACGCGTGGGCCGACGGGGCGACCAAGGCGCGCGCGAGCGAGTTCGATGGGGCGAGCGTGGGCGGTTCGGCGGCGAGCGCTCCGAGCGAGAGCGAGCCGACGAGCGCGGCCCCGACGGCGCGGAAGCCCGGTCCGGGCGCCAAGCCCGAGTCCAAGACGGAGTCCAAGCCCGCGAGCGACCCCGACGGTGATCGGAAGAAGAGCACGCCGGTGGGCCCGGTGACGATCCCCGGCACGGGCAAGGGGCGGAACCCGGGCGGCAACTGACGCACTGTGTCGATGCAAGGAGAGCGGGATGTCTGAGCAACGTGTGGCGTTGGTGACTGGGGCTTCGCGGGGCATCGGGCGATCGATCGCGCTGCGCCTGGCGCGGGATGGTCGGCACGTCGTGCTGGTGAGCCGGAGCGAGGGGCCGCTCAATGATCTGAAGCACCAGATCGAGAGCGCGGGCGGCAGGGCGAGCGTGCGCGCGGTGGACGTGGCGGACGCCAAGGCGCTCGCGGCGTGCGTGGACGAGGTGGGCACGGCGCTTGGGCGCCTGGACATCCTGGTGAACAACGCGGGCATCACCAAGGACGGGCTGATCCTGCGGATGAGCGACGAGGACTGGGCGAGCGTGATCCAGACGAACCTGACGAGCGCGTTCGTGGCTTGCCGGACCGCGGCGCGGACGATGATGCGGGGCAAGTTCGGTCGGATCGTGAACATCGCGAGCACGTCGGGCGTGGTGGGCAACGCGGGGCAGGCGAACTACGCGGCGGCGAAGGCGGGGCTGATCGGGCTGTCCAAGACGATCGCGCGGGAGCTTGGGGGCAAGGGGATCACGTGCAACGTGATCGCGCCGGGGTTCATCGAGACGGACATGACCAAGGACCTGCCCGCCGAGGTGAAGGAGGGCGTGCAGAAGCTCATGGCGATCCGGCGCCTGGGGACGGGCGAGGACATCGCGGCGGCGGTGTCGTACGTCAGCAGCGACGAGGCGGGGTTCCTGACGGGGCAGGTGCTGTGCGTCGACGGCGGTCTGACGATGTGCTGAGGGGCGTCAGTCGGGGTCGACCGGCTTGTACTTGAGGCCGGCGCGATGGGCGATGACGCTGAGCTGGGTCGCGTTCTGGCAGTTGAGCTTCCTGAGCAGCGCGGCGCGGTGGGCGTTGATCGTGTCGATGGATCGATGGAGGCGGGCGCCGATCTGGGCGGCGGTGAGGCCCTCGCCCACGAGCGCCAGCACCTCGAGCTCGCGCGGCGAGACGTGCGCGAGAAGCCCGAGGTCCTGCACGCGCGGCTCGTAGTAGACCTGCTCACTATAAATAGTGGGATCGATCGGCCCGTGCGTGCGTTCGTGCACGGTGAGGAAGTGCCTCAGGCTCTCGTTGGGAAGACGGGGAAGCAGGCGAAGGTGGGTGATGATCTGCTCGCCCTGCCAGAGATCGCGGACGACGGCGTCGCGCTCGGAGGCCGCGAGGGAGTTGAGCAGTTCGATCCGCTCCTGGGCGTAGCCGGGCGGACCCCAGCGGGCGATGTTCTCGCCGACGATGGTGGAGGGCTCGCCCTGCTCGGGAGCGAAGAGGCGTGCGGCGGCGCGGTTCTGGAAGACGAGCAGGCCGTCCTGTCGCAGGATGGCGGTCGCGGTGGCGCTCCGCTCGATGAACGCGAGGTCGAGCTGCACGTTGAGCGCGATGGAGATCGAGGAGCCTGTCATGGGGTGCTGATTGGCGGACGCGTGGTCGGTCGCGGCGTGTGAGCTGGACGGGCACGGCCCGGCGTCCGGTGCGATGGCGATGCGAATGGAACGGACGAGCGAACTCGAGGGGTGGGTGGTGGTGAACGAGCTATGACGCGGCGCGCTCGGACGAACGGTCGGCGTAGCGCAGGCCGGCGCGGTACGCGATGATGGCGAGCTGCGCGGCGTTCTTGCAATTCAGCTTTCGCAGCAGAGAGGACTTGTGCGAGTCCACGGTCTGCTTGGTGCGCGAGATGCGCTTGGCGATCGCGGTGGCGGTGAGGCCCTCGCCCACGAGCGCGAGGATTTCCATCTCGCGCGGCGAGAGCGCGGAGAGCGGTCCCCAGTCCTGCGAGTGCCCGTCGAGGAAGAGGACGCCGTTGAAGTCGCTCGGGTCGCGCGGCCCGGCGAGGCGCTCGTTGATGGTGACGAAGCGTCGGAGCGTTTCGCCCGGCTCCTGCGGGAGCAGGCGCAGGTGGGTGAACATCTGCTGGCCTTGCCAGATGTTGCGGATCACGCCGTGCTTGCCCTCGCGTGCGAGGCGCTTCATGAAGCTGACGCGCTCTGCGGCGAAGCCGCGCGGCTCGAAATCGAGGACGTTTCGACCCACCAGAGTTGGGGGACGACCGTGGACCGAGCAGAAGAGTCGGATGGCCATTTCGTTCATGTAGATGACGAATCCATCTTCTCGGACAATTGAAACGGCCGCGGTGCTGTAGTGGAGGACCGACAGCGGAACCAGTTCCTGCGCAACGAGATCCGCGGCATCAAGCGACCTCGTGTTCATGTGCGCTGCTCGGTCCATGGTGCGACACGGCCTTGCGATGGTGGAGCGACTTGTCGTGCCCGCCTGTCGGTCTGATCATCACGCCGGACACTTGGAGAAGAACGCAGAGCTGAGTTAGAAGCTTCAGTGAGGATATCACTCCACTCAAAAAAGGTGGGTGACGACAAATAGCGAATCAGCGTGATTTCGCTGTGCGTTATCTTGATTGGCGTCGTCGCCGATCGATAGATTTGGCATGAGCGCTTTCGTACGCGTCGTCGAACCATCGAGCGATGTGTCGCGCGGCATCGTCATGTGTCTCCGCTCGTTTGGTGAGCGGATGCAGGCGGTGGCGAAACTGCCGCAAATCGCCGTGGTGGACTGGGGAAATCGGGCCGCGCGCGCGTTGAACGTGGGCGAGCGGAGCGGCGCGACGTGCATGTCCGTGGTGGAAGGGCCGCGCTCGATCGTGGTGCACACGGGCGTTGGGGTGAGCGGCGAGTGCTCGCGGTTCGAGCGCGTGCTTACCGGGCTCGCGGCGTCGCACGAGTCGCATCGTCGGGCCGATCCCACGAACGGGGTGTCGTGCGCTTCGTGGCAGGACTGTGGCCTGCATCCGTTCCGCGACGCGGGGATGTCGCCCGGGCTGGTCGTCCGGGGCGTGGCGCCGATGGAGAACGGCCGCTCGCTGGTGATGACGCACTGGTCGTCCGAGGACTGCGCCTCGGAGGCGGACGTCGCCTCGTGGGGCGTGGTGCTGGAGTTCGAGGCGCGGAGCGCGTCGCGCCTGTGGGGGTCGTGCGAAGGCGCGCCGCGCTGGCTGACCTTGGCCGAGACGCGCGTGCTCAACGCGCTGATGCTGGGAATGACCGAGGGCGAGGCGGCGGCGGCGATCGGGCGCAGTGTCAGCACGGTGCACGACCACGTGAAGGCGATCCGTCGCAAGACGGGCGTGAGCACGCGGGGCGAGCTGGTGGCGCGGATGTCGGGGACCAGGCAGGACCAGCGCGAGGCGTGGGTGGCGGGCGTCACGCCGCGCTAGGCGTAGTGGGAGACGGATCGAAGGATGAGCGAGGCGGGGGTGAGGAAGAAGACCTCGGCGGAGAGTTCGCCCTGCGGGGGTGTGGGCGGGGTGGCGCCGGGCGAGTGCCGGCGGTAGAGCAGGATGACGGACTCGAGCCCGGTGGCGAGGTGCTGGGGCTCGAAGCGGAGGCGGGGGTTGCGCTCCAGAGCGCGGGCGAAGTAGGCGCGGACGGCGTCGAGCCCTTCCAGGGCCGGGGCGTCCGAGCCGTTGTACCGCTTGATGAACGGCGATGAGTGTCGGATCTGCGGGTCGTAGCGGGCCATGATCGCGTCGAGGTCGTGCGCGTTCCACGCGGCGTACCAGCGATCGGCGAAGGCCTGGGCGAGGGCGGGGGTGAGGGGCATGGGTCGAGGGTACGTCGCGACGGCGACAGGTATGCTGCGCGGTCGCGGGTCCGGGCGCTCCCGGCGGAGAAGCCGCCCCCGCGGGAGGTCCTGATGGCCGGTTGGACGCTGGAACGAATCGTGGTGCGCCAGATGGATGCGTCGCTGGCGATGCTGCGGGAGTGTGTTCGGAACTGCCCCCCGGAGAAGTGGGATGCGGCGGTGGGCACCTGGCCGTTCTGGCAGGTGGCGTACCACGTGCTGTGCTATGCGGACCTGTACACCGCGCGGAGCGCCAAGCAGTGGGAGGCGGACCGGGAAGGATCGCGGGGTCGTGCGCCGCTGCACCCGCGAGGGCGTGAGGAGATGCGCGCGGAACGCCCGAGCCGACGGTTCGAGCCGGGCGAATTGGAGCGGTACGTCGGGATCGTGCGCACGAAGGTGCGGGCGGCGATCAGAGCGGAGACACCCAAGAGTCTGGGCGGGCCTTCGGGATTCTCATGGGTGCCGGGATGCAGGGCGGAGTTGTACGTGTACAACGTGCGGCACGTGCAGCACCACGTCGGTCAGCTCACCGCATTCCTGTGGAAGCACGGCGTGAAGACACGGTGGGTGATGGCTGGGCGAACATAGGCGTGGCTGTTCGACGCGGCGTACCAGCGATCGGCGAAGGCCTGGGCGAGGGCGGGCATGGGTCGAGGGTACGGCGGCGGGCGGTGGCGACTTCAGGGCGAGAGGGGCGGGCCCAGGAACTCGATGCCGAATGGCGCGAACGTCCGCGCGAGGGAATCGGGCGTGGCGGCGCCCTCGCGCGCGAGCCGATCCGCCTGGCGGAACGGCGCCTCGAGCCCGGCGGGCGTGCAGACGACGAGCATGCGGAGCGGGCCGGGGCCGACGCTGACAAACGTGTGGACCGAGCCGCGCGGGGCAAAGGCGTAGCCACCTGCGGCGACGCGGTGCTCCACGCCGTTCACCACGAACTTCGCGTGGCCCTCGATGACGTAGAAGTGCTCGTCCTCGCGGGCGTGTCGGTGGAGGGGAGGTCCGGAGCCTGGCGCGCTGAGGTTCTCCATGGCGAAGGCCGCGCCGTTGGTCGCGGCGCCATCGGCGAGCACGCGGATGCGATCGCTCGCCACCTGGAGAACTTCTCCGGTTCCCTGGGGCATCACGATGGGCGTGGACATGGTCGCTCCTGTGCTTCGTGGCGGGTGAGTCGGGCGCGGGGGAGGGCCTATTCCGGGGCGAGGGTCAGCTCGCCATCGCGCACGATCCCGAGCCCAGGGGCGAAGATCTTCTGCGACGTGCCGGGCTCGAGGGGCGTGGTCTCGATGATGCGGACGCAGCGCTCCAGCGGGCCCCTGGGCCCGGGGACGCGCTCGCTGGTGCTGGCGATCTCGATGCGGTCCATCGCGATGCCCGGCGCGAGCTCCTGGTAGTAGCGATCGCCGGCGGCGGGGGAGCCGGGAAGGTAGAGCCCGAAGCGTGCGCCGTTGACGCCCGATCGCCACGAGCCCTCGTGCTCGACGATGGCGCCGTTCTTGTAGATGTCCACATCCTCGCCGAAGTAGTAGACATCGCCCGTGGCGGGATCGATGGCGAGGAAGTTGCGCGCGACCTCGGAGAGCTGGCCTTTCTTCTCCTCGCGCTCCTCGACGATGCGGGTGGTGACGCCGTCGATGATCTGCGTCTGGTCGAGGCAGCGGATGGTGAGCGTGGTGTCGCGGGACTTGAGCATCGTGGTGTGCCCCGCCTCGAGCGTGATGTACGCGCTGCGCCCGGTGGGCCTGAGCGCGGCCTTGTCGATGGTGAAGGTCGAGCGATAGGCGTCGTTGGGCGCGGCGGTCTTGGGCGCGGTGGAGCAGGCGGTGAGGAGAGGTGCGAGGACGAGGGCGGCGAGGATGCGGCGCATGCGTGCCCCTTTCGATGGTGGCGGGCAGAATACCGCGCGAGTGTCGTGCGCAGGCGCGTTCGGCGGCTTGGTGGGGCACATTTTCGGACGTTGCGTGCCCGGATGGCGCTGGTGATATGTTTTGTTGCGTCGGGGACCCCAACGGGGCCAACGCGCGGCACACTAGCGGGAGCCAGATCATGAGCACGCGCAGCCTTTCCATCGTGGCTTGTCTTGCGGTCGCGGGTGCGGCGCAGGCGCAGGTGGTGGATGGGTCGTTCGAGAGTTCGGGCCCGAGTGGGCCCACGGGCGGCGCGTGGGCGCAGACCTCCACGAACTTCGGCTCGCCGATCGCGGACTACACCGCGAACCTGCTGAGCGTGCCCACGAACGCGCGGACGGGGCGCTGGTTCGCGTGGCTGGGCGGCGTGGCGAACAAGGCGGAGTCCGCGACGCTGGCGCAGACGGTGAACCTGCCGGCGGGTCAGTACACGCTGACGTTCTGGTTCAAGGGCGACACGCAGCGCGGCGACGGGGTGGACACGCTTTCGGTGAAGATCGATGGCGCGACGGTGCTGACGCTGACGTCCAACGACGTGCGGAGCGGGGGCGCGTACTTCGGGACGCCGTTCACGCAGATCGGCGTGGCGGTGCCGGGGACGGCGGGAGGCTCGCGTCAGATCCAGTTCGCGGCGGTGACGAACGGCTCGACGAGCGCGCCGCTGGCGACGAACTTCTACATTGATGACGTGGCGCTGGTGTCGCCGTGCTACGCCAACTGCGACGCGAGCACGGGCACGCCGCTGCTGACGGCGGCGGACTTCACGTGCTTCCTGAACAAGTTCCGCGCGGGGGACCCGAGCGCGAACTGCGACGGGAGCACGGGCACGCCGACGCTGACGGCGGCGGACTTCACGTGCTTCCTAAGCGCGTTCCGGGCGGGCTGCCCGTAACGCGAGGCGACGGGGACAGGGCCCAAGGGACCCGCGGATCGCGCGGGCGGGGGCGTCGGCGCGTGTAACCGAAGCGTGGTCGCGGTGTCCAAAGGGAACCTCTCCGGAGCTTTCCATGGACCTCTTTCCTGCGCCCGTATCGCTCTCCAAGCCGCAACTGATCGTGACGTGGATCGCGCAGATCGCGGCGGCGGCGATCCTGGCGCAGACGCTGTTCTTTAAGTTCACCGGGGCCGAAGAAGCCAAGTGGATCTTCACGAAGCTCGGCGTGGAGCCGTGGGGGCGTATCGGGCTTGGTGTGGCGGAGCTGATCACGGCGCTGCTGCTGCTGACGCCGCGGACGGCGCCGATCGGGGCGCTGATGGCGGTGGGGATGATGGTGGGGGCGATCGGGTCGCACCTGGCGGTGCTGGGGATCAAGGTCAAGGGCGATGCGTCGCTGTTCATTCTCGCGATCGTCACTCTGGTCGCGTCGCTGGTCGTGCTGGCGATTCGGCGTGGTCAGATCCCGCTGATCGGGGCGCGCCTCGTGACCGGCGGGTCGTGAGCGCGGCGGCCGGGGAATCCGGGCACGACGGGGCTTGGGGGCGTACGTCCCCTACGATGGCCCACGATGCCCGTCGACCCCAAATACATCCGTAATTTCTCGATTGTCGCCCACGTGGACCACGGCAAGTCCACGCTCGCCGATCGTCTGCTGCAGGCCACGAACGCCGTGACCGCCCGCGAGGCCAAGGAGCAGATCCTCGACTCGATGGACATCGAGCGCGAGCGTGGCATCACGATCAAGGCGTCGGCGGTGACGGTGATGCACCGTCACAAGCCCGGGGCGCTGAGCGACGAGATGGAGACGGACTACGAGGCGCCGGTCTCGGACTCGGGGGAGCACAAGAGCACCAAGGGCTCGGCCGAGTCGCACGGCGAGCTGTACATGCTCAACTTCATCGACACGCCCGGGCACGTGGACTTCAACTACGAGGTGTCGCGGGCGCTCAAGGCGTGCGAGGGCGCGATCCTGGTGGTGGACGCCACGCAGGGCGTGCAGGCGCAGACGGTGGTCAACGCGTACCTGGCGATCAACGAGGACCTGAAGATCATCCCCGTGATCAACAAGATCGACCTGCCCAGCGCGCGCCCGGAGCACGCGGCCGACGAGATGGAGCAGGTGATCGGCATCCCCGCGGAGGAGGCGATCTTCGTCTCGGCCAAGACGGGGCAGGGAATCCCCGAGCTGCTCGCGGCGATCTGCGATCGCTTCCCGGGCCCGCGGGCCAGCACCACGACGCAGACGCGGGCGCTGATCTTCGACGCGGTGTACGACGACCATCGCGGCGTGATGGTGTACTTCCGACTGATGGACGGGTCGCTGAAGGTGGGCGACAAGATCCGCATGATGGGCACGGGGCGCGCCTTCACGATCACGGACATCATCAAGTACACGCCCAAGCCGCAGCGCGTGCTCGGGGCCGACGGCAAGCCCATCGCGGTGAGTGCGGGCGAGACGGGGGCGCTGGTCGCGGCGATCCGCACGCTGGCGGACGTGCGCGTGGGCGACACGATCACGCTGGACAACGACCCCGCGAAGGAGCCGCTGCCGGGCTATCAGCCGCCCGTGCAGATGGTGTTCTGCGACTTCTACCCCTCGACGAGCGAGGACGGCGAGGAGTCCACGGACTTTGAGGACCTGCGCGAGGCGATCAACAAGTTGTCGCTCAACGACGCGGCGTTCACGTTCGCGCCGGTGCACTCGGAGGCGCTGGGCTTCGGGTTCCGCTGCGGGTTCCTGGGGCTGTTGCACATGGACATCATCCAGGAGCGCCTGGAGCGCGAGGGCGGGGTGGAGGTGGTGCAGACGGCGCCGACGGTGTCGTACCGCGTGCTGTGCCGGGGCGAGGAGGCGCCCAAGCCCAAGGACGCCTCGGGCGGGCGGACGGGGTACGAGGTGATCGGGATCGAGAGCGGGAACGTGCTCATCGAGGTGCACAACCCGGCGGACCTGCCGAACCTGAGCAACGTGATGGAGATCCGCGAGCCCATCTGCCGCGTGGACATCATGCTTCCCAAGGAGCACATCGGGCCGGTGATGAAGCTGTGCCTGGATCGGCGTGGCGTGTACAAGTCGCAGCAGTTCGTGAGCGACTCGCGAGACATGCTCACGTTCGAGCTGCCGCTGGCGGAGATCATCTACGACTTCTTCGACAAGCTCAAGGGCATCACGCAGGGCTACGGCACGATGCAGTACGAGGTGATCGGGTACCGCACGGACGACCTCGTCAAGCTGGACATCCTGGTCAATGGCGACGCGGTGGAGGCGCTGGCGGTGATCACGCACCGTTTGAAGGCGGAGAACCGCGGGCGCGGGCTGATCGCCCGCCTGAAGGACCAGATCCCCAAGCACCAGTTCGAGATCCCGCTGCAGGCGGCGATCGGGAGCAAGGTGATCGCGCGGGAGACGATCAAAGCGTACCGCAAGAACGTGCTCGCCAAGTGCTACGGGGGCGACGTGAGCCGCAAGCGGAAGCTGCTGGAGAAGCAGAAGGAAGGCAAGAAGCGGATGAAGAGCATTGGATCAGTGACGATTCCGCAGGAGGCGTTCATGGCGGTGCTGGAGCAGGGGGAGTAGGAATAAGCAATGAGCGAGCGTTCTAAGCTTGTTCTCTTCTGTGGTGCCGGGGCTTCGGCATCCGCTGGCATGCCCCTGATGAAGTTTTTTGATCAGGCCGTGCGGACATGCGCCGCACTCAACGCTAAAGCCCGACAGCAGTTTGATGACATTGTGCGGTATTGTCGCCCGATTAGTTCTCTTGCTGGATGCTCCGCGCGCAATTTTGAAGATCTGGCGTCACTCCTTGAGGTGCTATCACTATCGCAACCCTCCTTGCGCATTCCTCTCGCGGGCGAGGACTTGTCGATTCCGCAGGTAATCAAGTTGCTTCGCGATATCGTCGCAACAGTCTATTATCCAGAAAGCTCCGCCCCATTCCATGCGGCCTTTGAGCGCAACGCTTGGCTCGCCAACAGGTATGATCTTTCGGTAATCACTACAAACTACGATTTGTGCATCGAATCGTCCTCTGCATTACGCTGTATTGAAGTAATATCTACGGAGTCGGTCTCGCGTGGTATCGCAAAGCTGCCACAAGATGTTCTTGGCGTGGCGCACGTTGGCGGTATGGTGGCTTACAGCTTGTACGACAATTGCCTTGTAAAAAGTGGAAGATCGGTAAGCCAAATGCATTCTCGCAGGTCGCTCCGCCTATACAAGCTTCACGGATCTGTGAACTGGAATGTACACGCGAACGGTGCTTTGCAAGTGGAGCATGTGTGGTGTTGGCGCGACAAGTCGGAGCTGGCTTGGGACAATGTTCGAGTCGCGCGAAGCGATGGTGATCCTCTAATCTTGCTGCCGTCGCCATCAAAACTAGTCAGCAACCCAATCATCTGTGAGCAGTGGGCTGGTGCAAGGAGCGCCATCGCTCAAGCAGATGAACTGTGGTTTGTTGGATACAGCTTCCCTATTACTGATTCGTTTATGCGACATTTCTTAGCGGATGCACTGTCGCAGAATGTGCGAATAAAGCGCATTCGTGTGGTTGATCCGTTAGCGCATCAAATTGAAAACAGAATGAAATCGTTTTTTCAAAATCCAGCTTGGCAAGATTACGTGGAACTTTGTGATACTACTTGGGAACAGTTGGGGGAGTAATCTTGAAGGATTTGGATTGAGTGGCAACGTGGTGCGCGTCTGCGGAGGGTAGCGCCAACTCCTCGGTCTCGTGCCACCGATCGCTGCTTTGAGCGGTCGGTGTGATGGAGAGTGGTCAGCGGCACGCGAGGGCACCGCGCACGATCGCAGTGCAACGACGATCCGCTAGGATCATCGCATGATCCCCGATCAATACATCCAGTGGATGATGGAGTGGATGGGCGCGGTCGCCAAGGCCGGTCTGGAGAATGACGGGGGCATCCGCATCGTCACCCTCGACAATCCGGGGTGGTTGGTGGACATCGACTCGTTTGGTGCGCAGGACAAGGCGACGCCTGAGAACACGTTTCAAGAGCTTCGGACGGAGACGGACTGGATCGCGTGTCGCGTTGAGGATGAGGTGGTGAAGATCCGTTGCGGGGTGTTCAACCTGCCCGAGGCGCTCGACCTTGCCAGGAGGCTGTGTCCGCCGCCGGAGCCGGACCCGGAATATGAGGCGGGCGGCACACCTGATCTGTCCGACGACTGAGCCCCGAGCGGCGCAGTCGTGGCACACAGCATCGTTGGGGTGCCGGGAGAGGTGCCGGGATCCCGGCTTGACCACTGTGCAACAATCCTTGCGATGGGACGTGTGAGACATCTCCTGAGCGTCGCCGCGGCGATCGCCGTCGTGGCGGTGGGTGGCTGCGCGAGCAAGTATGAACGCGCGAAGGTCATCAACTTCGAGACCGACTATCCAGGGATGGTCCGCTCGGGGGAGATCACGCACACGGACACCTTGATCAAGAAGGGTGAGCCCATCCAGCTCTTCGTGTATCGGCCCGGCGGGACGTACTACAAACTTGATCGGGAATACACGCCTGAGATCGATGAAGTACTCAAGCGCGACCTGCTCCCGGGGGAGTGCGTTTTGGACTATCCAGAGCTTCGCATGATGTTGCTGCGGCACATGCTGGGATTGCCGGTGCGCGAGAAGCGGTAGCGGACGAGTGGCCGCGGTGATCTGCGTCGTGCTGGGCGCGTGGGGGCTGCTGGGGCCGGGGTGGATCATCCCTGCGGCGATCATCGCGCACGGAACATGGGGCTGGATGCATCACGCGCTGGAGCGTCGGACGGTGGGGCACTGGTGGCCGCCGTTCTGCGCGCTCTACGACTTCATCGTCGGCGTGTATCTGTTCGTGGATTTCGCTCGCTGGACGCGATGAGCGTCAGCGGGGCATGGTCTCGCGCGTGAGGCGCGAGGGGCGATCGAGGAGCCAGAGGCGGGCCAGGTCGTTGTTGATCGCGCGCATGTTGGTATCGACGGTGAGGCGGGCGCGGTTGTCCATGTCGATGGGGCGCTGCTGGAGGCTGGCGAGCTCGGGCGTGAGGTTGTTGCGGACCTTGGTGTCCTGGGAGGAGGCGCACCCGCCCACGGCGACGGCGAGCAGAGCGAGGGCGGCGAGGGATCGGCGGTTCATGCGTGCAACTCCTTTTCCGGACAGAACTTCGGGCTGGCGTTGTAGCGGATCGGGGACGGGGCGTCAAACCGGCGCGGGCCGGAGAGTTGTCCACGAGCGATCCGCAGTCGCCGGCGGGCGCTGGGCCTGACATCGGCGATGGTCGCGTTGTGCGGTGATTATCCGGGCGTGGGGGTGTCGCGGTTGCAGGCGGGTCGGCGGAGGGTCGCGAATTGTGCGAGGTTCGGCGTGTGGTCGGTCGGTCCGCCGCAGGGCGGGCGGGATTTGGCCGATGGAATGGGCATGGACGAACTCAGCGTTGACGGGGCGAACGCGATCCAGCAGTCGCAGCTCAAGGGCAAGATCGACATCGCCGTGGCGAAGAAGACGCTCGACGCGCAGCGCGAGCAGGGCGACGCGGCGATCGAGCTGCTCAAGAGCGCGGCCGAGACGGCGAAGGTGAGCGTGAAGGGCGGTCGCGTGGACGGGTACGCGTGACGCCCGACGCGCGGGCACGATCGATCAGTAGGTGAAGTTGGCCCAGGGGTCCGTGGTGCCCAGGACCGAGGCGGCGCTGCTGCCGCTGACGGCGGTGGAGACCAGGCCCTGGCGGTCGATGATCGGGCCGTAGATGTTGTTGGCGGCGATGGCGTAGTTCGTGATGTTTCCCGAGCACGCGTTGCGGAGGATGAGGTTGCCGTTTCCGGTGACCTCGATGCCGCGATCGGCGCTGGTGCACGTGTTGCCCTCGATGCGGTTGTCGCCGTTGGCCGCGAGGATGTTGGCGCCGGTGGCGGGGGCCTGGCCGTTGGACCCCGCGACGCAGTTGAGGACGACGCACCCGCCGGCGACGGCGATGCCATTGAGGCCGTTGAGGCGTGCGGCACAGTTTGAGATGACGGACTCGACGGAGTTGGTCGTGATGCCCGATCCGCCGTTGCTGAAGGCGGCGCATTCGCTCATGGCGTTGCCGCTGCCGATGACAAAGCCATCGAGGGTGTTTCCGGTGGATGTGCAGCGGGCGATGAGGCCGCCACGACCGGCGCGGATGCCAGAGCCGGCGTTGTTGGCGGCGCGGACGTTGTCGATGGTGGCGCCCTCGACGATGAGCGTGTTGACGTCGATGCCCTCGCTTCCCCAGGAGAGGACCGAGCCATTGCTGATGGAGAGGGCCCGGAGGTTTGCGACGGTGGTCGCGATGCCGTCGAGGGAGCCCGGGACACCGGTGAGGTCGAAGCCGTTGAGATCGATGGAGACGCCCGATGCGGTGATCTCGATGCCGATCTTGCCCGATTCGCCGGTGACGTTCGAGGCGAGGTAGTAGGAGCCGGGCGCGGTGATCTTGTAGGTGCTCGGGGTTGGATCGGCGAGCGGATCGCCGGGCGTGTTCGTCGCGTTGATGGCGATGCGGGGCTCGACTTCGGCGAGCGTCTTGTACGTCGAGGCGACGGGGCCGACCGGGGGCGAGAGAGGCCCGGCGGTGACGCGCGGGGCGAACAGCGCGGCCGAGGCGAGGAGGGCGAGCGAGGCGATGGCGGTGCAGGCGAGGGCGGTGCGGTTCATGGGTGGGTCCGGAGAGGGGGCGGCGGGGCGAGCGTGGGATCAGTACTCGAAGTTGGCAAAGGCGTTGGAGGTGGAGATGCCCACGCCGGCGGCGTTGATGATGGTGGCGGTGGAGTTTCCGGCGACGATGGTGTAGTTGGTCGTGTTGCTGGCGCAGGTGTTGCGGAGGATGACGTTGCCCGCGGCGTCGACATCGATGCCGCGGTCGTTGTTTGTGCAGTTGTTGCCCTCGATGCGATTGTCCCAATTGGTGGCGTGGATGCCCGCGCCATCGGCCGCGCCGTTTCCGTTCTGCCGGGTGACGTTGTCGAGGATGAAGCAGCCGTACGTGCACTTGATGCCATCGCCATCGTTACCGCCCGCACTGCAGTGGGTCACCAACGACCCTAAATCGACGACGATGCCATCGCCCCCGTTGAAGCTCGCGGTGCAGCCACGGACGACCGATTGCGAGCTCGTGAAAATCCCGAAGCTGGTGTTGCCGTACGCCGTGGAATCTTCCAGCGTGCAGGAGAATTGGGTCAAGAGGCCGATGCCCGTGTTGTTTAGGGCGGCGCAGTTCTTCAGCGTGGACGCCTCGGAGGCCACGAATCCTCCGTCGCTGCAGCTTCGTGCGGTGCATCGCTCGGCGACGGTGCCGCGCCCGAACGAGAAGCCCTTGGTGCAATTGATGGCGATGCAATCGTGCACAATGGAGGAGGGTCCGGTGGCGAGTCCTGTGCTGGCGATATCGGCGAGGGTGAGGTTCTCGACGGTCGCGCCCTGCGGCGGCGTGACGAGCGATGTTGGGGCGAGATCCACGCCGTTCGCGCCGGATACATGCCCGTTGCGGAGCGTGATGTTTTTGGCGCCGCTGAGCGTGATGCTGATGGCGGGGAGTGAGGAGAAGTTGGAGAGCCAGAAGCCGCCCAGGTCGATGGAGACGTTGGACGAGGCGATCTCGATGCCGATCTTGCCGGGGGGGAGGAGCTCATTTCTTGCCAGGACGTAGCTCCCGGGCGTGGAGATCTTGTACGTGCTTGGCGTGGCGTCGTTGTCGCCGGGGGTGTTCGTGCTGTTGATGATGATGCGAGGATCGAGCTCGCTGAGCGTTTTGTACGTGGGGGCGATGGCGCCCGCGGGCGGGCTGAGCGGGCCCGCGGTGACGCGCGGGGCGAGCAGCACGGCCGAGGTGATGAGCGAGGCGGAGAGAGCGAGTGAGGCGAGAAGGATGTGGCGGGGCATCGTGGCAACTCCGGCGCGAACGGGCGCGTGGGGACCACGATAACGCGGGCGGCCGAAGGCTCCAAGGGGACTTGCGGGTTCTGGGCGGCGATGCGCCACAAATCGCGCGTTCCGTTCGGCCGTGGTCGCGTCCGCGTGAAGATGGGCAAGGGACGCGGCGAGCGTGATCGTCGATGGGCGGCGGATGGCGGATCAGTACGTGAAGTTTGCCCAGGGGTCGGTCGAGCCGACGCCGATGCCGCCCGCGTTCCCAGCGATGGGCGCGGAGTTGGGGGCGACGACGATCGGCCCGACCTTGTTGTTGATCACGATGTCCCAGTTGGTGGTGTTGCCGGTGCAGGAATTGCGGACGATGAGGTTGCCGGCGGCGTCGATATCGATGCCGCGATCGGCGCCCGAGCAGTTGTTGCCATCGATGCGGTTGTCGGCGCCCGTCGCGTGGATGCCCGCGCCGCCGGCGGCACCCCTGCCGTCCGCGGTGCACTGGTTCTCGCGGATCGCGCAACCTCCGCCAATGCGGATCCCGTCGTTGCCGTTGAGGCGTGTGGTGCAACGGAGCACGCTGCTGCCGTCTCCCACGGAGATGCCGTCGCCGTCGTTGCTGTACACGGAGCACTCGCTGACGGTGGTGCAGATGCCCGTGTTGATGCCATCGAGGATGTTGGTCTCGCACGAGCATCGCGTGATCGTGCTGCCGGTCTGCGCCGAGATGCCATAGGCGTCGTTGGAAAGCGCGGCGCAGTCGCTAACGCTGCTGGAAATGCCGACGGTGATGCCCGTCCCGACGTTGTTCGAGGCCGAGCAGTTGCTGACGGCGCTGCCGCCCGAGGCGTAGAGACCACCGTTCCCATTGCCCGAGGCCGTGCAGTTGGACATGGTGCTGCCGACTCCGGCGTAGAGGCCAATGTTGCCGTTCCCCGAGGCGGTGCATCGCGAAAGGACGGTGCCCGGGAGCGTGCTCTGGATGCCGTTGCCGACGTTGCCCGAGGCGTGGACGTCGCTGACGAGCGCGTTGGAGGAGAGGGACAAGTTGAGCGCGATGCCGTTGTTGCCCCAATCGCGGACGGAACCGTTCTTGATGGTGATGTTGGGAGCGCTGATTACGGTGAGCACGATGCCGCTGAAGGAGCCCATGCCCGCGACGCCGGACAGATCGAAGCCGCCCAGATCGATGGTGACGCCGCCGGAGGCGATCTCGATGCCGTGCTTGCCGATGACGCCGGTGACGTTCCCGGTGAGGTAGTAGGAGCCGGGCTGGGTGATCTTGAAGAGGCTGGGGGAGGGGTCCCCGATCGGATCGCCCGGGGTGTTGGTGGCGTTGATCGCGATGCGGGGCTCGACTTCGGCGAGCGTCTTGTACGTCGAGGCGACGGGGCCGACCGGGGGCGAGAGAGGCCCGGCGGTGACGCGCGGGGCGAGCAGCGCGGCCGAGGTGATGAGCGAGGCGGAGAGAGCGAGCGAGGCGAGGAGGATGTGGCGGGGCATCGTGGCAACTCCGGCGCGAACGGGCGCGTGGGGACCACGATAACGCAAAGGCCGCGGGGCTCCAAGCCTCTTGGCGCGCCGAACCAGGTTCGAATTTCACTCGGCTGGGAATGTCGAAACGGCAGCGTCGATCGACCGGGGCAGGGGTAGGGCGGCCCCACGCGTGAAGATGGGCGATTTTGACGCGCGGGCGTTGGCGCGCGGGTTGCAATCAGCGGGTATGGCGGGCGGCGCATCGGCCGCCAAGGAGTGTCCGTATGCGTCCTGATCGGTTCACGACGATGGCTCAGCAGGTGATCGCGGAGGCGCAGGGCGAGGCGGCGTCGCGCGGGAACCCCGAGGTTGCCGGGCTGCATGTGCTGTGCGCGCTGCTGGCGGATCGATCGGGGCCCACGGCGTCGCTGCTGGGCAAGGCGGGCGTGGATGCCGCGCGCGTGGCGAGCATGGCGCAGGGTGAGTTGGCGCGTCTGCCCGGCGTGCAGGGGGGGTCGCCCGGCAGCGCGAAGCTGATGGAGATACTGACGCGCGCCGATGGCGAGGCGCGGAAGATGGGCGACGCGTACGTGAGCACGGAGCATCTGCTGCTGGCGCTCACGGAGGTGAACGGGGCGGGCTCGGCCAAGGACGTGCTGGGCGTGAACGCCGTCACGCGCAAGGCGGTGGAGCAGGCGATCAAGGCGATCCGCGCGGCGAGCGGCGTGGGCAGCGTGCAGGACCCGAATGCCGAGAGCAACTACGAGGCGCTCAAGAAGTACGCGATCGACCTGACCGCCAAGGCCGGGAGCGGCAAGCTCGATCCTGTGATCGGTCGCGACGAGGAGATCCGTCGGTGCATGCAGGTGCTGAGCCGACGGACCAAGAACAACCCGGTGCTGATCGGTGAACCTGGAGTCGGAAAGACGGCGATCGCGGAGGGGCTTGCGCTGCGGATCGTCAACGGGGACTGCGCCGAGGGGATGCGCGACAAGAAGATCATGGCGCTGGACGTGGGGCAGTTGCTGGCGGGGGCGAAGTTTCGCGGCGAGTTCGAGGAGCGGCTCAAGGCTGTGCTGAGGGAGGTTCAGGCGAGCAACGGTCAGATCATCCTGTTCATCGACGAGCTGCACACGATCATCGGGGCGGGGGCGGCCGAGGGCGCGGTGAGCGCGGGCAACCTGCTCAAGCCGGCGCTCGCGCGCGGCGAGCTGCGGTGCATCGGCGCGACGACGCTGGACGAGTACCGCAAGCACG
>CAYNSB010000019.1:0-58284 GCA_964399625.1 uncultured Phycisphaeraceae bacterium
TGCTTCGAGCAGATCAAGGGCTTCAGCGAGTACGGATTCCCCGAGTCCCACGCCGCGAGCTTCGCCCTGCTGGTCTACGTGTCCTCATGGCTCAAGCACCACTATCCCGCGGCGTTCGCCGCGGCGCTCATCAACAGCCAACCGATGGGGTTCTACGCCCCGGCCCAGATCGTTCGCGATGCCAAGGAGCACGGCGTCGCCGTCCGCCCTATCGACGTCAACCACAGCGACTGGGATTGCACCCTCGAAGAGGCCGGCTCGGTGCTGCGCCTGGGGATGAGGCTGACCAAGGGGCTGGGCGAGCACGATGCTCGCGGCCTCGTCAACGCGCGCCCCGTGGGCGGGTTCGTCTCGATCGAGGATGCCCGACGCCGCACGGGGGTCCGGACCGCGGCGCTGCGGGCGCTGGCGCGGGCCGACGCGTTCGGCTCGCTCGGGCTCGATCGCCAGGGCGCCCTATGGGCGATCCAGTCGCTCGATGATGCCAGGTCGCCCTTGTTCGAGGAGGCCGCGTGGAGCGAGGACGCCGCCACGCTCCCCGACATCCCGCCCGTGGTGCGCGTGCGCCACGACTATGCGGCGACGGGCCTCTCGCTCAAGGCGCATCCCGTGTCGTTCCTCCGCGATCATCTCGCCGCACTGAAGATCACGCCCGCACGCGCGCTCGCCGATCAGCAGCGGTACCCGCACGGCAAGCGCGTTGCGGTCGCGGGGCTCGTGCTGGTCCGCCAGCGCCCGGGCACGGCGTCGGGCATCGTGTTCTTCACCATCGAGGACGAGACGGGCATCGCCAACCTGATCGTCCGCCCGGAGGTGTTCGAGCGGTACCGCACCGCGGGCAAGCACAGCACGATCCTGGGGGCCTGGGGACGCGTCGAACGCCAGGGGGAGGTCGTGCATGTCCAGACCCTTCGCCTGGCCTCTCTCGACGCCCTGGGCGATGGGCTGACCGCCCGCTCGCGCGATTTCCATTGAGCCCGCACTGCCGCGCCCACCTCACCGGCATCGCGATCGCCGCTCGACGCGAAGCCCAAAATCCAACCTTTGCCTCACGACGTATTCATCCGCATTCCGCGGTCGGGCAGAATCGATAATCTGCCCTGCAGTGCCACCCCTGCCCGACGCCCCTCTCAGGAAAGACATGAGCCAGCCCGCACGGAACACGCCGCACACCTGCACCGAGTGTCGGGGCGATGCGCCACCCGCATCGCCACCCCCGGCTTCTCGGGGCTGGCCGCGTGGGCTTCAGGCGATTGGGAGCGCGGCGTGAAGATCGCGGTCGTTGGTTCGGGCATCAGCGGCCTGGTCTGCGCGTACCTGCTCGCGCCGGACCACAACGTCACGCTCTACGAGCGCGACGACCGCCTGGGCGGGCACACGCACACCGTCCGCGTGATGCACGAGGGACGCGACCTCGCCGTGGACACGGGCTTCATCGTTTTCAATGAGCGGAACTACCCGCACTTCACGCGCCTGCTCGAGCGCCTGGGCGTCGCCTCCCGCCCCACCACCATGTCGTTCAGCGTCCGCGACGATCGCACGGATTTCGAGTACGGCGGGTCCTCGCTCGGCGGCATCATCGGCCCATGGTCCAACCTGCTGCGCCCGCGGTGGTGGTCGGTCGTTCGCGGGGTCGCGCGTCTGGGCGAGGTGGGCCGGCACGTCCTCCGCGATGTGGACGATCGCACCACCATCGCGGATCTCGCCGCGTCGGGCCGGTTCTCGCCCACCTTCCTGGACGACTACCTCATCCCCATGGCCGCGGCGATCTGGTCCGCCCCGCGGGACCGCCTTCTCGCCTTCCCCGCGAAGTTCTTCCTTCGCTTCTTCGATAACCACGGCATGCTGAACCTGCGGGAGCGCCCACGCTGGCGCACCGTGCTGGGCGGCTCCCACGCGTACATCGAGGCGATGCTCCCCGTGCTGCGCTCGTGCACCAGGACCAAGGACCCCGTGCGCCGTGTGGCACGCAGTGCGGATTCCGTTCTGGTGCAGAGTGAATCCGGCGAGGCCCGTTTCGACGAAGTCATCCTTGCGTGCCACGCCGATGAGGCGCTCGTCACTCTCGCGGACGCAACGACCGACGAACGGGAGATTCTCTCGCGGATGCCGTACCAGCCCAACGACGTGGTGCTGCACACGGACGCATCCCTGCTGCCGCGCCGCAGGCGTTGCTGGGCCGCGTGGAACTATCTTCGCGCCGAGGACCCGACGTGCCCGCCCAAGGTGACGTACAACATGTCCATGCTCCAGGGGATCCCGACCCGAACGCCTCTGTGCGTGACGCTCAACGCGACGGATCGCGTCGATCCCGCCCGCATCCTGCGCCGCTTCACGTACGCGCACCCGCTCTACACGCTCGAGGGAGAGATCGCTCGCTCGCGCTGGAGCCAGATCAGCGGCTCCAACCGCACCCACTTCTGCGGCGCGTACTGGGGCAACGGATTCCATGAGGACGGCGTCGTGAGCGCCCTGCGCGTCTGCCATCGACTGGGCCTCCCCAGGGAGACTCTCGCGTGACACTCGCGAGCGCCATCTACACCGGGCATGTGCGCCATCGCCGGCGCGAGCCCGCGCACGCGTTCACCTTCCCGCTCTTCATGATGTACCTCGATCTGGGAGAGCTCGATCGCGTGCTGTCGCTGACGCGCCTGTGGGGGCGCTCCCGTCTTTGCCCGGCTCGCTTCCGCCGCGAGGACTACCTCGCCCCGCACGATCTCCCGCTCGACGAGGCGGTTCGCGGGCTCGTCGCTCAGCGCCTGGGGCGCCGCCCCGAGGGCCCGATCCGCATGCTCACGCACCTGCGGTACTTTGGGCACATCTTCAACCCGGTCACGTTCTACTACTGCATGGACGCAGCCCAGCGGGTCGAGGCGATCGTCGCCGAGATTACCAACACGCCCTGGCGCGAGCGCCACGCCTACGTCCTGGACGCGGCCGCTCTTCACCGGGCGCGCACGCCCGACGCCCGCGTCGCTCGTCCCCGCCCGCTCCGCTGGCGATTCGGCAAGGAATTCCACGTCTCGCCGTTCATGCCCATGGACCTGGAGTACGACTGGACGTTCACTTTCCCGAGCGAGTCGCTGCTCACGCACATGACGCTGCGCGATCGCCGCCCCGCCGCGCCCCGGACCTTCGACGCGACGCTCCGCCTTTCGCGCCGCCCGATCACCGCGGGCTCGCTGCGGCTGCTCCTGCTCCGCTATCCGTTCATGACGCTCCGAGTCCTGCTGCGCATCCACTTCGAAGCGCTCAGGCTGTGGCTCAAACGCGCCCCCGTGCACCGCCATCCGCGCCGCACCCGCACCGCCCCAACCCCTCCAATCGCACTCTCCGAGAGCACCCGATGACGACGATTCCCGGCACACTCTCCACCCCTTCCATTCGTGATCGAGCGGCCCGCGCCGCCCGCGCCCCCAGCCCCCTCGAGTCGCTGGGCCGGCGCATCGTGCTCGCCGCGCTCGCACGCCTGTCGAGCGCCGGCGTTCGGTTGATCGATTCCTCGGGCGCCACGCTGCACGAGCCCAGCGCGAGCGCTCGCCCGATCGCGACGGTGCGCGTCAGCGATCCCTCGTTCTACTCCGCCGTCGCCTTCGCGGGGGGAGTCGGGGCGGGCGAGGCGTACATGAACGGCGCGTGGCACGCGGACGATCTGCCGCTGCTGATCGAGGCCCTCGCGGCCGATCACGGCGCGCTGGGCGCACTCGACGGACCCATCGCCCGCTGCCTGTCGCCGCTGGCGCGCCTCGCGTACCTGCTCGATCGCAACACGCGCCGCGGTGCCCGGCGCAACATCGTCGCCCACTACGACCTGGGCAACGAGTTCTTCTCGCTGTTCCTCGACCCCACGATGACGTACTCGTCCGCGATCTTCGAGCGCGGCGCCGCGACGCTCGAGGAAGCGCAGATCGAGAAGATCGATCGTGCCTGCCGCTTGCTCGCCCTCCGCCCCTCCGACCACCTGCTGGAGATCGGCACGGGCTGGGGCGCCCTGGCGATGCACGCCGCGACGAAGTACGGCTGCCGCGTGACCACGACCACGATCTCCGACGAGCAGCATCGCTTCGCGACGGAGCGCATCCGCCGCGCGGGGCTCGCCGACCGCATCACGGTGATCCAGACCGACTACCGCGACCTGAGCGGGCAATACGACAAGCTCGTGAGCATCGAGATGATCGAGGCCGTCGGGGCCGAGCGCCTGGGCGACTATTTCCAGGCGTGCTCTCGCCTGCTCACGCCCTCCGGCGCGGCGCTCATCCAATCCATCGTCATCCGCGACCAGCTCGCGGAGTCGGCCACTCGTCGCCAGGACTTCCTGAAGAAGTACATCTTCCCTGGGAGTTGCCTGCCCAGCGTCGCGTCGATCATGTCCCACGTCGCGCGCTCGACGGACCTGAGCGCCTCGCACCTGGAGGACATCGGCCCGCACTACGCCACCACGCTGCGGATGTGGCGCGATGGATTCCTGTCCCGCCTGGGCGACGTGCGCGCCATGGGCTTCGACGAGCGATTCATCCGCATGTGGGAGTACTACCTCGCGTACTGCGAGGGCACGTTCCGCGCCCGCCGAGCCAGCGCCGTGCAACTGCTCCTCACCAAGCCCATGTGGCAAGGGCGGCGTGAGCCCTCCATCGCATCCGAGCCCCCATGCCGCTGACGCCGCTCGACCAATCTCTCATCATCGCCGCGGGCTCCGCGCTCGTGATGTTCGCGCTGTGGGTCGTCCAGCTCCGCACGCGCGACGCGGGCGTGGTGGACGTGGGCTGGGCCGCGTGCCTGGGCGCCAGCGCGGCGTTCTGCGCCCTGACCGGCGCGGGAGATCCCACGCGTCGCCTCATCATCGGCTCCATCGGCGCGATCTGGGGCGCGCGACTGGCCCTGCACCTGCTGTTCGATCGCGTGCTCACAGGGCCCGAGGACGGCCGGTACCGCATGATGCGCGAGAAGTTCGGACCGCGCATCGCGCCCGTGCTGCTCGCCTTCTTCCTTGCGCAGGCGCTCCTGGTTGTGCTGCTGGCCCCGCCATTCATGCTCGCGTCCGCGAACGCTTCCCCTGGCCCAACGCTCACCGACCTGCTCGGGCTCGCGATCTGGATCGTCGGATTCGCGGGTGAGTCCCTCGCCGACGCCCAGCTCCGCGCCTTCAAGCGTCGCGCGGACTCGCGCGCGCTCGTGTGCGATGTCGGCCTGTGGCGATACTCGCGCCATCCCAATTACTTCTTTGAATGGTTGATGTGGGTCGCGTACGCGGTGATCGCCGCGCCCGCGGGCTGGCTCGCCTGGGCCTCGCCCGCGCTCATCCTCGTGCTGGTGCTCAAGGTGACGGGCATTCCCCCGACCGAGGCCCGCGCCCTTCGCTCGCGACCCGAGGCCTACCGCCGATACCAGCGCACGACCTCCGCGTTCTTCCCGTGGTTCCCAAGGCCCCGCGCGAACACGCCCCCAGCCCAATCCGGGACAACTCCATGACCACCGCCAACACACGCACGCTTGCTCCGCACGCGCTCCAGGCTCCCACGGAGCCGCTGCGAGTCCCCACGGCGTGGTACGAGCGGATCCTCGATCGCGGGCTCATCCCCGATCCGCTCCTGCGCGCGGGCATCCGTCGCCGCCTGCGGGCGCGCGTCCGCCACGAATCGCGGGGCGGCCCGGACGCCATCTCCGAGCGCTTTCGCGCACTGCTCAACGATCTCTCGGGCTCGCCCGTCGCGATCCACACGCGCGAGGCGAACGAGCAGCACTACGAGCTGCCGCCGGAGTTCTTCCGTCTGTGCCTGGGACCGCGCCTGAAGTACAGCAGCGCGTACTGGCCCGCCGGCGTCTCCACGCTTGAGCGGGCCGAGGAGGCGATGCTCGAGCTCACGTGCGAGCGTGCGGGACTCTCCGACGGCACGGACATCCTCGAGCTCGGGTGCGGGTGGGGCTCGCTCACGCTGTGGATGGCGCAGCGGTACCCCAACGCGCGCATCACCGCCGTCTCCAACTCACGCCCCCAGCGCGAGTTCATCCTCGCCGAGGCGGCCCGCCGCGGGCTCCGCCCCCCCACCATCGTCACCGCGGATGTCGGCACGCTCGATCTGCAGGCCCGCTTTGATCGCATCGTTTCCGTGGAGATGCTCGAGCACATGAAGAACTACCGGGCCCTGCTGGCCCGCATCGCCTCGTGGCTCAGGCCGGACGGGCGCCTCTTCGTCCACATCTTCACGCACGCCACCCTCGCCTACCACTTCGAGCGCGACGACTGGATCGGGCGTTACTTCTTCACGGGCGGCACCATGCCCTCCGACGACCTGCTGCTCCACTTCACCCAGGACCTCCGCGTCCGCGAGCACTGGCGCGTCTCGGGCGAGCATTACGCGCGGACTGCCCGCGCCTGGCTGGACAACCTCGACTCACGCCGAGGGCCGGCGATGCAGATCCTCCGCGCCCACTACGCCCAGAATGCGGGCGCGTGGCTCCACCGCTGGCGGACGTTCTTCATCGCGTGCGAGGAGCTCTGGGGCCTCCGCGCCGGGAGCGAGTGGATCGTGTCGCACTATCTCTTCGAGCGCTCCTGAGGCGCGTCACGGGCACGACGCGCGGAACGAGCTGAGGAAGCACGAGAAGTCCGTCGCCGTCAGCACGGGCGAGCCCGTGCTCCCGTCGCAGTTGGCGTACATGTTCCCGCTGCGGAACGCGCTGAGGAAGCACGAGAAGTCCGTCGCCGTCAGCACGGGCGCTCCGGTGCTGCCGTCGCAGTTCGCGTAGCAGGGCGCGTTGACGATCAGCGAGGCGTCGTCGAACTGCACGGCCCCCGCGCCGTTCGCCGCCTGCACGTGCGTCAGCACCATGCGGACGCGCGTCGCCCCGCTCGGCGCGATCGCGTTGATCGCGCTCTGCTTGTAGGTGTTGAGCGGGTCCGTTGGCAGCAGCGCCGTCGTCGAGTCCGTCCGCAGCAGCGCGTTGGCGGCGTTGTACCACTCCAGGCGCATGCGCCCCGAGTTGCCCGGAGCCATCGCGTCGGCCGAGCGGTTCAGGGCCCACACGGACGCCGCAACGTTGTCGCCCGCGTTGATCGCGCGATCCTGGTAGAACCCCGATTCGTTGTTGGCCACGCCGTTGAACAGCCCGTACGCCTTGGCGCAGAACAGCCCCGAGCGCGGCTGAAGGTCCTGCACGAACGCGTTGCCGAACTTGGTCCACGTGCCGAAGGTGTTCGCGTTCTTGTCGCCGGTCTCGAACGCCGGGTTGTCCAGCGTGTTGGCGGGCTGCCACTGGTACACACGCACATAGTCCACCACGTGGAACTGCGGGAGGACCGTCGAAGCGTTGGGGAAGCCCGGCCAGTTTCCGCCAACCGCGGTGTTGATGATGATGAACATCGGCTCCTGCGGGATGTTCGTGGTGTCCGTGAAGTACTTCACGCCGTCCACGAACCAGTCGATCCGATCGGGCCACCATTCGACCGCGAAGATGTGGAAGTCCGCCGTGTAGTCCGGGCCCACGAACGAGCCCCCGTTGTTGATGGGCGCGGCGGCGGTGCCCCAGTGGTGCGTTCCGTAGATCTTCGTGGGCTGGTGCCCGAGCAGCTCGTGGATGTCGATCTCGGGCGGCCAGGCGTTGGACGCGGGCAGGAGCCAGAACGCGGGCCAGATGCTCTGCGTGCCGGGCAACTTCGCCCGGTACTCGAATCGCCCGTACTTCTGGGCGAAGCGCCCGGCGGACTCGATCCGCCCGGAGCTGTACTGCCGCCCGCCGATCGACCGCCGGAGCGAAGTGATCGTCAGCTGCCCGTTGGCGACCGCGACCTGATCGGGCGAGTAGTACTCCAGCTCGGCGTTGTACGGCCACGCAACGTTCTGCGCGAACCACTTCGTGCCGTCCAGAGCCGTTCCGTCAAACTCGTCGGCCCACGTGAGCTTCCAGAAGCCCGCGGGCTGGGCGTGCGCGGAGGCGGCAATACCGGCGGCGATCAGGAGTGAGGCTGCGCGTTTCATGGTGTGGTCGTCCTTGGTGTGGCGTTGCGCACGGCTCGCACGCTGGTCTGTATGGAAAGATCGGGCTGATTCTGCAGCGACGCCCCGTTGGTCGCGATGACATCCTTGTACCAGAACGCCGAGTCCTTCAAGGTCCGCTTCTGGGTCTGGTAATCCACGTGCACCAGCCCGAACCGCTCCTTGTATCCCTCTGCCCACTCGAAGTTGTCCAGGATCGACCAGTGGAAGTATCCGCGCACATCGATCCCTTCGCGGACGGCCCGCGAGAGTTGCAGCAGATATCTCCGGGTGTAATCGATCCGCTGCGGATCGCGCACCCGCCCGTCGAGGTCAACCCAGTCCAGATTGCACATGCCGTTCTCGGTCACCACGATCGGCAGCCGGTAGCGCTCCCACAGGAACCGCGGGCCCCAGTAGAGCGCCTCGGGGTGCACGGCCCACTTGAGCGTGTTCTGCGCGTACCCCGCGGGGGACGGGATCGTGACCGGCTCCGCATCGGGCCCGGGCTTCACGCGCGACCCCGAATAGATGTTGACCCCGAAGAAGTCCATCGGCTGGCGGATCAGCTCCATATCGCCCGGCTGCGGGCGCGGCGCATCGCCCGCAAAGAACTCCAGCCCGTCCTCGGGGTAGTGCCCCAGGCACACCGGATCGGCGAACCACGTGTTGTTCCACGAGTCGCGCCGCGTGCAGGACATGGTGGACCGGCGCGCAACGTCGATGCACTCGGGCGTCTCCTCCACCGGCGAGTGCACCGTGCCCACGGGCGCCCACCCGATCTGCGCCGGGCGCTTGCACCGCGCCCGCAGCACCTGCACCGCTCGCCCGTGCGCCATCAGCGTGTGGTGCGTCGCGAGCAGACGCTCCGCGAACGTCAGCTTCAGCCCCGGCGCGTGCGTGCCCTCGCCGTGCCCGAGCCCGATGTACACCTGCGGCTCGTTGAGCGTGATCCACTTGGTGACGCGGTCCGACAGGCGATCCGCGATGATCCCCGTGTACTGAGCGAACCACTCGGCGCTGTCGCGCGCGAGCCACCCGCCCCGGCAGAACAGCTCCTGCGGGAAGTCCCAGTGGAACAGCGTGACCCAGGGCTCGATCCCCGCCTCCAGCAGCGAATCGACGAGCCGGTCGTAGAACGCAAGCCCGGGAGCGCTCGTCATGCCCACGCCCTCGGGCAGCACCCGCGGCCACGCGATCGAGAACCGGTACGCCTTGAGCCCGATCATCTGCATCAGGGCCACGTCCTCGCGGTACCGCCGGTAGTGGTCGCACGCGAGGTCGCCCGTGTGCGCGCTCTGCACCGCCCCCGGGCGCGTGCAGAAGACATCCCACACCGACGGCCCGCGACCGTCCACGTTGGTCGCGCCCTCGATCTGGTACGAGGACGAGCCAGCGCCCCAGGCGAACGACGGTGGGAACGGATCACGCATGACGGAGTCTCCGGATCAACGCGGCGCGACCCAACGCGCCATGAAGATGGGCACCTTCGACGATCATCCTTTCACCGCCCCGGTGGTCAGACCGGCGATGAACTCCCGCTGCAGCAGCAGGAACAGGACCATAACAGGCAGGATCGACAGCAGCGTACCGGCCATGAGCATCCCGTAGTCCTGGTAGTACACGCCGCGCAGCTGCGCCACCGCAACAGCCAGTGGGAACTTGCTCGGCTCCTGCAGCACCACCTGCGGCCCGATGAAGTTGTTCCACGTTCCAAGGAACGTCAGCAGCAGGAACGTGCCGATCATCGGGCGCAGCAGCGGAAGCGCGATCAGGAAGAACGAGCGAAGCTCGCCGCACCCATCGATGCGTGCGGCCTCGAGCAGCGCCGACGGCACCGACGACAGCGACGCCTGGCGGAACAGGTACACCCCGAACGCGGGCGCAACCGCGGGCAGGATCAGCCCCGCGAACGTGTTCAGCAGATTGAGGTGATAGAGCAGCTGGTACCCCGGCGCCACGAGCAACGGCCCGGGGATGATCACCGCCAGCAGCACCAGCCACGTCAGCGTGCGCTGCCCGCGGAAGTGCATCTTCGCCAGCGCGTACCCCGCCATTGCGCAGCAGAGAGTGGCGAGCACCGCGGTCACCGACGAGAGGAACACCGAGGTCAGCAGCGCCCGAGCGATGCCCGTCTGCGCAAAGAGATCGCGAACGTGGTCGAGCGTGAGGCGGTCCCACGCGATGCCCAGGAATCCCTTGCCCGGCGGCAGGAACGCCGACGTGAAGAAGTCCTCGTTCCGCTTGAACGAGGCGCAGACGAGCCACGCGAACGGGATCAGCGTGACCGCCGCGGCGGCGATCAGCACCCCGTGCAACGCCGCGACCTGGGGCGATCGCGCTCTCATGCGTTCGCCTCCTCGTCGCGCGCCAGGCGCCGCTGCACGATCGCGAAGGCGATCAGCACGATCGCCAGCACCCACCCCACGGCGCTGGCGTACCCCAGATCGCCCGCCTCGAACCCGCGCTGGTAGAGGTACATCACGAGCGTGAGGCCCTGGTTGTTCGGGCCGGCCGAGGAGTTCAGCAGCACGTACGGCAGCTCGAAGAGCTGCACACTCCCGATGATCGAGAGCAGCACGACGAACGTCGCGACGGGGAGGATCGCCGGCACGATCACGTTCCAAAAGCGCGACCACGGGCCGGCGCCATCGACCCGCGCGGCCTCGACGAGGTCCTTGCTCACGTTCTGCAGCGCCGCGAGGAAGTACACCATGTTGAACCCGACGTACTGCCACAGCGAGGCGAGGATGAGCGCGGGCATCGCGTACGTCGAGAGCCACGGGAAGTCCAGATCGAACCCGATCATCGAGTGCAGCGCCTGGTTCACAAGGCCCGTCCGCTTCTCGAGCATCACCGCGAACATCATCGCGACAAAGACCACGCCCACCAGCACCGGCGAGAAGAACACCAGGCGGAACCACGCACGCCCACGAATGTCCGTGCGGTCCAGCAGCAACGCCAGCGCCAGCGCGAGCGGGAGCTGGATGAACACCGAGCCCGCCGTGAACACCGCGGTGTTCCGCGCGGCCTTCCAGAACTGCGGGTCCGTCAGGAGGAACGTGTAGTTGTCCACGCCCACAAAGCGCGCGTGCGCCGGCCCGAACGACTGGTGCATCGACAGCGACACGGACTGCGCCAGCGGGTACGCGAGGAAGATCACGAACGCGAGCACGAAGGGCGCCACGAGCACCCACGGCGCGATGGGCGTGCGCGCCGTCATGGATTCGCCCCCGCCACACGCCGCCCGACGAAGACGTTCCGGTCCATGATCGCGCGCACGTCGCGCTCCGCCGCCTCGAGCTGACGCATCGCCTCGGCGCGCAGCCCCGGGCCGTAGTCCCCCGTGCTCTCCGCGTGGCGCGCCAGCGCCACGACCGCGTTCTGCACGCGGGAGTTCGCGATGACGTTGTAGGGCGAGCTCGTCCGCCGGGGCACGCTCGGCGCCTGCGCGATGTAGAGCTGCGCCTTGCGCTGGTCCGCGAAGTACGGGTCCGCCTCCTGGAAGACAGGGTCGGACCAGAATGTCTTCACCGGCGTCACGATGTCGCCCACGCGGTACGTCTCACGCGCCAATTCGGGCGACAGGTACAAACGCTTCGCGAAGGCCCACAGCGACTCGAAGTCCTCGGGCGTCTTCGCCGCGGTCTTGGGAATGCCCAGCATCGTCCCGCCCCAGACGCTCGTCCGCCGCCCTCCGCGATCCCACGCCGGCAGCGGCATGACCTTCACCCGCCCCTTGAGCTGCGGGATCTCGTTCTTCCAGATGTTGCACATCCAGTCGGGCATGAAGGACGCGACGACGAACCCGTCGAGGCGCAGCTTGTTCCCCGATGCTGAAAAGTCCGGCGCCTCGGCCGCGATCCGGTTCGGCCCGTGGCACCAGGTCACGATCTGCGCGATCACCCGGGCGTTCGCCTCCGACGCGATGACGGGCTCGCCCTCCTCATCAAAGAAGCCCGTGCCTCCCTGCAGGATCAGCATCTCGATCTGATCGGCAGAGGTCTCCCACAGCGACAGCAGGTACCGCACGGGCTTGCCGTCCGCGTCGCGCTCGCGCATCAGCGGCGCGAACTCGCGCTCAAAGTCCTCCCACGTCTCGACCTTGGTCACATCGATGCCCGCCGACTCCACGAGGTCCGCCCGATACGCCAGCAGCACGGGATGCACGTCGTGCGGCAGCCCGTACACCCGCCCGCGCGACGACCACGGACCGAAACTCGGCTCGTTGATCTGGTCGTACAGCCCCTCGCTCTTGAGGCGTTCGGTGAGGTCGACGAAGCCGACGCTCTCGGGCGGGCCGGCAAAAGCACGCGACGCCATCCGCCGCTCGACCTCGATGAAGTCCGACGACGGCGTGCCCGAGAGGAACGCGGACATCATCCGCCGCTCGAGCGCGGGGATGCTCAGCAGCGTCATCGAGACGCCCGGCGGGTGGTCCTCGTTCCAGCGCGCGACGATCGGGTCGTACAGCTGCTTGTGCAGGCGGGCGAACGTCCAGAATAGTCGCCCGTCCTGGCGGGCCGAGGGCGCCATGGACATCGCCAGGCTGGAGACGACCGCGATCGCCACGATCGCCCACGCGCCCAACGACAACGCCCCGCCTTGGGCGGGGCCCCGTCGCGATGGATCGCTCGTGGGTGGTGTCATCGTGGCTCGATCATCCGTGCGTGTTCCCTGGATGCCGAGACGTCCGCGGGGGATCGGGGCGCGATCGCCGAGGGTTGGAGTCGATCACGCCCCGAGCCCGCGTGCGCGCCGGGTCATGGGCAGCCGGCGCGGAACTTGGTCAGGAAGCACGTGAAGTCCGCCGCCGAGAGCAGCGGCGCGTCCGTGTTCCCCGTGCAGTTGGCGTACGAATCTCCCGCGCGGAACTTGTTCAGGAAGCACGTGAAGTCCGCCGCCGAGAGCAGCGGCGCGTCCGTGTTCCCCGTGCAGTTGGCGTAGCACGCGACGACCGGCAGCGAGAGCGACGCGTCATCGAACTGCACCGAGCCCGCCGCCGTGGACTCCTGCAGGTGCAGCAGCACGTACCGCGCCTTGACCGCGCCCGCCGGAGCCGTGAACGTCGCCGTCTTGAGGAGCCACGTGTCCTGCGGCGTGTTCACGTCGGCGACCGTCGTCGTGTCGAAGGAGATCTGGGTGTTGCTCGCGTCGAACCACTCGATGTTCATCACCGCGAAGTTCAGCCCCTGGATCGCATCGTCCGAGCGGTTCCGCACCCACACCGACGCGTTCCACACCTGCCCGGCGGTCGTGGGCGTCTCCTGGAACAGCCCGCTCGCGTTGTAGGGCCCGCTCCAGTTGCCGAACGACTTGGCCGCGTTCGTGCCCGTCCGCGGGTCCTGGTTCTGCAGGAAGGTGTTGTTGAAATCGACCCAGTTGAGGAACTTGTTCCCGGGCGCGCCGCCGCCGAGCGACTCGAAGCTGGGGTTGAGCAGCTTGTTCTGCGGGATCGTCGTCGGCGCCAGCGACGCGTCATCGAACGACACCGAGCCCGTGTCCAGGTCGCTCGCCTGCAGGTGCAGCAGCACGTACTGAACCTTCGCGGCCCCCGCCGGCGCCACCGCCGTCAGCTCCTTGAGCTGCCAGGCGTCCTGCGGCGTGCTCGCGTCCGCCACGCGCAGCGACTCGGTGCTGATCTGCACGTTGCTCGCGTCGAACCACACGAGGTTCATCGCCGCGAAGTTCAGCCCCGTGATCGGGTCCGACGAGGAGTTCAGCGCGTAGATCGACGCCTTCCACGCCGAACCGGGCGTCACCGGCTTCTCCTGGAAGTAGCCGCTCGCGTTGTACGGCACGCCGTTGAAGTTGCCGAACGCCTTGGCCGAGTTGGGCGCGCTGCGCGCCTGGTTCGTGTTCACCGCGGCGTTGTTGAAGTCCGTCCAACTCGCGAACTGGTTCCCGGGCGAGCCGCCGCCCAGCGTGTCGAAGTTGGGGTTCAGCAGCACGTTCTGCGCCTGCGTGGTGCCCGCGATCGCCGTGAGGCAAAGGATCGCGATCTGGGTCGTGCGAGCGGTCATCATCGTCATGGTCGTTCTCCCTACGTCTGGTCTTGGTCGAGGGTCTGGTCGGATATCCATCAAAGCCCGAGCACGCGCTCAGGGGGTTGTCTTGTCGATCTTGCGATCCAGCGGCGACCACAGGATCGCGAACAGGCTCTTGCCCGTGCTGTCGTTCGCCGTCGTGTTCGCCACGATGTTCGCCACGTGCCCGTCCACGAAGCCGAAGTTCGCGCCGCCCTGGAACTTCTCAACGTCCCGCGTGCGCCGCGGGTGGCGGTACCACGGGATGTACGTCTTGATCGAGGCGCGATTCGTCACCGTGGACATCTCGGGCGCCTTGCCGAACCACGTGCCCGGGAACGCCCACGTCTCCGTCACGCCCGCGCCCGCGCCGAAGCGCCGGCCCGGCGTGCTCTCCACGCCGATCTGCCCGATGCTGAACCACGTCTTGTTCGTCGCGATCTCCGACGGGAAGAGCCCCCACGCCTCGCCGATGAGGATCATCCGCGTGGACTCGTCCACCGTCGAATCGAAGCCGCGACCGCGGGCGCTCTCGCCCGCGTAGATCGTGTCGCTGCCGGGCTTGAACGACTCCAGCCGCCCGCCCACCTTGCGCCACGAGCCGGCGCTGGCGCCCCAGTAATTCATGCTGTACGAGCGCCCCGCCTCCGGATGGCTCGGGCAGCGCATCACGCCCCCGCCCACCGTGTTGTTCTCCGTGTTCGTCTCGGAGAGATTCGTGTAGTCGATGTTGGGCAGGTACTGCCCGATCCGGTTCACGTCGTGCCAGATCATGCTCAGCTTGCCCGTGTCCGGGTCCGGCGCCTTGTCCAGGATCGGCGGGAACAGCCCCTTGTAGTCGTTCGCGTACAGCAGCTGCGACGTCACGAGCTGACGCGCGTTGGACCGGCAGGACACGTCCCGCCCCGAGTCCCGCGCCTTGCCCAGCGCCGGCAGCAGGATCCCGATGAGCAGCGCGATGATCGCGATGACCACCAGCAGCTCGATGAGCGTGAACGCGCGCGCGGTTCCGAATCTGGTCGATGCCTTCATGGCCCTGGTCTCCAACGCCTCTCCCTGCCGCCTCAAGTCCAACCCTTCGCGACGAACGCGTCCGCCCGCCGCACAATCTGACTACTTCGCCGCCCCCTCCTCGATCGCCATCCGCGTGCCGTCGGGCGAGATCCGCACCGCGTTCCGCACCGGACCGCCCGTCGAGCGATTGATCTCGAACATCGTCGGGCGACGCATCCGCAGCTTGCCCAGCGCGTTGCCCGTCACGTTCCGCGTGAGCCACAGCGCCGCCTCGTACCCCAGCATGTTCGCGTCCTGCACCACGGCCGTGAACGGCGGCCACGTGTGCTGACGGATGTCGCTGTCGTCGAAGCCCACGATCGAAAGCTCGCTGGGAATCTGGATGCCCAGCGCGTGGCAGCGGTGCATCGCGCCGATCGTCGCCAGCGGGTCGGCGAAGTAGATCGCCGTGGGCGGCGAGGGCAGGCTCATCAGCCGCGTGATCGCCGACGCACCACCCTCGGGGCTCGCGACCATCTCCAGCAGCAGCGAGGGGTCCACCGGGATGTTGTGCGCCGCCAGCGCCTCGAGGTACCCCGCCCGCCGATCGCGGTGGTCCGTGTCGGGCACGTTGTGCGTGTACAGCGCGATCCGCCGGTGCCCAAGGTGGATCAGGTGCTCGATCGCACGCCGGCTGTCCTCCCGCGAGTCGCAGCACACGAAGTTCACCGCCGGGTCATCGAACCGATCCGCCACGACCACCGACGGGAACCCCTCGCTCGAGATCTCCTCCGCGACGCGGCGTGAGTTCTCGAACACCCGCAGGATCACCCCGCGGAGCCCCTTGCGCATGAAGAACTGCGTGTACGTCTCGTTGGGCAGCCGGTCCCGCTGCAGCGACACGAGCGTCACGTCGAACTTCTGCTCGTTCACGCCGCGAAGGATGCCCGCCAGCAGCGCCGACTCGAACGCGCCGTAATCGGCCCGCACGGGCTCGCCCGGATACACCAGCCCGATCACCGTCCGCAGCCGCTTGCCCACCGAGGGGGAGTAGCCCGAGCGGTTCGCCGCCGCCAGCACCTTCTCCCGCGTCTCGGGATTCACGTGCGGGCTGTTGTTGAGCGCCCGCGACACGGTCGCCACCGACACCCCAACCCGCTTGGCTATCTGTCGCACCGATGCCATGTTGTGATCTCTGTAACTGTTTCTGATCTGTTACTCAGACTAGCCGGAGCACAAGATTTGTGTCAATCGAAATCCCGCCGTTTTCGACGCTGATGCCCGTAAACAACAATACTGAAAGCACTTATGGACTCGTCCGCCCAGGGCCTCCCGCACCCCTTCCGCCCCCGTTCCCAATCGCCCAGTCGCGACTTCGAACTAAACAAGTGCAGTAACTGTTACAGCACGCTATCGTGATTCCTTCTCGGAGGCCAGACCATGCACAAGCGGCTCCTCGCCAGCGCTCTCTCGCTCGCGCTCGTTCTGCACGCCCACGCGGGCGATGCGTACACCGTCTCACCCGATAAGAACGGCGCCTGGTCGTTCGTGTCGCCCGCCGGCGAGCGCATCTACTCGCTGGGCATCAACAGCGTGAACCCCGAGCCCTGGAGCCCGCGTCCCAATACCACGTACTACAACCCGCTCGCGGACAAGTTCAAGGGCGATGCCACCGCGTGGGCCTCCTCCGCGAGGGAGATCATGCGAGACGCCGGGCTCAACACGCTCGGCAGTTGGAGCAGCCCCAAGATGCCCGCCCAGGACGGGCTATATCAGACCATCATGCTCTACGTGGCCGGCGCCGACTCGGACCGCTGCCTCGCCTCCCTTCGTCCCGGGTTCGAGGACCTCGTCCGCAAGAACACGCGGGAGATGATCGCCAAGTACGCCCACCCCGATCGCACGCTCGGCGTCTTCCTCGACAACGAGATGCCCTGGTACGGCAAGACCGCCTGGGACAAGCTGCCCACGTTCACGCTCCTCGAGCGCGCGTTCCAACAGCCCGAGAGCGACCCCGCGCGCACCGCCGCGATTGCCTTCCTCAAGGATCGCTACCCCACGCCCCAGGCGCTGGGCGAGGCGTTCGGGCAGCCGCTGGGCGCCTGGTCGGCCCTCACGCGCGAGTACCTCCAGACGTGCACCTCCACCGAGGCCGCACGCGCACGCACCGACTTCACGACCCTCGCGGCGCGGAAGTTCTACGAGGGAGCCGCGCGCGTCGTGCGTGAGGAACTGCCCGGCGTGCTCATCCTCGGGTCGCGCTTCGCGGGCGATGCGCCCGACGCCGTGATCGAGGCCTGCGGCCGCGTTTCGGACGTGGTCTCCTTCAATGCGTACGTGAACGCCCCCGCCTCGCCCCGCGATCTGATCGCACGCTACTGGATCCTCACGCACAAGCCGCTCATGCTCACGGAGTTCGCCTGGCGCGCCAAGGAGAACCAGTCCGCCAATCCCAACTCGCGCGGCGCCGGCACCGTGGTCATGACGCAGGTGCAACGCGCCGCCAACTACAAGGCCTTCATGCTCGACCTGCTCACCGAGCCCGTCGTCATCGGCGCCCACTGGTTCGAGTGGGCCGACCAGTCGCCCCAGGGACGATTCGACGGCGAGGACAGCAACTACGGCATCGTGGACATCAAGCACGGGCGGTACGACGCGATGATCGCCGCGATGCACGAGGTCAGCGGTCAGGTCGCGAGCATCCGCGCCGGCACGCTCAAGCCCGTGCCCACCGAGGCGCCCGCGCCCAAGCGCGTGACGTACTCGCCGGGGCAGCACCCCGAGCGCCCGCCCACGCTCGATCTTTTCGCCTCTCCCGTGCGCCCGCCCGAGACCTGGACCGCGCCGGACGCCTCCGTCTCAATGAAGCCCGAGAGCGCCGGAGTTTCGATCCTGTTCGACGTGGGCTCCCAGTGGGGCGCGGGCCTGAACCTCTTCGGGCCGGCGAACCTTCGCCTCGACAAGGGGCCCGCCGACGCGACGGACCTCGACGGCTACGCCGACATCGTCGTGGAGTTCGAGGCCCCCAAGGGACTCCAGATCAATCTCACCCTGCACGAGGCCGGTGCCGCGGCCCCGGGGCAGCCCAAGTACGACAGCGCCGGCGGCGACGATGGCGAGTCATTCTCCTCGGCGCCCTTCTTCGGCGCGGGGGCCCGGCGCACGCAGCGCGTTCCTATCGCCTCGCTGCTGCCCGAGTCCGGCTGGGGCAACCAGAACGGCGCACGCCGCATCGACATGAACTCCATCCGCACCATCGGGCTGCAGTTCCAGGGCACGCCCCAGCGCGGCGTGCTCAAGGTCCTCGCCTACCGCCTCGAGAAGTAGCGGACCCCGCCCAAAAAAGGACGGGGCGTGCGCTCGCAGCACGCCCCGTTCCATTCGCACAGAGGATCTCGATCGAAAGGCTTAGCGCTTGCGGCGCAGAGCCAGCAGCCCGCCCATGCCCAGCAGAGCAGCGCTCGCCGGCGCGGGAACCGCGTTGATGTCATCGAAGAACGCCGAGCCGCCGTTGAAGTTCGGCTGCACGAAGAGGCAGAACAGATTCACCGACACCGTGCCCGCGGGCGCCACGCCCGAAGCCGACAGCGGGAACCACTGATCGATGGGGGAGGTGATGTCGATGCGGTTGGACTCGAACCCAGCGATCTCGGCCCCGCCGGAGTTGAAGAACGAGATCTTCAGCAGGCCGAAGTTGTCCGCCTGCATCGGATCGGAGCTCGCGTTGAGGCCCCAGCCCGACATGGACCAGGTCTCGCCCGAGTTCGCCGCGAACGACTGGAACACGCCCGACACGCCGGGGAACGTGCCGAACTCCTTCAGCGCGCCCACGCCGCTGTGCGGCCCGGGAGCAATGGGGTTCGGGAAGGACGTGGTGTAGGTATTGCCGAAGTTGATCCAACCCGGCGCGCCGGGGAAGTCGCCGCCGCCCGCCGACGCACCCGTCTCAAAGCCGGGGTTGGTCAGCACATTGGCCTGGGCCGCGCCCGCAC
The DNA here is from genome assembly GCA_964399625.1 of uncultured Phycisphaeraceae bacterium. Classification (GTDB taxonomy): domain Bacteria; phylum Planctomycetota; class Phycisphaerae; order Phycisphaerales; family UBA1924; genus CAYNSB01. The sequence goes on from CAYNSB010000019.1 coordinate 18,985, forward strand.
ACGCGAGCAGCGCGACTGCACTGAGAACGCACTTCTTCATGTCTGTCTCTCCTAGGCGCTATGAACGCCCCTGATAGGGCCGGAGGCCGGCCCAGGGTCTGGTCTCGTGCGGCGCTCTCACGCCGCGTCCACCCAATCTATGCGATTTCGCGTTGTTACAGCAACTGTTACAATAACACTTTTCGTGAGCGATCAAGCCCGAAAACACGGACCGTTCGCCCATCGACACAACCGAGTTCGAGGGCCCCGGAGCACCCGTGCGCGGCTCTTTCATGCATCGCAAACTGTCCAGATTCACACGACTCGGATGTCCATTACTTGCAAAGAGGCCCCAGCGCGTCCAAGCCTCGCTCGGATTCCGCTCGAACCACGCGCTCGATGTGCTCGCGTTCACGCTCACGCCGCGCTTGGGCTTGCGATGCTGGATGACGACCTCCGCGGAGCATCGACACGCCGCACGAAGGCCGCCAAAACCAAGCGATTCGCCGGTGCGCAACCGAAGCAAATCAAGCGGTGAGGAGGGGATTCGAACCCCTGATGGAGACAAGCCCCATACCGGTTTTCAAGACCGGCGCTTTCGACCACTCAGCCACCTCACCCCAACGGCCCATCGTAGAGGGCCCGGAACACGCCCCAGACCCGGCATTGGGCCCGCGCCAAGGGGGATTCCTACCATAACTCCTCTGAACCGCCCCGACCCGACCCTCGGCGGAGGGGCGGCGCACCCGTCCAGGGGCCATTTGACCCAGGAGTCTCTTTCGATGCATCGTCTCTCCTTCGTCCTCGTGGGCGCGCTGTCGGCGTCCCTGTCGCTCGTGCCGTGTCGTGCCGGCGACACGCCTCTGCCCCACGACGAGCGCCCCCTGACGGGCACCCTCGAGAACGGGCTGACCTACATGATCCGCAAGCACGACAATCCGCCGGGTCGTGCGGCGATCTGGCTCCACGTGGGCTCGGGCTCGCTCAACGAGACCGACAAGCAGCGTGGCATCGCCCACTACCTCGAGCACATGGCCTTCAACGGGTCGGAGCACTTCCCGCCCAACACCGTCATCGATTTCTTCCAGTCCATGGGCCTGAACTTCGGGCAGCACCAGAACGCCTTCACGTCCTTCGACCAGACGACCTACCAGCTCGCCCTGCCCGACAACAAGCCCGAAACGCTCAACAAGGCCATGACGTTCATGTCCGACGTCGCGGGCAAGCTCTCCCTCCTGCCCAAGGAGATCGACGAGGAGCGCCAGATCATCCTCGAGGAGCGCCGCACGCGCCTCTCGGGCCGCCAGCGCGTGCAGGACTACTTCTTCGAGCAGCTCGCCCCGGGCTCCACGTTCGGCAAGCGCATCCCCATCGGCACCGAGGAGACCATCAAGGGCGTGCAGGAGCCCGACTTCCGCGACTACTACGGCACCTGGTACGTCCCCTCGAACATCACGGTGATGGTCGTCGCGGACATGGACCCCGCCGCCGTCGCCGAGCAGATCAAGGCCCAGTTCTCCTACGGCAAGCGCGTCGAGAAGCCCAAGAACCGCGACATCGGCATCAAGCCCTACGAGGCGACCCGCGCCATCGTCGCCTCCGACAAGGAGATCACCGACGCCAGCGTCGGCCTCATGTGGCTCTCGGGGCCCAAGGCGCCCACCACCACCGTCGAGCGCTTCCGCGCCGACCTCGTCGAGAACATCGGGCAGTGGATCTTCAACCGGCGCCTCCAGCAGAAGGTCTCCGAGGGCAAGGTCGCCTTCCAGGGCGGCGGCGCCAGCGGCAACGAGCTCTACCGCGCCGGCTACCTCGCGACGGTGAGCGTCCGCGGCGAGCCCGCCAAGTGGGAGCAGATGCTCAAGGACGTCTCGCTCGAGCTCCGGCGCACCAACCTCCACGGGTTCACCGAGGATGAGGTCGCCGACGCCCGCAAGGAACTGCTCGCCGAGGCCGAGCGCGGCGTGGAGACCGAGAAGACCCTCAACGCCCGCGTCCTCCTGGGCGCCATGAACAACGCCGTCGCGAGCGGCGAACCCCTGCTCAGCGCCCAGCAGGAGCTGGACCTGAACAAGCAGCTGCTCCCGGGCATCACCGCCGCGGACGTCAGCAAGACCTTCAACGAGGCGTTCGACACCAAGAAGCCCGTGTGCTTCAACCTCCAGTTGCCCGCGTCGGACAAGGTCCCCACCGAGGCCGAGCTGGTGTCCCTGGGCCAGCAGGCCCTGGACGTGAAGCCCGAGGCCGACGCCAAGTCCGCTCGCGCCACCTCGCTCATGAGCAAGCTCCCCGAGCCGGGCACGATCGTGTCCACGAGCGAGCACGCCGCGAGCAAGGTCACGACCGCCTGGCTCTCGAACGACATCCCCGTCCACTACCGCTTCATGGACTACAAGAAGGACGACGTGTCCATCGTCATCACGCTCGCCACGGGCGACCTGCTCGAGTCCGCCGAGAATCGCGGCATCACCACGGCCCTGGCCATCGCGTGGAATCGATCCGCCACCAGCACCCTCAACTCCACCAACATCCGCGACCTGATGACGGGCAAGAAGATCCGCGTGGGCGGCGGACCCAGCGGGCCCGACACCGTCACGCTCACCGTCTCGGGCAGCCCCGCGGACCTGGAGACGGGCCTGCAGCTCGCGCACCTGCTCCTCACCGACCCCGTCATTGAGAAGCCCGCCTTCGAGCAGCTCAAGCAGATCGCCAAGCTCCAGATCGCCCAGCGCGCCAAGGACATCCAGAGCTACTCGCTCGGCGAGGTCCTGCCCCGCCTGCTCTACCCCGCCACCGAGGCGCGGTTCATGCCGCTCACGGCCGCGAACGTCGACGCCATCACCCTCGACGCCTCGCAGAAGTGGATCAAGGAGAAGGTCCTCACCGCACCCATCGAGGTCGCCGTCGTCGGCGAGATCGACCAGGCCAAGGCGATGGACCTCGTGAAGCGGTACATCGGGTCTCTCCCCAAGCGCTCCGCCAAGATCAGCAACGCCTATTTGCCCGAGGCGCGCAAGGTCGCCCGCCCCGCCGGCCCGCTCACCAAGGACGAGAAGTTCCCCACCGCCACGGACAAGGCGATGGTCCTGGGCGGCTTCTTCGGGCCCGACGCGAGCAACATCCGCGACTCGCGCCTCATGCAGATCGCCTCTCGCATCCTCAGCACCCGCGCCATCCAGGAGATCCGCGAGAAGAAGCAGCTCGCCTACTCCCCCTCCGTCGGCTATCGCCCCAACCCCGCCATCCCGGGCTACGGCTCCATGAGCCTGGGCTCCCCCACCGAGCCCACCAAGGTCGAGGCCTTCAAGGCCGCGATCCGAGAGCTCTTCGACGCCTTCGCCAAGGACGGCCCCACCAGCGAGGAGATGGAGACGGTCCGCAAGCAGTTCGCCAACACCTGGGACGAGCAGCTCCGCGAGCCGGGCTACTGGTCGCAGGTCCTTGCCACGCTCAACTACCGCTGGGTCACGCTCGACGACGTGCTCGCGGCGCCGGACCAGTTCCAGAAGTTCAGCGCCCAGGAGATCAAGGACGCGTTCAACAAGTACTACTCGGACAAGTCCTTCTACCTCATGACCTGCGCCCCCGAGGCAGCGCCCAAGGGCGAGACCAAGTAACCCACAACCCCACGCACGCCGGATGAAACCCCCGCCCAAGGACGCAGGTCCTTGGGCGGTTTCGTTCAGGGGCCGGCCGCTCCTCGCCGATACCATCCGCCCGCATGTTCACCCGCTTCTCGCCGCTCGATCCCACGCTGCACGGCGTCTCGATGGACCCGCTGCTCAAGCGCGCCCACGCCGAGATCATCGCGCTCAAACGCCGCCTCTTCGCCAGCGAAGCGTACTGGCACGTCAACGCCGCTCAGCGCCAGCCCCGATGGCCCATCGAGTTCCGCGGGCAGTTCGGCGAGGACCTGTGGCTGTGGGAGCTGCTCTCGGGGCAGACCCAGGGCTTCTTCATCGAGGTCGGCGCGCACGACGGCTACCGCCTGAGCGTCTCCTACGCCTTCGAGGCGATGGGCTGGAACGGGCTCCTCATCGAGGCCAACCCCAACACGGTCGAGCACTGCCGCGCCCGCCGCCCCCACTCCCGCGTCGTCCACGCCGCCCTCTCACGCCGAGGCAGCACCGGCAGCACCACGTTCCACGTCGCCAACGGCCATCCACTCCTCTCGGCGATGCGCCCCGATGGCGAGCTCGCGGCCCTGGCGAGCACGCCCGGGCAGGTCACGCCCTTCACCGTCCCGCTCACCACGATGGACGCCCTGCTCGCGGACCACCAGGGCCCGATCGACTTCGCGAGCATCGACGTGGAGGGGCACGAGCTGGACCTGCTCGACGGGTTCGACCTCAACCGCTACCGCCCGCGCGTCGTTCTGCTCGAGGACGCCGCGAACTTCCGCGAGTCGACCCTCGTCGCCCACATGCAGCGGTTCGGGTACGTCAACGTCGGCTACGTGTGGGTCAACCGCGCGTTCGTGCGCACGGACGACGCCGCGCTGCTCGAGCGCGTCGAAAAGATGCTCAACGTCTGACGCGCCTCAGGCCAGTGCCGCAGCGCCCGACACGATCTCCGTGAGCTCCGTCGTGATCTGCGCCTGGCGCGCCCGGTTGTAATCGCGGGTGAGCGTCTTGCGCATCTTGCCCGCGTTGTCGGTCGCGGCCTTCATCGCGACCATGCGGGCCACGTTCTCGGAAACGATCGCGTCGTTGAAGCACTGGAACAGCGTCGCCTTCACCGTCGCCGGCAGCAGATCGCCGAGCAGCTGCGGCGCCGCGGGCGAGAACTCGTACTGCGCCGAGTACTTCTTCTCCCCCGAACGCTCGGCGCCCCCCGCCTTCTTCGCCGGCGGCTTCAGCGGCAGGAGCTGCAGAACCTCGGGCGCCTGCCGTCCCGCCGATATGTACTTCATGTAGATCACGCGGACCGCGGTCACCTCGCCCTTGACGAACCGCGCCATGTACTTCTCGGCCAGCGCCGCGATCGCGTCGAACTCGGGCTTGTCGCCGAACGTGTGCTGCCCGGCCACCGCGATGTTGTTGAACCGCAGAAAGCTCGCGCCCTTCTTGCCCACAAGCTCGATCACGCCGTTCATCGCTCCGGGCGTCCGCCGCAGGTGCTGCATCGTCGTCCGAAGCACCGACCCGTTGTACGGCCCGCACAGCCCGCGATCGGACGTGATGACCAGCGTCAATTCGCCCTTGGCCTCGCGCGCGCCCCCCTCGGGCCCGTTGATCAGCTGGTGCGAGATGTTCCCAGCCGTCGCCGCCAGCTCCGACACCAGTTCGAACACGCCCTCGGTGTACGGCTTGGTCGCCAGAGCCCGCTGCTGGCTCTTGGCAAACTTGCTCGTGGCGATCATCTGCATCGTCTTGGTGATGCGGCGAATGTTGCCGACCGCCTTGATGCGCTTCTTGATCTCGCGGGTCTTGGCCATGGGGGACAAGGATAGGCGCGGGGAGCACCGAACCGATCCCTTCCAGAAGCCACGGACCCCGAATCGGGTCGAGTTCCCGGGCCGGTCAAGACCCCCGCGCGATCGATCGATAACACCTCAGAGTTCGGCCCGGACCTGCCGCCCACGGAGCCACGATCGTGCGCATCCTCGTTGTCGACGACTCGGCCTTCATGCGCCGCGCCATCTCGCAGATGATCGCCAGCGACCCCGCGCTCACCGTCGTGGACACCGCGTATAACGGGCAGGACGCCCTCGAGAAAATCGCCAAGCTCCAGCCCGATCTCGTCACGCTCGACATCGAGATGCCGGTGATGGACGGCATGACGGCCCTGCGCAAGATCCAGGCGCTGCCCGAGCCGCGCCCCGCGGTCCTGATGTGCTCGAGCCTGACCAAGGCCGGCTCGCACGAGGCCCTCGCCGCCATGACCGCCGGCGCCGCGGACTTCATCGCCAAGGACGCGAGCCAGGTCAGCCTGAACATCACGAGCATCCGCGACGAACTGATCGCCAAGATCAAGGCGATCGGCGCCAACCGGCGAAAGTCCGCGCGCGGCGCAGCGCCGTTCGCCGCGCCCGCAACCACAGCGACCCCCGCGCCCACCAAGACGCCGCGGCTGAACGCCGCCGACTTCGATGTGCTCCTGGTCGGCTCGTCCACGGGCGGCCCGCCCGCGCTGGAGAAGCTCCTCTCCCCTCTTCCGGCGGACTTCCCGCTGCCGATCGTCATCGCCCAGCACATGCCCGCCCTGTTCACCAAGAGCCTCTCGGAAAGGCTCGACCATCTGTGCATGGTCTCGGTCATCCAGGCCGCCCCGGGCATGCCCCTGCACCCGGGCAGCGTGTACATCGGCGAGGGCGGCAAGCACGTCCGCATCGTGCGATCCGCGGCCGGGCGCTACGCGCTGGAAGTCTCCGACAAGCCCGCCGACGCCCTGTACAAGCCCTCCGTGAACGAGCTGTTCGCGTCGGGCGCGAAGTTCGCCGGCGCACGGGCCCTGGCGGTCGTGCTCACGGGCATGGGCGACGACGGACGGATCGGCGCGACCGAGCTCAAGGCCAAGGGCGGAACGATCCTGGCCCAGAGCGCCGAATCCTGCGTCGTGTACGGCATGCCCAAGGCCGTGAACGAGGCCGGACTCACGATCGCCGCACTCCCGCCCGAGCAGATCGGGGCGTTGCTCGCCCAGATGTCCCCCTCCCGCGGGGGAGCCACCCCATCCACCAAGGCGGCATAACCGGCACACGTGGGGCCTCTCCCCGCGCCGTTCGCTTCTTCGCGTCGCGCCCGCGTCCGCGGCATGAAGTGCATCTTCCCGAGCGTCGATGACCCAGCCACAGACCCCACGGGGAGGCACACGCCATGGCCATTGCGCAGGACACGCCCGCTCTCAACGCCAGCACCACGTCCAACGACCGCTCCAGCCAGCAGCTCCAGCTCGTGACCTTCGAGGTCGCGGGCGAGGAGTTCGCCGTCGACATCCTGCGCGTGCAGGAGATCAACCGCATGATGGCCCTGACCCGCGTGCCCCAGAGCCCGCCCGAGGTCGAGGGCGTGATCAACCTGCGCGGGAAGATCATCCCCGTCGCGGACCTCCGCAAGCGGTTCGGGCTCCCCGCCGCCGAACGCTCCGAGGCGTCGCGCATCGTCGTCGTCGAGCTCCAGGGGCGGACCCTCGGGTTCATCGTTGACAAGGTGAACGAGGTCCTCCGCATCTCCAGCTCGATCGTCGAGCCCGCACCCACGATGGTGTGCTCGATCGACTCGGACTTCATCGCCGGCGTGGGCAAGCTCGAGGATCGCCTGCTGATCCTGCTGGACCTGTGCAAGCTCTTCCACGCCGAGACCATCGCCGCCGCGGGCACGCTCCGCGCCGCCGCCTGAAGCCGGTGCCGATCCGAGAGAGACGCTGTCAACCGGAGGACGAATGATCAATCCGCAGAGCACGCCCCCCGCCGCCGCGGCCCCTGCCTCAAGCTCCGTCACGATGAGCGCGGGGCAGTTCGCGCAGCTCCGCAAGATCATCTACGACCGCGCGGGCATCCACTTCCCGGACGCGAAGAAGTACGTGCTCGAGTCGCGCCTCGCCCAGCGCCTCACGGAGCTGGAGCTCGAGGACTACGAGCAGTACATCGCCTTCCTGACGATGGGCCCGTACCAGAGCGACGAGTTCCAGGAGATGTTCAACCGGATCACGATCAACGAGACCTCGTTCTTCCGGAACGAACCGCAGCTGGAGGTCTTCGAGAAGCAGGTCCTGCCCAAGCTGCTCGAGGCACGCAAGGGCGCCAAGCGCCTCCGCATCTGGTCCGCCGCGTGCTCCTCGGGCGAGGAGCCCTTCACGCTCGCCATCCAGCTCCATCGCACCCTGGGCGTCCGGATGGCCGACTGGCGCATCGAGATCCTGGGCACGGACATCTCGGAGAAGGCGCTCACCATCGCCAACGAGGGAAAGTACACCAACTACTCGATGAGGACCGTCCCGCCCCTGGTCCTGCAGCGCTACTTCAAGCAGCAGGGGCAGTACTACCACATCGATCCGTCCATCAAGAGCATGGTCAACTTCGAGACCCTGAACCTGAAGGATCGGTTGGCCGCGCGCCGCCACGGCACGTGGGACGTCATCTTCTGCCGCAACGTCATGATCTACTTCGACGACGAGATGAAGAAGGGCGTCCTGCGCACCTTCCACGAGCAGCTCGCCGACGACGGCACGCTCTTCATCGGACACTCCGAGACGATCCGCGGGCTCGACGTGCCGTTCGAGGCCCTGAACATCCCGCAGGGGTTCTGCTACCAGAAGGGCAAGAAGGCGGGCTGATCCCGCCCACACCAGGAGGCCCGTCGTGACCGCGTCCAGCTTCGATCCAGGCATCCTGCAGGACTTCCTGACCGAGTCCGGAGAGCTCCTCGAGCAGCTCGAGGGCGACCTGGTCGTGCTCGAGCGCACGCCCGACGACCCCGAACTCCTCAACAAGGTCTTCCGCGCGCTCCACACCATCAAGGGCAGCGCGTCCTTCCTCTCGCTCACCAATCTCGTCGAGATCGCCCACGCCGCCGAGAGCGCCCTCAACGCGGCACGGAACCGCGTCGTCCGCGTCGATGCCCCCGTCATGACGCTCCTCCTGCAGGCCGTGGACATCCTCAAGGTCCAGATGGGCCAGGTGCGCGACGGCACCGACCTCGCCGCCCCCAGCGCCGAGCTCGTCGGTGCGCTCACCGATGTCGGCCTCGGGCGCCAGCCCTCCACCGGGAGGCCCTCCGCGTCCAAGGCTCCCGTCGCGAGCGCCGCCCCGACTCCGTCACCCGCCACGACGCCGAGCCCGACGAACACCACCGCAAGCGCCGCGCCCGACAACTCCGTCGAGCTCCCGCCCGGCAAGGCGGACCTGCTCGAGTTCCTCGTCGCCGACCTCGACGACACGCTCAAGAAGCTCACCGGCCACGTCGCCGCGCTCTCACTCGAGACGACCCGCGCCGCCGCCGCGTCCGCGATCGCCGAGGCCGCCGATGCGCTCGTCCGCTCCGTCGACTTCTTCGAGTTCGCGCCCATGTCGCGCCTGGCCCGACTGCTCACGCTCGTGGGCGAGCACGCGACGGCCCTCGCGCCCCCGGCGCTCGAGCAGCTCCTCCCACGCGCCCAGGGCGTGCTCACGCTGCTCGCCGAGCAGTCCGCGGGGCTGGCCAAGAAGCGCCTCGTCTCCTTCCCGCTGGACACCCTCGCGTCGCGCATCGAGCACCTCGCGGCGGGCGAGGCGATCGATGCCTCCGCGGAACTCCCCGCCGGCGCACCAACCGAGGCCGTGCTCGCGCACGACGGCGTGCGCACGGGCAAGCCCCCCGCCACGCCCAACACCCCCGAGCCCGCGCCGATCCACCGCGAACCGGCCGACGCCGCGCCGGCTCCGGCAACTCCCGCGCCCATCGCCGCGCCCACAAGCGCCGCCCCCGCCAGCGCCGCGCCACGCCAGGACGAGCACAAGCCCGCGGGCGGAACGCAGGCCGTCGTCGATCAGACGATCCGCGTCGAAGTCGGGCGCCTCGAGACGCTCATGAACCTCGTCGGCGAGCTCGTGCTGCAGAAGAACCGGATCGCGGCGCTCTCGCGCAACCTCAGCGGCGGCGCGACCTCCGCCAAGGCCCACGAGCTGACCGAGGCCCTCTCGCTCACCGCCGGCACGCTCGATCGCGTCACGGGCGACATCCAGCTCGCCGTCATGCGCACGCGCATGCAGCCCCTGGACAAGATCTTCGGCAAGTACCCGCGGCTCATCCGCGACCTCTCGATGAAGACCGGCAAGAAGCTCGAGCTCGTCATCGAGGGCGGCGACACCGAGGTCGACAAGTCCGTCATCGAGGAGCTGGGCGATCCCCTCGTGCACCTCCTGCGGAACTCCGCCGATCACGGCATCGAGATGCCCGCCGACCGCGCCGCCGCCGGCAAGCCCGAGACCGGCACCATCACCCTTCGCGCCAGCCACGAGGGCTCGCACGTGCTCGTGCAGGTCAAGGACAACGGCAAGGGCCTCCACCGCGACAAGATCGCCAAGAAGGCGATCGAGCGCGGGCTCGCCACCCAGGGCGAGGTCGACGCCATGAGCGACAAGGAGGTCCAGCGCTTCATCTTCGAGGCCGGCTTCTCCACCGCCGATCAGGTCACGGACCTTTCCGGTCGCGGCGTCGGCATGGACGTCGTCCGATCGAACATCCAGAAGATCAAGGGCTCGATCGACCTCGACAGCACCCCGGGCCAGGGCACGACCGTCTCGATCAAGATCCCACTCACCATCGCGATCATGCCCGCGATGATGGTCGGCGTCGCCGACGAGATCTACGCCGTGCCCCTGGGCAACGTCGTGGAGATCGTCAAGCCCGACCCCGCCCAGATCAGCACGATCCACACGAACCCGGTGCTGCGCCTCCGCGACACCGTCCTGCCGCTCGTGAACAGCGCCCGCGTGTTCGGCATCGAGTCGGAGACCCCCGTACCCACCCCATTCGCGGTGGTCCTCTCCGTGGACGAGAAGCGATTCGGGCTGCTCGTGACGAGGCTGATCGGTCAGCAGGAGATCGTGATCAAGAGGCTCGACGAACTGTGCGATAAAACCCACGGCGCCGGGCCCGTCTCGGGGGCCACGGTGCGCGATGACGGCGGCGTCAGCCTCATCGTCGACGTCGCCCAGCTGCTCCGCATCGCCTCCGCCAAGGCCGCGTGAACAAGGAACCCAGGAGCTCATCCCGTATGGACCCGGCGTACATCACACCCTTCATCGCGAGCGTGACCAACGTCTTCTCGACGATGCTGCAGCTGCAGGTGACGATCAACGACCCGCACGTCAAGGCCGCCCCACTGGGCACCCACGACGTCTCGGGCATCATCGGCATCAGCGGAGACATCGTCGGCTCCATCGCCCTCTCGATGCCCCGACAGACCGCCGAGCGCCTCGTCACGCTCTTCACGGGCACCCAGATGTCCTGCGAGCACGCGGACTTCGCCGACGCCATCGGGGAGCTCATCAACATGATCTCCGGCGGCGCCAAGGCCCAGTTCCCCAAGGGCAAGTCGTCGATCTCCTGCCCGAGCGTCATCATGGGCAAGGACCACACCGTGGCGATCCCCAAGGACACGCCATGCATCGTGATCCCCTGCGTCACCGATTGCGGGGACTTCTCCGTCGAGATCGCCCTGAAGGTCAAGACCGCCGTCGCCGCGAACCCGCCCGCCGCGGCCCGCGCCTGAACCCCGCACCCACGACCCTCGCGAGGACACTGACATGAAGATCATGCTCGTGGACGACTCCAAGACCATGCGGAACATCCAGAAGTCCGTGCTCACCCAGCTCGGCTACACCACCATCGAGGAGGCGTGCGACGGACAGGACGCCCTCTCCAAGGTCGGCGCCTACCAGCCCGACCTGCTCCTCGTGGACTGGAACATGCCCAACGTCGACGGGCTCACGTTCGTCAAGGCCTTCCGCACCCAGAACAAGACCACACCCATCATCATGGTCACCACCGAGGCCGAGAAGGCACGCGTCATCGAGGCCATCAAGGCGGGCGTCAACAACTACGTCGTCAAGCCCTTCACCCCCGACCTCCTGTCCCAGCGGATCAACGAGACCCTCGCCAAGTGCGCCGCCGCCAAGCCCGCGTGACCCAACCGCACACGGCGCGTGCGGCGCGGCTGAACACCCATGCCCCTGACCGCCGAACAAGCCTGCCGAATCGCCATCGCCAGTGACGGGCTCACCGCGACGCTCACCGTCGATCCCGACCTGGACCCCGCGCCCATCGAGCCCCTCTTCATCGACGCGCTCATCGCGGCCATGGGCATCCGCAGGGACGCCCTCCTGCCCGACATCGTGCCCCAGTGCGCCGCCCGCATCGCCAGCGAGCGAGGCCAGCGACTGGAGATCGTCGTCGCGCGCGGCACGCCCCCCGTCCCGTCGGCCGACGGACGCCTGGACCTCGAGCCCGACCTGCTCCGCCCCGTCGGCGTGGAGACCCCAGCGCCCGGCGCCGCGATCGACCATCACACCCGCTCGCACCTCCACGTCGTCCGCTCGGGCCGCAAGCTCGCGACGATCGTGGCGCCGACCATCGGCGCCGATGGGCTGGACGTGCGGGGCAAGGTCATCCCCTCGCGCAAGCCCCGCGCCGCTTCCTTCCGCATCGACGAGACCGTCGTGGCCCGCGAGGGCGCGCTCTTCGCCGCCGTGGACGGCGCCTTCTCGTTCGAGGAAGGCCGCGTCCGCGTCACGCCCACCCTCGAGATCCCGGGCAGCGTCGACTTCTCCGTCGGCAACATCGACTTCCCCGGCTCCGTGCGGGTCCTCAAGGGCGTCCGCGACGGGTTCACCGTCCGCTGCGGGCGCGACCTGCTCGTCCGCGATCTGGTCGAGGCCGCGACCCTCGAGGTCGGCGAGTCGGCGACCCTCGAGCTCGGCATGGCCGCCCGCGAGAAGGGAACCCTCAGCGCCGGGCTCGACCTCCGCGCCAAGTACCTGAGCAACACCCGCGCCCGCGTGGGAAGGCACCTCTTCGTGTCGGGCGAACTCACCAACTGCACGCTCATCGTCAACGCGTCGTGCCAGAGCCCCACGCTGACCTTCGCCGGCGGATCGATGACCGTCGCCGGCCCCTGCGAGGTCGGGCACGTCGGCTCCGAGAGCCTCGTCACCACCTCGCTCTCCGTCGGACGCATCCCCGATCTCGAGACCGAACTGCTCGAGCTCGCCCAGATCCTCCCGGAAGTGGACCAGGCGATCGAGCGAGCCGCCGCCAAGCTCGCCATGCTCCGCGCCGCCACCAACAAGCTCACCCCCGCCCAGGCCGAGGAACTCACCGAGCTCGAGTTCACCCACGACGGTTGGACCAAGCGCCGCGCCGACGTCCTCCGCGCCGTCGCCGATGCGCTGGCGCTCTACGGCACCACCGCCCACTGCGAGCTCACCGTCCACGGCATCATCTACCCGGGCGCGACGATCACCCTCGGAGCACACGTGCTCACCCCGCGCATGAGCGTGAAGGGGCCCATCCGACTCTCGACCGATCCCCAGGGGCACCCCGTCGCGACGGACCTCACGTCCAACGCCTCGTCCCCCGCCGATCGCTTCTTCAAGATCGAGCCCTGCCCCATCGGGCAACGCCTGCGGGCACTCTCCGCACGCCTCCACCCGGACGAGCTCGCGGAAGCGGCCTGAACGCATCCGCAAGCCCTCGGCGTCGGTATCCTGTAGTACCGGCGCGACATGAACAACCGACTCCCGCGATCCATCCTCGCCCGCCTGGCGACCGTTCTGATCATGGTCGGGCTCGCCCCGCGGACGCACGCCAGCGCCGATCCTCCCATGCCGCCCTCGGTCGAGCAGGACGCCGAGCCCGAGGCGATCCTGCTCCTCCGCGATGGCCAGCGATACAACGGCTACCTCGTGGACCAGAACGAGGAGCGCGTGCTGCTCCGCATCGTGGGCATCCCCACGTCGATCCCGCGCTCCCAGGTCGAGGTGCTCCAGGTGCTGCCCCCGGTCATGGTGCGGTACCGCCAGATGCGCGAGGCCATCGCCGACGACGATGCGGACTCGCTCGTCAAGCTGTGCGAGTGGGCGCGGGCCCGAGGCAAGGCCGACGTCGCGCTGCTCGAGCTCGAACGCCTCCTGCAGAAGAATCCGCTCCACGTCGAGGCCCGGCGCCTGAAGATCCTCATCCTCTCGCAGAAGGAACTCGACAAGAAGGCCAAGAAGCCCGCCCCACCCGAGCGCCAACCCGCGCCGCGCGAGCAGCAGCCCGCCGACCCGCGCCCCGCCCCGCAGAATCCAGCCCCGCCCCAGCCCGCCAACGAGCACCCGGACGGGCCCGCACCCGCCCGCCCCGCGGGCCTCGCGCGCGCCTTCCCGCTCCTGAGCGAATCCCAGATCAACCTCATGAAGGTGTACGAGGTCGATCTCAAGGACCCGCCTCGACTGCTCATCGATCGCGACACCATCACCCAACTCATCGAGCAGCACGCCGGCGACCCGCTCATCCCCAGCACACCCCAGGCCCGCGAGCAGTTCTACTCCACGCCCCCGGCCCAGATCCTCGATGTCATGTTCCGCGTCCAGGCGCGCGACCTTTACCCACGCGTCCGCGTCCTCGACCATCCGCGAGCCATGCTCCTCTTCCGCGATCAGGTCCAGCGAACGCTCATCCAGAACGCCTGCGCCACCAGCAAGTGCCACGGCGGCGCCGACGCCGGACGCCTGCAGTTCGCCACCCACCAGCCCAACTCCGACGCCACCGTCTACACCAACTTCCTCATCCTCGATCGCACACGCACCAGCGAGGGCAAGCCCCTGCTCGATTACGACCAGCCCGCCCGCTCGGCCCTCCTCCAGATGGGCCTCCCCCGGGACCGCTCGCTGCTGCCGCACCCCGTCGTTCCAAACCCTCAGGGCAAGGGCGATCTCTGGCGACCCGCCTTCCGCTCCCCGGAGGACGAGCGCTTCGTTCGGGCGCTGGACTGGCTCAACGCGCTCTATCGACCCAGGCCCAAGTACCCCATCGAGTACACCCCGCCCGGCCTCGCGCCCAAGCCCGCGCCCGTTCCCGAGCCCGCCGTTCCACCCGTGAACCGCTAGCAAGGATCAGAAACCGAACGCTGCTCGCACGCGGATCGTGCGAGCCACACCGCGGACGGACCCGCACGAGAACGCGTCGACCCCTCTAGAGTCTCCCCCCAACGACACGTCCCGGAGCGATGTCCGCATGCACCACCCCCGCCGTCTATCCCTTGTGGAACGCGCCGCGCCCGCCCTGCTGGCACTGTCCACGCTGTGCCTCGCTTCCTGCGATCGTGAGGACATCGCGGCCCAGTCACTCCAGGATGCCGCCGCGAAGGTCCACGCCCTCAACCAGGGCGGAACGCTCCCCGGCTCGCGCGAGGTAAAGGAAAAGACCCTCAAGGCCGTCCTGTCCACCCTCAAGAACCTGGGCCCCTCGCCCACGCCAAGCCAGAAGGCCGCCGCCTCTCTCCTCTCCTCGCAAGCCAGCGCCGGGCTCGCCGCCGGCCCCGCGCAGGACGCGACGGATAAAGAGAGCGAGGCCCTCCACCAGATCACCCTCATCCGCGCCGAGCTGGACCAGTACCTCGTCGCCTCCGGGCGCGCCAAGGCCGCGGTCGTCGATTCCGCGGCCGATCTCGCCGCGCTCGACAAGGAAGACCAGGACCGCCAGAAGCGCATCGCCGATGCCCAGGCCCGAAAGGCCCAGATCGAGTCGCGCATCGCCGGGCTCCGCGCCGAATCGCAGAAACTCGCCGAGCAGGGCAAAGCCCGCCAGAACGAAGCCGCCCTACTCCGCCAGCAGGCCGTGTCGCAGTCCGCCACCGCCGCCGAGGGCCTGCTCCGTCAGGCCAGCGAGATCGGGCGCGCCGCCGACAAGCTCGAGGCCCAGTCCGCACAGATCGCCGCCCAGGCCGACCAGATCGCCCCCGAAGCGCCCGCCGCCGAACTCGAGGTCAAGCGCCTCACCGGGCAGCGCGAGCTCCTCGCCAAGGCGCGCCAGGACCTCATGAAGCGCGACGCCGCGGCCAAGGCCGACGCCGCCGCCGCCCGTGCCGAGGCCGCCAAGTCCGCCGAGCGCATCGCCACCGGGCTCAAGGCCATCGAGGAACTGCGCTCGGGCGAGCTCGCCACCGCCACCGACGCCGCCGTCGCCGGGTACACGAGCGCGGCCTCGCTCGCCAAGGCCGCAACCTCCGAGATCCGCGCCGGCGCCAGCGCCGGCGCCGCCGCCGCGCAGCAGGCATTGGGCGATGTGCTCTGGAGCAAGGCGCACGGGCTCTCGTCCTACGCGCAACTCCTGGGCGCCCTGGCCGGCGCGGACCCCGCGCTCCCGGGGGCCGACGCGATCAAGGCCAAGGCCAAGCAGGCCGCCGAGGACCGCGACACCGCCGCCAACGCCGCCGCCGAGGCCTACCAAGCCGCCAAGACCGCCTACATGGCCTCGGGCTCCAGCGCCGACGCCAAGGCGAGGATCGAGACCCTCGACAAGCGACTCATCGAGATCATCAAGCTCGCCTCCAACGGCAAGATCGATCTCGCTCCCCCGCCACCCGAGGGCGCGGCCCCCGCGAGCGAGGGCGAAAAGCCCAGCGAGGGCACGCACGCCGAGGCGCCCGCGGCGGACGGCATCCCCGCCGAACTCCGCGCGGCGATCGATCTGGCAATCATGAGGCTTCTGCAGGGCAAGGCAGATGAATTCGCCTCTGACGCTGTTGGTGACGAGCAATCGAAGTCCGCGATGCGCGGCGCAATCGCGCTGATGGCGAAGTTTGAAAGGCTCAATCAGGTATTGACATCGAAGTTCGGACAGGGCCTTCCGGTCTCGAAACTTGCCACGCCCCTCAAGTCGCTTGGCTTTGTGCCAGGAATGAGTTCAAAGGACATGATCATTACCATGAAAGGCGCCGACGCCGCAGAAGCTAAATCGAAGGAGGAGCAAGCCACAGGCAAGACGGGCATGCTCTTCGCCAAAGTAGACGGAAAGTGGAAGCCCGACATTCGCGACGAGTCGGATTCAAAGATGGCACAGGGCCTTCCGAAGATCACAGCTCTGACTTCTGCAGTCGATCAGACCATCGCCGACATTGAGAGCGGAAAGATCAAGGATCTTCAAGCAGCCATGCTCTCGCTGAGCAACGCGATCCGTCCGGATGCTGGCAATCCCCCCAAGTCCGGCGGCAACTAACACCCCCGCACTCGCTCGAAATGCCCGATGAACGCGGCGTCACCCGAGATCACGCTCGCCCCCGTCAAGATGCACCTGCTCACACCCGCGAGCCCGGGCGTGGCACGCGTCATCTCCAGCGAACGCTGCACCGCCTCCAAGAAATCCGCCGCCTTCGTCCGCCACGTTGCCATCGACGTCTCGGGAACCGCGCTCGCCGGAAACTTCCGCGCCGGGCAATCGTTCGGCGTCATCCCCCCGGGTCTCGACGCCAACGCCAAGCCGCACAAGCTCCGCCTCTACTCCATCGCCTCCCCGTCCGCCGGCGAGGATGGCAAGGGCCAGGTCCTCTCCACCACCGTCAAGCGCACCATCGACG
Organism: uncultured Phycisphaeraceae bacterium; assembly: GCA_964399625.1. Classification (GTDB taxonomy): domain Bacteria; phylum Planctomycetota; class Phycisphaerae; order Phycisphaerales; family UBA1924; genus CAYNSB01. The sequence goes on from CAYNSB010000019.1 coordinate 36,007, forward strand.
AGCACTGGGAGGACCACAGGCTCTTCCTGGGCGTCTGCTCAAACTATTTGTGCGACCTGCAGCCCGGCGATGAGCTCCGCGTCACAGGCCCGGCCGGGAAGCGCTTCGTCCTACCCGCCAATCCGATCGACCACGACTACGTCTTCTTCGCGACCGGCACGGGAATCGCCCCCTTCCGCGGCATGGTGCGCGAGCTGCTCGCCACATCGCCCTCGTCCTCCATCACGCTCGTCGCGGGCTCGCCCTACGCCACCGACCTTCTCTACCACGACGAGTTCCTCGCCCTCGCCGCGTCGCACCCCAAGTTCCGGTACATCACCGCCCTCAGCCGCGAGAGCGGGCTTCCCCGCCTTTATGTGCAGGATCGCATCACCACCGGCGATGAGCGCGACTACCTCGCCAGCGTGCTCTCCTCATCCCGCACGCTCATCTACATCTGCGGCATCGCCGGCATGGAACTGGGCATCGTCCAGGCCCTTGCCTCCTCGCTCTCCCAATCGGCCCGCGCTCAGTACGTCGACGCGGAGGCCGCCCTGCTCGCCGACCCCAAATCGTGGACCCGCACGATGCTCCATAAGCAGGTCACGCTCACGCGCCGCCTGTTCCTCGAGGTCTACTGAGCATCGATTCTCGAACCCGTCCAGATACCAATCGTGCCCACACCACGGTTGACCCCCCGCCAGCCGCCTGATAGGTTTGAGCCCCTCCGCTCCCGCAGCGGCGGGGCGGACCTTCGGCCATCGCGTGCAGCGCGCCGGAACGTCACGGAACATTCGCACGTATCGATCCCTGTGCCGGGGCGCGCGCCGCGGCACCACGGGCCCGGGGCCTTCATGACGCGTCATCGATTCGTGACTGTGCTGGTGCTCGCCTGTGCCATCGTCGCGCGCGCACAGCAGCCCCTGCCCGCGAGCGTCGTTCAGGCGCCGGTCCTCCCCTCCGACGCGCCCAAGCAGATCGCCGACTTCGTCGCCGAGCCTCTCAAGAAACTCGAGAGCGCCGAGTTCAAGGACATCAAGTCCGCACGCGAGCGCCTGCTCGAGCCGCTCAAGGGCGGCGGCGCCTCCGTCGCCTTCCGCACCGAATACTCGCGCACCCTCATCCCCCCGCTCGCGGGCATCGCCTCGGGCAAGTCCGAGCTCAACGCCGTCAACGCCCTCCGCCTCATGGGCGAGCTGGGCACCGCCGACGCCCTCGACGAACTCGAGAAGCGCGCCAAGGACCGCAGCCCGCCCCTGCGCTACGCGGCCTTCGCGGGCATCTCCCGCGTGCTCGACTCCATCCGCGATGCCCAGGCCCCCGCCGTCCTCCAGGGCCGGGCGGGCGACGCCGTCACCCGCCTGGGCGAGGCGCTGGGCACCGAGGCAAACCTCGACATCGCGGGCCTGCTCGCGCACTCGCTCTCCAAGCTCCTCACCCTCGAGCGGCAGGGCTTCGAGACCGTGCGCACGCAGGCGCTCACCGCGCTCACGCGGGCCACCAAGGCTCGCGCCGCCGCGCTCGCCGTCAACGGGGCCCCAGCCGCGCCCCAGCTGCCCATGCTCACCTCACTCTGCACCGAGGCGCGCAACGCCATCGCCCAGGCCAACCCGAACCTGCAGCTCACGCCCCAGGGCAAGCGCGAGGTCGCGGAGATCGGCGGCGACTGCATCTCGATCGTCCTCCGCGCCGTCAAGGCAGGCCAGGTCCGCCCCGAGGACCGCGAAGACTTCGCGAAGCTCGCCGACACCGCCGAGTCCGCCATCCTCCTCGCCGCCGGACGCCAGAACCTCGCCGCCAATCTCGGCCCGGACCTGCGCCAGGGCAACGCCGAGGGCGACAAGTCCTTCCTCGACAAGGTCGTCCGCTTGCTGACCACGCTCAGCGAGCAGCCGCTCTCCTTCCCCCCCGACCGCTTCCTCAAGTAACGCCCGCGCCGCGCGTCGTACCCTTGCACGCGTGCTGCGCCTCGCCCTTCCCATCCTCGCGCTCGTGCTGCTGCTGGGCCTCGCCGCGATCAGCGACCGCCCGCTGCCCCGCGCGGACCTGACCATCATCAACCGCGGCGACGTCTCGACGCTGGACCTCGCCACCATGTCGTGGATGCAGGACCTGCGCATCGCACGATCCATCTACGAGGGGCTCGTGATGACCGACCCCTTCTCCTGGGAGTACGCGCTCCGCCCGGGAGTCGCCCAGAGCTGGGAACGCTCCGCCGACGGGCTCGTGTACACGTTCCACCTCCGCGCCGACGCCCGATGGTCCAACGCCGATCCCGTCCTAGTCTCCGATTTCTGCTACTCCTGGCTCCGCGCGATCATTCCCGATAGCGCCGGCGACTACGCCAAGTTCTTCTCCGCCATTCGGGGCGTCCGCGACTTCACCGCGTGGCGAACCGCCGAACTGGCCCGCTTCGCGAACGATCGCACCCTCACGGGCGACGCACGCCGCGCCGCCGCCCAGGCGCTGTGGACCCAGACGCAGGAACGCTTCGCCCGCGACGTGGGCGTGCGCACGCCCGACGAGCGGACGATCGTCATCGAACTCGAGCACCCGGTCCCCTACTTCCTCGACCTGCTCGCCTTCCCGACGCTGTACCCGCAGCACGCGCGCACGCTCCGCCTCTTCGAGCGCGTCCAGCCGGACTCGGGCCGCGTCCAGTGGGAGCAGGGATGGACCAAGCCGCCACACCACGTGACCAACGGCCCCCTGCTCGTGTCGCGATGGCGCTTCAAGCGAGACCTCCGCCTCGAGAAGAACCCCCACTACTGGAACCGCGACGCCATCGCGATCAACTCCATCGACATCCCCACGATCGAGGACGACAACACCGAGGTGCTCGCCTTCCGATCAGGCGCCGTCGACTGGGCCTCGGACGTCACCGCCCCCTATCGCGCCGAGATCCACGCGCAGAAGCTCGACTTCCTCCGCGAGCACCAGACCAAGGTCGACGCGCTGCGGGCCCAGGGGCTCGATCCCATCGCGATCGATCGCGCCCTCCCGTCCGATCCGCGCAACACGTTCTCCGTGCTGCCCGCCTTCGGCACGTACTTCTACAACTTCAACTGCTCGCCCACGCTCGCCGACGGACGAAGGAACCCCTTCGCCGACCCGCGCGTCCGCCGTGCCTTCGCCCTCGCCGTGGACAAGCGGGCGCTCGTGGACGACGTCCGCCGCGTCGGCGAGAGCATCGCGCCCACACTCATTCCACCGGACTCGATCCCGGGTTATGCCTCCCCACGCGGGCTCTCCTACGACCCGCCCCGCGCTCGCGCCCTCCTCGCCGAGGCCGGATACGCCAGCGGAAAGGACTTCCCCGTCGTCGTCGAGATCCTCTTTAACAAGGACGGCGGGCACGACCTCGCCGCCCAGGTCATCGCCAAGAACTGGGAGTCGAACCTCGGCGTGCAGGTCCTGCTCAACCAGCGCGAGCTCCGCGTCTTCCGCGAGGACCTCAAGAACGGCAACTTCATGGTCTCCCGCGCCGGCTGGTTCGGCGATTACGGCGACCCCACCACCTTCCTCGATATCCATCGCACGGGCGATGGCAACAACGACCGCAAGTTCTCCAACCCCCAGTACGACGCGCTGCTCGATCGCGCCGCGATCGAGCCCGACCCCGCCCGCCGCATGGAGCTGCTCTCCAAGGCCGAGCAGATGCTCGTGGAGGAGCAACTGCCCTTCATCCCGCTCTACCACTACGCGCAGTTCTACCTGTTCGATCCCCACCGCGTCTCGGGCATCTCCGCGCATCCACGCCAGGAGCAGCACCTGTACCTGATGAGCCCGATCCGATCCGAGTCGGACCTCGCCCGCGCCCGGGCGATGCCCCCGCACATCTCGCCCCCCCACGCCCCGCCGGGAGGCGCCGCGCGATGAGACGCATGATCCTCTCACGCCTGGCCCAGCTCCCGCTGATCCTGATCGTCGTGTACACGATCACCCTCGCCCTCGCCTGGGCCGTCCCCGGAAACCCCCTCGAGAACCCCGAAGGGCGCCGCCCACCACCGGAGATCGCCGCGGCGATGCGCGCCCAGTACAACCTCGACAGCTTCTGGCGCTTCTACGGCTCCTACCTCGCCAGCGCCTCGGGCGTGCGATCCATCTCGGAGCGAATCGCCGGCCGCCCCGAACCGAGCCAGCACGCCGAGCCCGGGCTCACGCCCCCCTCCCGCCCATTCTTCAATCTCGGCCCCTCTCTGCAGTATCGCGATCGCACCGTGAACGAGATCATCGCCGATGCCCTGCCCATCTCGATGACGCTCGGCGCGATCGCGATCCTCATCGCGCTGGCGATCGGGCTCACCGCCGGCGTGCTGGGCGCGCTCCGCCCCCACTCCGCCCTGGACGCCTGCACGCTGGCGCTCGCCCTCGTGGGAATCTCGCTGCCCTCCTTCGTCGTGGGCACCGTGCTGCTGCTCATCCTCGCGGTGTGGCTGCCCATCGTGCCCGTGGGGCAGTGGACGCTGCGCGCGGGGCTGCTGGGCGCGTTCACGCTCTCGCTCCCCTACGCCGCCTACATCGCGCGCCTCACGCGCATGGGCATGATCGAGGCCCTCTCCTCCGACTACGTCCGCACCGCCCGCGCCAAGGGCCTCTCCGAATCGCGCGTCGTCCTGGTGCACGCCCTCAAGAACGCGATGCTCCCCGTCCTCTCGTACCTCGGCCCCGCCACCGCCTACGCCATGACCGGCTCGTTCGTGGTCGAGCGCGTCTTCAACATCCCGGGCCTCGGGCAGCACTTCGTCAACGCCGTTCAGAACAAGGACCTCTTCCTCGTCATCGGCGTCGTCCTCGTCTTCTCCACGCTGCTCGTGCTCCTGAATCTCGCGGTGGATGTCCTCTATCGCCTCGTCGACCCGCGCATCGAGTGAAGCACCCAAACGCTCGCCGCCCGATTTCTGCCCCGGGTTCGCAATCCATTCGCACTATGATCCAATGCGTTCTACACGCAGAACGAAGGGAGGGCTCCATGACTGCTTCCGACGGATTCGCCTCGGTCGATGTCCGCCGCCAGGTCGAGACGCTCAAGGACGACCTGTCGCTGCTCAAGGACGACCTTTCGTCCTTCATGCGCGACCTCGTCGCCGCGGGCAAGGTCGAGGCGGGCGATGCCAAGGACCGCGTGGAGGCGTCGCTGCGCCAGCGCATCGACAAACTCCAGAAGACCGCCTCGCACCTCACCGACAAGGCCAAGTCCCACGGCAAGGACGCGATCGACTCGATCGAGACCCACGCCCGCGAGAAGCCGCTGCAGACCATCGCGATCGCCCTGGGAATCGGCGTCCTGCTCGGCGCCGTACTCCGCCGCTGAGCCCCGCGCTCCACGCCACACACGGAGCCCGCGCGTGCGTGCCATCGCCCAGTTCATCGTGAAACTCGCGGACCTCGCCGAAGCCGAAGGAAGGCTCCTCCGCGCGGGCACCGTCCGCGTCCTGCTCGCGGGCGCGCTCGCCCTCGCCGCGGCCCTCCTCGCCGTCGGGGGCCTCGCCCTTCTCGCATGGGCACTCTTTCAGGCCCTGAGCAGCACCGTGGGCATCCCCGGTGCGGCGGCGATCTGCGGCTTCGCACTGCTCGCCCTCGCCTTCGCCCTCTTCGTCCGCGTCAACGCCCTTGCAGGATCACCCAAGCCACCGCAGGCCCGCACGCCGACGGATCGCCAGCCATGACGCCGCCGTCCGCCAGCGCCCCGCCCATCAGCGTGGAGGAAGCCAAGCGCCGACTCCTCGAAACCCCCGCGCTCGACCCGGCCCACGCGCTCGCCGACGCCGCACGCAAGCACCTCTGGCCCGCGACAATCGTCGCCGCGGCCTCAGGGCTCACCCTCGCCCTCATCCCGCGACGCTTCCTCGCGCGTTCCTTCACGCGCTTCGCCATGCCCATCGCGACCGAGATGCTCCGCCGCGCACTTAAGTAGCCGCGTCAGCGCACCTGCTCGAACGTCGCGCCCTCAAGCACATCGCAACTCACGAACTGACCGGGCTTGAAGTCCCCCGCCTTCTGTCGCGGGTCCGTCGGCGTGCAGTGGATCGCCACCCCCGCGTCGATCACCACCGCATCGCCCTCCACCCTCACCACGCGCCCCTGCACGCGCCGCGGCCTGCCGTACACCGGCTCCACGTACCGCCCGCCCGTCTTCACCTCATCGATCCGCCGCGCCACCGCGCGGATCGTCCCGATGATCCGCTTGCCCGTCTCGCCGTGCACCACGCCCTTGGGCACGAGGTAGATCTGGTAGCTCGTGTTGGGAACGCTGATGTTCACCATCGCCGGGCGTGTCTCCGTCGCGGGGATCTCTCCCTCGTACACGCCACGCGCCAACCTGGAATCGATCACGCTCGTCGGTGCGGGAGTCAGCATGACGCCATGATAGGTTCCCGCGGGTGCCACGCCCGCGCCGCGTGGGGCCAGGGCGTGCCCAGGCTGATGCACACACAACTGGCGCATTTTCTTCCCTCTTCTCGGCGTCACCCCCGCACCAAGTCTCTCCGTCTCTTCTTCCCCTATCCTCGACCAGCAGGAGGTTTCCATGGCGATCTTCGGTCCCGGCGGATACTCGGGCGACGGCTCCATCGGCTCGGCGATCAAGGGCCGCTTGCTCATCATCGCTGTCCTCGTCGTCATCTCCCTCATCACCTACGCCACCAAGTCCTCCATCAACCCCGTCACAGGCAAGTCCCAGCACGTCTCGCTCTCCGTCGATCAGGAGATCGCACTGGGCATGCAGTCCGCCCCGCAGATGGCCGCGCAGTTCGGCGGCGTCTCCCGCGACGCCAGCGCCACGCGCCTCGTCGATGCCATCGGCGCGAAACTCCTCGCCACCCAGCCCAAGGCCGCCAACATCTACCCCTTCGACTTCCACCTCCTCGCCGACCAGCAGACCATCAACGCCTTCGCCCTCCCCGGCGGGCAGATCTTCATCACCTCCGCCCTCCTCAAGCGCCTCGAGACCGAGGGCCAGCTCGCCGCCGTCCTCGGGCACGAGATGGGCCACGTCATCCAGCGACATTCCGCCCAGCAGATGGCCAAGGGCTCGCTGATTTCCGGCGTCGCCGGCGCCGTCGTCTCCGGCACCGCGGACCAGTACTCCACGTCCTCAGCCATCACCGCCCGCGCCGCGCAGATGGTCGCGAGCATGATCTCCCTGAAATACGGCCGCGGCGACGAGCTCGAGGCCGACCACGAGGGCCTCGCCATCATGACCGCCGCCGGCTACGACCCCCGCGCCATGATCCGCGTCATGGAGATCCTGCAGGAAGCCGCCAAGGGCAACCGCCAGCCCGAGTTCCTCTCCACCCACCCCTTCCCCGAGCACCGCATCGCGCAGATCAAGGAAACCCTCGCCAAGCAGTACCCGCAGGGCGTGCCCAGCGGACTCAAGCCCTAATTCATTCGACTTTCAGAGGCCCAAGCGGAAGCGCCGGGCTCTCTCAACGTTGACGAGCCCGAAGCGCAAGCGAGGGTTCTAGGCCCTCGTCAGATGACCACTCGCCCTCGTCCCCTGCCTCAAGAAATTCGCCAGCAGCTTCGGCCCCTCCACCGTCAGAAAACTTTCCGGGTGGAACTGCACGCCCTCCATCGGCGCCTTCCTTGCATCCGCCCACACCCTCCGCAGCCCCATCACCACGCGACGCGTCCCGCCGCGCTCATCCGCCTCATCCACCCACGACGACACCGCCCAACCGTCCTTCCCCGCCTCGCGCTTGGGCACCGACTCGGCAAGCACCACAAGCGAGTGGTACCGCGTCGCCGTGAACGGATCGCTCACGCCCTCGTACAGCCCCTTCCCGTCGTGATGCACCTGGCTCGTCTTGCCATGCATGGGGATCACGTGCCGTGCCACCGTCATTCCATGCACATCACCCATGCACTGGTGCCCAAGGCACACTCCAAGCACCGGCACACGCCCCGCGAAGTGCGTGATCATCGCCGAACTCACGCCGGCCTCCCTGGGCGAGCACGGTCCGGGCGAGATGATCACATGGCTCGGCCCGCGCCCGCCATCAATCGCATCCGCCTCCTCGGGCGTGATCTTGTCGTTCCGCACGACCAGCAGATCCCGATCCGGGTCCAGGCTCGGATCAAGCTCCCCCAGCCTTTGCACCAGGTTCCATGTGAACGAGTCGTAATTGTCGATGAGCAGGATCACACGATATTGAAGCACGCTGGCGCCGCGCAGACTCGCCAAACTTCACGCTCAGGTCCTTGATTTTCTCGCTCGCGCTCATGACAATGCCCCCGTGCTCCCGCGCCGAACCCATCGCGCGCTCCGCTCCCTCCCCCGCGCCCTCATCGCCTGGGCCGGGCTCATCGCCTTCGTGATCGCCTCCTTCGGCGTCCTCCCTCCCATCGATCGCCTCTTCACCGCCCTGGCCCCGCGCGAGCGCTACCCCTGCGAATCCTGCGCCTGTGGCTGCGCCTCGGCCCACGAGTGCTGGACCGCCTGCTGCTGCCACTCCCCCGCCGAGCGCCTCGCCTGGGCCATCCGCAACTCAGTCACGCCCCCGCCCGATGTCCGCTTCTCGGACAGTGACGTCGCCATGGCCCACGCCTTGATCGCCGCCGATCAGCAGTCCTGCCCGATGTGCCACGCCGACGCACCACCCGCCGACGAGCAATCCGCCGACGCCGCGCATCCGCCCGCGCCTCGATTCCCCGGCTCCATGTCCGCCCTCAACTGCAAGGGCAAAAGCCCCTGGCTCGCCCTGCCCGCGCCCGTCTGCACGCGCGCCGCCCTCGTCACGCCCATGCCGCTCCCCGGCACGCACGTCGGTGCCACGATCACGAGCGAGCACGCGGATTCCCGCCCGATCGACACGCCGGTTCCCCCGCCCCGCGCCCCGCGCTCCGTCTGAACCGCGCCACTCGTCGATCACGCCCATCCATCAAGGGTCGCACCATGCACCTGCCCGCGGGGTCTGGCGCGCTCCGATTGCGCCCCGCGTTCACGCTCATCGTGCTGCTCGTGGTGGTCGCCCTCGTCGGGCTACTCAGCTGGATCCTGCTGCCCGCGCGCGCCGGCGCGCGCCACGCCGCACGCGCCGCCAAGTGCCTCTCCAACCTCCGCTCCATCGGGCAGGGCGTCGTCCTCTACCAGCGAGACTTCAACGACTTCTTCCCACTCTCCGCCGACGGCGCCGGCAACGTCCTCAGCGCTTCCGCATGGCTCCAATCCCTCCAGCCCTACGGCGTCATCCCCGCCGTGCGCCTCTGCCCCAGCGACCCCGCGCGCACCGATCGACCCACCAGCTACGCCACCAACGACGCCCTCGAACCCCTCCTCCCCTGGATCGACTACAACCCCATCACCCGCCAGCCCGTGCCCGGCGGGCGACGCATCGCCTACACCCGCGTCACGCAAATCCCCTTCCCCCACGCCACCATCCACGCCGTCGAATCGCGCGACGGAGGGGGGAGCGGGGGGGGCGGCGGGGCTGGCGTCGTCGATCACGTGCACACGATCCACTGGTCCAAGCCAGCGGACCTGAGCACCGCGATCGACGTCGCGCGACACCGCGACACCGCCAACTACCTCTGCGCCGATGGGCACGCAACCCCGATCGCCTGGGCACGCCTGCGCGACACGTTCAGACCCGCCACCAGCATCTTCAACCCCCAGACCGCGCGCTCACTCCCATGAGCCGCGCGGCGTCATCTCTGCCGACTCTCACACTTTCCATTCACCAGGAACATCACACTTGAAGCGCATCACATCCATCACCCTCATCGCCGCGGCTTCCGCCGCCTCCTTCGCCCTCGCCCACTTCCACCTGACCCTCGACACCACCTCCGGCCTGCCCGGAAATCCGATCCTCATCCGCGCCGGCTACTACCCGGAAGACACCGGCTACACCATCGATCCCACCGGCCGACTCCTCTTCAACAGCCAGCCCGCCATCGTCCGACCAGATTCCCAATTCGATTCCGGCCCCTTCGCCGGCTCCTGGCTCGCCGACTCGCCCCTCCTCACCAGCGACTTCTACTCCGCCACCGGCCGCCTCGACAACGGCAACTTCTACTACGAGATCACCGCCGTCACGCCCCTGCTCGGCCCTCCCGCCACGGTCCAATGGGGCGACTTCGACGGCGCGGACTTCCTTCCCATGGCCGACTCCGCCGCGCCCGCGCGCACCGATCGCTCCTTCTTCGTCGGCGTTGGCTCTCACGATCACGCGCAGGCCTACGCCCTCTCCGGCTCGGGCATCTACGACATCACGCTCCGCGCCTGGGACGCCAACGCCATCTACACCGACTCGCAGCCCATCACCTTCCGCGTGAACACCTGCTACGCCAATTGCGACAGCAACACCAGCGCACCCGCCCTCTCCGCCGCGGACTTCACCTGCTTCCTTGCCAAGTTCCGCGCGGGAGACCCATACGCGAACTGTGATGGCAGCACCGACACGCCTCAACTCACCGCCGCGGACTTCACGTGCTTCCTCAGCGCGTTCCGCACGGGCTGCCCATAGCAAGATCCAGAATCATCACGAAAGCCGACGGGCCAGCGCCCCTCGGCCTTTCTTTCCGCACCACAGCTCGCCCTTTCCATTAGGATGCATACGCCATGAAGCACCTCACCGCCATCGTCTCTGCCCCACTCCTGCTCGCGATCTCCAGCGTCCACGCCCGCCCCGACACACCCGCCCCGCCTCTCTGGTCCCAACTCGTTACGCTCGAGCCCAGCGACCGTGCGCTCGACGCGTCGTCCCAGCCCCGCCAGCGCTCGTGGGAACTCCCGCGCGTCACCGTCGAGGCCGAGCCCGGCTCCACGCTCAAGGAAGAAGACCGCGTCGGCTCCTACGCCCAGCCGCGCTGGACCGCGACCCGACGCTTCCCCTCCACCCGCGTCTACGTCGTTCCCGAAGGCAAGATCGAGACCGAGCTCTGGTCCCGACAGACGTTCACCCGCGATGGCGGCACGGAGCACCGCTTCCTGCAGGAACTCGAGATCGGCCTCCCCCACCGCTTCCAGCTCGATCTCTACCTCCGCCAGGACTACGACACCAAGGGCGACGACAAGCACCTGCTCTGGGGCGGGCAGTTCGAGGTCCGCTGGGCCCTCGCCGACTGGGGCAAGATCTGGGGCAACCCCACCCTCTACTTCGAGTACATCACCCTCGAAAAGCGCCCCGACAAGATCGAGCCCAAGCTCCTCCTCGGCGGCGAGATCGCTCCCGAGTGGCACTGGGGCGCCAACTTCGTCGGCGAGTTCGAGCTGGGCGGCGAACGCGAGTACGAGTACGCCCTCACCACCGCCGTCTCCAAGACCATCATCGACTCAACGCTCTCGATCGGCGTCGAGTCCGTCCTCTCACTCACCAACGTCGCCGGCGAGCGCGGGCACACCAACACCTCCCTCGTCATCGGCCCCAGCCTCCAGTGGAAGCCCATCGAGCCCATGACCCTCAACATCGCCCCGCTCGTCGGCGTCACGGGCCACTCCCCCCGTGCGCAGGTCTACATCAACCTCGGCTGGGAGTTCTGATCTCACTCCCCTCCGAGGGAAGGGCGGGGAGGGGTTGGCGCCGGCACGCAGCCAAACACCTTCCCATCCGCCAGGTAGACCCCGATACTCTTATTCCATGCGGGCGCTTCACGCACTTCCCTGGATCGCCTCCGCGCTCGCGCACAGCGTCGCCGCCGTCGCCATCATCCATCACTACTCCAAGGCCCCGATGAACCCCGGCGTGGGGCTCGGCGCCTTGCACGCCGCGCCCATCGCGCCGATCATGCTCCTCGACGCCGCCCCGATCTCGACCTTGCACCACGAAGAATCGCCCGCGCCCGCCGATGACACGCCAGCGCCCGCGATCTCCCTCGCACTTCCCTCCGTCGCCTCATCGATCGCGCTCACGCCCAACCTCGATCACCGACCGATCGAACCCCTCGCCCTCCAGGCCGCCACCATCCACACCGCCGCGCCCGCGACCATCCAAGCCTCCGGCGGTTCCGCGCGTGACGTGCCTCCAAGCACCCCATCCTCAGCCGAGCCGACCGCGTTCGATTCCGCCCCGCAGCCCCTGGGCCCCAACGCCCCGCCCGCCTACCCCGAGGCATCGCGTCGGGCCCGAGAGTCCGGCACCGTCCTCCTCCATCTGGATCTCGACGCCGACGGACGAGTGACCAACCACTCCATCGCCCGTTCCAGCGGCTCCGCGCGCCTGGACGCGGCCGCCGCGCAGGCCGTCGCGCGCTGGCGCTTCGCTCCCGCGACGCGCGCGGGACAGCCCGTCGCGTGCTCCATCGATCTTCCCATCGAGTTCGTTCTGCGCGATCGCCGCTAGCCCTACGCCGCCTTCGTCCCCGCGACCCCGTCGGGCGTCACCAGGAACAGGTCCGACGTGATCGGGTACGGCAGCCGCTTGTAGTCGTGCTCCACCCGATCGCTCAGACGCTTCACGAACGGCTCCGGATTGGGCGTCATCGCCAGGAACATGTCCCGCGCCGGCAGCGCAACGTAGAAGTTCCCGCCCAGGCGCGGCGCCAGCCGGCGATACAGGTCGCTCATCAGCAGGCGCGCCGCGTCGTACCCGTCCTGCTCGGACAGGATGATCGCCTTGCCGCCCTCCTTGCTCGTCACCACCTGCATGTCCAGCTCGGGCGTGTACCCGTCGAGGTTCCCCTTCGCGAGCTCCTCCAGCTCCTCGATCGTCAGCCCCCAGCGCACCATCTGCTCGGTCGTGATGCTCACCGTCATCTGCGGCAGATCGATCACGTACACGATCACCGTGTCGTTCACGAACTCGCTGTGCGCCACCATCTCGCGCGACAGATGGTTGAAGATCGTCACGGGCTGGATCCGCGGCATGATCCGCGGCCTCACGAACTCCAGGCTGAAGTGCCCAAGCTGAGTCGTGTCCCCGCTGAACAACTGCTCGAGGTAACGCTCCACGATCTCCTCGCCACGCTCGGGCTCGTGGTTCACCATCCGGTACAGGTTCTCAAGGTCGAGCCGCCGCCCGTTGATGATCAACTCCCGCGGCCCGCCAAGCTCGATCTCGCACTCGGGCTGGATCTTGCGGATCATCTCCGCCACCTGCTCGGCGAACGCCTCGGGTCCCTCGGGCATAAGCGACATGACGCGTCTCCCCCGCCCCGGCTCCTCCCCGCGCACGTCCCAGGTCTCCCCGGGAGCCTCCCGCACGCAGAGCCCATCGGCCGGACGTTTCGCTATCGACGCGCCGGAGCCCGCGCTCATCCGCCAGGCACCGCGTCCACACCGCGACGCACATCGACCCGCCCTCCCGCCCCGCTCACCCTCCCAGATCAACGTCCCCACACCCCATAACAACTCCCTTCCCGTCCGCAAATCCACGGTTGGAGCCCAGCGATAACCGACGCTAGAATGCCGACCCATCAACCGGCGTGGGACCACGCCCCAATGGAGTGTGAACGTGACCGAACAGGAAATCGAAAGCAAGGTCATCAAGATCGTCGCGGAGCAACTCGGCGCGGACATCGCCAAAATCAGCCGCGCCACGTCGTTCGTGGACGATCTCAACGCCGACTCGCTCGATCAGGTCGAGCTCGTCATGGAGTTCGAGGACGAGTTCGAGACCTCGATCCCCGATGAGCAGGCCGAGAAGATCAAGACCGTCGGACAGGCCATCGAGTTCATCAAGCAGGCCCACGGCGTGGAGTAACCCCACGCCCCGCCGATCGCGCCACTGCCGCCTGGACCCGCCGGGTCCGAGCGACGGTGGCGTCTATCGTTTTAGAGATCGACGTTCGAACACGAGGCCCCTCCCATGACCCATCCCGCCCCCCGCATCGTCATCACCGCCGCGGGCGCCGTCACGAACCTGGGACCGGACGCACCCTCCACCTGGAGCGCCATGCGCGAGGGCCGCTCGGGCATCGTCCCGCTGGACCTCACCGCCGAGGACTTCGCCCGCTACAAGAACACCTGGTCCACAACCTTCGCCGGGCAGATCAAGGGCTTCGATCCCACCAAGGTCATCGAGCACCGCGAGGCCAAGCGACTCGATCGCTTCACCCAGCTCGGCGCCTGCGCCGCCATCGAGGCCGTGCAGCGCTCGGGCATCGACTTCTCCAAGATCGACGGCGAACGCTGCGGCGTCGTCATCGGCTCCGGCATCGGCGGCATCGCCACCATCGAAGAGGGCGTGAACACCATGCGCGATCGCTCGCCCGATCGCCTCTCCCCCTTCACCGTCCCCCGCCTCATGGTCAACGCCGCCGCGGGCTTCGTCTCCATCAAGTACGGCCTCCGAGGACCCTCCGGCGCCCACGCCACCGCCTGCGCCTCCTCAGGGCACGCCATCGCCGACGCCGTCCACTTCCTCCGCAAGGGATGGGCCGATGTCATGATCGCCGGCGGCGCCGAGGCCGGCGTCTCCCCCCTCTGCCTCGCCGCCTTCATGACCATGAAGGCTCTCTCCGAACGCAACAACGACCCCACCAAGGCCTCACGACCCTTCGACAAGGACCGCGACGGCTTCGTCCTCGCCGAGGGCGCCGCCATGCTCGTGCTCGAGACCGAGGCACACGCCAAGAAGCGCGGCGCCACCATCCTCGCCGAGATCGTCGGCTGCGGAAACTCCTCCGACGCGGGCCACATCACCGCGCCCGATCCCAACGGCCTCGGCGCGTGCCGCGCCATGAAGTGGGCCCTCCAGGACGCCGCCCTCAACCCGGACCCGATCGACTACATCAACGCCCACGGCACCTCTACCCCACTGGGCGACAAGGCCGAGGTCGCCGCCGCCTTCTCCGTCTTCGGGAACCACGCCCGCCGATCCGCCGGCGGCAAGCTCCTCATGTCCTCGACCAAGTCCATGCACGGGCACGCACTGGGCGCCTCGGGCGCCATCGAGTCCATCGCCTGCATCCACGCCGTGCGCGACGGCGTCATCGCCCCCACCATCAACCTCGACAGCCCGGAGCCGGACTTCGACCTCGACCTCGTTCCCCACCACGCGCGCGAACGCCGCATCCGCTTCGCCATGAACAACACGTTCGGCTTCGGCGGGCACAACGTCTCGCTCATCTTCGCACGCTACGACCGCTGAGCACGCGGACAACCCGACGCACACTTCCCTCAGAGGTCCAAGCGGCAGCGCAGGGCCGCCCGGACAGGCGCCACGCCCGCTTCGGTGCTACACACCCGCACCCGACGCACCCACAGGGCAGCCCCCCGCACTTTCTGCCGGTTCGCCGGGCGTTGGGCTCCCCGACGCCCTCGCGGGTTGGCCTTTGGGGCCCGTCCCCGCCGATACTCCATCCATGCGACCCGATGTCTCCGCCATCCTCGCCCTCGAGGTCCCGATCATCGTTCGCCTGGGCGAGCGCACGCTCTCCGTCCGCCAGGTGGTGGACCTGGTCCCCGGATCCATCATCGAGATCCCAAAGAACGCCGACGCCGAGCTCGACCTGCTCGTCAACAACAAGCAGATCGCCTGCGGCCACGCCGTGAAGGTCGGCGAGAACTTCGGCCTACGGCTTTCCTACGTCGGCAACGTGCGCGAGCGCATCGAGGCCCTGGGCGCCTCCCCCGTCGCCTCAGCGCAAGAGGACCAGAACCTCGCCGATCTCGCCGAGCAGATGCTCGCGGGCCAGTCCTGACGAATCAGCCGGGATTCGCGCCGGGCGCGACGCGGGCCCCGCCGGCCTTGGGCGGCGGCGCGCTCGGATCGCGATTCTCCGGTGCGAACACCTTCGTCGGATCGGGCCCCGAAGAGCCGCTGAAAAACAGGTTGTACGCGATAAGCCCCGCCGCCGCGATCAACAGCACCACCGCGAGGATCACCTTCACCTGCTTGTTCACGCCGAACCTCCTGTGATCGACCGGGCACCCTCGCCCGACCTTACAGGAAGTCTACGCCGTCCATCGTGAGAGCCAACCCGCTCAGCGTTGAGCCTCGGGAGCCGGGCGAACCCGCTCCTCCACCCGCACGCCAAGCTTCTCCCACCGCTGCGCCGTGTCACGATCGATCGCCACCTCGCCCCCGCCCGCCAGGTGCGCCACGTAACCGGGCTCGCCCGCCGGCCCTCCCACCGCCTCCGCAAATCCAACGATCAGGTCCCCAAGCGCGTCCCACACCACGCCCAGCGGCGCACCAGCCTTCTGCGCCAGACGACGGTGCGTGAGCGCCTCGCGACGATGCTCGATCCGCGCCGGCGTCATCGGGGCGTACATCACGTGCGTCTCGGCCAGCGACGCCTCGAACCGATCACGCGCCGCCTCCGCCTGCGCACGCTTGCCCGCCTCCACCTCCTGCGCCAGCTCGGCCTCACGCACACGCGACAGCGCCCGCTGAACCTCGCCCTCCCGAGCGTGAAGCTCCTCGAGTCTCCGATCCAGCTCCTGCGCCAGCGATCCCACGCGCGCCTTGCTCGCCTGCAACTCGTCCCGCGTCGCCGACAACTCCCGACGCAGCGCCGCCGCCTCAAGCGCCCTCTGCTCCAGCTCGTACCGAGCCCGACGCAGCGCCTCGTCCGCATCGCGAGTGCCCGGCGCCTCGGCGGGCTTCTCGCCGGGCGTCGACCCGCCCTCGCGCCGCACCACCACCCCGGGCTCGCGCGTCATCTCACGCTCGTTCGATCTCGCCGTGGGCTCGGGCACGCGACCGGGCGTCGTCGGAACCACGCTCGGCGCCGCCACCGGCGCACTTCCCCCGCCTGGCCAAGACCAGCCCCGCGCCAGAAACAAGATCAGCGCCCCCGCCACGATCGGGATCGCCCCCGCGGAAACCACCGCGACCATCGGCGCCCGCCGCGACGCAAGCCGATCGATCGGCGGCTCCGCCACGCCGTACAACGCCGAGGCGAGCGATTCCAGCGTGCGCATCGAGTTTCCGCTCATCGCCGCGTCCCTTCCGCCCGCACCGAGCCCCGCCGCACGAACACTATCACGCCAAGCCCCTGAGGCCCGCGCCCATACAACAGCGTGCCACGCGGACCCGCCGCGTCAACGTGCCGCGTCGTTCTTCCCATCAGTCCCGCCCGCACGAACGGCACGCATCGCCCCGCCAGCGGCTTCTCATTCGCTCCTCGTCCGCTAACCTCAGGCATGCACATCGACCCCGCCGCGCTCACCCCGCCCGATCGCTACAAGCTCCTCATCGGGTGCATCGTCCCACGCCCCATCGCCGTCGTCTCGACCATCTCCCCGAGCGCACAACTCAACCTCGCACCGTTCTCATTCTTCAACGGCGTCGGCTCAAACCCAATGACCGTGCTCTTCTGTCCCGCCTCCAAGCCCGACGGCTCGGACAAGGACACGCTCCGCAATTGCAAGCCCATCGCCGAGGGCGGCACCGCCGAGTTCGTCGTCAACATCCCCTCCAGCGCCTTCGCACGCCAGGTCTCCGCGGCCGCCGAGCCCCTTCCCCACGGGCAATCCGAGTTCGACCTCGCAGGACTCACGCCCGAGCCGAGCGTCGTCGTGCGCCCGCCGCGCGTTCGAGAATTCGGCGTCGCCCTCGAGTGCCGCACGCTCCAGGTCATCCGCACCAACCCCGGAGCGCCCGACAGCGGCAACATCGTGCTGGGGCAGGTCGTGCACATCACGATCGACGATCGTCTGATCGACGCTCGCCTCCATGTCGATCCGGCCGCACTGGACGCCATCGGGCGAATGGGAGGCTCAACCTACGCCCGCACGCGCGACCGCTTCGATGTGCCGCGCGGCCGATCCGCCATGAACCAGCCATCGACCTGACCGCAATCAGACGAGCCATCGAGCCAGCGCGCGCCAGCGACTCGCGGAGCCCGTCACTCGCCCTGCACCGTCGCAAAATGCTGTTGCGTCGCTCCGAATTACCAACCTCTCAAACGCAACAACCCTCGGGGTGGTGGACCCGAGGGTTGCGACAATTGATTCGGTTTGCAAACCGCGATTAGCGGCGGCGGCGACCAGCGACCAGCCCGCCGAGCCCGAGGAGGGCCAGCGAAGCGGGTGCGGGGACGATCGCGCCAGACACCTGCGTCACGACCGTGCTGAACGAGTTCGTGAAGAAGTTGCCAGCGTTGCCCAGCTCGAGGTAGATGATCGAGCCCGTGAGCGCGCCCAGGCCGGCCGTGCTCATCGAGAACGCGCCACCCGAGGGGCCATCGAACGTCGTATCACCGCTGAAATTGTTCAGCGACACGCTCGACAGGAAGCCGTTGAAGAACACGGCCGAGCCGCCGTTGATGAACGAACCAGAGACCACCGCGGTGATGGTGTCGTTGTTCGCATCCTTCAGCGTCAGCGTGCCCGAGCCGATCGCGCTGCTGGGGCCGATCGCGCCGACCGACAGGCTGAGCGTGATCGCGCCCGCGCCCGTGCCGACATCGAAGTTGGCCGTGCTGTTCGAGGGGACAAAGCGACGAACGTTGCCCGACGTGCGGATCGCGCCGCCAGGGCCGTCGTCTTGACCGATCGCGCTCAGCGTGTTCGTGCCGCTGTTGTACGTCGCGGACGTGCTGTTGAACGCGAAGTCAAAGACAGTCGTCGGCGCCGCGGACGCTGCCGCAGCCCCAACAACCGTCCCAGCCACCACTGCAAGGACTGACTTCTTCATCTCTCTACTCCCTGTGGCGGGATTGCGGCCCGCCAGAAATCTCGTCCCGGTCTTGCCTTCTCTCTCCGACGCAAATCGCTCCTACGACCTGATCGGTGGACTCCGGCCCCTTTCGAGGACGTATCCAAGGGCAGATAGTACCGACCCTCCGGACTCGACACAAGCAAAGGATTTCCTTTTTGCAAGGTCGAGAGCAGAAAAATATTTACGCCATTTGGAGCAGTAAAATCTTGTTTTTATAGGTCTTTGAAGCCACCTTCGACCCTCCAGACCGCCTCGATTCCGCTCCCAAATCACCACCAGATTGCGGATTAAATCAACCTCAATAACGCCCCGCCACGCTGCAACGCATCCCACCCTCGGGCCGCATCCACCAACGAAAAACCCCGGACGGTGGTGGGTCCGTCCGGGGCGTCAAGGGGCCGTTCATGAGCGCCAGGGGAGGCGGTCGGCGTCTCACTCGGCCCCATGTGGTGGGGCTTTGTCTCTAACTCACGAGCAGCCCAGGCTTGCCCCGCAGTTCAGGCACTTGTAGCACGTGCCGCTCCGAACCGTGATCGTGCCGCACACGTCGCACGGCGGGGCATCGCCCACGCTCTCCATCGCCACCGACAGAGTCGACGCCTCGATCGACACCATCGCCGCATTCCCCGTCGCGACGACCGTCGTCTTGGCGCTCTTGGCCGTCAACGGCGGAATGCTCATGCGGCTCTTGCCGTCGTCGGCATCCCCCGAAATGCGGGATCGGTCCACGCTCACCGCGTGACGCGAAGGCTCGCTCTCGCCGCCGTGGTCCGCGCTCACGCCCCGCTTGGGCGCGTTCGCCTCGCGATACCCCGCGACGAACTGCATCCCCATCCAGCGGAAGATGTAGTCCACCAGGCTCTTCGCGAACGGAATGTCGCTGTTGGTGGTCATGCCCGCCGGCTCGAACCGCTGGTGCGTGAACTTCGTCACCAGGCTCTGCACCGGCACGCCGTACTGCAGCGCCACGCTCGTCGCCGTGCCAAGGCTGTCCATCAGCCCGCCGATCGTCGAGCCCTCCTTCGCCATCGTGATGAACAGCTCGCCGGGCTGACCGTCGTCGTACAGCCCAACCGTCAGATACCCCTCGTGCCCGGCGATGTTGAACTTGTGCGTCAGGCTCCGGCGCGTGTCGGGCAGCCGGCGCCGCATCGGGCGATGCACGATCTGCACCACCGGCGCCGGATCGGGCTTCACCTCAACCGTCGCCACAGCCACCCCGGCCACAGACGTCTGCCCCACCACCGTCGAGACGCCGTCCATCAGGCCGGACCCGGCGTCCAACGTGGCTTCCCCCGACGCATCGTCCTCCGCCGTCTTCTCGCCATCGGACGTGCTCGAGAGCGGCTGGCTCAGCTTGCACCCGTCGCGGTACAGTGCGTTCGCCTTGAGCCCGAGCTCCCAGCTCAGGCGGTAGCACCGCGCGATCTCCTCAACGCTCGCCTTGTTGGGCAGGTTGATCGTCTTGGAGATCGCCCCCGAGATGAACGGCTGCGCCGCCGCCATCATCCGGATGTGCCCCTCGGGCGCGATGAACCGCGTCCCGATCTTGCCGCACGTGCTGGCGCAATCGAACACCGGCAGGTGCTCGGGCTTCAGGTGCGGCGCGCCCTCCACCGTCTGCGTCCCGCAGATCACCCGATTCAGATCGTCGATCTGCTTGGCGCTCAGCCCCAGCCTGCGGAGCAGGTTGAACGACGGGTCGGCCTTCGCCGCCGCGGGGTCGATCTTCAGCCGCGCGAGCACATCGTCGCCCACGCTCCACGCGCCGAACGCGAACCCAAGCTCGAACACGCCGGGCAGCGCCCGCGTGATCCGCGACAGGTCCTCCTTCGTGAACCCCTTGCCCAGCAACCAGGAAGAAAAAAGCTGGCCCTCCGTGGCCCCCGATGACGCCGGCGTCATGCCGCGCGCCATGGGGACATCCATGTCCAGCTTGCCCAGAAGATACTCGAGAATGTCCTTGCTCTGAGCGTCGCTGTACCCCAGCGCCCTCAGCGCCGGCGCCACGCTCTCGTTCGCAATCTTGAAGTACCCGCCCCCCGCGAGCTTCTTGAACTTCACGAGCGCGAAGTCCGGCTCCACGCCCGTCGTGTCGCAGTCCATCAGCAGGCCGATCGTGCCCGTGGGCGCGATCACCGTCACCTGCGCGTTCCGATACCCGTGCTTGAGCCCCAGCTCCAGCGCCTCGTCCCACACCTCCGTCGAGCGCTCCAGCAACTCCGCCGAGTTCGCCACCCCGACGCGACCGCTCTTGACGAGCTTGTGATCGATCGGCACCGGACGCGTCCGCGCCGGCAGACCCTCGTACCGCTCGCTCCCGCGCTCCGCGCCGTGCGCCGCCAGCCGATGGTTGCGGATCACCCGCAGCATGCTCGCCTTGTCCGCCTCGTACCCGGGGAACGCCCCCTGCTCCTTGGCCAGCAGCGCGCTCATCCGGTACGAGCGCCCCGTCAGCACCGCCGACAGCATCGCGCACATCGCACGCGCCTCGTCGCTGTCGTACGCGATCCCCCCCTGCATCAGCATCGCGCCCAGGTTCGCGTACCCAAGACCCAGCGTCCGGTACCGGTAGCTCAGCTCCGCGATCTCCCGGCTCGGGAACGCCGCCATCAGCACGCTGATCTCCAGCACGATCGTCCACAGGTCGATCGCGTGCTCGTACGCCGCGACATCAAACCGGCGCGTGCCCGCGTCGTAGAACTTCAGCACGTTCAGCGACGCGAGGTTGCACGCCGTGTTGTCCAGGAACATGTACTCGCTGCACGGATTGCTCGCGTTGATCCGACCGGCGCTGGGGCACGTGTGCCACGCGTTGATCGTCGTGTCGTACTGCACGCCAGGGTCCGCGCACCGCCACGCCGCGAACGACAGATCGTCCCACAGCTTCCGCGCCTTGTAGGTCCGCGCCGTCTTCCCGTTCGTCCGCCACGTCGTCGCCCACTCCTCGTCGCGGTCCACCGCCTCGAAGAACGCGTCCGGGATCCGCACCGAGTTGTTGCTGTTCTGACCGCTGACCGTGAAGTACGCCTCGCCGTTGAAGTCGTAATCCAGCTCCAGCCCCAGCGCCTCGGCCTGCCTCTTGACCTCCGGGCTCCCCTTCTTCAGAACCTTCAGCCCCTCCACCATCGCCTGGACCTTGATCTCCTCGCGCACCTTCCAGTTGATGAACGTCTCGATGTCCGGATGGTCCATGTCCAGGCAGACCATCTTCGCCGCGCGCCGGGTTGTACCGCCGCTCTTGATCGCGCTCGCCGCACGATCCCCGATCCGCAGCCACGACATCAGCCCGCTGCTCTTGCCGCCGCCCGACAGGCTCTCGCCCTCGGCCCGCAGGCTCGAGAAGTTCGTCCCAGTCCCCGATCCATACTTGAACAGGCGCGCCTCGCGCACCCACAGGTCCATGATCCCGCCCTCGCCGACAAGATCATCTTTCACGCTCTGAATAAAGCACGCGTGCGGCTGCGGATGGCTGTACGCGTCCGCCGCCAGCTCCGCCTGCCCCGTCTTCGGGTTCACGATCCAGTGCCCCTGCGCCGGCCCGTTGATCCCGTACGCCCAGTGCAATCCCGTGTTGAACCACTGCGGGCTGTTGGGCGCGCACATCTGGTGCACCATCATGTGGCACAGCTCGTCGTAGAACGCCTGCGCATCGCCCGCCGAATCAAAGTACCCGTGCGTCTCGCCCCAGTGCCGCCAGCACCCGGCCAGACGATGGATCACCTGCCTCGCCGACTTCTCGGGGCCC
>CAYNSB010000020.1:0-57722 GCA_964399625.1 uncultured Phycisphaeraceae bacterium
CCGCCCCCACCGCCCCCACCACCCCCACCACCGCCGCCGCTGTTGCCGTATGAGCGTCCGCCGCCGCCACCCTCGTCGCCGCCCTCAGCGCCGGGGCGGGAGTCGATGAACTGGAAGCCCTCGACGACGACGCGGAGCTTGCTGAACTTCTGCCCGTCCTTCTCCCAGGAGTCGAGCTTGAGTCGGCCCTCGATGAAGACGGGGCGGCCCTTGCTCAGGTACTTGCTGAGCGTCTCGGCGGTCTTGCCCCAGGCCTCGCAATCGACGAAGGTGACTTCCTCGCGGCGTTCGCCCTCGGCGGTGGTGTAGCGGCGGTTGACCGCGAGGCCGAGATTCGCGACGGCGTTGTTGCCCGCGGTGTGGCGCAGCTCCACGTCGCGGGTGAGGTTGCCCATGAGGAACACCTTGTTGAAGCTGCCGGCCATCGCGTTCTCCTTCGTGAATGACGTCTCCGTGGTTGGTTTCTGTACGGACTATAGCCTGGACCGTGGCTGCGAGATGCGGACGCTCGCCGCGGTGGCGCGCGGGCGTCGGACCGATGGGGCGGGGCGCCCGATGACCGCGCGTCTCAGGCCTGCTCGCCCTCGGCGACACCCGCGGCAACGGGCTGGGTCGCCTCGTCTGCGGGCTTCTCGCGGACCTGGCTGGCGCGCATCTTGGCCTCGGTCTCGAGGGCCTCGCGGGCGTCGGCGGCGGTGATCTCGTCGCGCGTCAGGTGGTCGGCGCGGAGGACGAGCGTGCGCAGGACCTTCTCCGAGAGGTTGCAGTCGCGCTCGAAGTGGGTCATGTTCGCCGCGGGGGCCTGGAAGTAGGCGAGGATGTAGAGCCCGCGCTTCTGCTTCTTGATCTCGTAGGCGAGGCGACGCTCGTCCCACTTGCGCATGGCGAGGACCTCGCACTTGTTGCGCGAGAAGATCTCGCGGATGTGCTCGAGGGAGCCGGTCAGGTCCGCGGCGGCGGCCTGGCCCAGCAGGAACATGGCCTCGTACACGTAAGAACGAATCTCAGGCATGGGGAACCTCAACTCTAAAGTGGTCAGTGGTTGAACGGGCGGGGTTTCAGTTCGGTTTCTTGAGGTCCGGCGAACGCTCGCCGGACGCTGGTGGCCGATCGGGCTTGGGGCCCGGAGGCGGATCGTCGGGACGCGCCGGCCTTGGCGGGCGGTCCGAGGGCGGGGGGGCGTTGCAGACGTTCATCGCGGCGTCGAGCCCGCGCGCGATCCAGGTCTCGCACGCGGTGACGGCGCGATCGAGCGCGGGCGCCAGCACGCCCGACTCGACGTCGGTGAAGCGGCCCAGCACGAAGTCCGCCTGATCGATGAGGTCGGGCTTGGGCCCGACGCCCACGCGCAGGCGGGGGTACCGCTCCGTGGCGAGCACGCGGTGGATGTCGCTCATCCCGTTGTGCCCCGAGGTGCCGCCCGCGGGCTGGAGGCGCGCCTGCCCGAGGGGCAGGTAGACCTCGTCGACGATGACGAGCAGGTCGGCCATCGGATCGAGCTTGTAGAAGCGGACGGCCTCTCCCACCGCCTGGCCCGATCTGTTCATGAAGGTGTTGGGCTTCATGAGCATGACCGGGGCCTCGCCCGAACCCGCGGGGGTGCGGACGGGGAGCTTGAACTCGATGATCTCGGCGTTGAAGCGGCCCTTGGGCAGGGCGCCCTTGGCGTGCTTCTGGGCGAGCCGGTCGACGACTATGAACCCGGCGTTGTGCCGGGTCTTGGCGTACTGGGGACCGGGGTTGCCGAGGCCGACGATCAACTTCATGGCTCCGTGTCTCCGGTGGGGCGGGCGGTTCCCGCCCCACCAAAGGCTTCGATGGGCTACTTCTTGGCGTCCTTGGCGGGGGCGGCGGGCTTGGCTCCCGCGGCGGGCTTGGCGCCCGCGGCGGCCGCACCGCCCTTGGCGGGCGCGGCGCCCTTTTTGTCGCCGGCGGCGGCTTCGCCCTCCTCGCCCTCCTTCTTCTTGGCGGTGATGACCTCGGGCTCGGCCTTGGCGGCGCCCTCGACGGTGCCGGCCTCGGCGGTGGGCGCGACGACCTCTTCCTTCTGGATGAGGACCTGCGCGACGATCGCGTGCGGGTCGGTCTTGAGCTTCATGCTGGCGGTGGGGAGCTTGACCTCGGAGGCGGTGATGGCGTGGTCGACGTCGAGCTCGCCGATCTGCACCTCGACGTGCTCGGGGATCTCGGAGACCATGCACTCAACGTCCAGCTCGGCGGTGGGGTGCATGAGGATGGCGCCGGCCTGCTTGAGGCCCTTGGCCTCGCCGATGAGGTGCACGGGCACCTTGACGACCACGCGGTCGGTGAGCGACACGCGGGAGAAGTCGGCGTGGACGATGGTGTTGCCCAGGTAGCCGAACTGCAGCTCCTTGAGCAGGACCATCTGGCCCTCGTCCTTGGCGGCGGTGCCGGGGAAATCGAGGCGGAAGACCTTCTCGCCCTTGGTGATGTGGGAGAGGGCCTCGCGGGCGTCGAGGGTGATGGCGACGGGCTCCTTGCCGCGCCCGTAGACGACGGCGGGGAGTCCGCCGGCCTCGCGGACGCGGGACGTGTAGCGGGTGCCGACCTTCTCGCGGACCTTGGCGTGGAGTTGTGGAGCGTTCTCGTGCATGGTTCACCTCACAGAAGAAAGTGCTGAGTGCGGAGCGATGAGTGCTGAGTGACTAGCGCTTGGTTCCCGCGGTGTCGCGGAAGAGGGCGCTGACGGACATGTTGTTGTGGATGCGGTGGATCGCCTCGCCGATGAGCGGGCCGACGCACAGCTCCACGAGCTTGTGGCGGATGGGGTCCAGGCGCGGGCCCTGGGGGACGGTGTTGGTGACGACGACGCGCGCGATCGGGGCATCGGCGAGGCGCTGCATGGCCATGCCCACGAGCACGCCGTGCGTGGCGGCGGCGATGACCTGGCGGGCGCCCTTCTCCATGACGAGCTTGGCGGCCTCGCAGACGGTGCCGGCGGTCGAGATCATGTCGTCGACCATGAGGACGGTCTTGTTCTTCACGTCGCCGATGAGGTTGCCCGTGACGACCTGCGAGCCCGAGAGGCGGCGCTTGTTGATGATGGCCAGGTCGGCCTGGAGGAGGTTGGCGAAGGCCTCGGCGACCTTGACGTTGCCCACGTCGGGGCTGACGAGGCAGAGCTCGCCCAGGCTCTCGCGGACGCTCTTGAAGTAGTTGAAGAGGACCGGCGTGGCGGAGAGGTGATCGAAGGGGAGATCGAAGAAGCCCTGGATCTGCGCGGCGTGGAGGTCCACGGCGAGCACGCGGTCGGCGTGGGCCGCGGTGATGAGGTTGGCCACGAGCTTGGCGGTGATGGGGACCCGTCCCTCGTCCTTGCGGTCCTGGCGGCCGTAGCCGAAGTAGGGCATGACGACGGTGACGCGCGACGCGCTGGCCCGTCGGAGGCAGTCGAGGAAGATCAGCAGCTCCATCAGGTTGTCGTTGACGGGCTGGCACGTGGAGACGACGACGTAGCAGTCGCGCCCGCGAACGTCCTCGTCGAGCTTGACGAGCAATTCGCCATCGGGGAAGACGGCGGTGCGCGCCTGGGCGAGCGGGGTGCCCAGGTGGGCGCAGATGCGCTCGGCGAGGAGGCTGTGGTTGCGCCCCGCGAGGATCTTGAGGTTGTGGTTGTTGGGAGTGCTCAAGCGCGGACCTCCACGGGAGTGGCGCGGGCGCGGAAGAGGCGATCGACCAGGCGGAGCTCGTCGGGCGTGTTGATGGAGAGCACGTCCCCGGGCGGGACGCCCGGGGCGACCTCGACGCGCCGCCCGCGGGCCAGGAGCAGCGCGAGCGTGTCGGTCAGGTAGTACTCGCCTGTGAGGGGGTTGCGGGTGACCGCGGCGAGGGCCTCGAAGAGGTCGGGCGTGCGGAAGCAGTAGTAGCTGGGGTTGATCTCGCGGATGGCGCGCTGCTCGGGCGTGGCGTTCTTGTGCTCGACGATGGCGGCGAAGCGCCCCTGCGCGTCGCGGACGATGCGCCCGTAGCCCGTGGGGTCGTCGATGATCGAGGTGGCGAGCGTCGCGGCGGCGTTGGCGTCGCGGTGCTTGCGCAGGAGCAGCGCGATTGTCTGCGGGCGGATGAGCGGGCCGTCGCCCGCGAGGACGATCGTGTCGCGCGGCGTTGCACCCTGCTTGAGCACGTCCTCGGCGCAGCGCACGGCATGACCGGTGCCCAGCTGCTCGCTCTGGACGGCGAACTCGACGCCGGCGGCGCCGGCGAGGGCCGAGCGCACGAGTTCCTGCTTGTACCCGACGACGACGATGAGGCGTCCGCACCCGGCGGCGCGGCAGGCATCGACGACGGCGCAGATCATGGGGCGATCGCCCACGGGATGGACGACCTTGGGAAGGTCGCCGCCCATGCGCGTGCCCTTGCCTGCGGCGAGGATGATCGCCGCGGGAGGTGCGCTGGGATTGGGCTGGGTGCTCGC
Source organism: uncultured Phycisphaeraceae bacterium (assembly GCA_964399625.1). Classification (GTDB taxonomy): domain Bacteria; phylum Planctomycetota; class Phycisphaerae; order Phycisphaerales; family UBA1924; genus CAYNSB01. The sequence continues at coordinate 4,436 of CAYNSB010000020.1, forward strand.
CGCCACGGGTCGGGCGTCGGCGTGAACTCGCGGGTCAGGTGCTGCGTGTGCGGCAGCAGAACTGGCCGACCAGGATTCGAACCTGGACAAACAGAACCAAAATCTGCTGTGCTACCGTTACACCATCGGCCAATCGAGTTCGTCCGACGCGATCTCCTTCGCCTGTGCCGTCGGCAGAGATGCCGAGGGCGGAACCACGGACCGGTCGCGGTCCGCAGTACCCGAAGGCGGGGGGGCCGATCTGGCCCACGTGAGCGGAAGCCGCGGCAGGGATCGTCGGGACGGGCTATTGGCCTGAGGCCCGTAGCACGCTACCGACTTGGAGCGAAGCCTTCCGTCTGCCGCGACAAGAAGACCCATGCCCGTGCCTCGGGCGAGCGGCGATCCCGTGGGATCTGACCCTCGCCTTCCGTCGCGGGCGGCTCCGCATTCGATCGGGGCAATGGTAGGTGCGGGCGGGGTCGGGTCAATCGGCGGATTGGTCCGTCGCCTCGGGTTCTGGTTGGGGTTCGGGCTCCCCCCGCTCCTGGCGGAGCACGCGCTGGCTGATCACCTCGTAGCACGTGGCGAGCAGGCCCACGAGCGGGAACTTGCCCGTGCCGCCCATGGGGCTGGGGCCAAGCCGGCGCAGGAGCGGGTGGCTGACCTGCGGGGGCTCGACGGGGGCGTCGAGCATGGCCAGCTCCGGGCCCGCCTCCCAGAAGTTGTCGATGCGTTGCTCGAGGGGCTGCGGGGGCGCATCGGAGACGCCGGGCACCGCGGGCTGGTAGACGAGGGCTCCGCCCAGGGCCGAGCCCGCGACGACGCGGCGCTGGCGCAGGCGTTCGAGGAGTTCGTCCTTGGGGAGCCCTCGGAGCGTGAACATGAGGAACGGGTCGTGCGCGAATCGCTCGGCGACGAGGTACGCGAGGCAGCACGCGTGCTTGCACCAGATGGGCCCGCGCTGGGGCGTCGGGGCGGGGGAATCGGGATCGAGCGCGGCGGTGGCGGACTGCTCGCGGAGCGACGCGACGCCGACGGCCGAAGGGGCCGCGAGCCCGCGCGCTTCTTTGCAAGTGCAGCGTGGCTCGACCTCGACGGTCTCGATGGGGAAGAGGCGCATGCCCAGCGGCGCGAAGACGTCCTCGATGGAGGGCAGGAGCTCGCCCGCGAGGAGTTTGGCGGCGTGGACGGCCTGGTCGCTCATCGCGGCGATGAGCTTCTCGCTCGCGTCGTGCGCGTAGGGGCGGACGGCGAGGACGGTGTCGTAGGGCGTGTACTGGGAGCCCTGGATCGCCGCGACGACGCGACCGGGCTCGAACGAGAGTCGTCGGGTCTGCCCCGCGGAGGCGTACCCGAGCCCGGCGATGAGGGTCTCGCCCGGGGCGGCCTGTTCGATGAGGCGCATCCACCGCTGGGCGGCCCAGGACTCGGGGAACGCGCCGGTGGGGCTGGCGAGCTTGATGCCGCCGCGGACCTTGCGCGGGGTGGCCGGCTTGGGGCGGTAGTTGGGATTTGGGGGCGGTCGCTGCACGGAATCCCTTCGCGTCGCGGGCGGCGCCGTGGAGGCACGGGCCAAGTCTGAAGGGTTGAGCGCGTGGGGCGGGGGGTCAAGAGTCGGGCGGGCCTCGCGGCGAATATGCGCTCGATGGGCGTCGATTCTGGCCGATAGGAATGGTCGGAGGTGCGCATGAAGGCCCAGACCCTGAGCGTGAATCCGGAGTCGCTGTCGCGGGCTCGGCGTGCGGCGTATGAGGCCGGGCACGTCCGCGGGCGGAGCGGGCGGCGCATCGAGACATTCCCGACGGCGATGTCCGCCGATGGCGCGGCGACGCTGGCGCGGACGGTCCGGGGCGAGGGCGCGTCGCGCATCTTGGAGACCGGGCTGGCGCTGGGCCTTTCGACGCTCGCGCTGATCGAGGGGTCGTGCGCGGTCGCGCCCGAGGCGTGGCGTCACGTGAGCGTGGACCCGTTCCAGGTGCGGGACTGGGACTCGTGCGGGCTGGCGCAGCTGGAGCGCGTGGGCATCGTGTCCGAGGATCTCTCGAGCGCGGGCGGATTCTCGTGGGTCGAGGAGGACTCGACGCTCGCGCTGCCGGCGATGGTGCGTGCGAGGGGCACGGGGGGCGATGCCCCGTTCGACCTCGCGTTCATCGACGGGGGGCACACGTTCGACGTGGTCTTCGCGGACCTGCTCCACGCGTCACGCCTTGTCCGTCCCGGGGGGCTGCTGATCGTCGATGACCTGTGGATGCCCGCGATCCGGACGGCGATCGACTTCTTCGAGAAGAACATGGGCCTGTCGCGGGAGAGCCTGCCGCTGGAGGGCACGCGTGCGTTCGCGTTCCTACGGACGCCGCTCTCGCCCGTGCGCCGTGCGTGGGACCACTTCGTGCCGTTTGGTGATCCGCGCGCGGCGGGGTGAGCGAATCGCGGGTTCGAGGAAGTATTGAGATCCGTGAAAGCGCACGCCACGAAGCGGGCGGAGCAATGTCGTCCGGGTGTACGGCGTTAGATTCTGCGCGTGACCCAGGCGAACGCCACCGGGATGTGGGCGCTGCGACGGCGGTGGCTGCGAGGCCGGGCCGACGATGTCGCGTTCTTCCTGCACATCCCGAAGACCGCGGGCACGAGCGTGCTGTCGTGCCTTCGGGCGCGAGCGCACGGGCAATGGCGCGTGCGTCTGAACGGGCCGGAGGATGTACCAGTGCTGGGCACGATCGTGCCCCGACGGTGGCACAAGATCGGACTCGTGGAGGGGCACGTGCCTTGGGACGTGGTGGACGTGGTAGGGAGATTGGCGCAACGCCCGGTGCGGGTCGTGACCATGTTGCGGGATCCGATCGAGCGTTTGCTGTCGTTCTATTCGTACGTGTGCGCGACGGAGAACCATCATCTGCGCGAGTTGTACGGCGAGGCGCCGCCGCCCCTGCGCGAGTTCTTGACGCTCGAATCGTCGCGCGAGGGGGACAACGGAATGGTGCGCTTGCTGGCGGGGGGTGATGCGGTGGACGCGGGGCTTGGTGGAGTGACCGAGGCGATGCTCAAGCGGGCTCGGGCGAACCTGGAACGGTGTGCGGCAGTGGGCGTGGCGGAGCGATTCGAGGAATCGCTGGAGCGATTCGGGTCGGCGCTGGGATGGCGTAACGCCGCGCGCTTCGCATCGACGCGTGTGAACATCACGCCCCAGCGGGTTCGGAGGGAGACGCTCGACGCGCGCACGATGGAGCTGCTGCGGGAGCGGGTCGAGCTGGACAGCAGGCTGTTTGAGCGGGCGTGCGAGTTGCTCGATGCCGGATCGGGCGTTCAGGCCTCATCCCCGACCGCGTCCTTGCGGAGGGTGAGCATGTCCCGGAGTTGATCGGTGGAGAGCTCGGTGAGCCAGCTCTCGCCCGAGCCGATGATGCGTTCGGCGAGCTCGGTCTTCTGCTCGATCATGGCGTCGATGCGTTCCTCGAGCGTGCCGCGCACGACGAACTTGTGGACGTGCACGGTGCGGAACTGCCCGATGCGGTGGGCGCGGTCGGTCGCCTGGTTCTCCACGGCGGGGTTCCACCAGCGATCGAAATGGAAGACGTGCGTCGCGGCGGTGAGATTCAGGCCCACGCCGCCGGCCTTGAGGCTGACGATGAGGATGGGGACCTGCCCCTTCTGGAACTTGTCGACCATGTTCACGCGGGCGCCCTGGGGCGTGCCGCCGTGGAGGAAGAGGACGTCGCGATCGAGCTCCTGGCGGAGCATGCCCGAGAGCAGGTCGCCCATCTGTCGGAACTGGGTGAAGATGAGGGCCTGCTCGCCGCCGGCGAGGACCTCGTCGAGCAGCTCGAGCATCCGCACGCACTTGCCCGATCGTGTGGCGAGGACGGGGCCCTCGGGCGCGGGCGGCTCGTCGGTGTCGAGGTCGCGGGAGATCGCGTCCTTGGCGCTGTCCTTGAGCGGCCCTTCCTTGAGCATCTGCGCCGGGTGGTTGCAGATCTGCTTGAGCTTGACGAGCGTGGAGAGCACGAGCCCGCGGCGCTGGATGCCCTCGGCGGCCTCGACCGCGGCGAGCATGCGGCGGACGGTCGTTTCGTAGAGCTCGGCCTGCTCGGGCGTGAGGTGGCAGAACTCGCGCGTCTCGAGCTTCTCGGGAAGATCGGCGGCGACGCCCGGATCGCTCTTGAGGCGGCGGAGGAGGAACGGGCGGACCAGCTCCTTGAGCTGCTTGCCACGGTGAGCGTCGTGGTAGCGCTCGACGGGGACGCTGAAGCGCTTGCGGAAGGTGTGGGCGCTGCCGAGGTACCCTGGATTGAGGAAGTCGAGGATGGACCAGAGCTCGGAGAGGCGGTTCTCGACGGGCGTGCCGGTGAGGGCGATGCGCGTGGAGGACGAGAGCCCGCGGACGGCGAGGCTCTGCTTGGTCGACGGGTTCTTCACGTACTGGGCTTCATCGAGCACGATGCGGTGCCAGTGGATCTGCCCGAGCGTCTCGCGATCGCGGTGCGCGAGCGAGTAGGTGGTGATGACGGCGTCGCTGTTGAGCGCGGCCTCCTTGAAGGCTTCGCCCTGGAGGCGATCGACGCCGTGGTGCATGAGGATGCGCAGGTCCGGGCAGAAGCGCTTGGTCTCGTGGACCCAGTTGCCCACGACGGACATGGGGACGATGAGGAGCGACGGGGGCACGGAGGAACGCGGCGACGGAGTGGCGGGCGGCCCCTGCTGCCCTTCGGGGGTTGGCCCCTGCGTGCCCTGGACCTGTTTCAGCGCCTCGCGCTCGTGGGCGAGCAGCGCAAGGAGTTGGATCGTCTTGCCCAGGCCCATGTCGTCGGCGAGGCAGGGGCCGAAGCCGAAGCGCTCGAGGAAGGCGAGCCACGAGACGCCGCGCTGCTGGTACGGGCGGAGCGAGCCGTGGAAACCGCGGGGCGGCTCGATGACGGGCATCGCCTGATTTTCGACGCCCGCGGCGCTGCCGAAGAACGCGCCGACCCAGCCGTCGGCCTCCATGCCGACGATGGGAATGCCCGTGACGCTCAGGTCGGAGTCGTAGGCCATGCGGATGGCATCGCCGACGCGCATCTGCCCGCCGGGGTTCTCCTGGATGAACTTGACGGCGGCCTTGACGTCCTCGGGTCGGATCTCGACCCATCGCCCGTTGATGCGGACCAGGGGCGTGCGCTTGGCGGCGAGCTTCTCGAACTCGGCGAGGCTGAGCGTCAGCCCGCCCAGCGAGATGTCCCAGGTGTAGTTGACGAGCGCGCCCAGGCCCAGTCGCGCGCCGGCGGAGTTGACCGCGCCGGGCCCCTGCTGGGCCTGGATGACCTCGAGCGATTCGCTGGAGAGCTTGAGGCGCGCGCCCAGGCGGGCCGAGGGCAGGTCCCACCATTCCGGGGCCTGGACGGCGAAACCCTGCTCCTGGAGGATGATCTTGATCTCCCGGAGGAACTCGTAGGCCTGTCGGGTGTTGAGCTCGAGCGAGGCGGGCTCGGAGTCGTCGAGCGCGCCCTCGAGCTTCTTGTAGAGGCGCGAGGCGCGTCCCAGCTCCTTGAGGAGCAGGTCCTGCGGGTTCTCGAGGCGCTTGCCCTCGATGGTGACCTGGTTGGCGGCGAGCGACCAGATGTCCTGGGCGTCCACGACGATGCGCGCGCTCTCGACGCTCTGCAGGTGGAACGAGAGCGTCCAGACGCAGTCGTCCTCGGGGTCGTCCACGTCGCCCATGAGCACCGCGTCGCCCGGCTCGCTGAGGCGGAAGAGCAGACGCCACACGCTGCTGGCCCCACGCTCCTCGAGCGTGCTGATCCAGTTGCGGACGTGGCGGATCATGTCGTTGCGCTGGGGCCCGCGCGCGGGAACGGCGTCGGCATCGGCGAGCAGCCCCGAGAGCCACGCGACGTGCCCGTCGCCGCTGGGGTCGCGCTCGTCGATCGCCTCGCGCATGCGCTCGCTGAGCATGGTGCGCCGGCACTCGGCGTCGATGACGGCGGTGAGGAAGCCCTCGAGCACGGGCCAGGGCTGGTGGTCGAGCGCGTCGATCGCGGCGCGGGCCGCGGGGGGCATGCCCGAGACGAGCAGGCCCACGCGCTCGGCGGTCCACGGGTCGCTGAGCCACGGGAGCCACAGACCCTGCAGCTCGCCCGAGATCACCTGCTTGAGCGCGGGCACGAAGCGCTGCTGGGCGAGCAGGTGGCGTGTGAACCGCGCGGCGGCGAGGTAGAAGTCGATCGTCGGTCCCAGGATCGTGGGGCGATGCGGGATCGAGGGCGGGGCGTCGGGCCCGGCGGGGGCCTCGCCGGGCTCGGCTTCAAGCTCGTCCTGAGCCGCGGCGCCGAAGCGGTCCTCGAGCGCATCGAGCACGCGCCACGCGTCGCCCGGGGCGATGCCGATCGCGGGGACGTTGAACGTCGCGAGCGCGGGCGCTTCGCCGCCTTGCTCGGCGGGCTGGCCCGCGGCGCGTCGGCCCGTGGCGTGCGCGAGCTTGGTGCTGGGCGTGGGCACGCCGCGCACGGCGGGCAGGCGCAGCGCGATGCTCCCGGGATGCGCTTCCGCGCCCGAGCAGCGCGGCAGCGTGGAGATGGCGTGCGCGAGGTGCTCGGCGCTGGCGGCGAAGGGGTGCTGGTCCGGGGCGGCGGCGCCCGGGGCGTGGTCGGGATCGGCGCGCTCGCCCCAGAGCCAGAGGCGTCCGGCGGACCAGTTCGCGTGGAGGACGATCATCGCGCCCCTCGCGCCGTGGGCGTAGGAGAAATGAGGGCGCGGGGACTCGAACCCCGGACCAGCGGCTTAAAAGGCCGATGCTCTACCAACTGAGCTACGCCCTCTCGTGACGCCGGCGCTCCGTGCCGACGGGACTGCGTGCCGAAGTCCGCGGGACGCGCGGACGCCGGCCCTCGCGGACCGGCCTGCATGATAGCGCTTCGACCGCGACGCCTTTCAGGATGCGAACGGCACGACGGAGAGCGTCGCGATGATCATCCCTGGCTCTTTCGTGCTGGCCGCATCCACGCTATAAAGGCTCTCCCGCCGCGGAACGCCGCGTCGGTGTTGCGCTCCCCGCGTCCATCCGGAGAATCGAATGTTCACGCCCGACCTTCGCGTTGTCCGTCCCGCGCTGCTCGCCGCGATGCTCGCCGGGGCGATCCCGGGTTGCCAGGCGCGCCAGCCCGCGCCAACCTCGGTGACGCCCGCGGGCGCAGCCCAGGGCGTCGCGGCGCCGGTGGCGGGCGTGCCCGTCGCGTTCCCGCAGTACCCGGCGCTGTCGCCCGATGGCGCGACGCTGGTGTTCTCGTGGATGGGCGACCTGTGGGGCGTTCCGTCGGGCGGGGGCACGGCCGAGCGACTCACGTCGCACCCGGCCGATGAGTTGCGGAGCGTGTTCAGCCCGGACGGCTCGCTGCTCGCGTTCGAGTCCGAGCGCGACGGGGCGCGGAACCTGTACGTCGCGCCGATCGGGCGGAGCGCGACGGGGTTGTCGCTGGGCGCGATCCGGCGGGCGACGATCTCCGATCGCGCGCAGCAGCTGGGCGGGTTCTCGGCGGACGGCAAGAGCCTGTACTACGCCAGCGCGCACGAGCCGGCGATCTTCCGGGGCACGCACCTGTGGAGCGTGCCCGTGCCGACGAGCACGGAGTCGCTCGCGGCGCCGGTGGCCCGCCTGTGCGAGGCGTACGGCTCGGGCCCGCACGCCTCGGCGGACGGGTCCAGCGTCGTGTTCCATCGCGTGCGCTTGGACGCGACGCGCCCCAAGTACGCCGGGTCGGGCGCGCCGGACGTGTGGTCGATGGACGTCAAGAGCGGCGCGTTCACGCAACTGACCAAGGACAACCACTCGGACGCGGACGCGTACCCGCTGCCCGATGGGTCGGTGGTGTTCCTGTCGTCGCGCTCGGGCCAGAACAACCTCTGGCGGATCGCCAAGGGCGGCAGCGACGCGCAGGCGGTGCAGCTGACGGACTTCAAGCCCGGCGTGGGACCCGGCGCGGGCGTGCCCAGCATCGGGCACGGCGTGCGGGACTTCTCCGTGCCCGTGGGCGGATGGACGGGCACGTTCGTCGTGTGGGACACGATCTACACGATCGATTTTCACGCCGGAAAGCCCGAGGCCAAGGCGGTCGCGATCGCGGCGGCGGGTGACAGCGCTTCGGGCGTGGACACGCAGAGGATCAACGCGGGGCGGACGCTGAGCACGGCGGCGCTCTCGCCCGACGGGCGGACGCTGGCGACGATCGCGCGGGGCGAGGTGTTCGTGCGCTCCACGGACAAGGACCGCCCGACGCGTCGCGTGACGGGAACGGACAAGGCGGGCGCGACGCGCGCGCGCGACCTTGCGTGGTCTCCCGACGGCAAGACGCTGTACTTCACGATCGATGCGCCGGGCGCGGGCGGCTCCACGTTCATCGCGCAGGCGAGCGTGGTGCTGACGCGCGACGATGTGCACCCGGAGGAGAAGAAGGACGACGCGGACGCGGAGAAGAAGGACGACGACAAGAAGGACGCGGGCGAGGAGAAGAAGGGCGAGGAGCCCGAGGCCAAGGCCGAGCCCGCGGGCGCGCCCGAGCCGGGCGGACGCGGGGGCGGTGGACGGCGCGGCGGGCGGGGCGGTGCGGGCGGCGGCGCCTCGGGCCCCGGCGCTTCGCTCGCGTCCCGGGCCAAGGGCGGCAAGGACGACCCGGGGCAGCGCTGGGCGGACGCGGTGACGTTCAAGGTCGAGCCGTTCCTGAAGGACGCGAAGGACCTGAGCGGGCCGCTGCCCTCGCCCGACGGCAAGTGGATGATCGTGTCGCGCGATCTGGGCGACCTGGTGCTCATCGACATGGACAAGCTGGGCAAGGCGCGGAGCGCGGCGCCGGGGAGCGCCGAGATCCCGGGCGATGCGCAGCGCGTGCTGCTGACGAGCTGGAACGAGCCCGAGGCGTCGTGGGCGGGGGACTCGCACCACATCGTCTACGCGGTTGAGGACGTGAACTACAACAGCGACATCTGGCTGATGGACGCGCTGGCGGAGCCCGGAACAGAGGCCGCCAAGCCCATCAATCTCAGCGCGCACCCGGACGAGGACCGCTCCCCGCGGCTGTCGGCCGACGGCAAGGTGCTGTACTTCCTCTCAGATCGCGACAGCGACACGAACGGCGAGTTCGAGCTGTACGCGATCTCGCTGGATCGCAAGCTCGATGGGCTGCGGGCGTACGAGCTGGCGGACTACTTCAAGGACGCGGCCGACGCCGCCAAGAAGCGCAAGCCCTTGGCCGTCGCCAAGCCCGAGGCCAAGAAGGACGAGGGCAAGAAAGACGACGCAAAGAAGGACGAGCCCAAGGCCGACGCCGCCAAGGACGAGCCGGCGAAGGACCCCGAGAAGAAGGACGGCGAGAAGAAGGCCGACGCCCCCAAGAGCGAGGCGAAGAAGCCCAAGCCCTTCACATACGACAACAGCGATCTTGCCACGGCGTACAAGCGGGTCCGCAAGATTCCCAACATCCCTTCGCGCGTGAACAACCTCGCGATCACGCCCGCGGGCGATCGCGTGCTGTTCACCGCGAGCAGCGACGGCGCGACGTCGTTCCAATCGACGGACTACCTGGGCAAGGACAAGAAGACGGTGTTCGCCGGCGGCGCGAGCGACGTGTCGCTCTCGCTCACGGGCGACAAGGTGCTGTTCATCTCTTCGGGTCGCGCGGACCCAGCGGGCGGTCCGGGCGAGGATCGTCCGCGCGGCGGCGGCGGCGAGGCGTACCTGGGCAAGCCCGCGGGCGGCGAGGCCGAGCGCCTGCCCATCGAGGGGCCGCTCACCATCGACGTCGAGGCCCAGCAGCGTCAGAAGTTCCAGGACGGCGCGCACCTGATGGGCAAGCGCTTCTACCACCCGACGCTCAAGGGGATCGACTACAAGGGCATCACGGACCACTACACGAAGCTCGCGGGCAAGACGCGGACGGACAGCGAGTTCAACCGCATCATGAACATGTTCTGGGGCGAGCTCGATTGCTCGCACGTGGGCACGACGGGCGGGCGCTCCACCGCGGGCGAGCCCACGCCGATCGGCTACCTGGGCATCGACGCGGTGCCCGACAAGGGCGGATACCGCGTGACGCGGGTGATTCCCACGGGGCCAGCGGATCGCCCGAGCAGCCGGCTCGCGGTGGGCGATGTGATCCGCTCGGTCGCGGGCAAGCCGCTCGCGCCCTCGGCGGACGCGCTGCCGACGATCGACCTGCACGCGGCGCTCGCGCACACGGTGGGGCAGGAGACCCTGCTGGAGCTGAATCCGCAGCCCCTGCCGCCCAAGGCTGACGACGCGAAGAAGACCGAAGAGAAGAGCGCGGAGCCCAAGGCGCGGTACGTGCTGATCGCGCCCATCGGCGCCGCGGCCGACGGCACGCTGCGGTACCAGGACCAGGTGCGTCTGAACGCGGAGCAGGTGAGCAAGCTCTCCAACGGCACGCTGGGATATCTGCACATCCGCGGCATGGACCTGCCCAGCGCGCGGGACTTCGAGCGTGACCTGTTCGCCGCGGCGGACGGCAAGGCCGGGCTGATCATCGACGTGCGGGACAACGGCGGCGGGTTCACGGCGGACATCCTGCTCTCGTCGCTGACGGCGCCGCGCCACGCGCGGACATACGCGCGGGGCATGGACTTCAAGAGCCTGCCGCAGGACGCGTACCCGCGTGATCGACGGCTCATCTACGGGTACTCGCGCCCGATCAGCGTGCTGATCAACTTCAACTCGTTCAGCAACGCGGAGATCTTCGCGCACGCGATCAAGACGATCGGGCGCGGGAAGCTCGTGGGCACGGCGACGTACGGCGGCGTGATCTCCACGGGGGCCGCGACGCTGATCGATGGCACGAACATCCGCACGCCCTTCCGCGGGTGGTACCTGCCGGGCGACGTGGACATGGAGAGCCACGGCGCGCAGCCGGATGTCGCGGTGGAGATGACGCCGGCGGACGAGGCGGCGGGCAAGGACCCGCAGATCGAGGCGGCGGTGAAGGAGTTGATGCAGAGGGCGAAGTGAACCCCGAGGGCTCGGATTACGCTCGACGCGGCAGCATTGAGAGGATCATCTCCGCGTGTCTTGCGCTCGCGCCCTGATGGCGGCGGATGACCTCGCGCCCGCGCCGGGCCAGTTCCGCGCGCTTGGCGGGATCGCTCAGCAGCCCGCGGATCGCCGCGGAGAGTTCGCCCCGTTCGCGCTGGAGCAGCCCGCCGCCCTCGCGGAAGACGCGGACGATCTCGGCGAAGTCGCCCACGCTGGGCCCGATGATCACCGGCTTGCCCAGCGCGATGGGCTCGATGGGGTCCGAGCCGAAGAGCGTGCCGAAGGAGCGGCCCACGACGACGACATCCGCGAGCGCGTACGCCTTGCGGAGCTCGCCGATGGTGTCGAGCAGGAAGCGCCCCCCCACTTCGTTCGCCGTGGGCCCGATGGTGGCGACGACGGCGCTTGCGCGATGGTCGGCGGAAGCGCCGGGCTGAGGCTGCGTGTCGGGCCGCGCCTTGGCGCTGCGGCGCACGCACCCCGGCAGGGCCATCGCCGCCTCCTCGAAGTGCTCGGGCTTGCGCGGGGCACAGAGCAGTTGGACGTTGCCCACCTTGGCGCAGGCCTCGTGCAGGAGCTTTTCTTCGTCCTCGGCGGTGCTGCCCGCGACGACGAGCGGGGCCGCGCTGCCCTCGCCCCCCCCGCTGCCCTCACCCCGCGCGATGCCCATCTCGCGGGCGAGGTCGGCGCTGCCGGGCACATCGTCGGCGATGCGGGCCGAGTCCCACTTCATGGAGCTTGTCACGAAGCAGCGCTCGCTGGGCACGCCCATGGCGCGGAAGCGGGTCGCGTACTCCTCGTTCTGCACCGCGGCGAACGCGAGCCGTCGAAAGCTCGGACGGAAGAACCAGCGGAAGCGACGGTACCCGCGGAACGAGCGCTCGCTCAGGCGTCCGTTGATCACGCCGACGGGGATCGGCCGCCCATCTCTCCCGCGCACGCACGCCTTGACGAAGTTGGGCCAGATCTCCAGTTCCACGAGCGCGACGGCGTCGGGGCGCACGGCGTGCATGAAGCGTCGCACCGCCCAGGAGAAGTCCAGCGGATAGCGCACGATGTCGCACGTGTCGCTGTAGAGCTCGCGGGCCCGCGCGATGCCCGTGTCCGTGCCGACGCTCAGGATCACATGCACGGGGCGCGGGCCTTGCACCAGGAGCGGGATCAATTCGCGCAAGGCGCTCACCTCGCCGACCGACACCGCGTGGATGAGCACGCGCGGGAGGGGTGAGGCGTTGGGCCCCGGGGGACGATCGGGCACGGGGGCGATCTTCCCGAAGCGCTCGTCCCAGGCGTCGCGCTTCTTGCGTCGCCACACCGGGGCGGTGACGCCGGCGAGCAGGAGATAGAGCCCGTCGAGGAGGTTCATGCGCGGGCAGAGCGTACCACGGGCGGGCGCGTGGCGGTCAGCTGGCCGAGCCCGTGACGCCGAGCGTGAGCAGGATCTGGTAGCCCATGCCGATGACGCGCCAGCCCTCGCCGAGCATGTAGGGGATGACCTTGCCGCCCTTGCCGCCGTGCTGGAGCGCGCAGTCGTCAACGAGCACGATGGAGTTGTTGTGGAGCCTGGGCTGGGCGGCCTGGAACTCCTTGAGGGCGTGGTCCTGCGGCGGGTTGGGATCGGCGCCGGGGGCGAGGTTGAAGTCGAACGAGTCGAGGTAGAGGAAGTCGATGGGGCGGTCGAAGTCGCGGAGGAACTCGATCGAGTCGCCGGTCTTGAAGGTGATGTTCGAGTGGAGCCCGTTGGTCGCGCGCTGGGAGGACTCGATGGCCGCGGGGCTCAGGTCGCAGGTCCACAGGTGCGTGCGGTATCGCTGGGCGAAGGCGCCGAACACGATGGTGGACTGCCCATCGCCGACCCAGTTGCCGTTCTCTCGAGCGGTGCCGGTCTCGACGTAGGTCTGGGCGTTGCGGGCGATGGCCAGGAGCAGGGCCTGGTACATGGTACCGGCGCGCTTGCCCAGGCGCGGCGTGAAGAGCTGGTTGAACCACTGGTGGAAGTCGTAGATGTCCTGTGGCGCCATTCCCATGGCCTGCTCCGCTGATCGAGTGTCGAATGGGCAGGCCGGGATTCGAACCCGGGACCCTTCGCGTGTAAGGCGAATGCTCTAGCCGCTGAGCTACCCGCCCAAGGCGCGTGAGTGTAGCCGCAGCCCGCGAGAACGCCCTCGCGCTGGTCCGCTCAATCCTTGGGCAGGAGCGGCTCGATCTTCGCGCCCAGGCGTTCCTCGGCGTTGCGATCGAAGCCCACGCTGCCGTCCACGATGCGCCCGTCGGGCCCGATGAGGTAGAACGTGGGGATGCCCGTGACCATGTACTTGGCGGCGGCCTCGTCGGCCTTGAGCAGCAGTTGGTAGGTGATGCCCTGGTCCTTCATGAAGGCGACGGGGTCGTCGTTCTCCCAGGAGTTCATGCCCAGCACGACCAGGCCCTTGGCCCCGAACTTCTCGTGGAGCTTCTGCATGCCGGGCATCGCGGCGCGGCACGGGCCGCACCACGTGGCCCAGAAGTCGAGCAGCACGACCTTGCCGCGGTAGTCCGAGAGGTTGTGGATCTTGCCCTGCGGGTCCTCGAGGGAGAAGTCCGGGGCGAGGTCGCCGACCTTGATGGGCGGGCCCGCCTCGCCTCCCCCACCACCGCCGCCACCGCGGGCCGAGCGCGAGGCGCGATCGGGCTCCTTCGCCTGTCGAACGGTGTATCCCTCGGGCGCGGCGAGCGCGAGCGATGCGGCATCGAAGGACGCGCCGGACTGGGGCGTGATGTCCACGACGATGAACCCGTCGCCGGCGTTCTCGCGGAAGTTCAGCTCGACCCGGCGTGGGAGATGGTCCGAGCGCCCGATGTACCACCACCCGTCGAAGAGCGACGGATCGTTGAGGTCGGAGTAGTCCACGTAGACGATGTCGCACGGCGTGCCCTCGACGGCGCCCGTGCCCTCGAGGCGGGTTTTCAGGGCCGCCTCGCCCGAGAACGGATCGCTGACGAGCTCGGGCCAGCGCTCCAGCCACGCGATGGCGAAGCCCGCGCCCTCGCGCATCGCCTCGTCGCGGACGCGCCAGGCGCCCTCGATGGAGAGCTTCTCGCGCAGCGTGCGCACGACCTTGCCGTCAAAGGCGGTCGTGAACCGGGATTCGCCCGCGGCGGGAAGCTCGAGCGCGTCGGCGCCCTTGGGGGCCTGCGCGGCCCGGGAGGCGTCCGTCCAGTGCGTGGCGCCCTCGACGCGGAAGGCCCACGGAAAGTCCGCCTTCTTGCCCGCCTTGGCGAGGCGGACCTCGGCGCGGACCTCGGGCGTGCGGATCGCCTTGGCGCCGATGGCGTGCGCATGGACCTTGAGCGTGAGGGACTCGGCGCCGCGGAGGGCCGCGTCGGCCTGCTTCAGGAGTGTCGCCCCGTCCGGGTCCGCGGCGAGCGCGGTGGAGAGGGACGTCACGAGCGCGACGCACGCCGAGCGGACACTGAGACGGATCATGCCGATCTCCCCGGGTGATGCCCCCACACATGGTACAGCCGGGGCAGGCCCTGGGTTCCACGCTCGCTACATCACCGAGCCCAGCCCCATGCAGCGCCGCCAGGTGCTGACCTGCCCCAGGTGCATCATGATGTGGCTGGTGAGCAGGAACATCGCGAACTCGCCGATGAGCGGGAACCGCTTGGCGGTGGGGTTGGGCTCGAGGAGCTTGGCGTCCGGCACCTTGGGCAGGATCTCGAGCAGCCCCCTGTAGTTGTTGAAGAACGCGTCGGTGATGGTCTTCATCGGCGGGTAGATCGTGCCGGCGGGGTCGTCCTGGCATTCCTTGCCCTGATCGAAGAGGGCGTCGAACCCTGCGGGCGCGGCGAGGCGCGATCCATCGAGGCCGACCTTCTCCGCGACCGCCTTGGCGTAGAGCGAGAGGTGCCCGTAGACGAACGCGGGGTGGTTGGCGTTGACGATCTTCCCGCCCTCGCCCCTGGGCTTGCGTGCGAAGATCGCCGGCGAGACGTCCTTGAGCTGCTGCTCGCCCATGAACAGCGACATCCCCGCGACCTTGACCAGCGACTCGGCCATGGCTCCCATGCTCGGTCCTTTCCTGCTGTGTCGGCCGGTTGCACCGTGGTGCGCCGACGCGTGCCTCCGCACCGCGAGCGTAGCTCCGCTCAGGCGCCGACATACCTCGCGTAGATCGCGCGGGCGCGCTCGGGGCGCGTCGTGCCCTTGACGATCGCGCGCCCGTCGGCGAACACGGTGATCGCGATCGGGCGCGGGGCGGAGGCGCCGGCGCTTGTGTCGGCGCGTTCCTCGTCCAGCGTGCCGCGCACGAGCATCGAGCCCAGGGAGACGAACTCGCCGTGCGCCCGCAGGCGCGACGCGAGGGCGTCCAGGTCGATGCGCGGTGAGCCGGGGGCGGGCGGGGGCGGCGCGATCTGGATCGCGTCCTGCCCGCAGAGCGTGGCCGCGCCCTCGCCCACGCGATCGAGGAACTCGAATCGGCGCGCGCCGCAGCATGGACAGTCGGCGCGGCGTTCGCGTGCGAGTCGCCGGTGCACCCCCGACCACGGATCGATGTCGATGAGCCCGCGTTCGATGTGGTCCACGTCGCCCACGATGACCTTGATCGCCTCCACGCACTGCAGGGACGCGGCGATCGACGCGACGGGCCCGAGCACGCCGGCCGTGTCGCACGTCGGCGTGGATCCGGGCGCGGGAGCATCTTCAAACAGGCAGCGGAGGCACGAGGTTGGCTTGGGCGAGCGTGGCGCGGTGACGATGCCCATCACCATGGCGCGGGTGCCGATCACGCCGGCGTAGATGAGCGGCAGGGCGTGCTTGACCGCGACGTCGTTGAGCAAGTATCGCGTTTCGAAATTGTCCGTGCCGTCGAGGATGACGTCGGGGCGCCGTCGGAGCGGGTCGCGCGGCGTGGTGCCATTACTGTCCGCCGATGCATCCAGAGCGAACAGGCGTTCGACATTGTCGCTCGTCGCGTCCGCGATGATCGCGCGCACGTCGATCTCGCTGTTGATCGCGACGAGGCGTTGTCGTGCGGCCTCGGCCTTGGGCAGCGCTTCGCGCGCGTCGCGTTCCGTGAACAGCGTCTGGCGCTGGAGGTTGGTCCGCTCCACGACGTCGCGATCGATGATCGTGATCGTCCCCACGCCCGCGCGGGCGAGGTGGTCGGCGGCGGTGCACCCCAGCGCGCCGCAGCCCACGATCACGGCGTGCGAGCGGGCGAGCGCGTGCTGGCCTGCCTCGCCGATCGCCGGCAACAGCATCTGGCGGTGGTAGCGGTTGACCTGTGGCGAAGGTGCGGACATAGTGGGCCGATGACTCTACCCCGCCCCAAGCCCTGGACGCCGCCCAATCCCTTGCCCGGGCGATACCTCACCCCGCGGATCGAGATCCGCTGGTGGCGCCCGGAGGATGCCCCGGGAATGCTGGAAGGAATCGAGGTCGATCGGGCGTCGCTGGCGCCGTGGCTGCCTTGGGCGCTTGTGGACAATCGCAACGTCGCCGAGTGCACGTTCCACATCGAGCGGGGGCGCCGGGAGCGCGAGGCGGGCACGAACTTCATGATGGGCTGGTTCGATCGCGCGACGGGAGCGCCGATCGGTGGGTCGGGGTTCCATCGCGTCGAGCCGGAGCTGGCTACGGCGGAGATCGGGTACTGGATGCGCGCGGACCGTCGGCGGCAGGGGCTGTGCTCCGAGGCGGTGGCGCACACGCTCTCGTGGGGGTTCGCGCCGCTGGAGCGGGGCGGGTGGGGATGGCGCCGGATCACGATCTACTGCGCGGGCGGGAACGGCGCGTCGCGTCGCGTGTGCGAGAAGCTCGGGCTTCGCCAGGAGGTGCACCAGCGGCGGGCGCGCTGGGTGGATGGCGTGGGGTGGGACGACACGCTCGGTTGGGGCGTGCTCGCGGAGGAGTGGGACGTGGACGGCGCACGCATCAGGCGCGCGTGAGCGTGACCTCGACGATCTCGGGCGGCACACCGAAGCGGACCGGCAGGATCGACATGCCCACCCCGCGCGACACGACGATGGGGAATCGCGGGCCCTGGATGAGCCCGCCCTCGTACCTGGTCCCGAATCGGCTGGGCACGTAGATCGGGCCCACGCCCGGGAGCGCGACCTGCCCGCCGTGCGTGTGCCCGGAGAACATGGCATCGATGCGGGCGCGCCCGCGGGAGGAGTCCAGCACGATCGCCTGCTTCTGGCGGAATCGCTCGCCCTGTCGCCACGACACCGATCGCGCGACGAGCTCCACGGCATCGGGATTGTGGCTCAGCACGAGGCGTGGCGTGCCCTCGGGCACGCCGGCGAGCGCGCGGTCCACGTTGATGTGGTCCTCGAGCAGATCGCCGAAGCCCGCGAGGCAGAGCCCGGGGACGGGCGCTTCGGTGAGGGTGCGCGTGGAGGCGTCGAGATAGACGCGGGCGTGATCGATCATGCGCACGCCGACCTTCGCCAGCGCCGCCGTGGATCGGTGCCCGCTCGCGTACCAGTCGTGGTTGCCCAGCACGCCCATGACGGGCCTGCCCGTGGCGATGAGGGGCGCGAAGAGTTCCGCGGCGGGTTCGATGTGCTGGATGCCGTCGTGCACGTAGTCGCCCGTGAGCAGGAAGACATCGGGCGCGAGCGATCGCGCGAGTTCCACGGCCTCCTTGACGAACGCCGCGGGCACGCGCGGGCCCAGGTGCGTGTCGCAGACCTGCACGAGGCGGAGCCCGTCGAGCGACGCGGGCAGGTCCGCGATAGACAGGCGATAGCGGCGCACGACAAGCGACCAGGGCTCGCGCCAGGCCGAATCCACGAGCGTGGCGCCGCCGGCGATCGCGCCCAGCGCGAGCGTTCCATCGAGCAGCAGCGCACGGCGGGAGAGATCGACCTTCTCGGGAGAACCAACTCGGGCCGAAGACGTGCCCTTGCCGCGTTCGGGCTCGTGCCCGCTGGCCTCGGGCCGTTCCGTTGGGTTCGCTTCGTGGCGTTCCGTGCGGGATGTTCTGATCCATCGCCGCGCACGGACCACGAGCCACGCGGCGCCGAACCAGAACGCCCACCCCAGCGCGCTGGACATCACCGCGCCCAGCAGGCTGTACGTCGCCCACGTGCGCGCGGTGACGTAGAGGAACGCCCAGCCCGGCGTCATGAGCATCTGCAGCACGCCCGCGAGCCCGCGGATCCAGACGGGCGCCTCGTGGTGCGGGGGCGGTGGCCAGATGCGCGGGTCGGACCACAACTGGCGATGGACCCACGCCGAGCCCGCGGTGAGCAGGATCCAAGCGAGCAGGACCAGGAGATGGCGAGCGCGGATTCGCACGGTGCATCGAGTACGTCGGTAAGACGGGGCGTGTGCGTGCAAGGCTCGGGGCGGGTCCCATCCGACGGACGGCCCCAAACAGAAAAGCCGAGGGATGGAAGTCCCTCGGCTTTGGAATGTTCGTCCGACTTCCGAGAACCAGCCGGCGTCAGTTGGCGAAGTGGGCGAAGGCCTTGTTCGCCTCGGCCATCTTGTGCACCTGCTCGCGGGTGGACATCGCCTTGCCCTCGCCCTTGGCGCACGAGTAGAGCTCGTCGGCGATGCGCTGGGCGAAGGGGCGGCCCTTCTCGCCGCGCGCCGCCTCGAGGATCCAGCGGAACGCGAGGGACTGCTTGCGCCGGTCCTTGACGGGCATGGGAACCTGGTAGTTCGCACCGCCGATGCGCTTGGAGCGCACCTCAACGTACGGCTTGGCGTTGTTGATGGCGAGGTGGAAGAGCTCGAGCGCGCCCTTGGGAGCGCCCTCGGCGGTCTCCTTCTTCAGGCGATCCTCGATGATGTCCATCGCGTCGTAGATGACGCGGACGGCGGGGGCCTTCTTGCCGTCGAACATCACGCAGTTGATGAACTTCGACAGGGTCTTGTCGCCGTAGCGGGGATCGGGGCGGAGCTGCTCTTCGGAACTGGTCCAACGTCCTGCCATCTGTGAAACTCCTGGCTCATCTGCCGAGCGGCGGGCCCCAGGCCCGGACCGGTTCGGCTCTGTTCACCGGGGCCTGACGCCCCGATTACTTGCCTTGCCTTCGTGCGAAGGCGGTGAGGCGACGGCGCACGCGCGCCGGCGCGGGATGCCGATCACTTGCCCTTCTTGGCGCCGTACTTGGAGCGGCCCTGCTTGCGGCCATCGACGCCCAGGCAGTCCAGGCTGCCGCGGACGATGTGGTAGCGCACGCCGGGGAGGTCGCGAACGCGTCCGCCGCGGACGAGCACGATCGAGTGCTCCTGGAGGTTGTGCCCCTCGCCGCCGATGTACGCCGTGACTTCCTTGCCGTTGGAGAGTCGCACGCGGGCGATCTTGCGGAGAGCCGAGTTGGGCTTCTTGGGGGTCATGGTGCGCACGATGGTGCACACGCCGCGCTTCTGCGGGCTCTTGACCAGGTCCTTGACCTTGTTGATCTTGGCGAGCGAGCGCCGCGGCTTGCGGACGAGCTGATTGATCGTGGGCATGTGGCGAGATACCTCAGGCCGGGTCGGGTGATCCCGAATCGGCAGCGTGCAACCGGACCCCAACTGGTCCCCACCAGACGGGCCGGAATACTAGGACTCTTGTGTCATGCTCGGCAACCGCCGAGGGTCGTACAGCGGTCAGCGGACGCGGAACCGGGGAGCGGCAAAGACGTTCGCGTCGCGCACCGCGGCGATCCGTCCCGGGGCCGACGCGGCCGAGGCCGGCGCGGACCCAACGAGCGAAGTGCCGCTGGGACGGAGCACCGGGCTGGGGTGGGAAGCCGCGGGCACAATCATGCTGGCGACTGCAGCGCCCGCCGCGAGCGCAGACGCAACCATCGCATTACGCACAAACCGGGACCTCACGTTTCCTCCCTCGTTCCAACGAGCGCCGCAGCCAAACGCCTCGCCGCGGCACTCACCTAGACCGGGGATCAGCGTATCCGCATGTCCCCAAAAGTCGAGCGTCCGCGCGTTCAGTTTGGATCAGATCATGGTGAACGCAAGACCGGGCTGTAAAACTGGAGAAGATTGACGCGCAGAGATTGCGGTATGCACTCCGCACGTACGAACGCGTTGCGTTCCGAAACCAAAAACAAACCGGACCGCGGCGTGCACCGCGGCCCGGCGATCTTCCCTGCGACGCGGTGTGCGCTGCTTATCGGGTGGCGACCTTTTTGATCTCCTTGGTCTGGATCCACACCTTCTCGGCGGTCTCCACGTTGATCAGCTGCATGTCGAACTGGTAGTAGTTCACGACGAGGCGCCCGTCGTTGGAGCGCTGCTTGCTGTCGTTCACGGTGCCCACGAGCGCGAAGTCCGCGTTGAGCTCCTTCGCGATCGCCTTGACCGTCTCGGGATCGTTGTACTTCGTGTCGAGGCGCTCGTCACGCAGCTCCTGGCGCGCGTCCTTCTCGGCCTTCACGCGCACCTTGCCCGAGTTGAGCAGCTCGCGCTGGATGTTCGTCGTGAACAGCTGCGTGTTGATGTACTCCTGCGTGTTGTTCTTGACGCTGCCCAGGAAGACGATGGGGTCCTTGCCGTTGTTGGCCCGGCGCCAGTTGTCGATCCACGGGCGGCTCATGCAGTCGGCGGTCATCGCCGCGAGCACCTGGCGCGCGTCCTCGTCGTTGTAGCCGTACTGCACGTCCGTGGACGCCGTGGGCTCCACGCGCTTGACGTTCCAGTTCTGGTTCTGGCACCCGCCCGCGAGGGCGAGGGCGGCGATGAGCGTGGTTCCGATCGTGCGGTTCATGCGTGCTCCTTCCGAATCCAAGGGTAAGACCCGTGAGTGTCTCGTTCGTTCCGGCGTGCGCACGCCGGGTGTGCTCCGTTCAGTCCCAGTAGTGCGACACGATGGTCGCCAGCCCGTCGTCGGCGACTCGGATCGTGCGCCATTGCCCGGCGAAGATCGTCCCGCCCCCCACCGCCTCGTACACGACGCGGACCCGCTGCTCGCCCGCGGGCAGACGCGCCGTCGCGACCCGCGCCTCGCCCGGGAGCATCGCCCAGCAGCGCAGGTCCGCCTGCTCCGTGGCGTACATGATGATCAGCCCGGCGATCACACCGCCGATCTGCGCGAGCTCCCGCGAGTCCCGGCTGCGCCCGCTCTTGCGCAGGCCTTCGGTGGCGACGGCCGACGCGCCCGCCTTGATCGCGACGCGCAGGAACGTGCGCGTGTAGATGAGCGGGAGCATCCGCTTGTGGTTCTCCTCCGCGACCAGGCCCAGGTCCTCCACCAGCGCCAGCGGGATGCGCTGGTTGGTGCCCTCCACCTCCAGGTGCGCGCCCGCGGCCTGGCTGCGGTTCACGCGGAGATAGGGCAGTTCCATGTAGATCGGCACGGTCCCCAGCGGGATGGGCCCGATCCGCTGGGCGTACTTGGTGGGCCCGCGCCCCGAGAGCGCCACCGCGAGCACGTTCACGTCCCGCGGGCGCATGGACTCCAGGGCGGAGAAGTCCTCGCCCCGCACGGGCCCGATCACGCGCTGCTGGAGGCGGATCGAGTCCTGCAGACGCCGGGCCGCGACCTCCTGCAGGTCCGTGTCGCCGCTCTTCATGAAGGTGATCGCGGCGAGGTAGGTGCCGAGCGTGGACTCGATGAACCGCCCCTTGTCGTTCACCGCGACGAGCGACGAGCCGGACCTCATTGCCGAGCGGGCGAGCGGCGAGTCCTTTTTCTCCAGGGCGTCCTCGTACTTGAGGTACTGCTCGCGGAGCAAGTCGCTCTTGGAGCCCAGGCGCCGGGCCTCGACGGTCGCGCCGCCGTCGATCCGCCCCGCGGCGAGCTGCGCCATGAGCTTGATCACGTTGACGTACACGTCCTCATACGGCTCGGCGATGTACGTGCTCACGGTGTCGTTGAGGATCCACGAGCCGGCCTCGTCGCCAAACGACTTCTCGCGCTGCACCTCGATGGTGCGCTCGGCCTGCTCGAGCAGGTCGATCGCCTGATCGTTCTGCCCAAGGGCCAGGGCCGTGCTGCCGCGATCCAGCTTCCACAGCGTTTCGCTCTTGGACCCGTACATCGCGTGGATCTTGGGGTCGTCGAGCTCGCGGGCGACCTCGTCGTAGCGCCCCGCGGCGTGGAGGCGCGCGATGCCCTCGCGGTGCTGCTGGAACTCGCGGCAGCCCGCCAGCAGCGAGATCGCGCCCAGGGCCATCGCCGCGGCACGCCCACGCCGGGCGCGGGACGAAGCCCGGGCTGCGCTCACGTCGGGTTGGACCAGAAGCCGTCGCGTCACGTCCATGCCTCGCGAGGGTGAGACGGGTCGAGCCCTGACCCGTTCCCGGTATTGATAGTATTCCCTAACTTCGACCGGATCGCGCCGGCGTTGTCGCGTCGACTGCCCATCGGCCCGCGCTACGGTGCGGCATGAACACGCCGCTCACCGTGCACGCGTTCCAGCAGCTCATCCGCGACCGTTATTACCAGACCGACGCCGCCCGCGGCACGCCGGGCACCTTCATGTGGTTCATGGAGGAGGTCGGAGAGCTGGCGACGGCCCTTCAGAACAACGCGCCGGGCAAGAGCCCGAGCCCCGAGGAGCGCGCGAACCTCTCCGAGGAGTTCGCGGATGTGCTGGCGTGGCTGTGCACGCTGGCGAACATCAACGGCGTGGACCTGGAGCGGGCGCTGCGGAAGTACACCGAGCCGGGCGTGGAGGGCGTGAAGAGCTGAGCGCGCCGCGTTGGCGTGCGACGTCGCGCCCTCAACGCTCGATGGGCCTGCGAATCTCGATCACCAGGATGTCGTCGGCGGTGGGCCCGTAGCGGTGCTTCTCGACCTGCTGGCGGATCGCGCCGGGCCAGCCGCCCGAGCCGTCGTCGTGATCGAGCAGGGGCGAGCCCGTGGCGAGGATGCGCTGGATGCCCGCGATGCCGTAGTACCGCCCGTGCTGATCGCGGGCCTCGGTCGCGCCGTCGGTGTAGGCGATGAGCACGTCGCCCGGGCCGAAGCTCACGCTCTTCTGCTCGTGCTGGAAGTCGTTGCCCGCGCAGGCGCCCAGCACAAACGTGGTGGAATCGAGCTGCTCGAGCTTTCCCCGCACGTCGCGCACGAACGCGGGCGGGTGCCCGCCCGAGGCGTACTCGAGCGTGCCCCGCACGGCGCACACGCGGAAGCAGATCGCCGTGACGTACACCGAGTGCGTCGCGAGCGTCAGGTGCACGTACCGGTTGAGCAGCGTGAGGACCTCTCCCGGCGCGATGTCCGGGTCCTCGGCGAAGATGCGCGTCAGCTCGCCATGCAGGCGGTTGACGGTGAGCGCCGCGGGAATGCCGTGCCCCGTGACGTCCATGACAACGAAGCTGTGGCGACCATCCGGGGCGGCGAAGGCGTGGAGGTAGTCCCCGCCGATCTGGCGCATCGGCTCGTACACGTACTCGAAGCGGACGGGCCCGGCGCGGATGGGATCGGGGAAGAGCCCCTCGTGGATCTGCTGGGCGTAGGTCAGCTCGTGCTTGAGCTCGCTGTAGCGTCCGCGGAGGATGTCGTAGGTCTTGCGCTTGCGGAAGCGCCCGTGGCGCCACCAGCACACTCCCAGGCCCGGGAGCGGAACCAGGAACGAGCTGGCCACGACGCCCAGCGCGATCAGCACGATGGGCCAGCTCCACCCGCCGTCGACGATCGTCCATCCGGAGTAGCCGATCGTCATGAGCGTGTTGAGCGCCAGCAGCGGGATCGCGGGGCGCAGCGCCTCGCGCGAGGTCCAGGGCAGGAACACGCACGCCATGAAGTGCGAGACGAGGATCGCCCAGAGCGAGCCGAAGGTCGTCATCGCCATGCGCATGGAGCGGCCCGTGCGCGGGTCGTCCAAGATCTTGTTCATCTTCTCCAACTGCCGGCGCTTGCGGGCCGCCTCGTCGGAGGCCGACGCCTCGTCGGATGGGGAGGGTGCGGGCGCGGCGCCGGGCTCGGGCGGCGCGCCGTCCTTGGGGGGCGTCGCCTCGGGCTCTTCCTTGTCCGACTCGTCGGAGCCGAACTGCACCTTGCCGCCGGGAAGAACGGGCACGGCGATCGACGTCTGCCGGCCGCTCTTGGTGACCTGCTGCTTGGCGTGATCGACGGCGCTGGACATCATCACGGGCATGGTGAGGATCGCCAGCGAGCCAAGCCCCACGATCATGGCGTACGCGAGGGTGTTGATGGGCCAGCGCAGCCTGGTGGTGCGCCACACGTACACCAGCAGCCCGGCATGCACCGCGAAGCTGACGAGCTGGATCAGCCCGTTGACGATCCATCCGACATCGCCCAGCGACTCGCGCTGCATGGAGAAGCCGAACTGGAGCACGAGCGCGGGGATGCCGAACGCCAGCCCGAACCCGAGATACCACAGGAACCTGCGGCGCAGCCACGCGATGCGCTCGATCTCGAGCTCGTGCCCGAACTCCGTCGTGAACGTTGCGCTGCTGGGTCCGCGTGCCACGCCAGTCCTCGCCGGTTGCTACTTCCGCGCCCGATTCGCCCCGGGCACCCACACCACGTCCTGCGCCCCGTTCCCGTTGGCCACGCGCCCCAGCACGAACAGCAGGTCGCTCAGCCGGTTCAGGTACCGCACTGCTTCGGGATTCGTCGCCTCGGGTTGCTCCTCGAGCAGGCGGACGCACGCGCGCTCGGCCCGTCGGACGAGCGTCCGGGCCAGGTGCAGCGACGCCGCCGCGGGCGTGCCCCCGGGCAGGATGAAGTTCTTGAGCGGTTCCAGGGGCTCGTTGAACCGATCGATCGTCCGCTCCAGGCGCGAGGTCTGCTCCGATTGCACGCGGAGCATGCCCTTCTCGCCCGCCACGATCGGGATGCACAGGTCCCCGCCGACATCGAACAGGTCGTGCTGGCTCGCCTGCAGCACGTCCACAACCTCGCGGAAGAGCTTCACGCGCGGGGCCTCGGGGTTCCGCGCCTCGATGGTCGCCTGGGCGATCGCCTGCTCGCACGCGACGATCGCCAGCCCCAGCGCCGCGTTGGCCTCGTCGACCGTGCCGTACGCCTCGACGCGAACATCGCCCTTGGACACGCGAGCCCCCGAGCCCAGGCCCGTGGTGCCGTCGTCGCCCGTCTTGGTGTAGATCTTGGTGAGTCGGGGCATGTTCGTGCTCTGAGAATTCGGGTGCGGCCCGAGTGCCGCAGCGATAGTCTACACGATCGCTCCGCCCCGACCAGCCCTCGAACCGCTTCCCGAACACGTGAGCCTCGCACCCGCCAACACGCCCCCCATCGCCCGCGGGCTCACACGCCTGTGGCGTCGGCGTTCGCCCGTCGAGGTTCCCTCTCCCGAATCGCGCCTGGACGCCAACGGGCGCGTGCGTGAGCGATCGACGCTCGCGCAGCGGGTGCTCGCGGCCCGGGGGTTCACCAGCGCCGAGGAGATCAAGGCGTTCGTCAATCCGAGCCTGATGGGGCTCCACGATCCCTCGCTCATCCCCGATCTGGATCGCGCCGCCGCTCGCCTGCTCGACGCCCTGCGCCGCCGGGAGCCGATCGCGATCTATGGCGACTACGACGTGGACGGCGTCACGGCGACGGCGATCCTCTACCACACGCTTCGCGCGATCTCGTCCGACGCGGACGTGCGCACGTACGTGCCCCACCGCCTGGAGGAGGGGTACGGGCTCAACTCCGCGGCGCTGCGCTCGCTCGCCGAGCAGGGCGCTCGCGTGATCGTCTCGGTCGATTGCGGGATCACGGCGCACGAGCCGGCCCGGGCGGCCAAGACCGCGGGCGCGGACCTGATCATCACGGACCACCACAACCCGCCCGCGTCGCTGGACGCGCTGCCCGAGGCCTATGCCGTCGTGCACCCGCGTCGCCCGGACTCGACGTACCCCTTCGGCGAGCTTTCCGGCGCGGGCGTGGCGTACAAGCTGGCGTGGCGGCTCTCGACGCTCCACTGCACCAGCACGCGCGTGAACGCGGCGCTGCGCACGCTGCTCATCGACCTGCTGTCGATGGCCGCGCTGGGCGCGGTGGCGGACGTGATGCCGCTGGTCGGCGAGAACCGGGTGATCGCCCGGTTCGGACTCTCGCGCGTGAAATCATCGACGATCCCGGGCCTGCGGGCGCTCGTCGAGGCCTCGGGGCTCGCGGGAGAGGACGTGACCTCCGAGGACGCGGGCTTCAAGCTCGCGCCGCGGCTCAACGCCTGCGGGCGCCTGGGTCACGCGAAGGACGCGGTGGAGCTCTTCACCACCGCGTCGGGCGAGCGTGCCCACGAGATCGCGCGGGCGCTCAACACCGCGAACAACCAGCGACGGGCGCTGGAGCAGAAGATCGCCGAGCACGCCACGGACCTGGCGCGCCGGGCGGGCATGGACTCGCCCGATCGGCGGGCGATCGTGCTCGCGCACGAGGAGTGGCACCCCGGCGTGCTGGGCATCGTCTGCTCGCGCCTGGTCGAGCGCTTCCATCGCCCAACGGTCCTCATGCAGCGGGTGGGCCCAGCGTGCCACGGGTCGGGGCGCTCCATCGAGGGGTACTCGCTCCACGCCGGGCTGTGCGCGTGCTCGGGGCTGCTCACGCAGTTCGGGGGGCACGACATGGCCGCGGGCGTGAAGCTCGACGCGGAGCGTCTGGACGCCTTCGCTCTGGCGCTGGACGCGCACGCGCGCGAGCACCTGCGTGACGAGCAGCTGACGCCCTCGCTGCGGTTCGATGCCGAGGCCTCGCTCGACGAGCTCTCGCCCGCGGGCGTGGCCGAGCTCGAGTCCCTGGCGCCGTTCGGCGTGGGCAACCCGCGTCCGCGCGTGCTGCTCTCGGGCCTCGAGATCGCCTCGCGTCCGCAGGTGATGGGGGCGCAGGGCAAGCACCTGGCGATCCTCGTCCGCGCCTCGCAGCGCACGATGCGCCTGGTGGGGTGGAACTGGGCGGCCCGCGCCCCGGACCTGTTCCCGGGGCTCAGGCTCGACGCGATCGTCTCGCCCAAGGTCTCACGCTGGCAGGGACGCACCAGCGTGGAGCCCGAGCTGGACGACCTGCGCATCGTCTCGTAACCACGAGGGCGCGCCGGGTTCGGCGCGGGGGCCATCGGTACAATGTGCCCCGATGTTCGAGCGACTCTTCCATCGAGGCGATATTCGCGACCCCGGCGAGCAGTTCCGACGCGTCCATGAGGAATGGCTGACGCGCGCCCTGGCCTCGAGGCGCGAGTACCCGCGCATCCCCGTGCGGCGCGTGGACGAGGGGGGCTTCGACGCGCTCCGCGCCCGCGCGCACGGGCCGGCCCGCGCCCGGCGATGGTGGTCGCTCGTGCTCGAGCGCCTCGACCCGATCGAGCCCTGAACAATCCCGCGCGACGCCTCGCGTGCGGGGGCGAGCGCGACGATAATGCTCCACCTGCGAGCGATCGCGTGAGGAACCCCATGCCCGATCTTGCCGTCACCAAGCCCAACAAGCCCTGGCTCCTGAAGATGGTCGTCTTCGCGATCGTGCTGCTGGGCTTCGGCGCGTACGCCTACTGGGACGCCTCGATCGCGTATCCCTCGCGCGGCGTGCGCCACGCCTCGTTCATGCAGTTCCAGTACCTTGAGCAGGCCAAGGGTGCCGGACGGCTCGATCGGAGCGTGTCGATCGAGAACCCCGCCGCGGAATTCGACCGCCTGTCCAAGTCCGCGAGCGAGGGGCGGAGCGATCGCCTCGACGAGAACCGCCTGAAGTGGCTGCTCGCGCTGCACCGCGTGCACCGCCTGACGCCCGACCAGACCACCATGGCGGACCCCGCCAAGACCTTCGAGGAACTCCAGAAGAAGTGGACGACCGACAAGGGCGCCCGGGCCGCGCCCAAGGAGCTGGGCGAGTACGACATCTCCATCCAGTGGCTGCTCACGGCGCTGGGGCTGGGCGCGGGGCTGCTGCTGGTGCTGCACATCCTGCGCGTGAGCCGTCGGAAGTACACATGGGACGCGGGCGCGCAGCGCCTCACGCTGCCCTCGGGTCAGTCGCTCGTGCCCGCGGACATCGAGGATTTCGACAAGCGCAAATGGGACAAGTTCCTCATCTTCCTGAAGGTGCTCCCCTCGCACCCGACGCTGGGCGGGCGCGAGCTGCGCCTGGACCTGTATCACCACGATCCGCTCGAATCGTGGGTGCTTGAAATGGAGCGCGTGCGATTCCCAGAACGTGCGCAGGAAGAGGCCAAGCCCGCGGACGAAGCCGCCGCGAGCCCGCCCGCGAACTGATCCGCGCCGTCCTTTCCCGGACGCTCCGCGCCCGTGACCACCACGCTGCTCATCCTCGCGTTCGTCGCGCTGCTCATCGCCACGGGCGCTGGGATCGTGCTCACACTGCTGACGCTACCGGGCACGTGGGTGGTGCTGCTGACGGGCGTGGGGCTTCAGTACTCGCTGGGTCAGCCGCGACTCTTCGCGGACTCCACGCTGCTCACGTGCCTGGGCATCGCGATCGTCGCGGAGATCGTGGAACTCGTCGCGTCGGCCGCGGGCGCGAAACGTGCCGGGGGCGGGCGCTCGGCGTCCATCCTTTCCGTCATTGGCGCGGGCGTGGGCGCGATCGTGGGCGGGCTGGTGATTCCGGTCGTCGGCGCGATCCCCGGCGGGGTGATCGGCGCGGGATTGGGCGCGATCGCGGGGCAGCGCGGGATCACGGGCAGTTCGTGGTCGCAGTCGTGGCGCGTCGGGGCGGGCGCGGCGACGGGGCGGCTGGTCGCGACGATCGCCAAGGCCGGGGCGGCGGGGGTGATCGGGGGGATTCTGCTTGTGGCGGTGTGGGTGACTTGAGTGGAGCCTTGAGGGCGCGGCGGTTCGGAGGAACCGATTTTCGCTCAGAACGAAGTCCAACTCTCGCCCGTGCCAGTGCGCCGGTCTTTCCGGTCGAACGTAGCACGTGATGCGCGTAAAAGCGGACGCCCACTGGCCAACCGAGCCATCGATCGATCGGCTGACGGCAAACTCTCGCACGTCACTGGAGCCGGGACTCCTCGGATGGAGCTCCCACGGACCCCATCCCTTCGCCGGGACAGGCATCGTCGCGAGGAACGTGGGCACCAAATCCTCGAACGACGCCGGCGCCCGCCCTCGGTCGGCCACAAATCTTCTGCCCGCTCGGACAATCTCGTCGCCTTCGAGCGTCATCGTGATCAGATCACCCTTCGAGAGCGGACGGACCGCTCGGCGAACGGCTCGCGGCGCGAGGAGCACCACGGACGCCAGCGCGAGCAAGATGGCAACGGCCACGGCCCGACGCATATGCACCCGTTGGCGCGGCACGTCCCCAGGAGTACTCACCATGAGTCACATAGGGCACGACCATGGCGAAAGTTCGTCCAAGATTGCCTGCTCCCCTATTGCGCTCACGCCGCAGTCCCCCACCGCCAACAGTGCAATCGGGAGAGCTTGAGCCCGACTCTTGAGTTTTTTGAAGGGCCCTCCACGAGGTTATCCGTGAACAATTGCCCGTTCTGAACCGAATCTTCTTGGTGTTGGGCGAAATCCACCGTGGACGTGCCGGAGCGCACGCCCGTTCGCGAGTCGGTACGCTGATCCCGTCGTTTCGCATGGACGCACACACGACGCGGATGAGACATGTCGATCATCAACCGCCCCACGGACGTGGCCCGCAAATCCAAACCCAAGCCTGTCCACCCTGCCCAGCACCCGCCGCACGCGGTGCCGATGGCCGAGCAAGCCACGCCCCTCGAGAACGGCATCAGGGCCCACGGCGACTCGTTCGCCGACGTGCTCCGGCGTGAGACGCACAACGGCAAGGCTTCGCCGCGCTCGGGCGTCCGCCCCGCGCAGGACACGAGCGTCCGCCACTTCGTCGTGGACACGAACGTCCTGCTGCACAACCCCAACGCGATCTTCGTCTTCAAGGAGCACCACGTCGTCATCCCCTTCGCCGTGATCGAGGAACTCGACGCGATGAAGCGGAAGGACGACGACCTTGGGCGCAACGCCCGCGAGGTGATCCGCCACCTCGACCGCCTGCGCTCGCGCGGGCGCCTCACCGACGGCGTGCCCTGGGGCGAGGCCTCGCCCGGCGTGGGCGCGGCGTCGAGCGCGGGCGACGGGCTCTCGGGCACCGTCCGCATCGACATCGGCGAGCACACGCGCCCCGTGGTGCTGGACCAGGACTCGCCCGACAATCGCATCATCGCCGTCGCCTGGCACCTGCACCAGTCGGGCGTGCCCGCGGTGTTCGTCTCCAAGGACATCTCGGCCCGCATCAAGTCCGATGCCCTGGGCATCACCACCGAGGACTTCGAGAACGCGAAGGTCGATGCGGACAAGCTCTACACCGGGTTCATCACCATCGAGGTCGAGGGCGACCTGATCGACGAGCTCTACAAGAACCGCATGCTCCCCATGGACCGCCTGGTCGGCGCACTGAGCGCGACCTCCCCCACCGGCGAGCGCTACACGCGCGAGCTCGTCGCCAACCAGTACCTCGTGCTCAAGAACAAGGACGACGAGCACCACACGGGGCTCGCGCGTCGCCTGGCCGACACCGACCACGTGATTCCCGCGACGGGCCCGCGCAAGCCGGTGTTCGGGATCATGGCCCGCAACCTGCAGCAGACCATGGCCCTGGACCTGCTGCTCGATGACGAGATCAAGTTCATCACGCTGCTGGGCTCGGCGGGCACGGGCAAGACGCTGTTCGCGCTGGCCGCGGGCATGTCCAAGGTCTTCAGCGAGGAACGCTACGAGAAGCTCCTGTGCGCCCGCCCCATCATGCCGCTGGGGCGCGACATCGGGTACCTGCCCGGCGACAAGGACGAGAAGCTCACCGCGTGGATGCAGCCGATCTTCGACAATCTGACCTACCTCATGTCCACGCGCGGCGCCGAGAAGATGCAGCACGCCGACAGCCACACCAGCGAGCAGCGGATCACCAAGCTCATGGCCGACGGCAAGCTGGTGCTCGAGCCGCTCACGTACATCCGCGGGCGGTCGATCCCGCACCAGTTCATGATCGTCGATGAGGCGCAGAACCTCACGCCGCACGAGGTCAAGACGATCGTCTCGCGCGTGGGCGACGGCACCAAGCTCATCCTCACCGGCGACATCGGGCAGATCGACAACCCGTACCTGGACACCTCCAGCAACGGGCTCGCCTACGCCGTGGAGCGCATGAAGGGCCTGGGCATCGCCGGGCACGTCACGCTGCTCAAGAGCGAGCGGAGCGAACTGGCGAGCATCGCGGCCGCACGCCTGTGATCGGTCTCGTCACTTTGGAGCGGGCGTCGCGGGAATCTCGCCCATGCGCACGGGCGTGCTGGGCGTGACCTCCGCGCGCATGAGCCGCTCGTTGGACATTCGCCCCTCGATCCGCAGCTGCTCGCGCTGGAAGAACGCCCGCCACTTCGGGTCCGTCTCCAGGAGCAGGGCGGAGCGGACGCGCTCCAGGCACGCCTCGTCGGCCATCTGCAGCAGGCGCGCGCTCTGGGCCGCGCCGCGCAGGGCGTCGATGTACCGAGGGTCGCGCTCCAGGCTCTTGATGTAGTACTCCAGGGCGCGCTCGCTCCATCCGGCCTCGTCGTAGGCGAGCGCCACGTTGAGGTACGGCTTGGGGTCCGTGGGCGAGACGTCCGCCGCGGCGCGGAACATGTCCGCCGCGTCCATGCGATCGCCACGCTTCATCAGGAGCAGCCCGAGGTTGTTCCACACGCTCGCGAGCGTGCGGGATTGGTCCAGGCTCTGGCGGTAGAGCGCGATCGCCTCTTCGTCGCGACCGGCCTTCTGCGCGTCCTGCGCGCGACGGGCCAGCTCCATCGCCTTGGAGAGGCGCTGGTCGCTGTCGTCGGAGATGACCACCGTCCCGCCACGGTGCGACCCGCACCCGGGCAGCGCGCCCATCGCGCACAACAGCCCGAACCCCAGGGCACACGCCATCGCCTTGGTCCCACCCATGCTCGCTCCTTGCCTCATGGCTTCTCCCACCGGCGGAAGACCACCCGCATCACCCACCCGGTCTGCTCGGCCTGCAGGCGCAGGCTCGAGACTTCCAGCCCCGGCAGACGCGACACGGGGTCGGCCGTCGCCAGGTGCACCCACTCGAGCATCGCCTTGATCGACGGATCGCGCAGGTTCTCGTACGTCGTCTCGCGGATCGTCACGCCCGCGCGCGACGGGCTCGTCGTCTCGCGCGGGGGCAGCGGCTTGTCTTTCATGCCCGCGCGCGTCGCCAGCGCTTCCATCTTGGAGAACAGGTCGGGGATCCGCCGGCCCGTCTGCTGCTCGCCGGCGGCGCGGGCCCGGGAGTCCAGCTCGGCGTATTCCTTGGCGAGCGCCTCGCTCTGCGCGTCGATCTGGGTCCAGTTGGCCAGTTCCCGGCGTGCCTTGGCGCGCGAGGCGAGCCCCGCCCCAGCCGCAACGACCGCGATCACGAGCACCAGCAGCGACGCGAGCACCAGGGCGCGGGGACGGCTCGCCCGCTCGCGCGATGCCGCGGCGACCGACAGGCCCAGGCGGACATCCTCGCTCAGCCCGGCGCTCAATGCGCACCCCCCGTCGTCTTCTTCCACGTGCCCATGAGCGTCATCGCGATGGAATCGGGGCCGCCGGGCGGCGTCGAGGCCATGCGCGTCGTGCTGCCCCGCTGCCAGTCGCAGTGCGTGCCCTCGACCTTTCCGATCGAGTCGAACACGAGGTCCGCGGTGGCCAGGTCCGGCACGCGCAGCTCGAGGATGCAGTTGAGCGGCGTGAGCTGGAGGTCCTTGATCTCCACGATGTCCGTCCCCAGCACCGTCGTCAGCGTCGAGAGCTCCTGCATGATCGGCATCGCCACGTCCAGGTCCTTGGGGCTCAGCTCCTGGCGGCGACGCTCGACGAGCGTCCGCAGCGACTCGGCCGGCTGCGAGCGCGCCAGCTCCCGCCCCACCGCGTCGTTGGCGGGCAGCAGCGGGAGCACTCGATCCGCGACCGTCGTCCGCAGAGTCTCGAGCCGCTCGCGCGCCGCGCCGGCGCTCGACCAGGACCTCCACGCGACGACGCCCATCGCCAGCGCTCCCGCGAGGATCGCCCCCGAGGCCCAGCGGTACATCGAGCGGTGCGCACGCCCGGGTCGCCCGCTCAGCGTCACCAGGCTCTGGCGACGATCGGAGGCGCCCTGCGCCGGCGGCGCGTCCATCCGCGCCAGGCGCACCAGCGTCGCGAGCACCGGATCCTCGTGCACCGCCAGGTCCACGCTCGCCCCGGGCCACAGCTCGCCCAGCGCCTGCCCAAGCTCCGCGGGCGTGAGACCGTCGCCCTCGTGGGTTCGCGGGGTGACCACGACCACCCGCGCCGGCGCCGCGCCGAGCTGGGCCGACCATCCGAGCCACTCCGCGGCCAGGCGCGAGAGATTCGCCCTCGTCACGCCGACCGACGCGGACTCGTCCTCGGTCCGGTGCAGGCGCATCGATCCCGCCGCGAGCAGGTCCGCCCCGCGGGACCAGCTCCAGACCAATCGACCCTTCGGATCCACAAGAACCACGGCGGTCGCGGGGGCGCCCGAGTCCACGACGCGATCGTCGCCGGCGTGCCGCTGGCCCGGCGCGCCCGGGGCGGCTGGGTCCCACGCCATCGCCGCGGCGTGCCAGAGCGACACGACGCGATCGGCGCTGATGCCGCGATCGTCCAGATCATCCACGAGCAGTCGGGCGCTCACGTCGGGCACGCTCAGCACCGCGAGGCGCAGCGCGAGCGGGTCCTTCGTTCGCGCCTGCGGTGGCGCGGGCGCGGCGAGGGACTGGATGCTCGCCTCATCGCCCGCCGGCGGCGCCCAGGGCCCGTTCGAGAGCGACGCCGAAGAGCCCCCCTCGCCCCACGCGTCGCTCATCGACAGCGCGCCCGCGACGACGCTCTCCTCCACGCCCGGCGCGGAGAGCCACGAGCAGCGCGCGCCCTCCACGTCCACGCAGATCATCCGCAGCCCCGCCCGCGCCCCCTCGCCCTGGAGCAGGCGCTGGGCGATCCACTCGGCCGCGACCTGCACCTGCGCCCGGGCCGCGCTCGCGTCGCTCCAGTTCCCGTCCAGCGCGTGCGAATCCTCGCTGCCCTCGCCCACGAGTCGCACCTCGCACAGACGCTCGCCCCCCTGGGCACGAGCCAGATAGCACACGCGTCGGCTCAACGAGGTTCTCCGTCGCCACGCCCGCCCGAGCCCGGATCGAACCCCGGCCTGCGATCGAGGAACGGCTCGTTGCCGCCCCGCCCGCCGCCGCCGTTCCCGCCCTGATTGCCGCCGGGCTGCCCACGGTTGCGCCCGCCGCCCCGCTGGTCGCGGAAGAACTCGCGCATCTTCTGGGCCTGGGCGGGGTCGATGCCGCGCTCACGCATGCGCTGGATCATCTCCGGGGAGAGCGGGCCGCCGGGGCCACCGGGCGCCACGCCGGGTTGGATTCCGGCCGGCGCCGCGGGCGTGGGCGGGGCGTTGGTGGGCATCTTGACCCACGCGACGCTCGAGCTCGTCTTCTCGGCGCGGGGCACCTTGCGCTCCACGCCTCCCTTGCGCAGCGTGATCTCCTTGCTCGTCACGTCCACCAGCTCGTCGTCCCCGATCGCCGAGCCCACGGGCACGAACGCCTGCGTGCCATCGACGGACACGAGCGCGAGGGTGCGCCCGGGCTCGCGGATCATGCCCAGGAACTTCCAGTCGCTAGGCTCGGGCGGCTGCTGGACGATGGTCGTAGTCGTCGTTTGCGGCTCGGGATCGGGCTTCTTCGCTTCCTTCTTCCGCCCCATCTCCAGGCGCTCGGCGAGCACGATCGGCGTATCGATCGCCACGGGCTCAACGCCGTCCGCGCTCGGCGTGGCCGCGGCTACGGCCACGGGCGCGGCGACCTGGGGCCGCGGGATCGGGCGATCGCCCAATTGGGGCACGCCCACCGCCAGACCCACCGCCGCGAGCACCAGCGATCCCGCGGCGATCTGCGCCCCGCGCGCCAGCCTCACCGCCCGCGCCCCGTTGATCGGTTGCTTGCTCATCGCGCGACCTCCTGCGTGGCGATCGTATTCCCCTGCCCGTCCCGCACCGGCAGCTCCTCCCACGTGAGGAACTTGCCCAGCGACTGGATCATCCCGCCCGTGGACTGACCGTTCGAGCTCAGGTCCACCCGCCCACCGTACCGCAGCGTGGGCTCGCTCGCGTGCGGCTCGTACACGTCGATCACCATCTGCACCAGCGTCGGATGGATCGTGACCAGCGTGGAGAGCAACTGACGCTTGGCGGGCTCGAGCTCCGCCCGGTTCAGAATCGTCTGCAGATCGCTCTCGGTGATGTCCTGCGCCGCGCGAGCACGCACGACGCTCTCCGCGAACTGACGCGGCGAACGCGCGCCCACGTGACGCGCGATCGCCTCGAGCACCTCGGGCGACGCCGACTTGAGGCTCACGGGGATGGGTCCCACGGGACGCAGGATCATCGGGTCCGGGTTCCCGCCCGTGAGGTCGCTCAGCTGGGACAGCACGCCGCCCAGCTCGTTGCGATCGTTCTCCGAGAGCCCCACGGGATCGGTGAGGATCGCGCCCTGCCCGTCGAAGATCGAGATGGAGATCAGCCCGCCGTCGACCGTCTGGATGTCCAGCGCGTGCCCGTCGGGATCGAGCATTTTCTCGAGGCTCTGCCCGACGAGCGTGTCGGTCCATTGCCCGATGACCTCGCGCACGCCGCGCTCCAGGTGCCGGGCCCGGTACCCCTCGAACTCGCGCGTCGCGGTGAGCGTCTGGGCGCTCTGGCGCTCGAGGATGACCACCGCCATGATGCCCGCCACCAACGAGAGCACGATGACCATCGGCAGCGCGAAGGCCCGGCGCGCGCGCACCGCGTTACGACGCACGCTCATCGCCCACCTCCTGGGCGACCGCCGCCACCGGGCCCGCCGCCGCCACCGGGCCCGCCGCCGCCGGGATTGCCCGGTCCGCCACGCCCGCCGCCCGGACCACCGGGTCCACCAGGTCCGCCGGGCCCGCCCGGACCGCCCGGACCGCCGCGACCACCACCCGCGCCACCGCCGTCGCGCCCCGGCCCGCCATCACGCCCGGGCCTGCCGCCACGACCCGGACCGGCGTTCTGCACGCCGCCGCTCGTCTGCGTTTGCCCGGCGTTCGCCGCGCCCGCGCCCACAGTGTCCGACGGCGCCTGCTCGCTTCCCTCGGTCCACCCGAGCTCGAACATCCAGTTCGCGAACAGCCCGTCCACCGTCCGCACCTGCATCTCCACGTACCCGGGCAGATCGAGCATCTGCATCGCCGAGAGGTCCGGCGTGCGCACGCCCTGCTTGAACGACACCCACTGCACACCGGCAAGCCCCGAGGCGAGTGGCACGCCCAAAGGGTCCTGCGCGGGATCGAGCGTGAATCGCGACGCGTCGTCGCCCTGGTCCGTGGGCGGCAGCGGGCGCCACCAGAGCGTCCAGCCGGGATCGCTCACGGGGCGCGTCTGCACGGGTTCGCTCGACGCGAGGGTGGGGCGCAGTTCGAACACGCCGCGCACGGATCCGGACGCGTCGCGATCGTCGCTGAACGTCTCGGGAACGCCGGTCACGGAGCTCGCCCACCCCTCGGGCACGGGCGGCTTGGACAGGACCACCTCCAGTCGCTGCACCGCGGGCGTGCCCGAGCCGCTCACGGGCGTCGCGAGCCAGGGCGGGCCCGAGCGCGGCACGCGCGGATCCGCCTCGAGGATCACGCGCTGGCGAGCCGCGACGGCCGCGACGCCGCCGATGATCGCCTGGGGCGCGACGCTGCCCGTCGCGGGCGCGTCGTTGCCCAGCGCGTCGCGCACGACGGAGTTGCTCAGGGCCGAGGACGTGGAGTCCGCCACGCGCAGCGAGGAGAACACGCGCTCCATCACGATGTGCAGTCGATCGATGGTCGCCGCCTGCTCGAAGCGCGCCTGCGCGCGCCGGTCCGTGCCATCGATCGAGACGAGGATCGCGATGATGACGATGACGACGAGCCCCGACAGGGCCGAGGCCGCGATCGTCTCGATGAGCGTGAAGGCGCGTCTCATCGCGCACCCCCGCCGCCGCCATTGGTTCCGCCGGCGCGATTGCCCCCGCCACCCCCACCGCCAACTCCACCGCTCCCGCGCCCACCGCCGCCGAAGCCGCCAAAGCCACCGCCCTGGCCCGTGCCCCGGCCCGCGCCGCCGCCCCGTTGCCCGAAGGGGCGCTGCCCGCGCGAGCCCTGCCCGCGCTGCGCCGAGGGCGAGCCGGAGAACGTGACTCCCGCGCCCACGCGCTTGCTCGTGCCCATCATCTGGTCGAGGAAGTTGCGCATCGACGCGGGATCGTTCATCAGCTGGTTGATCTGGTCGGGGTTGCGCAGGCCCGTGGGATCGAGCATGCGCGAAAGCTCCGCCTGCGGCAGCGACGCGTCGCACACCTCGGCCCCGCCCGATTGCTCGCTGAGCCACACCTTCACGCGCACGCGCATGAACCGGTCCGGGCTCAGCCCGCTCTGACGCGTGGTGTCCCGCCCCTCGGGCACGGCCTCGGTGACGAGGATCGGCTCCTCCGCGTACGTCCAGCGGAACTTGAGCACGCGATCGGGCGGCCCGTACTCAAGGAGCTTGGTCCGGTCCGGCATCTTCGTCGGATCGGAGAGGTACGCGATCACCAGTCGATTGGCGACCTCCATCGCCGCCAGGCGCTGACGCTCGCGCGTCTGCGTGCCCACGACGAACGAGAACGTCCCGAAGAGCGCCGAGGCGATCACGCCCAGCATCGCCGTCGCGGCGACCACCTCGAGGAAGGTCATGCCACGCCTGAGCAGGCGCGAGCGGCGTGGGAGATTGGATCGGGCGCGGGCCATCGTCGCTCATTGCCCCGCCGGGGGCTTCCAGATGCTCACGTCGTCGGGCGTGCCCAGCGCACCATCGGCGCCCTTGCTGTACAGGTCGAAGGGCTGCCCGTCGTGACCGGGAACGCCGTAGACCAGCGCGTTGTTCCATCCGTCCACGAGCTTCTTTGTGGGCTCCAGGTACGGGGTCTTGCCCGCCTGCAGCGCGGTCAGATCCGGCGGGTAGCTGGCGGTGTTGAGCTGGTACTGCTGGATGGCGGTCTTGACGACGTTCATCGTCGCCCAGGTCGCCTTCTCGCGGGCCTTCTCGCCCTGCCCGAAGATGCTGTAGGCCGCGACCGCCATCAGGATGCCGATGATCGCCAGCACGAGCGTGAGCTCGAGCAGCGAGAAGGCTCGCGCCGCGGTGATCGTTCTGGTTCCACGCCTGTTCATAGTGCTCCCTCGTTGAGGCGCCCGCAGGCGGCGCATCGTGCTCATCCCGTCGCGCTCCCCGCCGCCATGATGACGGGGATGAAGATCGCCAGCAGGATCGTCCCGATGATCGCGAACATCATCACGATCAGCAGCGGCTCGAGCAGCGCGAGCAATCGCGCCGTCCGCCGGTCCGTTTCGTCGGCCATGTCCTGGGCGAGCGTGTCGAACGCCGACTCCAGGTCCCCCGCGCGCTCGGCCGCGATCAGCAGCCGGCGCGTCGCCACGGGCAGCGCCGAGGCCCCCTCGATCAGGTTCCGCAGCACGCCGCCCTCGATCAGCTTCGTGCGCAGCGTCTCGAGCTGCGTCCGCAGCGCGGGCAGCCCCACCGCCTCGTTCGCCACGCCCAGCGCATCGGCGAGCGGCACGCCCGATCGCGTCATCGCGCCCATCGTCGAGAAGAACCGCGTGCTCTCCTGGGCCAGGATCACGTCCCGCATCGCCGGCAGCCGACGCAGCGCCCGCGCCAGCGCACCCACGAGCGTGCGCCGAAGGACGATGCCCAGCACCAACAGTGCCGCCAGCACCGCCACGCAGATCAGCACGTGGTCCCGCATCCAGCCCCCGATCGCGAAGACGAGCCGGCTGAACCACGGCAACTCCACGCGCATGCTCGAGAGCGACTGCGCGATCCGCGGCACGATGAACGTCAGCATGCCCAGCACGATCGTCACGCTCATCGTGATCACGATGCTCGGGTAGATCATCAGCGTCTGGGCCTTGCCCTGCACCGAGAGCTGGCGGCGCGCCGTCACGCCCAGCGCCTTGGTCGCCCCCGCCAGGTCGCCCGTGCGCTCCGCGGCGCGGTACACCGCGACCGTCACCCGATCGAACGCGCCCGACTTCTGGCACGCGTCCGCGAAGCTCGCACCCGCCGAGACCTGCTCGCGCATCCGCTTCACCACGGGCTGCGCCGGGCCCTGCACGGACATCGACACCACGTCCAGCGCCTCGACGAGCGGCACGCCCCGGCTGAGCAGCTGCGAGAGCTGCTCGTTGAGCGCCACGCTGTCCCGCAGTTTGAGACCCCCGGCCTCACCCGACGATGCCCAGCGCGGCAGCGGCACGCTTCGCTCGAGCATCAAGCGCTCGCGCCGCAAGGCCTCGGCGAGCGCCCGCTCGTTCACCGCCTGACGGACCCCGAGCGTGCGCTTGCCCCCCACCCGGGTCGCGACGAACAGGAACGGCGATGGACGCGGAACGCTGCTCATGAATCCACTTCTATCGGCCTTTGCACGCGCGCCAGTCCGATCCGGCGCGAACCGAACACCCGACGCCGGACGGCGCTCGACCAACGGTCCAATCGCTCCCCCATGACCCGTACGTGTTCTTTACGCCCAACGTGCCCGCGCTCGTCTGCTTGCACGGGTCACTCCTGCGAATCCTTGGTTCGCCCGGGCCCCGGGCCCATCGATCGCGTTCGGGTCACCCGACTATCCTCCCGCATGGCGACGATCTCCTCCGCGTCCGTCCGTCCGTCCATCTCCACCCAGACCATGCGGGCCCTCTTCAAGCACCACGCCGGACCGGGCCTGAAGTTCGACCCGGCTCGCCCCAAGCCCGCCCCGGGCCCGCGCGACGTGCTCATCAAGGTGACCAAGGCGGGCATCTGCGGCACGGACAAGCACATCTGGGAGTGGGACGACTGGGCCGCGGGACGAATCCCCGTGGGCATCGTCACGGGGCACGAGTTCGTGGGCATCATCGAAGCGGTGGGGTCCGCGGTCACCAAGTACAAGCCCGGGCTGCGCGTCAGCGCCGAGGGGCACATCACCGCCGGCGTCGATTACAACTCGCGCACGGGCAACGCCCACATCGCCAGCGACACGCGCATCCTGGGCATCGATCGTGACGGGATCTTCGCCGACTATGTGTGCGTCCCCGAGGACAACGTCTGGCCGGTCCACAAGGAGATCCCGGACAAGGTCGCCGCGGTGCTCGATCCGCTGGGCAACGCGGTGCACACGGTGATGGCCGCGGGCGTCTCGGCCAAGAGCGTGCTCATCACCGGCACGGGGATCATCGGGCTCATGGCAGTGACGGTCGCCAAGGCCGCCGGCGCCGGTCGCATTTTCGCGACGGACATCAATCCCGCGCGTCGCGCGCTCGCCAAGCGCCTGGGCGCCGCGGAGTGCTACGACCCGCGCGACCCCAAGAACGCCTGGATCGACGATGTCCGTCGCGCCACGCGCCACGAGGGCGTCGATGTGCTGCTGGAGATGTCCGGCTCGCCCGCGGCGTACGACCAGGGCTTCGCAGCGCTGCGCAACGGCGGCACCGCCGCGCTGCTGGGCATCCCCGCCAAGCCCCCGACGTTCAACATCACGCAGCACGTGGTGTTCAAGGGAGCCACGGTGCTGGGCATCAACGGGCGGCGCATGTTCGAGACGTGGTACCAGATGGAGGAGCTGCTCCTCTCTGGAAAGCTCGAGCTCGACGAGATCATCACGCACGAGTTCCCGCTCGAGCAGTTCGAGAAGGCGTTCGCGACGATGCTCAGTGGCGAGGGGATCAAGGTGGTGATGAGCGTGAACGGGTGAGCGATCGGGCAAACGCCCGGGCCCCGCGCCTCTCGCACTTTGTTCGGCATTGCGGCTCGAGGCCCCGCGCGGTAGCGTGGCGTCATGTCGTCGGCACGTGCCGGCGCGAAAACCTCGACCTCCAAGCGGAGCCTCGACCATGATCAGCAGCGTGCTCAATCGGAAGACGGGCAAGGTCCTTTTCGCCTGCGGAATCACGGCCCTCATCGGCGTCGCCGCCGTCCAGGCCGCTCCCAAGCCCATCGGCGGCCCGTGCATCAAGGGCATCGTCTGTCTGGCGATCTACGACCCCGTCACCTGTCCCAACGGCAAGACCTACCCCAACTCCTGCGAGGCGTATCGCCAGGACTGCCAGACGAACTGCGCCAAGTCCGGCGGGATCTGAGCCCGATTCGAGCCCACGAACGACGCGCGAGCCCGGACCGTTCCGGGCTCGCTTCTCTTTCTGGGGACGCCGTCATCCGCCCCCGACGACCTCCAGCGCGCGGGCCCGGATCTGCGCCCACTGGGCCTCGGTCGGAGCCCCGTACCACGCGCCCCGCACCACGCCCGAGGCGTCCACGAGCAGCACGCTGGGCACGAGCACGATCCGCTTGAGCCACGTGCCCTCGTTCATCGCGACGCCCCGCACGACCAGCGTCGCGTCCTCGCTCGAGCGCAGGTCCTTGGGCTCCTTCGCGTCCATCTGCAGCGCGACCGTGCGCACGCCCAGGCCCGATAGCGATCGGGCGAGCACCGCGACGCGCGGACGCACCTCCTCGCACGCGCCGCACGCCGCGTTGTGCGCAAAGACCAGCGTCGCGCGACGCTCGTGCCCATAGTCGAGTGACTCGCGATCGCCCGAGCCATCGGGCGCAAAGCACACCAGCGGCGCAACGATCTCGCCCGTCGGCAGCGCCCCGCGCCCCACCTGCTCCGACACGATGCGCAGATGCTCCTCGAGCGCCGCCAGTCTGGAGCGCTGGACCAGCACGATCGCCGCCAGCGCCACGCACGCGACGCCAAGGAACCACGGGAACCACCCTCCCGATCCCGGGGCGTCGGCCCTTGGGCTCGGGCTCGAGGGGGCGGTCATCCCAGCTGCTCCTGGACGCGCTCGACCCACCGACGGCGAGATTCGACGTCGATCGCGCCGCTCGCGGTCAGCAGGGCGGCGGCGGAGAGGTCCTTGTGGGCCTCGTGCCACGCGAGCACGCGTCTCTCCACCTCGTCGAGCGCCTCGCGGGCCGCGCGGAACCACGCCGCCCGCTCACCCGCGGGCAGCAAATGGAGGAACCGCGCCCGCGTCCGCAGCGGGTCGTGCGCGACGCTGATCGCCTCGGGCGCGAACGGCGGCCCGATCCAGCCCTTGAGCGCGCTCTCGCCACGCTCGGTCACGCGGTACTCGCGACGCCGACGCTTGCCGGTGCGCTCCGAGCGCGCCACCAGCAGCCCGCGCTTCTCGAGGCGTCGCATCAGCGGATAGATCGCCCCCGCCGAGGCGCTCCACTGCGTGGAGGGCGACTCCTGCATGTGACGGCGCACCTCGTACGGGCTGCACGGGCCCAGCTGCCACACCAGCCCGAGAACAAAGCACTCGAGCTCACTCAGGGATCGTGACGCCATCAGCCCTCCGCTCCGCTTGGGGCTCCCGCGGCCCGGTGCACGCCCAATCGTTGACTCCCGGCGCGGGCGCGTCACGCGCTTTCTCTTGCTTATAGATCGTTTCGTACTATACTGCACGCACGGAGCCCCAGGACCCCGACCATGACCCTCGCGCACCGCCTCGCCCTCGCCGCCGTCCTTCTGTGCGTCTCGCTCGCCCGCGCTCTGGACGCGCCCACGCTGCCCGACACCCCGCCGGCCCGCTGCGCCCGGGCGTTCGTGGAGATGCTCAACAGCGGAACCGAGGCGAGCGTCCGCGCCTTCGAGGGCGCCTGGGCCTCCCGCTCCCGCCTCAAGGCCGCCTCCATCGACGATCGCGTGCCGCGCCTCGCCTCGATCCACAAGGAGGCCGCGCCCGTCACCATCCAGTCGTTCGAGGGCGCCTCGGAGACGGGCATCACGCTGATCGTGCAGAACGGCGCGGGCGAGCGCGTGGAGATGGAGTTCCGCCTGAGCGCCGAGGAGCCCGGGCGCCTCGACACCGTCGCGATCAAGAGCCACGCGCCCCAGTCGCACCCCATCGACGCCGACGCGCGCGAGCGGGCGGTCCGCGCCGCCGCGGACGCGATCGCCAAGAACTACGTCTACCCGGAAGTGGGCGCGAAGATGTCCCAGGCGCTGCTCGCCAAGCTCGCCTCGGGCGGGTACGACCCGTTCGATCGGGATTCCGCGCTGGCGCGAGCGCTCACGCTCGATGCGCGAGAGATCTCACACGATCGCCACCTCGCCCTGGTGGTCGCCCCCTCACAGGAGCGCGAGCCCAACCCGCTGGATCAGGCCTCGCCCGCCAACAACTTCCTCATCCACAAGCCCGAGGTCCTCCCCGGCAACGTGGGCTACTTCCGTCTTGATCTCTTCTCGAACGACCCCGGCGCCCATCGCGCCGCCCAGGCCGCGATGGACTCGCTCGCCGGCGCGGACGCCCTGATCGTTGATCTCCGTGCCAACGGCGGCGGCGAACCCGAGATGATCGCCTTCCTCACCTCCTACCTCTTCCCCACGCGAACCCACCTCAACGACATGGTGGATCGCGAGGGCAAGACCGTCGAG
The DNA here is from genome assembly GCA_964399625.1 of uncultured Phycisphaeraceae bacterium. Taxonomy (GTDB): domain Bacteria; phylum Planctomycetota; class Phycisphaerae; order Phycisphaerales; family UBA1924; genus CAYNSB01. The sequence continues at coordinate 47,826 of CAYNSB010000020.1, forward strand.
GAATGGTGGACCCTGGCGGACCTGCCCGCCGGCGCGGCACGCCTGAAGGACAACATCCCCGTCTACGTGCTCATCGGGCCCGCCTCGTTCTCTGGTGCCGAGGAGTTCGCGTACAACCTGCAGGCCCTCAAGCGTGCGACCATCGTCGGGCAGACCTCCGGCGGCGGCGCGCACCCCATCACCATCGAGCGTGTCGCGCCCACCCTTGCCGTGTTCGTGCCCTACCGGCGCGCGTGCAATCCCATCACCAAGACCAACTGGGAGGGCACCGGCGTCAAGCCCGACGTCGAGTGCCCCGCCGGCGAGGCCCTCGATCGCGCCCAGGAGTTGGCACGCAAGGCGCTGCACGACCGCGCCCGCTGACGAGCCAACAGAAATTCTCCCGCTCATCCTGACCGCCCGCCGTGGAGACTCCCGCCCCCACGGCGGGCTTCTTCTTTGGCACGCCCCCACTACCATCGCCGCGATGCCCCCCCCGCCCACCACATTCGATCCCGTGCTCGTGCTCGCCCAGCGCTTTTCCGAGGCGATCGCCCGCGCCTTCCCCGAACTGCGCGAGGCGGGCGGCGGAAAGATCGACCCGCTGATCTCCCCGAGCAAGCAGGCGGCGCTTGGCGATTTCCAGTCCAACGCCGCGATGCCGCTCGCCAAGCGCCTTGGAAAGAAGCCGCAGGACATCGCCCGCGCGATCGTCAAGGAAGCCCGGATCGACGACATCGCCGAGCCCCTCACCGACGCCTCGATCGCCGGCCCCGGGTTCATCAACATCCGACTCCGCGCCGATGCGCTCGCGGGCCTGCTCGCGCAGCTCGACACGCGGGACCTGGGTCTGCCGCCCGAACCCGCGCCCCAGACCATCGTCGTGGACCTGATGGGCGTGAACCTCGCCAAGCAGATGCACGTCGGGCACCTGCGCTCGCCGATCATCGGCGACGCCCTCGCCCGCACCTTCGAGCGCCTCGGGCACACCGTGAAGCGCCAGAACCACGTCGGCGATTGGGGCCTGCCCATCGCGATGGTCACGGCGCGCCTGATGCGGGATTCGACCGCCGGACGGATCGACCTGGCGACCATCACGCTCGACGATCTCGATCGCGCCTATCGCGACGCGCAGAACGAGTGCCAGCGCGATCTCGACGGGCTCGCCGCCGTGCGCAAGTACGGGCTGGGCCCCAAGGCCGCCGCCGAGCTGGAGGAGCAGGTCGCCGGCGCCACCGAGGCCTTCACCCGCGCCCGCGAGGTGCTCATCCGCCTGCAGTCGGGCGATCCTCAGGTCAAGGCGGTCTGGCAGCGCATCGCCGATGTCACGATGGAGGTCTGCCTCGCGGCGTGCCGTCGCCTGCACGTGAACTGCACAAGCGAGCACTCCGCCGGCGAGTCGTCCTACGCCAGCGAGCTTGCGCCGCTGGTCGCGGAGCTCGAGAGCAAGGGCATCGCCGAGCCCGACCAGGGCGCGCTCATCGTGCGCCTGGACAACCCGCCCCGCAACGCCGCGGGCGAGCCGCTGTTCGAGCCCATCAAGGAGCCGTGCCTGGTCCGCAAGACCTACGGCGGATTCCTGTACGCGACCACCGACATTGCCGCGATCCGCCGGCGCGTGCAGAAGCTCGGCGCCGATCGCATCGTCTACTCCATCGATGCGCGCCAGAACCTCCACCTGCGCCAGGTGTTCGCGGCCTCGATCCGCGCGGGTTACGCCACCAACGCCCGCTCCGGACGTGTCGCGATCATGGAGCACGCGGCGTTCGGCTCCGTGCTGGGCGACGACGGACGCCCCTTCAAGACCCGCTCGGGCGACAACGTGAAGCTCGCCGACCTCCTGCAGGAGACCGTCGATCGCGCCCGCGCCGCCGTCCTCGCGCGCCAGGGCGAGCGCGACACGGCGCTCTCGCCCCAGGACGCGAGCACGATCGCCGAGGGCGTGGGGCTCGCGGCCCTCAAGTACGCCGACCTCTCCACGGACCGCGTGAAGGACTACGTCTTCTCGTTCGATCGCATGCTCGCCTTCGAGGGCAACACCGGCCCGTACCTGCTCTACGCCATCGTGCGGGTCAAGAGCATCTTCCGCAAGGCCGCGGAGCGCGGCGTGAGCACCAGCGGGTTCGAGGGCGCGCCGCTCCTGCTTCGCGAGCCCGCGGAGAAGGCCCTGGCCCTGGCGCTTCTGCGCTACCCCGCGTGCGTTCGCGCGGTCGCCGAGAGCCTCGAGCCCCATCGCCTGTGCACGTACGCCTACGACCTGGCCGGGGCCTTTGGCACGTACTTCGACGCCTGCCCGGTGCTCACCGCGCCCGACGACGCGACGCGCCTGTCGCGTCTGCGCCTGTGCGCCCTCACGGGGCGCGTGCTGCAGGATGCGCTGGCGACGCTGGGCATCCCGGCGCTGGAGCGGATGTAGGTCGCGCCCCGTCTCTCCGAAATGCCGTCTCTTCGTCGGTCTGCAAAACAACAACGGCCGGCCCCTTTCGGGACCGGCCGCGTGATGAATCTCAGATCAGATTCAGCCGTGTCGGATTAGAACACCAGCTGCATCTGGGCCTGGATGCTCCACTCGCCCTTCTTCGCCGAGCCGAGGTTCCCGCCGAGCGTGCCCGGGGAAACGATGCCCGTCTTGTTGAAGAAGTACTGCCAGTCGAGCGTGAACTTCGCGGCGTGAGACTCGGGCACGAAGTAGTAGTTCGTGCCGAGGGTCAGCGCGGAGAAGTTGCGCTCGGGCGAGCCGTAGTCGGAGTCCACGCGGATGAACTCGTAGCGGCCGAAGAGCTCCCACTGCGTCTGAACGAACAGACCGCCCTGGAACATGAACCCGTAGTCATTGAACTTGACCTTGGTGCCCGTGCTCTTGTTCTCGATGTTGCGGTACGCGAACGAGCCGAACGCGTTCCACGCGTTGCCCTCGGCCGACACATCGGCCGTCACGAGCAGCACGGAGGCGTCGGTCGTCTGACCGCCGGTCGTGCCGAACGTGCTGCCGCCGTCCTGGTAGTGGATCGAGCCACCGACCATGCCGAAGTACTGCGCGTTCTGGAAGCTGGTGAAGTCGTTGGACTGCTTCCAGTCGCCGGCCCACTTGTACTCGCCACGAGCCGTGAGGGAGTAGTCCGCCTCGGCCGAGTTGTTGTAGTCCGTGTTGCGGGCGTTGGCGCCGTCGGTGAACGCGCCCCAGAAGCGGAACGAGTCGCCCGTGTAGGTCGCGATCACGCCCTGCGTGCGGCCGCCGGTGAAGAACGTGTTGAAGGACGAGCGCTCAGAGGACAGCTGCGTGGTGTCACCCACGAGCTCCTCGCGGAGCGTCGGAGCCTTCGCCTGGCCCCACATGAGGGTCCAGCCGTTGTCCAGCTTGTACCAGCCGTACGCGTCCTCGAGGCCGCCGGTGCCCGTGTTGGCGCCGTCGGATGCATCGAACTGGATGTAGTAGCCCCAGTTCGGGTTCGCGATGTTGCCGCTCACGCTCACCACGGTGCGGGCGTTCTGGAACCCGTTGGCGCTCTTCTTGATCCCGTTATCGCGACGGTAATCCCAGTTGTAGCGGAACTGGAGGTACCCGTGGATGTTCGGGATGTACGTCTCGGCCGCGCCCAGCTCGCTCGCCCGGTTGGACGAGTCGGAGAGCATCTCAGCCGCGTACGCACGGCTCGCGTCGTCGGCCGCCATGGCGCCCGTGCTCAGACCAAGGGCCGCCCCGGCGATCACGAAGAGCTTGTTCGTCACGTTCATTCCTATCTCCTTGCTTGCGTGCCAGACCCCTGCGAGCGCCGCTCCTTGCAACCGAGCGGGAAACCCCAAGGGCCCATGCGTCCTTGGGTCCTCATTGGGCTCACCCACGAGGTGAACCATGGACCCTGCCAACCCGAGCGACGCCGACAACTCCCGTCGAACGCCGCCCACCAACCCCTGTCCACCGGAACCTCCGACCGAATGGATCCAACTCGGCCGAATGCCTCGCCGGACCGGGGCGGAGACTCTACCCGCAGCACTTAGTGCGGGCAAACTCTCGTGAATTCCTTTTTCGGCCCCTCCCGGCCCTACGCAGTCACTTTTTTCAGGACCTGTATTAGGGGCGTGTGAATTCTCACCTTCACGCACCCATCCAACCCCCACCCACCTTTCCACCCTTGCGCCGCATGGTTAGGCTTCGAAACGCACGAGCGGTCGTCGAACCAACCCGAGGAGAAGGCCGTGAGCAATGCGCTCAAAGTCAGTCTCGACAAAGGCTTGGGTCGAAAGCGCTCGATCGTGGTCATCGAGGATGAACGCGATCTCGCCGACATGCTCGTCTTCAATCTCGATCGGGCTGGCTACCACGCCGAGGCCGCCTACGACGGAAGGTCTGGTTTTGATCGGGTAGTTGCCGATCCGCCGGATCTTTTGGTTCTTGATCTCATGCTCCCAGAGTTGTCCGGGACCGAGGTCGCCGCACGCCTGCGCCGGACCCCCGCCACCGCGAGCATTCCCATTGTGATGCTCACGGCCAAAGTCGAGGAGTCGGACCAGATCGGCGGGCTCGCCGCCGGTGCCGATGACTACATCACCAAGCCCTTCTCCATCAAGGTGCTCCTGGCCCGGATCGAGGCGCTGCTCCGCCGCGCGGCCCCCAGCACCGCCGACCTCCGCCTCGGGCCCATCCGCATCAACCCCGAATCGCACGAGGTGGTGTGCGATGGCCAGCCGGTGCACCTCACGCTGACCGAGTTCAAGATCCTGTCGTCCCTCATCGCCGCCCGCGGCAAGGTGCTCACCCGGCAGAGCCTTATGACCCGGGCGATGGGCCCGGGAATCACCGTCACCGAGCGCACGATCGACGTCCACGTGACGGCGATCCGCAAGAAGCTGGGCGAGGGCGGGGGCCTGATCCGGACCGTCCGGGGGGTGGGGTACCGCGCCGCCGAGCGGGCCGAGGCGGGCGACGAGTAGTGGTTCCTCCGAGGCGATAGCGTTCAGGGCATGTCCACGGATCGCCGAGTGCTGCCCGAGACCCTGCTGATCGCCTCGGGCGCGGGGATCACGGCGCTGTCGATCTCGCTCGATGCGCCCCGCTGGATCGCCCTGGGACTGCTGGCCTTGGCGACCATCGCCTCCCTGTGGGGGGTCTGGATCGAGCGCTCGCACTGGGGCGCGATCCTCGCCTCGTGGCGACGGGAAGCAACGGCCCTGGCCCGTCGCGCGGGGGTGGATGCGCCCGAGGGTGTCGAGGGCGAACGGGCCTTGGCGCTGGTTTCGGCGGCGGGCGACGCGCTCGAGGCCCGCGCGGAACGCGAGCGTGAGCACGCCCGGCTGCTCCGCACGATCGTGGACGCGTTCGACGAGCCGGTCATCTTGACCGACGAGGACGGCGTGGTGCGGACGCACAACACGTCCGCGCAGGCGTTCGTCGCCTCGCGGGCCGCGTCGCTCGTGGGGCGACGCATCGACGAGGTCATCACCTGGGGCGATGTGCTCCGCGTGCACGCCAGCGCCCGCGCCGGGCGCGAGGCGCACGAGCAGGTCCGCGCGGCCCGCCCGGGCGCGGCGGGAGGGGCCATCGCGACGGTGGATGTCTGGGCGCGCCCGCTGACGGGGCCCGGGCCCGAGGAGCGTCTGGTCCTGCTGCTCATGCGCGATGTGAGCGAGGCCTCGCGGACGCTGCAGGTGCGGGCGGACTTCGTCGCCAACGCCAGCCACGAGCTGCGCACGCCCATCGCCGCGATGCGCGTCGCGATCGACACCCTGCGCGCGCTCGACGGGGGCGACGCCACGAGCCGGGACCGCTTCCTGGGCGTGGTTTCCAGCAACATCGAGCGGCTTGAGGAGCTGATCGCGGACCTGCTGGACCTCTCTCGCCTGGAATCGCCCGAGAGCGAGCTGCAGGTCGGGCCGGTGGCGCTGGCCCGCCTCGTGGAGACGCTCGAGCCGCTCTTCGAGCGCGCCCGGCGCGAGCGCCGGCTGCAGGTCGCCTGGGACCTCTCGCCCCGGGTCGATCCGGTGCGCACCGATCGCCGCCTGCTCCTGCTCATCCTTCAGAACCTGATCGACAACGCGATGAAGTTCGCGTACGAGGACACGACGGTGCGCGTCGTGGCGACGCCCATCCCCGCCGGCGTGCGCTGGGAGGTGGTCGATCGCGGCATCGGCATCCCGCTCGGGCAGCAGCAGCGCATCTTCGAGCGCTTCTACCAGGTGGACGCGGCCCGCACGGGCGTGGGCGCGGCGCGGCGGGGCACCGGGCTGGGGCTGGCGATCGTGCGCCACGCCGTCAAGCGCCTGGGCGGGAGCGTCCGCGTCGAGAGCGTGTGGAAGGAGGGGACGCGGATGATCGTCGAGCTGCCCGAGCTCCCCGAGAACCACTCGCCGGTGGCTAGTCCCGCTGCGGGCGATACTCCACGCCCTTGAGGTCGCTCAGGCGCGACACGATCGCCCGCACCAGCGCCCCCTCGCGCTCGGGATCGCGGAAGGGCTCGGCGGTCGCCCGCAGCGTGATCATCGTCGGCACGCTGGGGCGCAGCTGGGGCGCGGGCTCATCGCTCTCGCGCGTCAGCTCCAGGGTCACGATCGACTCGGTCTCGGTCTGGAAGCGATAGACGATGCGGCGCGCGCCCGCGAAATCGCGCTCGGGCGGGTCCCAGCCCATCATCGCCATCCGTGCGCGCGGCGCGGACACGATCACGGCCGCGTCCACGTCGTTCCAGTCGGCCTCGACCCGCGCGGTGCTCGTGTCCGCCTGGGTGGAGATGGGCACCAGCGAGGCCGTCGCGGATCGCGGGGGTGGAGCATCTCCGCTCTGGCACCCACCCGCCCCGAGCACCACCACCAAGCCCAATGCCGTACACAATCCGATCAAACTGACCGCGGACACTCGGGTTTCAGCGATGCCAGCGGGCGGAAGGGGGTCGTTGCGAAAGGTGGTCATGTTCTCGGGCGATGCAAGGGGTGAGGAATGAGTCGGATCGGCCCGGCGTGGGGCGGCGAACCACGGCAGGGTACGATCGTCGTTCGTCCTCGAGGGCCACGCGCCCTCGGGATCGCACCGCGGGCGTCGAGTTGGGTTGGGTCGCGTGCGACCCATCCCGCGCGGCGTCCGAAGTGAGACCTCCGGGCTTGGACGTCAGCATACATGTTCCGCTGGGTCACCAGCGCGTGGGGATCGTCGGCAGCGCCGAGCGGAACCTCAAGATGCTGCGCGAGGCGCTGGGCGTTGGCGTCACCTCGCGCGAGGGGAAGGTCCACCTGAAGGGGGACCGCAAGCCGGTGTCCATCGCGCGGAACGTGCTGGAGCGCCTGGGGCGCGAGGCCGACGCGGGCCGGTCGCTCACACGCGAACAGGTTCTGAACATCATCGCCGAGGAATCGGATCGCTACGGCGAGGACCGCCCCGGGGCGATCCTGCACGGGGCGCATCACACGAACGGGGTCGCGGGCGGGCCCACCTGGGACGGATCGCTGAACGTGTACGTCGCGGGCCGGCTGATCAAGCCCAAGAGCCCGAACCAGGAGCGGTACCTCGAGCAGATCCGCACGCACGACCTGATCTTCGGGATCGGGCCGGCGGGAACTGGAAAGACATACCTCGCGGTCGCCGCGGCGGTGCACCTGCTCCGCCAGGACCGCGTGCGCAAGGTGATCCTGACGCGCCCCGCGGTGGAGGCGGGCGAGAAGCTCGGATTCCTGCCCGGCACGCTGGAGGCGAAGGTCGATCCGTACCTGCGGCCGCTGTTTGACGCGCTCAACGAGATGATGGACTTCTCGACGGTCCGGCGGTTCATGGAGAGCGACGTCGTCGAGGTCGTGCCGCTGGCGTTCATGCGCGGGCGCACGCTCAACCAGGCGGTGATCATCCTGGACGAGGCGCAGAACACGACCAAGGGGCAGATGCAGATGGCGCTGACGCGCCTGGGGCATGGGTCCAAGATGATCGTCACGGGGGACATCACCCAGATCGATATCCCAGAGCCCCGCGACAGCGGGCTGATCGACGCGGCCCGCCGCCTGTCGCGCGTGCCGGGCGTCGCCTTCGCGCACCTGGGGCGTGAGGACGTGGTGCGCCATCCGCTGGTTCAGCGGATCGTGGACGCGTACGGCGAGACCTCGCCCAAGCGCCCGCGGGGCACGCGCGCCCGCCGGGACGAACCTACGGAGGTCGAGGGCTGATGGGACGCGACGGACCCAGGACGGGCACGTGGGCGATGCGCGCCGTCAGCCGGGGGCGGCGCGGGGCGCTCGAGCGTGAGCGTCGCGCGGGCGACACGATCCTGACGCGCTTCTTCGCGCACCCGAACCTGGGCTGGGCGCTGGGAATCACGTCCGCGTTCGTGCTGGTGTGCGGGGCTTTGGCGATCTGGGCGCGCTCGCAGCCGCTGCTGGCGGTGGGGCGAGTCGCCAATGAGACGCTGGTGGCCCGCGTGCCCTTCGCGGTGGAGAACCCCGCGCTGACCCAGGAGGCCCGGGCCGCGGCACGCCAGCGCACGCCGCGCGTGTACGTCGCGAACACCGCGGTGCTCGAGGCGATCCGCGCGAGCATCGCGAACCTCCCGCGCACGCTGGGCGGCGTGGAACGCCCGGACCAGCTCACCGACGTGCTCAGCGGGCAGTTCAAGCTCACCGAGGCCGCCCGCGCCGCGATCCGCGAGAACCTCGTCAACGGCGAGGTGAGCGCGGCGTGGCTCGATCGTGCCACGCGCCTGCACGAGGAGCTCAAGAGCGTGCTGCTGCTCGACGACAAGGGCGCGCAGCTCGAGAGCCAGAAGCCTAACAAGGAAGTGGACCTGGTCGTGGGCGATGAGGACCCGCGGCGCGTCCCGCAGCAGCGCGCGCTCGTGAGCATCCGCGACGCGGACAAGCTCGCCGAGGCGATGACCCTGGCGGCGCGGCGCGCGGGCTTCGTCGAGCCCGTGCTCTCGGCGGTCGTGTCGCGCCTGACCTCCAACCCCGAGCCCACCTTCACCGCCGATGAGGGTGCGACGCTCGCCGCCCAGCAGAAGGCCGAGGCCCGCGTGCGCCCCGTGATCAAGCCCGTGCCCCAGGGCAGCGTGTTCTGCATGGCGGGGGAGACGATCACGCCCGCGCACCTGGAGCAGGTCCGCAAGGAGGCCGTGGCCTTCGCCGACAGCCCCGCGGGGCAGCTCGCCTGGGTGCGATGGATCAGCGTGGTGGGCGCGACCGGGGCGATCGGCGGCGCGGTCGCGGGGTACCTCGCGCTGTTCTGCCCGCGCGTGCGCCGCAACCCGATGCGGATGCTGGGCATCGCGGCGCTGCTGTCGGGCATGCTCGCGATCGCCGTCGTGGGCACCGTGAGCAACCCGGGTTTGCTGATGCTCACGGCGATCGTGCCCACGATCTTCGTTGCGGTCATCCTCGTCGTCGCGTACGACCAGCGCATCGCCCTGGCGCTCTCGACGCTGCACGGCGTGCTCGTGTGCGTCGCGCTGGCCCAGCCCATCGGCATCTACGCGCTGATGCTCACGGGCATCTCCATCGCCGTCATCCAGCTCCGCGAGATCCGCGATCGGCGCACGCTCGTGCGGATGGGGCTGTTCTGCGGCGTGGGGCTGGCGCTGGGCACGGCGCTGGTCGCCCTCATCGATCGACCCGTGAGCGACGCCTCCCTGCACCAACTGCTGGACGACGCGATCCTCGCCGGCATCGGCGGCCTGGGCGTAGGCGTGGTGACGCTCGCTGTGCTCCCCGCGATCGAGCGGGCGTTCGCGATCACCACGGGCATGACGCTCATCGAGCTGCGCGACCCCAAGCAGCCGCTGCTGCGCCAGCTCCAGCAGCGCGCGCCCGGCACGTACAACCACTCGCTGAACGTGGCGAGCATCGCGGAGGCGGCGGCCGAGTCGATCCACGCCAACTCCCTCCTGACGTACGTGGGCGCGCTGTACCACGACATCGGGAAGATGAACAAGCCCGAGTACTTCGTGGAGA
>CAYNSB010000021.1:0-57393 GCA_964399625.1 uncultured Phycisphaeraceae bacterium
ACCTTCGACCCGCTGATTAAGAGTCAGCTGCTCTACCAACTGAGCTAGGGAGGCCTGGCGGTGCGAACGGCACGCTTCGGACACGTGCACGCCGCGCCGTGCGGGGGGATCATACGCGGCACCGCCGGACCTTCAACCGGCGTTGACCCACACCCCGTTCCACACCTATCCTTCCCGCCTTCCCGATCCACCCCGCCCGGTGTGTGTTCGGGAAGCCGCGGCGTCCACCACACCGCAGAAAGGACCGAGCATGCTTCCTCCACAACGAGTCTCCTACGGCCGCACGCGTCGCCGCCGCAACCACCAGGCGCTCAAGCCCACCTTCCCCACTCTCGACCCGCTGTCGGGCATGCCCAAGATGCACCACCGCGCGTGCAAGGAGTCCGGGTACGTCCGCGCGGGGCTCAAGATCTCCGTGCCCAAGCTCGGCATCGGCGTCTCCCGCTGATCGAGCCACCCGCGTGCCGCCCCGGCTCGTGCCGCGGCTCACCCCAACCGAACTCGGAGCCCTCCGATGCGCCTGGCAATCGACGTAATGGGCGGCGACCACGCCCCCGACGCGATCCTGAAGGGCTGCCTCGACGCGCTCCACCATCTCGATACTACGGACACCATGGTCCTCGTCGGGCCCCGCGACCTCATCGAGGATTTCCTCGTTGAGCGACGCATCGTTGACGCACGCCTTCAGATCGAGCACGCCCCGGACGTGATCGAGATGGGCGAGTCGGCCGCCCGCGCCGTCCGCGCCAAGCCCAACTCCTCCATCGTCAAGCTCGCCTGGCTCGGCTCCCACAAGGCGCCGGACGATGTCCGCTGCGACGCCGTCCTCTCCGCGGGAAACACGGGCGCGTGCGTCTCGGCGGCGATCATGCAGATGAAGCGTCTGCGCCGCGTCCACCGCCCGGGGATCGCGGTGACGATCCCCGCCTTCGGCGGGCCCGTCGTGCTCATCGATGCCGGCGCGAACCCCGAGCCCAAGCCCCTGCACCTGTGGCAGTACGCGCTGATGGCCGACGAGTACGCCCGCCACGTCCTCCGCATCGAGAACCCGCGCGTCGCCCAGATGAACATCGGCTCGGAGGAGGGCAAGGGCACCGAGCTCGTCAAGCAGACGCGCAAACTCCTCGAGGCCACGCCCGGGCTCAACTACATCGGCTACATCGAGGGACGCGAGTTCTTCGAGACCGCCGCGGACGTCGTCGTCATGGACGGCTTCGTGGGCAACACCCTGCTCAAGATGGCCGAGGGGCTCGCCAAGACCCTCTTCGCCCACATCGCCTCCGAGATCTTCACCGCCAACCCGGACCTGGCGATGCAGCTCGAGCCCATCGTCAAGGGCATGTGGTCCAAGCGGGACTACCACGAGCACGGCGGCGCCCCGCTCCTGGGCGTCAACGGCGGCATGCTCATCGCGCACGGCTCCAGCGAGCGCCGGACCATCGTCGCCGCCGTCAAACGCATGCGCGAGTACGTCCTGACCGGGGTCAACGACGCCATCATCAGGCGCCTCGCCGAGGCCTCTACACTTCCGGAACTGGCGCACCTGCAGGAACTCGACCAGGAGTAGACATGAGCGGAACCACGGGCACGACACGGACCACCAACGCACCGGGTCCGGCGCCCCTCGTCCCGCCCACGAAGCTCGGCGTGCGGATCGCGGGCACCGGCTCGGCCCTGGCAAGCCAGGAGCTCTCCAACGCCGACCTCGTCAGGATGATGGACACGTCCGACGAGTGGATCGTCCAGCGCACCGGCATCCACACCCGCAAGCGCATCGATCGCTCCAAGGGCGAATCCACCAAGACGCTCGCCGCCGAGGCCCTCCGCAAGGCCCTGGCCGATGCGAAGATGAACGCGACGGAGCTGGACCTGATCATCGTCGCCACGATGACCGCGGACATGCTCTGCCCCCCCACCGCCTGCCTGGTCGCGAACCTCGTGGGCGCGGGGCACAACACCGCCGCCTTCGACCTCAACGGCGCGTGCTCGGGCTTCGTCTACGGGCTCAACCTCGCCCACGACCTCATCCGCGCCGGCACGCACAAGGCCGTCGCCGTCATCGGCGCGGACACCATCTCCACGCTGATGGACTACTCCACCGCGGGGCGCGGCACCGCCATCATCTTCGGCGATGGCGCCGGCGCCGCGATCGTCCGCGCCACCGACGACCTCTCCCGCGGCATCCTGGCCCAGGGCAACCACTCCGCCGGCGAGGGATGGAAGGAGATCTTCGTCCCCGCCCATGAGACGGACTTCCCCGCGGGCGTCGCGTGCGAGGCCTCGAAGCTCGGACGCGTGCAGATGAACGGGTCCAACGTGTTCAAGTTCGCCGTGGGCACGTTCCCGCTCCTCATCGAGGAGACGCTCGCCAAGGCCGGCGTCGCCCCGGCCGACGTGAGCATGTACCTCTGCCACCAGAGCAACCAGCGGATCCTCCACGCGGCCCGCGATCGATTCGGGCTCGCCGACGACAAGCTCTACATCAACATCGATCGCGTGGGCAACACCGTCGCCGCGAGCGTCCCGCTCTGCCTGGACGAGGCCCGCCGTGCCGGAAGGGTCCACGAGGGCTCGCTCGTCATGTTCCTCGCGTTCGGCGCGGGGCTGACGTGGGCCTCGAGCCTCTGGCGCGTGTGACGCTCGCTCGGATTCCGTCCAATGAGAAAGCCCCGGGGTTCGCCCGGGGCTTGTTTCTATCCAATCCCGACGTTCGTGCGCTGCGCGGCGCCCCGCGCCCGGGCGAGCCCACCATCCCCCCGACGGAGCGAGCCGTCCCGCCCCGCCACCATCACGCGTCGATGACCCACCCCGGGCGCAAAGCGCACGCACGTCCGCGCATCGCTACATGATCTTCACCTTCTTGGGCAGCGCCTTGACGCTCTTGGGCAGCGTCAGCACGAGCACGCCGTCCTTGAGCTCCGCCTTGGGATCGCCCTCGAGGGCGACCGTCGGCAGCGCGACCCGGCGCGACACGGCTCCCCAGCGACGCTCACGCTTGTAGTACGTCTCGTCCTTCTCCTCGATCTCTTCCTTGCGCTCGGCCTTGATCGTGAGCACGCCCTCGGTCACCTCCACCTCGATCTCCTCGCGCGTGAAGCCGGGCAGAGAGGCCCGCACGATCACGCTCTTGTCGGTCTCGGAGATGTCCAGCGGCAGGTTGCCCTCCTCGATCACCGGCGACAGCGTGGTGCCGCCCGCCACGAGCGGGGAGTTGAAGAAGTTGTTGAACAGCCGATCGAAGGCGGTGAACGCAGGAACCTCGAACGGCTCGCGACGGATGATGGTTTTCATGACGTGCTCCTCATCGAAATGCGGGACGTGCCCCCGCAACCCACGGAGACCGGCGCGGCCCGCCCTGGCTCGGGACCCCATAGGCCGCGCTCCAAAGTCTCCATGTTGAGAATGGCAACTCTCGTGCCACGCGCCCGCACCGCGTCCGCGAGGCCGCGCCGCGCGTCCCCATTCACGGATGGCGAACGCGCGTCCGTCATCCCGACGCCACCCGATGGCAGCCGCTGCCACCTCGGCAGAGTCCCAGTATCTCCTCCGGTCCGCGTCGCAAGATCACGAACGCCCGCTCGTGCGAACGCTTTGCAACCGGGCGTGTGCGCCAACCGCCCCTAGCTCTCGACGATCGTCTTGAATCCTCCCATCGCCATCCGTTTGAAATCGAACGGCATCTTCTTCCCGCCCATCATCGGCTTCATGCGCGGGTCCCGCATCACGGCGGCGTTCACCTTGTTCCGATGCGCCTTGTTCCGGTAGCAGATCCACGAGAACACCACCGTCTCGCCGCGCTTCAGCCCGCACATCTTCACGAACGGCGCCCCCACCATCTCCGTCGTCAGCTCCTCGCCCACGCACTCGACGTATTCGAGCGCGCCGTGCTCCTTCCAGATTTTCCCGCCCAGCGCGGCCATCCGCCGGTACGCGGCAAGGTTCTTCTTCGCGATCGGAATGACGAACCCATCGACGTAGCGGGCCATGCGTCGCCTCCTGCCCCGGCGGGTTCCAAGCGTCGGATCGATCCCATCGCTTGCGCCGGGTGCGCAGCGTACCGCGCCGCTGGATCGTTCAACTACTACCCTTTCCCATGCCCTCACCCATCGACCTCCGCTCCGACACTGTCACCCGCCCCACCCCCGCCATGCGCCAGGCCATGGCCAACGCCGAGGTCGGCGATGATGTGCTGGGCGATGACCCCACCGTGCTCCGCCTCCAGGAGCGCATCGCCCAGATCATGGGCAAGCCCGCCGCGATCTACGTTCCCTCGGGCTCGATGGCCAACCAGCTCTCCATCCGCGCCCAGACCGAGCCGGGCGATGAGGTCCTCGCCCACGAGGACTCGCACATCATCAACTACGAAACGGGAGGGCCCGCCGCGCTCTCCTCGGTCATGGTCCGCACCGCCCGCGGCAACTACGGCCTCTTCGATGCCGATCAGGTCGAGTCCCTCTACCGCCCACTCTCGGACCATTTCCCACGCACGCGCCTGCTCGTCGTCGAGAACACGCAGAACCGTGGCGGCGGCGCGATCTGGCCCCTTGATCAGATCGTCCGCGTCACCGCCGCCGCGCGCAAGCTCGGGCTCCGCTGCCACCTCGACGGCGCTCGCGTCTGGAACGCGTGCGCCGCCACGGGCGTCGCCCCCGCCGAATACGCCAAGCACTTCGACACCATCTCATGCTGCTTCAGCAAGGGCCTGGGTGCGCCGGTCGGCTCGGCCATCTGCGGCGACGCGGACACCATCACCCGCATCAAGCGCTTCCGCAAGATGTTCGGGGGATCGATGCGCCAGGCGGGCATCATCGCCGCCGGCGCCCTGTTCGCCCTCGAGAACCATCGCGAGCGCCTGGTCGACGATCATCGCAACGCCACGCGCCTCAGCGAGGGCCTCGCCCAGATCCCCGGACTGACCATTCCGATGCCCGTCCAGACGAACATGGTCTTCATCGACCTCGAGAAACGCCTCGGCACCGCCGCCGCCCTGTGCGACAAGCTCAAGACCAAGGGCGTGCTCGCTCTGCCCACCGCGCCCCAGCGCGTCCGCTTCGTCTGCCACCTGGATATACACGACGACATGATCCCTCGCGCCATCGACGCGATCGCTCTCTGCCTGGGCGCGAGCAAGGCCCACGTCTGAGCACCATCGGCCCCGACCACCCTGGGGCGGGAGTGGACCGCGACGCCCAAAGGCGCAACCTCACGCCCCGTGCAACCCCCAAGGCCCCGGGCCGGTTCAAGCCGATGAGGTCAGGCGAGTTTTCTCTCGTTGGGCGTTCGGCCCGGAGTCCATCCCCCATGCGCGTCATTGCTCTTGCCACTCTGCTTCTGCCCGCCGTCGCGCTCGCACAGGCCGGCTCGGGCCCATCGCTCACGCCCGCGCCCACGGCCAAGCCCGCGCCCTCGACCACCACCCGCCCCGCCGAGGTCACGCCCACCAAATCGATCGACCTGCGCCCGCGCTTCGAGCGCGGGCAGGTACTCCGATACGCGATCGTTGTCGATGGCTCGACGGGCGCGAACGCCGCGTCGGGCACGCGTCCCGGTGCGCCGAGCTCCTCCCCCACCAAGACAAACCCCAAGCCCAAGGACCCGCTCGACGCAGCCACGGAGGTTCCGCCCGTCACCTCGCACTGGGAACTCTCGCTCGATCTGAAAGTGAAGGACCGCACGGACGCGGGCCTCTCGACCATCGAGGCCACGCTCGCCGTCGTTCGCGCGAAGATCGACGCGGGCGGCGAGGTCAGCGAGTTCGACTCGACCAAGCCCAAGAAAGCCCCTGCGGGTTCGCAGCAGTCCAAACCCAAGAACGCGCCGAGCAACCCGGCGAGCCCGGCCGCCGCATTGCCCGACCTCTCCACCGACGCGCTGCTCGCCGATCTTGCCACACCCAGCACCATGACGTTCACTGTGGACGCGAACGGCAACGTCACCAACGTCACCGCGGGAGGGGGCGGTCTCGTGGGCGCGACCAAGGCGCTCCCAGGCACTCCCGACCCTTCCTCGCTCTTTCGCTCGATCTTCACCGCGGCCGGCGCGCCCGGACGCGCGAACGTCGGAGACTCCTGGACGACGCAGGACACTCTTGATTCGGGCCTGCTTGGGCAGTTCAAGATCGCCAACACCAATCGCCTCGCATCGGCCACGGGGGCCCGCGCCACCGTCGAGACCAAGGGAACGATCACGCCCATCTCCGAGGGGCGTCACGAGTCGCCGGTGCAACTCCAGAACTCGACGTTCACTGGGACCTGCACGTGGGACACCGGCGCGGGCGCTCTCGAATCCATGCAGCAGACGATGGTCGTTCGAGCCCTCATGCCCATCGGCGAGAGCGAGACGAGCATCACCCAGAACAGCACCATGCGAGTGACCAGACGGCCCTGAGAGCTCCGCTGCCAAGACCCGATAATGCCCCTCGCCTCGGCACGCCCGATACGACCCGCATTCCAAGCGAGCCCCTGCCCAGGCCGGGGT
Source organism: uncultured Phycisphaeraceae bacterium (assembly GCA_964399625.1). GTDB lineage: Bacteria > Planctomycetota > Phycisphaerae > Phycisphaerales > UBA1924 > CAYNSB01. The sequence goes on from CAYNSB010000021.1 coordinate 6,478, forward strand.
GCATCGCCGAACCAATCACGCCGATACCGACGCACCATGACCCCCGGTCATCGCCCCCCGGGCGAAATCCAGATGGACCCCAAGAACGCACGTCGCCACGGGCGCGTGCGCTGCGAGAGCGTGCCCTCTTCCATTGGCCCGTTGCAGGACCTCTCGGCCTCGGGCTGCCGCGTGTCGCTCAAGGGCAAGCCCGAGTTCCGCGCCGACGACGTGCTCAAGATCCTCGTCCAGGGCGCGGACGGCGCGTTCGAGGTCGACGCGAAGGTCGTCTGGGTCCGCAAGACGGGATGGTTCAAGCACGAGGCGGGCCTGGAGTTCGTGAACGTGACCGGCGTCCTCCGCCAGCAGCTCGCGAACCTCGCGCGACTCTCGCTCATCACCGAGTCGCTCCGCTGGGATGAGAAGAAGCCCGCCTGAGCCGGCTCAGTTGCGGATCAGGTACAGCGCTCCCGAGCGCGAGGGCATGCCCCCCACCGGCAGCTGCTGACCGCTCCCGCCGACCAGCACATCCCATTTCCCGTTCGCGTTCGTGTCCGGCACGCGCGACACACTGAACCCGTAGTTCCCAAGGCCCGCCGCGGGGAACAGAGAGCCGAACGCCTTGATCTCCACGCCGTTGGCGCCGGAGATGATGTGCACCCGACCGTCCGTGCCCTCGCCCGGCGCGCCCACGATGATGTCGCCGCGCCCGTCGCCATCGATGTCGGCCGTGCCCGCGACCGACGTGCCGAACGCCCCGGCGATCGTCGGGCTCGCGCTGAACACGGCGCGGATTCCCGCGCCCGTGGACGCGCTGAAGATGTACACCCGTCCCGCCCTCTGCGGGCCCAGCCCCGTGGGACGCGAGTGGGCCGGCGAGCCGACCACCAGGTCGATCTTGCCGTCGCCGTCCACATCGGGCACGATCGCGATGCTCTCGCCAAACTGCGAGGCGTTCTGACCCGTCGGGTTGTTGATCGTCGTGATCACCGCCCCGTCGATCCCCGAATACACCCGCACCACGCCCGGGCCTCCGCCCACCGATCCCTCAACCGCCTGGGGAGATGAGATCGCGTAGTCGCCCCGCCCGTCGCCGTTCACGTCGCGGAAGCCCGCGACCGCAAATCCAAAGAAATCGTCCTGCGCGGGCGCGGGAGCCGTCACGCTCCGGATGAACGTCCCGGCCCCGCCGGAGTAGTCCGCGCCGGCGAAGATGTACGCCTTGCCGGAGTTCGTCGGTGCGCCGCCGCCGTTGTGGAACGGCGCGCCCACGATCACGTCACCCTTCCCGTCGTTGTTCAGGTCGTTGATTCCCGCGACGCTCCACCCGAACTGCGCATTGGCCGTCTGGTCCGGCGCCGCGAACACGCCCAGCAGCGCGCCGGTCTTGCCGGAGAAGAGGTACGCGCGCCCGCACTCCACGGGGGCCCCGCTGGGGTTCTGGTTGGGCGCACCCACGACGATGTCGTTCACGCCATCGCCGTTCACATCCTGCACCGTGTTGAGCGATCCGCCGAACGTCCCGCCCACCTCCTTGTTCGGATCGTTGAGCTCAAAGAGCACCACGCCCGTCTTGCCCGAGATGACGTAGACACGCCCCGATCCGAGCGTGGCGCTCGCCGTCTCGCTCAAACCCGAGACCACGATGTCGCCCGCGCCATCGCCGTCCACGTCCGCGATGCCCGCGATCGCACCGCCGAACAGCCCCGAGCTCGCCGGATGGGGCGACGGGATCACCGTCGTCAAGCCGCGCGTCGCGTTGATCGCCAACGGCGAGGTGCCGCCGCCCGAGAGATTCATCGTGCCCGTGAGCGAAGCGACGCCCGCGCTGTTGATCGTGCCGGTGACGCTGTACCCGCTGACGGTGCTCCCGCCCGGCGTGTTCGTGCACGTGAGCACGATCACGCCGCTGGTGTTGAGCGTGACCGACAGGTCGCCCTGCCCGCTCGTGCCGCTCACCGATCCGCTCCAGCTCGAGCCCGACGCGGGCGTGAGCGGGACGTTCGCCGCGACCGGGTCGCCGCCACCGAGGAAGTTGCCATCCGGGTCCAGCCGAAGGATCAGCCCGTTCGACTGGTTCGTGACAAAGAGGTCAAACCGATAGACCCCACTCTGAGACAGCCCCGAGGCGTTCCACGTGCCGCCGTACCGCCCCGGAGGTGGCGACGGGGACTGCGCGTGGGCGAGGGCCGAAACGGCCAGACCCGAGCAAAGAGCGAGGAATCGGGCATAGCCGCGGCCAGTGGGCTTCTTCATGCGAGGTGCTCCAACCCTGAGTGTGAACGACGCGTGTCCGCAGACCACGCCAAGGCAGGGTAGCACCCGGGCCCGAAAGGACTTGGGCCTGCATATCCGGCAGCGTCGTCCACAACCCATCCCCCCCCGCCGTCATCGAGTCCGATAATAGAACGAAGAAGCTGGCTCGCCCGAATCCGGAATCACTACAGACCGGCCGCGCCTTTGCTCGCTGTACCACCATGATGCCCTGGACCGCCGCCCGCCGCCGACGCCTCCACCGCGAAGGATTCACCCCCGCGCGGCGCTCCTATGTGCGCTCCGCCTGGCCCCTCTACAACCGTCTCTGCGAGCCCGATCGCACCCGCCTCGAAGGCATCGCGCGCGTCCTCATGCACGAGAAGCACTTCGAGGGCTGTGCCGGCCTCACCCTCACGCACGAGCACCGCGTGCTCATCGCGGCCCAGGCGGCCCTTCCCCTCCTCAACCGCGAGCACGACTACTACGCCACGCTCCGCTCCATCCTCGTCTATCCGCGCGCGTTCGTGGGCGCCGCGCGCGCCGCGGGCCCGGGCGGCATGGTGACCGAGTCGCGCGGGTGGCGTGCCGGCGAGAGCTGGCACACGCCGGGCGTGGGCGGGCCTGTCGTGCTCTCCTGGGAGGACGTGGTGCGTGGCGCGCGCGACGATCGCGACGGGCACAACGTCGTCCTGCACGAGTTCGCGCACCAGCTCGACGCCGAGTCCGATGTGATGGAGGGAATACCGCGCCTCCGCACCCGCGCGGATGTGGACCGCTGGCGCAGCGTCCTCGCGCGCGAACGCGCCCGCTTCGAGATGATCCTGCGCGCCGGCGCCCCCAACATCATGAACCCGTACGGCGTGCAGAACCCCGCGGAGTTCTTCGCCGTCGCGACCGAGACATTCTTCGAGCGGGGCGAGCTGCTCCGCGAGCAGCACGCGGACCTGTACGACCTGTTGCGCGAGTACTACCAGCAGGACCCCGCCGTCCGCTGCGCCAGCACGTGCGAGTCCGCCGTCGCCTGAGAGGGGCCTCAGCCCGCGCCACCACCGAGCCGGCGCACCTGGTCCAGCGTCGCGTCGAGCTTGTTCCTGAGCTGGCGGACGCGCAGCAGGCTCCGCACCCGCGTGAGCAACTCGAGCTTGTTCACCGGCTTGGTCAGGAAGTCGTCCGCGCCCGCCTCAACGCTCCGCTCCACGTCCCCCACCTCGTTCAGCGCCGTCACCATGACGATCGGAACGTCCCGCGTCGCCGGCTCGCTCTTGAGCCGCGCGCACACCTGGAACCCGCTCATCCGCGGCATCATCACGTCCAGCAGCACCAGGTCGGGCGTCCGCGATCCCACCGCCTGGATCGCCTCCAGCCCGTCGCGCGCCGTCTCCACCTTGCAGCCCAGCTCCTCCAGGTACGCCGAGAGCAGTTCAAGATTCTGCTCGTTGTCGTCCACGACCAGCACCGTCTGGCTCGCCAGGGACGCCGGAGAATCGAGCGCGGGATCGGGTTGCGTCGGCTGCATCGGCGGCTCCGTCGCCCGCCTCGGCCTTCAGCGCCGGCGCGAGCGTGACGATGCGAAAGCGTATCACCACACACCGACGCCCGTCGTCGGGCCAATCTTCGCGCCGCAGGAATGAAGACCAAGCCCCCGCGTGTCCGATCAAGGCCCTACCGTGCCGGACCGTTCGAAGGGATTCGGACACGCACAGCGAGGGCTGAACGCCATGACGGATCGGAACGCGATTGGGAGGCTGGCGCGCCTGATGGGCGCGCTCGCGGGATGCACGCTGCTCGCCATCGGCGCCGCCGCCGGAGGACACGAGAGACGCCCGGGAGCCGGAGACCTCGCGGCCCGCGTCGCGAACATCCGCGCCTCGGCCAAGCTCGGCCCGGCCCACGTGGGAATCAGCATCATCGATCTCCGCAACGGGCGAACCCTCGTGGACGACAACGCCAACGAGGCCCTCATCCCCGCCTCCAACCAGAAACTCCTCACCACCGGCAGCGCCCTTTCCGTCCTGGGCCCCGAGTACGTCTTCAAGACCGAACTCGTCCTCGACGGCGACCGCCTTGTCATCCGCGGCTCGGGCGACCCGGCGCTGGGCGACCCCGTCATCCTCGGCAAGATGCAGCCCAAGATGACCTTCGAAGCCCTCGCCACCACGCTCGCCCAGTCGCTGCCCCGCGCCGGCGTCAAGAGCGTCTCGGAAGTCATCGTCGACGATCGCGTCTTCGACCGCCAGTGGGTCCACCCCACCTGGCCCACGGACCAGCTCGACAACTGGTACTGCGCCCAGGTCGCCGGCGTGAACATCCACGCCAACGTTCTCTCGTTCTTCCCGCAGCCGGGCAAGGGTGGCGACGGCACGCTGCCCACGTTCCCGCTCGAGCCCAGCGCCCCGTGGATCGACATCGAGAACCGCGCCCGAACCGTGGGAAGCGGGCGCAATTCCGTCTGGATCCGGCGCGACACCACCAGCGGACGCTACATCGTCTCGGGCGAGGTGAGCAGCGCCTCGCGCGACGCCGTGGAGGTCACGCTCGATGGCGTGCCGCAGTTCGCGGGCCGCGTCATCGCGATGGAACTGATCCGCGCCGGGGTGGGCGTCGGTCCGGTGCAGGGCTCGAGCGCGGGCCGATCCCCGATCCCCCGAGCAGACATGGAGCACGTGCTCGCGAGCGTGCGCCTGGCCGAGCCCGCCGAGGCTCTGCAAGGGCGAACCCTCGCGCTCGTCACAACCACGCTCAAGGATGTGGTCACCCGCTGCAACACCGACTCGCAGAACCTCTACGCCGAAACCCTGTGCAAGGCCATCGGGCACGAGGTCACCCGAGAGCCCGGCTCCTGGACCAACGGCTCGTCCGTCGTCCGCATGACGCTGGCGCAGACGCTCGGGTCCGAGGCCGCATCATCGACCATCGTCATCGACGGCTCGGGCATGTCGCGCGACAACCGCGTCTCACCGCGCACGCTCACGAGCTGGCTCGCCAAGATGCAGGCGGACCCGAGGTTCGGCGGCACCTTCGTCGAATCCCTCGCCGAGCAGGGCACCGGCACGCTCCGCAAACGCTTCGCCGATGCCAAGCTCACCAGCACGCTCCGCGCCAAGTCCGGGCTGCTCCGCCAGGTCCGCTGCCTCTCAGGATTCGTCACCGGGCCCGACGACCACCGCGTCGCCTTCTCGATCATGCTCAACGACCTGCCCCGCGGGCAGGGCGAGCTCGACGGCAAGGAGTTCACGGAGGACGTCGTCGTCGCGATCGACCGCTGGCTCGCCGCACAGCGAAGCGAATGAGCCGCACGCCGCCCTCGCTCAGCCCCCGCCCTCGCTCAGCCCCCGCCCAGCTTGGCCCTGAGCATCTCCTGAGCCTCGGGCGTGGCCAGCACGCGTGCCGACAGCTCCGCGCCCTTGCGGGACAACTCGGCATCAAGCGATCCATCGAGCTCGTTGAGCAGCGCCTTGGTCGCGCGGAGCGCTCCCGCGCCGCCCGTCGCCAGGCGTGCCGCGATCTCGCCCGTGCGTGCCTCGAGCGCCTCGCGTGTCGCCACGGCCTCATCCACGATGCCCACTTCAAAGGCCTGCTGCCCGCTCATCGTCCCGCCGCGCAGCAGCACCGATCGCGCAGGCCCACTCCCGATCTTCCGCACGAGCCACGGCGCCACCACCGCCGGGCACACGCCCAGGTCCACCTCGGGGAACCCCAACTTCGCATCGGCGTGCGTGATCGCGAGGTCGCACACCGTCGCCAGCCCGCAGCCGCCGCCGATCGCCGCCCCGTTCACGCTCGCGAGCACGACCGCCGGCAGCCGCCTGATCCGCACGCACAGGTCCGCGAGCGACGACAGCAACGCCAGCGGCGCCTTCGGATCGGCGAGCACGAGCTTCAGGTCCATCCCCGCGCAGAACGCCCGCCCCTCGCCCGTGAGCACCACGACCGTGATCTCGGGCGCGCGCTCGATCTCCCCCAGCCGCTCGTGGAGCGCCGCGAGCAACTCGGGCGACAGGCTGTTCCTCGCGTCCGCCCGACGCAGGGTGAGCGTCGCGATCCGACCGGAGATGGAAAGGGTGGCGAGGGAAGTCATGGCATGAGTCGCCGATCACGCACACTCTAGCGGATCAGTACCATGGACGCGATGCGTGCCCACGCGTGTATCAATTGCGGGTACGACCTCTCCAAGACCGCGCGCGGCGCCAAGTGTCCGGAATGCGGTCTGACGGCGACCACCGCCGAAGAGGCGTTCGACCCAAAGGCCATCGCGCGCCGCAAGACCCGCTGGGCCGGCGCGTTCGCGGTCTGCATCCTCATGCTGCTGATCGTCGCGACGCTTTGGAAGTTCATCCGCTATCTCTTCTGAGCGAACAAAGCACGGAGCCCCGCCTTCTGCTCGTCGGACTCGACGCGCGACAGAGATGCCCCCAGCGCACGCTCCCCCTCGCCCCCCACACGCTCGATCTCCGCGAGCCACGCCCGCGTCGCCGCGATCGCACCGGGCGGCTTGCCCGCGAGCTCCTCCGCCATCGCCCGTGCCCGCGGCAGCACCTCTTCGGGCCCCCGCACGCACTCGTGCACCAGCCCCAATCGTGCCGCCTCGCGCCCATCGATGAGCCCCGGGTCGAGCAGCAGCCGACGCGCGACGCCATCGCCCACGCACCGACGCAGGAACGGCGCCGAGACCGCGGGGGAGATGCCCAGCGGCACCACGGGATACCCGATCTTCGCCCCCGCATCGCTCACCACCAGGTCCGCGCCACCCAGCAGCGCACACCCCCCGGCGATCGCCGCGCCGTGCGCCGCGATCACCACCGGCAGCTCGCACTCCACACGCAACGCCCCCACCGTCTCGCTCAGCCCGCGCAGCAGTCGCTCCAGCGTTCCCGCCTCATCCATGCACAGCCGCAGGTCGAACCCCGCGCAGAACACCGCGCCCTCGCCCGCGATCAGCATCGCCCGCGCAGCCGGATCGGGCGATCGAACGCCCGCGAGCAGCGCCTCAACCATCCCCGGCGTGAGCGCGTTGCGTCGATCGCCCCGCGCCAGCGTGACGACCCAGACCGACCCTTCCAGCGCCGCCTTGATCACGCCCGCCCTCCCTCGTCCCGAGCCCGCGCGACCAGTTCCCGGGCGACCTCGCCCGCACGGACCAAATCCGCGTCGCGCACGCCCGTTTCGAATCCCGCCTCGCGGATCGTCCGCACGAGTAGTTCCGTGCCGATGTTCCCCGGGGCCCGACGCCCGGGCGTGCTCGCGTACGGGCACCCGCCCAGCCCCGCGACCGCGCCATCGAACGAACGAACGCCCACCGCGAGGGCCTCACGCACGCACTCGCCCGCACGCCCGAACGTGTCGTGCAGATGGAGCACGATCCCGGGTTGACCAGCGCGTCGAGGCGCGAGCCACGCCGCCCCCACGCGCGACACCACCGCCTCGAGCATCGCCCGCGTGGTCTCCCGCGTGCCGGCCCCGATCGTGTCGCCCAGGTCAATCTCGTCCACACCCATCTTCGCGAACCGCTCGGCGACGTCCGCCACCCGCTCTGGCGCAATCGCCCCTTCAAAAGGGCACGCGATCACACACGAGATGTACCCACGAATCGCCAGCCCCTCGCGACGAGCCCCATCCACCACGCCCCCAAAGCGCTCGAACGTCTCCGCGATCGTCGCGTTCGTGTTGCGCCTCGAGAACGTCTCGCTCGCGGCCGTGAACACCGACACCTTGTCAATCACGCTCGCCCGCGCACTCCGGTTCACCTCGATCGCGCTCGCCAAGCCCCTCTCGTTGGGCACCAGCGCGGAGAAGCACATCCCCCTCGGCTTCTCGCCCGCGATCGCCGCAAACACCTCGCCCGCATCGCCCAACTGCGGCACCCACTTGGGGCTGACGAAGCTCGAGACCTCGATCTCGTCCACGCCCGAACGCAACAGCTCCCGCACGAGCCGGACCTTGCCGTCCGTCGGGATCACGCCCGCCTCGTTCTGGAGGCCGTCGCGGGGCGAAACATCGGTGATGCGAACGCGCTGCGCCACGGCGCGATGTTACGCGCGACGGATCGCGCGCCGCACGCCCAGGGCGACGAGCAGGCCCGCGCCCGCCATCCCCACCGTTGCGGGCAGCGGCACGAGCGTCACGGGGGGCAGCGTCCCCTTGAAGCGATCATCGAAGATCCGCCCCGTGCCCGAGAGCGTCATCGCGACAACCTGCCCAAACACCTGCCCCTTGTCCAGCGCCACGTCGGAGTTGGGCGCGAACACCGTCCCCTGCACCAGCATCGAGCGGATCGTCACGCTCGCCGCGTCCACGAAGTTCAGCATCACGTGCGAGGCCAGAAGCCCCGCGAGGTCAAAGGTCAGGTTCTGCATCACCGTCGATCCGCCGCGCACGTTGATCAGCACCGTCGCGTTCTCGGGCACGCGGATCTGCAGCGCGCGCGCCGCCGTCAACTCCGACGCGTTGAGCGAGAACACGTTCAGCCCCGAGCTCTGCCCGCCCAGGATCACCGTGCCCCAGGGCAGCACCGTCGTCCGCCCCGTGCTCGAGAGGTGGCTCCACTGCACCCCGGCCTCGCGGAGATACTGCCCCACCGCGCTCGTGTTCACGCCCGTGGGCGCCCGCGACGTGCTTCCGTGCGGCGTCTGGAATGCCTGCAGGTTCGCGCTCCCCGCGTACTGCGCGTTCCCGCGCAGCGCCGAGCTCACCCGCGCCGTGAAGTCACCGCCAATGACCAGGTCCGTGCGCCGCCCGTCCGAAGGCGCCAGGTCCTGCCCGATGTACGTCGAGTCGTACGCGACGTTCCCACCCGCGTACGTCCGACCGCCGATGGTCGTGCCCGTGAGGCTCTGCCCGCGCAGCGTGAACACGTTGTACGCCGAAGCATCCCCCAGCGGCAGCGAGTCCGCGCGCACCGTCGCCCCCGCGCACAGCACGGCGATGGCGTAATGGACAAGACGTCGGGCGGACACGGGGGGCCCTCCGCCGTCACGATAGCGACCCCGCCCGGGAATGCCAAGGAATTGCCTCTGCCGCCGCACGCGCGACACGCCCCACGCACGCCCGCTTCGGAGTTATCACGCTCGCGGAGTCGCCGCACCGATCGCCGGGCGAGGCGCCCGCCCCGCCGAGCCCGACATCCAGCGGGCACAGGCCTCCAGCAGCGCCGACCGCGCACAGGGCTTGGCGATGTGCTCATCGCACCCCGAGGCGAGCGCTCGCTCGCGATGCTCCTCGAGCGCGTGCGCCGTCAACGCGACGATCGGCCCGCCGAATCCACGCCCGCGCAGCTCACGTGCCGTTTCGTACCCATCCATGCCCGGCATCTGCATATCGAGCAGGACCAGACCGAATCGCTCGCCCGCTCCCTCCACGCACGCGACGCGTTCGAGCACCTCAGACCCGCACGACACCGCGTCCACCCGCGCCCCCGCCTCCATCAGCACGCGCGCCACCAGCGCACGCGTGTCGGGATTGTCGTCCGCGACGAGCACACGCCCGCTCAGCCTCGTCCGCGGAGCACCGCTCGCGCCACGCGCGGAAGGATCCGCGGGCGCAGCCGCCGGCGCTCGCTCGCTGCTCTCCACCCACACGCGGAAGGTGGACCCCACGCCCGGCGTGCTCTTCACGTCGATCGAGCCGCCCAGCATCGTCGCCAGCCGCTGGCAGATGAACAGCCCCAGCCCGGTCCCGCCGAATCGGCGCGTCGTGGACGCGTCGCCCTGCTCGAACGGGCGGAACAACCGACGCAGCACCTCGGGCTCGATGCCGATCCCCGTGTCCGTGATCTCGAACTCGATCCGGCTGCCCAGCTCGTCCCGGTGGTACGACGCCCCGACCGTCACCGACCCGCGCTCCGTGAACTTGATCGCGTTGCCGATCAGGTTCACCAGCACCTGGCGCAGCCGCATCGCGTCGGTCACGATCGTCTCGGGCAGACGGTCCGAGCCCACGAACTCCAGCGCGATCCCCTTCGCGTGCGCCCTCTGACGCATGATCGAGTCCACCTCGTCCATGAGCTCGCGCGGATTGATGGGCGACGGGTGCAGCTCGACCTTCCCCGCCTCGATCTTCGACACGTCGAGGATGTCGTTGATCAGCCCCACCAGGTGGTTCGCCGATCGCTGGATGTTCAGCACGCACTCGCGCCGCTGCTCCAGAGGCATCTCGTCCTCCTCCAGCAGCTCGGCGTACCCCACCACCACCGTCATCGGCGTGCGGATCTCGTGCGACATGTTCGCCAGGAAGTCGCTCTTGGCCCGGTTCGCCGCCTCCGCCATCGCCTGCGCCCGCAACATGCGCCGACGATCGTCACGCTCACGCGAGCGAAGCCGGTACACCACCACGCCCATCCCCATCGATCCGACCACGCACGGCACCAGCCCGAGCAGCGCCCGCGCCGTCGCCACGCCCTGATCGGCGATCACCGTCGTTGCGTCGCGATCGATCGCGATCCCGCCCACGGTCCGCCCCTGCGCGTTCTCGATCGGCGCGAACGAGCTCACGATATGCCGTCCCGCGACGCTCCGCGGCTCGGAAACGCACGTGGAGAGCTCCGCGATCGCGGCCTCGGCCATCGCGCGCTGCGCAACGCCGTCGATCGTCGCGGGCCCGCCCGCCGCCCCGTCCTGCGACACGTCCGCGAGCACGTGGATCGTCCGCCCCTGCGCGACGAACACCATCGCTCGGTCCAGCGAGCGATCCTGCATGAGCGCCGCACGAAGCTCCCGCCCGACCGACGCACGCGACGCCTCGTCCGCACGCCCGATCGCTTCCACATCAAGCCTCGCGGCGACCAACGACAGGTGCTCCGCGAGGTCGTGCCCCGCCGCCCGTGAGATCGCCGAGATCGTGCCCTGCCACACGCCCAGCACGCCAATGCCCGTCACCAGCAGCATCGCCGCCGCGACCACCACGCCGTCCAACCGGGGACGGACGTGCTCGCCGGCGGACCTCGCCCCACGCGCGTTGAATCGAATGAAGCCGATGATCGCCCCCTCACGTCCGACGGCCAGCCCGCCGCGCAACGGTTCATCGACCGACCTTGATCGCCCCAATAGCTCCCTCAATGGCGACGCCGCCCGCGGAACACCGACGCGGGCGCACGCAGCCGCACGGGGACGTCCCAGAGTCCTGTAACCCGCTACGGCTATCTCTCGGGCGCGATGCCAAAGGCAAAGTCAATGCGGTCCAGCGAATACCCCTCATCGCTCGCCAGCCCCCACCCTTGCGCGTTGACGATCGCGCCGACGCGCGCCCCAGCCGCGAACCGCAGCGTGACCGTGTACGTCCGTCCGGTGTCATCGAACTGCCCGGGAACTACCCGCTCGAACGACACGCCCTCCGCAAAGCTCAGGCCGCGCGACGAGCGATCCATCGGGCGGTCGAACTCCAGTCGGATTGCCACCTCTCTCCCGAGCCCCTCCGCGCCGTTCACCGGCGTGACCCCGATCAGACGTGGCACGCGTGCTTCCGCCTCGTCCAGAAGACGCTCCGGCTCCGCGATCGCCGCCGTGATGTGCGTCATGAACTCGCGCAGGCGCGCGTACCGATCGCGCTGCGCCTCGTACCCTCGCAGCGCCTCGCACAGCGCGGGCGTGTACCAGAACGAGCGCGAGAGCTCGTGCCGCAACTGCATACGTCCCCGAGCCTCGCCCTCGGCACGCTCCATCACGCGAACCACGCACGCACGCACCATTGACTCATACATGACCGCCTTCGCCTTGGGGTAAGCCTGCGCTTCCAGGGCACGACTGCGCCTCGCCAGCAGCCGCGTCCCCGCGTGCGTGAACACCTCGGCGTGCATGTCCACCAACGGATTGACAAACGGGTGGCAGAATTCGTGCACGATCGTGTCCACGTCGCTCGCGTCGAACCGCGCCGAGCCGTCGCCGTTCCAAGCCGACACGCCGATGATCGGCGTCACGACCATGCGCCCGTCGCGCATCACGACACTCATGCCGTAGTTCCCGCCTCCAGCCAGCAGTCCCGGAATCGCGTAAGACCCCGCGCGATCGACTCGCCGAAAAATCCTTCGATCAGCGAGCGAAACGGCCGGGTCGCCAGAAGCGTGCCCAGCCCGCGCTCGACGGACTCGATGAACTCTCGTTGCGACGCGAGGAACTCGACGTACCGCGTGTCACGCGCAAAGTCGCGCGCCAGCGCCGCGAACTCGTGCGCCGATGCGGGGTCCCACCGATCGTCCCCGGCCCCGGGCCACGCCTCCTGCGAATCCACAAACTCGAACGAGTCGATGTCCTTCAAGTGCACCGCCAACGCCGGCACCGCATCGAACCCGATCGACCGCTCGCGCCGCAGGCGAGCCACCGCGCGCACGGCCGGGTGCTCGCTGTAGGGCGCGAAGTATGCGTCAAGTGCGCGCGTGTACGCGGACGTCGATTCCGCCCCATTGAACTCGTCGGCACCGCCCAGGCGGAAAATCGTCATCACCAGCTCGACCCGCGGATCGACCCGTACGGGGAAAGCCTCCTCGACGCACCGAATGGGACGCGCCGTCGCGGGCGAGGACAACAGGACGAGCACGCACGCCGGCAACGCACGCCACAGCCACACGAGAAGCCAGCGCATGAACGCGATGCACGGTTGCTCTTGCACCATGCCCATGCGGACGCGCGACCGGGGCCGCTCCGTCACCTTTCCCAAGGATCGACCCACGCCCCTACGCTCCGGCCGTCAACGTGTCAGCCCGTGCCCAGCGGCGCAACTCTCGCCGCGGATCCGCACTCTGGACACGTTTCGCCGACAAGCCCCGACAGGTCGTACCCGCATTTCACGCACGAGCCCGGGGGCTTGCGGCGGAGGACGCGGTACAACCTGATCGCGGGCCAAACCGCGCTCACGAGAGCGGAATACAGCAACGACACCTCGATGTACCCCGGCTGCACGACCAACCTGAACGCGGCCAATCGCACATTCTGAGCATCCCACCAGGACGTGAAGTACCAGTGACGCGGCGGACCGAGGAACGTGGCCCCGGGCGACCCAATGCCCCAGCTCGGAGTGCCGAATCCGCCCGTCCCGCCCTGCATGCCCCACTGAACGATGATCGATCCGTGCCCGATCGCGGCGCATCGCGATGCCGCGTCAAGCCTGTGCCACACGATGATCGCGCCCAGCGAGAACACCCAGAGCCCAAACAGGAGCAGCGCGGGAAGGAAGCCACGAAGCCATAGCCGGCGGAGCAACTTGCGCGGCACGCGAAACCATCGTGGAAGCTGAGTCATGTCGGCGCGCCTCACCATGCTCGGAGAAACTTGACAACCGTGATCATGCCGACGATTGTGCACAACCCAAGGAGCGCGGTGCCAATCGCGCAACCCGCTCCCGTGATCTGCTGGCGAAACGTCGCACGCGGCGCGCGAACCACGCCCCGTGGGACCCGCGATGTTGCTCCGAGCGTTGAGAGTCGCTGCTCGACGATCGCAGGCCCGGCTCCGTTCTGGAATCGCTCGTACAAGCTCGAGGGAAGGTCGGCGAGGATTCGCCCTGCATCCCGCTTGAGCGCCTCGACATAACGTTCGACCAACGGGCCCGCCTCAGGATCAGCCGACTCGCACAAGAAGTACCACCGCCCCGCCTCGATCGGGTCCCGCATCTGCACGCACAGGCGAGCGACCCGCTCGCACACCCCGGGCTCGTATCCCTTGGAGACCGCCCGCGACATCAAACGCCTGCGCGCCGAACCAAGATCACCCGCGTCGATGTCGGCCTGGGCACGCCGGATCGCATCCATGCGGGATGTTACGTCTGCAGCACCCCGGTCTTGAACGCCCTGGAGTAGTCCCACCCCTGCCCGGCCGCCTCCAGCGCCGCGATCAATTCCTCGCGCGTGCGATGCGGCTCGATGATCCGATCGATCCACCCGCGGGACGCCGCGTGCCGGATGTCGGCCTGCGCCGTGTACGCCGCGTGGATCGCCCCATAGATCTGCTTGTGGGCGGCCTCATCGATCGCCTCGCCCTTGCGCTTGCGGCTCGCCTCCTCGATCGTCGTGAGCACGCCCGTCGCCTGGTTCGCCCCCATCACGGCACACTTGGCGCTCGGCCACGCGAACGCCAGGAACTGATCGAACGCCCGCCCGCACATCGCGTAGTTGCCCGCGCCGTAACTCCCGCCCAGAACCACCACGATCTTGGGCACCACGCAATTGCTCATCGCGTTCACCATCTTCGCCCCGGCACGGATGATCCCCCCCTGCTCGCTGTCGCGCCCCACCATGAACCCCGTCGTGTCGTGCAGGAAGATGATCGGGACCTTCCGCTGGTTGCAGTCCATGATGAACCGCGCGGCCTTGTCCGCGCTGTCGTCGTAGATCACCCCGGGCATGTTGGTGAACTTCGCGGGACCGGCACGCCCCCCGGGCATCTGGCGCGTCGAGAGCTCTTTCTGGTTGGCGACGATGCCGCACGCGTGCCCGCCGATCCGCGCGTACCCGCACACCAGCGACTGCCCGTAATCGCTCTTGTACTCGTCGAAGTCCGCCGCCAGAGACTCCAGCCCGTGGTCGTTCTTGCTCGCCCGCACATCGCAGATGCACGCCAGGATGTCGCGCACGTCGTACTGCGAGCCGGGCGCATCGGTGAACGCCGTGTACACCTCCTCCGGGCTCCGAGCGGTCGTCGTCTGCAGGCTGCTGCGCGCGGGGCGAGCGCTCTCGTTGCTCCGCTCCGTCCCGCCTCGCGATTCCGCGAGCGGAGCGCCGTTGTACTTGCCCACGAGCGAACGCAGGCGCGCTAGGCAGTCCTCGTCCGTCTTTTCTTTGAAATCGATCGTGCCCGAGATCGACGCGTGCATCGTCGCCCCGCCTAGCTCCTCGTCCGTCACCACCTGCCCGATCGCCGCCTTCACCAGCGCCGGGCCGGCGAGGTACAGCCCCGAGCCCTCGGTCATCAGCAGCGTGTCGCACAGCACGGGCAGGTACCCGCCGCCCGCGACGCAGTACCCCATGATCGCCGCGATCTGCGGGATGCCCTCGGCACTGATCACCGCGTTGTTGCGGAAGATGCGACCGAAGTCATCGACATCGGGGAACACGTCCTCCTGCAGCGGCAGAAAGACTCCCGCCGAATCCACCAGGTAGATCAACGGCAGCCGCGCCATCTGCGCGATGGTCTGCGCGCGGATGATCTTCTTGCACGTCATCGGGAAGAACGCGCCGGCCTTCACCGTCGCGTCATTGGCGATGATCATGCACCGCCGACCCTGCACGACGCCGATGCCCGTCACCACGCCCGCCGCCGGAGCGCCGCCGAACTCCTTGTACATCTCCCACGCGGCCCAGAGGCCAAGCTCCTGAAACGACGATCCCGGATCGATCAGGCGCTCGACCCGCTCGCGCGCCGTGAGCCGACCCTTCTCGTGCTGGCGCTCGATCGCGCTCGCACCCCCGCCCAGACGGATCTTCTCCTCGTTCGCCAGGAACGATCGGGTCAATTCGCGAAGGTTCGCAGGGGCCGCGGAAGGCTTGGCGGTCGGCGCAGTAGACATAGGCCCAGAGGGTAGGTCGTGCCCTCCCCACCGCCCGCCCCGCGCCCCGTTCCTACTTCTTCCGCGCCAGTTTCATCGACATCACGGGGAACCACCCGTCCTTGTCGAGCGCGCCCGCCGGGGCCATCTTCTTCATCTGCTCATTGGCCTGGAAGTGCAGCGACATGGTGCGATGGTCGTCGTCGGTCAGGACGAACGTCGTCCTGAACTTCATGGTGCCCATCCCGGGCTCCTCGTTCTCGCCAAGCAGGGTCAGCGTCTTGCTCGCCGCGTCGTAGTCCCCCTGGGCGTGCACGCTGTACGTGTCCGTGCTATCGATCGCCCACCAGAAGTACTTCTTCGCCCGCTTGTCGTACCCGAGGTAACTGATGGACTCGACCTTGAGATCCTCGCCCTCGGCCGGCCTGCTCACGGACTGCACGAACCGTCCGCCCAGCACGAGCGTCGACTCCAGCGTCGCGTGCGCGACCAGCGGTGGTGCGCCGGGCATCATGTTCATCTCGATCGTCGCGTCGAACGTCCCGCCCATGGACTGCAGGACCTTGTGCTCGGGCCCCGGCTGTCCCTGCATCGCCATCATCGCCGCGAGCTGCTTCTTGTCCATCTTCGGCGCGACGGGCTTCTCCGCGGGTTTGGGCGGCTGCGCCGCGGGCTTGTCGCCCGGCTGCATGGCGAGCGCCAGCCCCCCGAGCACGAGCCCCGCCATCGCGAACGGAACGAGCATCAGAGACTTTTTCATCGAACGAACTCCTTGGGTGTGGTCCATGCGGAATCGGATCGACCGTGGGTGTGCGCCGCACATCACCGTACAAACTCTGGCGGAATCGTGCTGGCGCGATAGCACCGCTTGGATATTGGAATCGCGCCCGGCGTGAACGCGCCCTCGCGAACATTCCCAAGCACCTTCCTCAGCAAGCGCTTGTGCATCATCCCCCACCCCATGTTCATCGACAGTCGCGTCCAGAACGCGCGCGGGCCGCGATAGGGCGACTGCTCGAACACCAGCCGCGTACCGCCGTTCTCCGGCGTGAGCGTCCAACTCACCAGCATCGGCTCCGGTCTGGTCCTGTACTGCTTGTTCCACACGATGAGCCACGTGTACGCGAGCCGGCGCGGCGGATCGCACTCCACGACCTCGCACTCGGTGTGGTTCTCACACATAGGCATCGGATCAGTCCGGAACTGGAATCGATGACCCACCACGGGCTTGAACGTGTTGGGCATCAGCCACTCCGCGATGGCCCTCGGGTCCGTGATCGCGACCCACACATCCAAAGGCGGATGCGGATAGAACACTTCCTTGCGGATGCCCCGGCTCATGGGCGTGCCTCCTTGCGCGACGCCACCGCACGCTGCGAGGGGAGCTGGCCCAACGCCTTCTGCCGCTCGAGGTACCGCCCGAGGTGGTCGAGCTTCTGCGTCCAGAATCTGTCGTACAGGGCGATCCAGTCCGCCACCTCGCGCAGCGGAGCAGGCTCCACGCGGTACAGCCGCAAACGCCCGAGCTTGCGATGACGCACCAGCCCCGCACGCCGCAGCACCGCCAGATGTTGCGACAACGCCGATTGCGATGTGCGGATCGATCCCTGCAGCGCCGAGACCGCCAGCTCGCCGTCCCGCAACAACTCCAGCACAGCCCGCCGCGTGGGGTCCGCGATCGCGTGGAACACACTGGAGTCGGCCGCGGCCCGATGCATGCGCTCCAATATATCAGCATTCGCTCATGTGTCAAGCCCCATCCGTTCGCCCGCTCCGTTCCCAACCAAATACGATGCGGCTCCTCGTGCCGGAGAACCGTCGACATGCCCACCGCCGCGGACTACGAAAAGCTCGGCTCCTTCTACCTTGGCAAGGAGTACGACCTCTCCACAAAGAAGCGCTCGGACCGCGCGCTCCTTTACGACTCCAAGGATCTCGTCACCCACGCCGTGTGCGTGGGGATGACCGGCTCCGGCAAGACCGGGCTCTGCCTCACCATCCTTGAAGAGGCCGCGATCGATAACATCCCCGCGATCGTCATCGATCCCAAGGGCGATCTCTCGAACCTCCTCCTCACCTTCCCCGACCTCAAGCCCGCCGACTTCCGCCCGTGGATCAACGAGGACGACGCCCAGCGCAAGGGCCTCTCGCCCGACGACTTCGCGGCCCAGCAGGCCCAGCTCTGGACCGAGGGCCTCGCCGATTGGCAGCAGGACGGCGAACGCATCCGCCGCTTCAAGGAGTCGGCCCAGTTCGCGATCTACACGCCAGGCTCGGGCGCGGGCCTGCCCGTCTCGGTTCTCAAGAGCTTCGCCGCCCCGCCCGACGCGATCCTCGAGGACAACGAGCTCTTCCGCGATCGCGTCGCGTCCACAGTGACAAGCCTGCTCGGGCTCATCGGCATCGACGCCGATCCGATGCAGAGCCGCGAGCACATCCTCCTGTCGTCGATCGTGAGCGACTCCTGGACCAAGGGCCAGGACCTGGACATCCCCACGCTCATCCAGCGCATCCAGCAGCCGCCATTCCAGAAGCTCGGCGTCATGGAGCTCGAAGCCGTTTACCCCGGCAAGGAGCGCTTCGGTCTCGCGATGGCCCTCAACAACCTCGTCGCCTCGCCCGGGTTCTCCGCCTGGCTCGAGGGCGAGGCCCTGGACATCGGCGCGATGCTCCACACTCCCGAGGGCAAGCCGCGCGTTGCGATCTTCTCCATCGCCCACCTCTCCGACGCCGAGCGCATGTTCTTCGTGTCGCTCCTGCTGAACCAGACGCTGGGCTGGGTCCGCACCCAGACGGGCACAAGCAGCCTGCGCGCCCTGCTCTACATGGACGAGATCGCGGGATACTTCCCACCCGTCGCCAACCCGCCCAGCAAGAAGCCCCTGCTCATGCTCATGAAGCAGGCCCGCGCGTTCGGCGTCGGCGTCGTCCTCGCCACCCAGAACCCCGTGGACCTCGACTACAAGGGCCTCGCCAACGCCGGCACCTGGTTCATCGGACGCCTCCAGACCGATCGAGACAAGCAGCGCGTGCTCGACGGGCTCGAGGGCGCCTCCGCCCAGGCCTCAGCCAAGTTCGATCGCGCCGCCTGCGATCGCCTCCTCTCGCAGCTCGGCTCGCGCATCTTCCTCATGAACAACGTGCACGAGGACGCCCCCGTCGTGCTCGAGACGCGATGGGCCCTCTCCTACCTCCGCGGCCCGCTGACAAGGAACCAGATCAAGACGCTCATGGATCCCATGAGGGACGGTGCGTCCGCATCGAGCCAGCCCGCATCGCCAGCCAGGGATGCTTCCGCAGCGCCGCCCCGACCCGCCTCCACGGGCAACGGAGCCAAACCCACGAGCGGCGCCGCCATGCGCCCCGTTCTGCCCGCGGAGATCCCGCAGTACTTCATCCCCGCCCGCGCCTCGTCGGGCATCGAGTATCGCCCCGCGCTGCTGGGCTCGGGCAAGGTGTACTACCAGGACGCCAAGTCGGGCATCGATCAGGACGTGCCCGCCATGTACCTCGTGCCCCTGGGCGATGGGCCCGTCGTCGCGGACTGGGACCACGCGCAGGAGATCGACGTCGCCGAGAGCGACCTCGAGAAGGACCCCGCCGCCAGCGCGACCTTTGCACCCCTTCCCGCCGACGCGAGCAAGCCCAAGAGCTACGACGCGTGGAAGAAGGGTTTCGCCGATGCGCTCTTCCGCATCGCCAAGCTCGAGCTGCTCAAGAGCGACGCTCTGGACGAGCTCTCCGAGCCCGGCGAGAGCGAGAAGGACTTCCGCGTGCGCCTCGCCCAGGCCGCCCGCGAACGCCGCGACCAGGCCTCAGAAAAACTCCGCACCAAGTACGCCCCCAAGCTCCAGGTGCTGCAGGACCGCCTGCGCCGCGCCGAGCAGAACCGGGCCAAGCAAAAGGAGCAATCCACCGCGGCCAAGATCTCAACCGCGGTCTCCTTTGGCACCGCCATCCTGGGCGCCTTCCTCGGACGCAAGACGATCAGCGCCGCCAGCGTCAGCAAGGTCGCCACCGCCGCCCGCGCCGGCACGCGGGCCATCCAGGAATCGAGCGACGTCGGACGGGCCGAGGAGACCGTCGAGGCCGTCCAGCAGCAGCTCAACGACCTGCAGGCCCAGTTCGATGCCGAGGTCGCCAGCGTCGCGGGCGCCATGGACCCGGCGACCGAGCAGTTCGAGCGCATCGTCCTCAAGCCCAAGAAGACCAACATCACCGTGCGCACGCTCGTGCTCGCCTGGGCGCCCTACGCGAGCGACGAGCCCGCCTGGTAGCGCCGCGATCCGCGCGCAACGAAAGACCCCCGCTCCGCGGGGGCCCGTGATCGATCTCGTCCGTTGTACGGCCCGTCGCCTCAGTGCACGAGGTTCGTCGCCGCCTCGATCGCCTCGACGACCTGACGCACCTGGAACGGCTTCTTCAGGAACGTGTCGAAGCCCTGCGCCCGCAGACCCTGCGCCTGACCGTCGGTGAGCTTCCCGCTCATCGCGATCATCCGCGTCATCTGCAGGCTGTCGCTCTCGCGAACGATCTTCGCCACCATCCGCGCATCACCGTTCCCGTTGTCGCCCAGGTGGATGTCCAGCAGCACGACGTGCGGCTTGAACCGCTCGCACTCCATGCCCGCCTCGAACGCCGACCCGGAGACCCGGACCTCGTAGTTCGTCTGCTCGCTGAGCACCTTCTTGAGCACGCCGGTGATCTCGTCCTCGTCGTCCACGATCAGCACCCGCGTCCGCCCCGTCGACAGCGCGTCCATGGGAATCCCATGGGCCCGCATGAAGCGGACCAGCTCCGCCACGGGAATACGACGGTCCTTGGAGCCGGGGATCCGGTACCCCTTGAGGGACCCCGAATCGAACCACTTGGAAACGGTGCGGGGGGCCACGTTGCAGATCTTGGCCACCTCGCCCGTCGTCAAAACGTCCTTCTCGATGGGCATCGCTTCACCTCGGTGCCGGTCGCGTCCTTGCGAAGGGCTCGCGTCAAGCGTCGGCGATGGTTCATCGGTGCGGGAGGAACCGCCCTTGACGTTCACACGGGCTGCGCCGACAACTTCGCCTTCTAGGACGCTCCGCCCAGCCCCCGTCCGGACAGGCCCACGTCCGCACACGGACCTACCATCCAAGCCCGTGTTTGACACCCTTTCCGACCCGCTTGTACAGTGCCCCCGGTGGATCGCGACCAGCATCACGCGCGAAAGCATCCACAGGGCGAACTCGCCCGTATGGATGGGTCCCGCGGTGTAACAGACGCCGGACCTCACGACGCATGAAGGCCCGGCCTCGCCCCCCGCGATCGCGCCAGCCCAGGAGTCTCGAACGTGCCCAACTCGCGTGCCTCGTCGATCCTCGCCCTTGCGCTCCTCGCGGGCTCCGTCGCTTCCGCCCAGCAGCCCGCCGCCCAACCGGCCGCGCCCCAGGTCCTCACGGGCGATGCCAAGAAGCAGTTCGATGACAACGCCCAGCTCCTCAAGGACTTCATCCACTACATCTACATCGATCGGTACGACGTCGCCGCCGGCAAGGGCAAGGAGCTCCTGGGCCGGGGCCTCAAGCCCACGGAGATCGTGGACCTCGTCGAGAAGACCGGCGAGGGCGCCCGTTTCGATGCCGCCGTCTCCCGCGCCATGAAGAAGCCGGTCAGCGAGCCCATCGCCGCCGGCCTGCTCAAGGCCTTCGACAAGGGCAAGCTCGAGCGCGTCCGCAACCCCGAAGAGATCAAGCGCAACATCCAGCTCCTCGCCGGCGTCCAGCGCGGCCGCATCCTCGCCCGCGAACGACTCGCCGCCGCGGGCGAGTACGCCCTCCCGCAGCTCCTCGAGGCCCTGCTCAAGCTCGACCCCGAGATCCGCGCCCAGGTCTCCACCCTGCTCATCGACATGGGCCAGCAGTCGGTCGGCCCGCTCTGCGCCGCCCTCCTGCAGCTCGATCCGACGAGCCAGGAGACCATCGTCGGCATCCTCTCACGCAACGGGTACAAGACCTCCCTCCCCTACATCCTCGACCTCCGCGCCACCACCCAGTCGCCCAACGTCCGCGCCGCGTGCGAGCGCGCCATCACGCAGCTGGGCGGCTCCCTCTCCGCCGAGCCCGCGCTCGCCTACACCGAGCTGGGCGAGGGCTACTACGACCGCCGCGCCGAACTCACCAGCTTCCCCGGCGAGGAGTACCAGCTCCTCTGGACGTACAACCCCGCCGCCGGCCTGATCATGACCGCCATCCGCTCCGAGGTGTTCCACGAGGCAATGGCGATGCGCCTGGGCGAGCGATCCCTCGAGCTCCGCCCCGCCAGCAACGAGCGGGCCCTCTCCCTGTGGCTCGCCGCCAACTTCTCCCGCGAGCTCAACACGCCCCAGGGCTACGACAATCCCGCCTACGCCAAGGACCGCCGCGAGGCGATGTACTACTCCGTCGCCGCCGGCGCCGGCTCCTCGCAGCTCGTCCTCGAGCGCGCCATCAACCGCCGCGACGCTCGCCTGGCCCGCCGCGCCATCGAGGCGATCGACCAGACCGCCAGCGGCCCGGCCCTCTTCGGCGCCGCGTCCTCGGGCGTCCGCCCGCTCGTCGCCGCCCTCCAGTTCCCCTCGCGGCGCGTGCAGTACGACGCCTCGCTCGCCATCGCCAAGTCCGCCCCCGCCCAGACGTTCGAGGGCTCCGACCGCGTCGTGCCCCTCCTGGGCAGCGCCATCCGCGACGCCGCCTCTCGCTTCGCCGTCGTCCTCTCGGACAACCGCGAAATCGCCGACATCACGCGCAAGACCCTCGAGCGAGGCGGGTACACCGTCCTCCCCGTGGGCACGACGCTCGCCGATGTCGCCGGCCCCATCGCCGATGCGCCGGGCATCGACCTCATCGTCGCCACACTCCCGCCCGATCCCGCCGCCGCGCTCATCGCCGAGGTCCGCTCGTCGCCCAAGCTCGGCGTCACGCCCGTGCTCGCGATCACCAGCCCACAGGCCGCGATCGATCTGGCCCGCAAGTACGACCGCGTTCCGTCCGTCGCCGTCCGTCCCTCGGGCGTGAGCCAGGAGCAGATCGCCAAGGCCGCCGAGCAGCTCGTCGAGGCCGCCTCGGGCGGGCCCATCAGCGTCGAGGACGCGAAGATCTACGCGGCCCGCAGCCTCGGCGCCCTGCGCGATCTCGCCCTCGCCCAGAACCCCGTGCTCAATCCCAACGACGCCGCCCTCCCGCTCATCAACTCCCTCACCGACGAGAAGGGACCGCCCAAGCTCGCCGTCGCCGAGGTCCTCTCCTACCTCAACCAGAAGCGGGCGCAGGTCGCGCTCATGGACGCGGCGATCAACGCGAAGGAGGCCGACCGGGTTCCGCTGCTGAGCAAGGTCGCCGACTCCGCTAAGCGGTTCGGCAACCTGCTCGAGCCGCGCCAGATCGACCGCGCCCTGGAGCTCGCGAGCAAGGGCAAGGGAGCGGAAGCCACCGCCGCCGCGGCCCTCGTCGGCTCGCTCAACCTCCAGACCAACAGCATCGTCCCGCTCATCCTCCAGCGGAACTGACGCACGCCGAGTCGCACCCACCGCCCACGGGCGATCCTGCGCCCGCCGGTGTTCCCGCGCCGATCCCCGCTCGGGCTTCGCGCGTCGATTCGCTCACGCTCGAAAAAAGAAATCGCCCCGGCGGGCATTCCACCGGGGCGACACATTCGAGAGAGAGTTTTCGCTCAGCACTCAGCGGCGACGACGACCCGCGACCAGCCCGCCCAGACCAAGCACCGCGAGGGCGCCCGGAGCCGGAACGAGCGTGAAGGAGTCAACCACGTACGCCTGGCCGCCGCCCGCGGGGTTGCCGTAGGCGTTGAGCATCTGCGCCATGGAGCGGACCGTCACGGTCCCCGCCGGAGCGACGGCCGCCACGGTGAACTGCTTGTACGCGAAGGGGTTGCCGTTCGCGACGCCCAGCCCGCCCGCGACCAGATCGACCGTCGAGCTGCCGATGACGGCGTTGGAGCCGTCGAGGAACTGCAGGACGAACTGCGACTTGACGGTCGGGTCAGACAGCCCGATGTAGTTCGCCTCGGCGCCCGCCCAGCCGGTGAGCGTGTAGGTGTTGCCCGCCGAACCAGCAACGTCCTGGTACAGCGTCGTCGACACCTTGTCCGCCGGAGACAGCGTGCCCTGGAACGGCTTAAAGAACAGGCCGAAACCGTTCGCCTGCTGCACGTTGCACCACGGCTCGGACGAAGCGCCATCGGTGAACGCGCCGCTGGCGCTCTTGGACGACGTCACCGTCCAACCGCCCACGGGCGTCGGAAGCACCTGATCGCCGGCGGCGGTGGTGTCAAGGTCGGGATTGCCGAGCAGGTTTTGGGCGGACGCGGCTTGGGCCGCGAGAAGCCCAACGATCGAAACACCAAGTGCGAGCTTCATTTCTGGTCTCTCCTTGCGGCCCGGCCTGTCGCACGCGTGCGGACGTCACACGTCCTCGCACCAAATCACGTGAGCGCCATTCACGAAACCGCTTTCATGGGTGTACACGCTACCACTTCTACTGAAGCCATGCAACAAAATTGAGCGGACGGGACTGGCCTATTTGGATTATTGGACATTGTTCGGAATCGGCCTCGACGACCCACTGGCGCGGCGACATCACGCCACAGTCGCATAAACCCCTGTCAATCCGCTACTTCGATTCGCTCGCCGCCCGCACCAACTGGGCGAACAGCCCGGCTCCGACATTGTCATCCCCCGTTCGCTCCGGGTGCCATTGCACCCCGAGGTAGAACGCTCGATCGGGGTCTTGGACGCCCTCGATCACGCCATCGTCGCTGCGCGCCACGACGCGGAGCGAACCGCTCGAACTCAGCGCCTGGTGGTGATTGCTCCACACGCGCGCCCGCGCCTCGCTCCAGGCCGGACACGCGAGCAGCCCCACCTCGTGCGCCCCGTTCTTGTGGTCCGCGTGCGTGGCCATCACCTCGGGCAGGTGCTGGTGCAGCGTGCCCCGCGCGGCGAGCCCCATGAACTGCATCCCAAGGCAGACGCCCAGCACCGGCGCGTTCGGGCGCGTGCGCTCCAACGCCCGCAGCAGCGCGAGCTCGTACTCCTGCCGCACCGGGTGCACGAGGCGCGCCGCGGCGTGCGTCCCGACGCCGAACTCCTCCATCCGCGGATCGTCACCACCCGTGAGCACGAACGCGTCGCAGCACGCGACATGCTCGCCCACCATCGCGGCAATCGCCGGCAGCAGCACGGGCACGCCGCCGCTCTGCGCGACGCACCGCGCGTACGCCAGCGAAACGTCCGCCTTCTCGCGTCCCCCCGCCTCAACCACGTCCGTCGTGATGCCCACCAGCACTCGACCCATGCGCCGCTCCTCTACACTCCCCGCATGTCTCGTATCGGCGTGATTGTTGCGCTGGCTCTCGCGGGCGCGCTGGCCGTGCTCGCGATGCTGGTCCTGCGCCCTCGCCCCACCCAGGCCCCCGCCCCACTGCTGCAGTTCGATCCAGCCCGCGCCGTCGCACTCGAGTTCAGGCCCGACGCCGGAAGCCCCACGCGCGTGCAACGCCAGCCCGACGGCGAATGGACGCTCGCCCCGCTCGATCGCCCCAATGAGGCCTGGCCCGCCGCCGCCACGCAGGTGCGCGCCGCGCTCCGCATCCTCTCCCGCCTCACGCCCACCCGCACCAGCGATGAATCACCGCCCCGCGCCTCGGAGATCCGCGTCGTGCTCGACGATGCACGCACGCTCACGCTCAGGGTCGGCGCGAACGCCCTCGCGGGGCAGGTCCTCGCCGAACGCACCGGCCCCGACGCCGCCCGCGGCTGGATCGGCGCCGAGCTCGTCGATGTCATCCGCGACGTGCCCGCATGGCGCGATGTCGCCGCACTGCCCGGCATCGGGCCCGAGACCTCGCGCATCACCCTCCACAGCGCCTCGGGCTCGCTCGCCCTCGCGCGCGTCCAGGGGCGCTGGGCCCTGCGAGAGCCCGTCGCCGCTCCCGCCGATGCCCAGGCCGTCGCGCGCCTCGTCTCACGCCTGTCGTCCACGCGCATCGAGGAGTTCCTGAACGCCCCCGCGCCCCCCGAGGCCGGCCTCGACTCCCCGCAGGCCCAGGCGACCATCGAGGGCGATCTCCGAGATCCCAACAACCCCGCCGCGATCACCACGATCCGACGCACCCTCTCGATCGGCCGCACCAAGGACCTCTCCTCCAAGTCCGCTTATGCCCGCATCGAGGGCGTCGGCTCCTCCCCACGCGACGCCGTCATCTCCGCGTCGACGCTCGCCGAACTCACCACCGATCCCGCGGCCTACGTCTCGCGCGTGTCCCTCGCCGTCCCACCCGCGGAGATCGGCGCCATCACGCTCACCGCGCCATCCTGGTCGCGCACCTTCCAGCGCACGCTCGATGGCTGGACTCTCTCAACCGGCACGGGTCAGCCCGCTACTCGCATCCCGGATCAGGACCCCGTGCTCGCGCAATTGCTCGACTCACTCGCCGTCGCCAACTGCGAGCAGGCGCAGGTCGCGGGCGCGCCGAGCTCGGGCATCCGCGCGGAGATCTCCTCCGCCGCCGGCACACCCATCGCGAGCCTCACCCTCGCGGCACAACCCAGCGCCAACGGGCAAATCGACCGCCTCGTCGTCGCCAACGGCCCCGTCCTCCGTTCATATTCCGCGTCCAAAGCGCCGGACCTGGCGAGCCTGATCGCCAAGCCCTAAGCGCGCAGCCGTGCGAAGCGAACGGCCCCGCGCCTATCGCCTCTTGCCCGCCTCGGCCCCGATATCACGCCGCATCTGGCGCCCCTCAAAACGGATCAGGTCCGCCGCGGCATACGCCACGCGACGCGCCTCCTCCAGCGTCGCCCCGCTCGCGGCGACCGAGAGCACGCGTCCCCCCGCCGTCACGATCCGCCCGCCCTCGCGGCGCGTCCCGCTGTGGAACACCCGCGCCCCCTCGATCTTCCCCGCCTCGTCGATTCCCTCGATCACCTGCCCCGCCCGAGGCGACTCCGGGTAGCCCTGGCTCGCCAGCACCACGCAGCAACTGGCCCCCGCCTTCCATCGCAGGTCCACCTCGTGCAGGCGCTGCTCGCACGTCGCGAGCATCACCTCCAGCAGGTCCGACTCCAGCCGCACCATCAGCGCCTGGCACTCAGGATCTCCGAATCGGCAGTTGAACTCCAGCACCTTGGGCCCGGCCGGCGTGAGCATCAGACCCGCGTACAGCACGCCGCGGTACTCGATCCCCTCCCGCCGCAGCGCGTCGAGCGTGGGCACGAGCACCAGGCGTTCGATCTTCGCCATCAGCGCCTCGTCCACCTGCGACGAGGGCGA
Source organism: uncultured Phycisphaeraceae bacterium (assembly GCA_964399625.1). GTDB lineage: Bacteria > Planctomycetota > Phycisphaerae > Phycisphaerales > UBA1924 > CAYNSB01. The sequence continues at coordinate 33,483 of CAYNSB010000021.1, forward strand.
GAACGCCCCCATGCCGCCCGTGTTGGGCCCGACGTCGCCGTCCTTGAGCCGCTTGTGGTCCTGGCACGTCTCGAGCACGTAGATCGATCGACCATCCACCAGCGCCAGCACGCTCACCTCCGGACCCGTGAGCCGCTCTTCAACCAGCACCTGAGCGCCCGCCTCGCCGAACTCCCGCGCCACCATGATCCGTCGCACCGCCTCAAGCGCCTGGTCCTTGGTCTCGGGCACGAACACGCCCTTGCCCTTGGCAAGCCCCGAGGCCTTCACCACCACCGCACCCTCGCGCGAGCGCACGTAGTCCATCGCGGCCTCGGCCTCGCGGAACACCCGCGCCTCCGCCGTGGGAATCGCCACCCCTCGCATCAACTGCTTGGCCCACGCCTTGTCAGCCTCCAGCTGCGCCCCGTCCTTGCCGGGCCCAAACACGAGCCTCCCCGGCGCGCGCAACGCATCGGCGAACCCCTCGGCCAGCGGCTCCTCAGGACCGATCACCACCAGCCCGATCGACTGCTTCTCGCAGTACTGCACCAGGCGATACGCCTCGCGGATGCTCACCGGCACATCCACCGCCCGCGCCAGCGACGCCAGCCCCGGGTTCTCCGGGCTCGTCGTGTGCAACTGCCCGAGCCGCGACGAACGCGACAAACGCCACGCCAGCGCGTGCTCGCGACCACCCCCACCCATCAGCAGGACGTTCACCTTCTCGCCGGATTGCCGCGTGCTGGACATCGGGGGCGATCATACGGCGTCCGCACGCCAACCTCGCCCACGCCGATCAGTTCTTCGGCTCGCCCGCCGGCGGCGGCAGTGGCGCGGGAGCCACGGGGGTCGCCGGCGCGGGCCCCGCGGGCGCTGCACCTGGCCCCACCTGCAACGACTTGACGTTGGGGTCCTGCAGCGTCGCGGGTGCCGTGGGCGGCGTGTCCTCGAAGAACGTCGACAGTTGCGTCTGGAACGTCGCCCGTTTCCACTGGGGCAGCGCGAACGCGAACTTGCCCAGGCGCCCGTTCAGATCTTCCGCCTCCTTCTTCACATCCTCGAGCGACTTCATCCCCTCCGCGCCCTCGGGCGCCTTGGCCGATTCATCAACCGCCGCGTTTGCCCGCAGCCACATCACACCATCCTTCTCCGCGACCGCGCCCGAGAGCACGAGCCCGTCGAACGTGCGGAACTCGAACGTCGAGCCGGGCTTGCCCCCCTTGGCGCCGTCAAAGTCGATCGACTCCACCGGCGCCACGTCGTCGAGCGCGATGGACGACGCGGCCAGCGCAATCTGGTCCCCGATGTTGGGCCCGCGGAGTTTCTTCCCCTCGGGCACGTTCTGCACCGCCCACGCCGTGTCCGCCGGCGCGTTCTTCACGACGAGGATCTCCGGGCTGTCCTTGTGCGTCAGGCGTGCGCTCTTCACGCGCCCACCGCCCAGACGCAGGAACTCAGACTCCACCCACCCCGACACCTGGTTGGGAACGTCCACGCGTCCGCTGCACAGCCACGCCCGCGCCTCGCCCGGGCGACGCACGTACGTGCCCGGAGGCTGCCCCCACTTGCTCCCGCCGACGATCACCGACGCGACCTCCGCGCCCTTGCCGTCACGCAGCACGATCGACGTGGGAACGTTGCCCGAAGCCGCCTCCCCCTCCTTCGCCTCCACGTACGTCGCGGGGTCCTGCACGCCGAGCCTCGCATAGTTCTCCGGCTTGCTCGTGAGCTCCTCGCTCGTCTGCAACTGCGAGAGCCCGACAATCACGTCCTTCACCTTCTCGAACTTCGCGGGATAGCCGCCCCGCTCGGGGATCGTCCACCCGCCCTTCTCATCGCGCTTGAGCGTGAACTCGTTCGCGGGCTTGTTCGCGTGCTTGACGCGGATCTCCGCCACATCGTTCACGCGCTCGCCCAGCGTCGAGAGGAACATCCCGCCCGTCGCCGGCGCCTCGCCCATGCCGCCCGCCCCGGGGCGTGCGACGAAGTACGCCGCGCCCGCCGCGATCACCGCCACACCGACCAGCCCGATGAGCATCTTCCCGGTCATGCATCCTCCCGCGCGTCACGAGCGATCGCCCGTCAGACGCTTCCATCCGCGCCGACGATTCATCCGCCACAGGCTCAGCCCCAGCGCCGCAAGCGCCACCGCCAGGGGCATCGCCGCGATGTTCATCGCCTTGATCCGCGTGCCCAGGCGATCCACGTCGCGCCGCAGATTGAACTGCACGTCACGCAATTGCGTCCGCGTGTCCACGTACACCTTCTGCAGGTTCGCCAGCTCCTGCTTCTGCTCGGGCGTGAGCAGCGCGCCCCCCGCCTCGGGCTTCTGCTTGCGCAGTTCGTCCATCTTGGTCTGCGTCGCCGTCACCTTGTCCGTCAGCTCCTGCTCCTTGGCGCGGAACTTCTGCTCGGCGTCGCGGCGCAGCGTCTCCACCAGCTCGAACGGGCGCGCCGACCGCCCCCGCGCCCGGATGCTGATGAGGTCTTTCGATCCCGCGAGGTTGTCCAAGGCCTGGATCAGGAAGTCCGCGTTGTCCGCGACCTTCCGCGCGCCCAGCACCACCCCGCCCAGACGATCCTCCTGCACCCAGAACCGATCCGCGAGGAAGTCGCAGTCCGCGACCACGATCGCCTGGATCGAGTCCTTGGACTCCGCGAGGAACCCCGCGTCGGGTGCCGCGGGCTGATCGGGCGTCGCCGCGGGCTTGGTTGGATCGCCATTGGGGAACGCGGACTTCACCTTCCCGGTCACGCGTGCCGCGATCGTCTTCTTCTGCCCGCCGCTCACGAATGTCGCCAGCAGCTTCTTCGGATCGGGCATGAACTGGATCTCCTTGGAATCGATCAGCATCGAATCCTCGGAGCTCTCCACCAGCGGCTCGATCGCCACCTCCGCACCATCCTTCTTCCGCACCACGCCCACCGACGCGAAGTTCATCGACTGCAGCGGGCCGGTCACCGCGTCCGCGCGGTTCAGGCCCTTGCTCGTGATGCCCAGCCACGCGACGAAGCTCACCTGCTCCGGGCGCGCCTGGCTCCCCACCGTCACGCGCAGCGCGTTGGTCCGATCCCCCACGATCTGATCGGGCGACACCTCAAAGCCCCACGCGCCAAACAACCGGTTCAGGTCCGAGGCCTTGGGCAGCTGCATCGCCTGCATCATGTCCATCCCCGCCGGCACATCCCCCTCGCACCACGGGTCCACGCACGCCACGAGCCGCCCGCCACGCATCACGAACTGGTCGATCGCGTACAGCGCCCGCTCGCTGATCTGCTTCGGGTGCGCCACCAGCAGCACGCTGATGTCCGCCGGGATCGTCGCCGAGTCCATCGGCACCGTCTTGACCTCGAACAGCTCCTTGAGCTGCGAAACCACCTGCCACGGCTGCTGACCACGCCGGATCATCGGGTTGGGCGCCGTGCCCTCCATCGGCAGCGCCGTCATCAGCCCCACCACCGCCTTCTTCGGATTCGAGAGCAGGTAGATCAGCCGCGTCAGGTCGTACTCGAGGAACTCCTCCGACCGCGGATTGAGCATCGGGATGATCTGACGCTGGTCCGTCGAGTTCTTCCCCACGAGCCCGAAGTACAGGCGATCGTTCCCGCGCCCCGTGGGCGCGCCGTACACGCCCGCCTGTTCCGCCTCGTCCTGCTGCTGCGAGAACGGCAGCGGATCGACCTCCTCAACCTTGATCTTGCCGCCCGAGCGTGCCGCCAGTTCCGACAGCGTCTCGCGCACGCGCTGCGCGAACGTGCGGATCTCCGGGAAGTCGTTCGCCGCCTTCTCCGAGTAGTACAGCGTCAAGCGGATCGGCTCGTCGAGCTTGCTCGCGATGCTCTTGGCGCCGTCGCTCAGGGTGTACAACTGGTTCTGCGTCAGGTCCAGGCGCGCCCCGCGCAGCGCCTTGGTCCCCACGATGTTCACACCCACGAACGCGACCAGCGCCGCCACCGCCGCGATCAGTGTCACCAGTCCCTTATTCATCGCTCGCCCTCGCCCCCCCAAACCTAGCCGCAAACCCAACCCCAACCGAGCCCCGCGTGGCACTCCGCACCCGCCTCTGAGCACTCACCCCGACTTCTTCCAGTCCACGATCAATCCCGTGACCAGCAGGCACACGCCGATCAGCGTCGCGAAGTACACCGCGTCCCGCAGATCGAGCACGCCCTTGGACAGCGACTCGAACCGCGTCAGGAAGCTGAAGCTCGCGATCGCCTCCGTCACCGCCTGAGGCGCCCATCCCTTGACGAAGTTGATCACCGGCCCGTACCCCGAGATCAGGATCGCAAAGCACGCCACCACCGTCACCACGAACGCGATCACCTGGTTCTTCGTCAACGCCGAGATCGCCGAGCCGATCGCGAGGAACCCGCCCGCCATCAGCAGGCTGCCGATGTACGCCGTCACGATCGCGCCCTGATCGGGCCGCCCCAGCACGCTCACCGTGATCCAGATCGGGAACGTCAACGCCAGCGCGATCGCCGCGAAACCCCACGCCGCGAGGAACTTGCCCAGCACCGCCGCCGGCAACGGGATCGGCAGCGTCATCAGCAGCTCCAGCGTCCCCTGCTTCCGCTCCTCCGCCCACAGACGCATCGAGATCGCCGGCAGCAGGAACAGGTACATCCACGGATGGAACGTGAAGAACGGCTGCAGGTCCGCCTGCCCCCGCTCGTAGAACCGCCCAAGCTCAAACGTGAACACGCCCGCCACGACCAGGAAGATCACGATGAACACGTACGCGACCGGCGTCGAGAAGTAACCGCCCAGCTCGCGCCGAGCCACCGTCAGCGTGTGCGCCAACGGGCCCAGCCTCCGGGGCGCGCGACGCTCGAGGCTCGTGTCATCCTCCTGCCCCGGCTGACCGTGCGCCGTGCGCGCCGCGACACCACCCGCCGCGATCGCCGCTCCAGTGGCCGCGCTCATCGCACACCTCCAATCGTCATCGCCCGGAACGCTTCGGCCGGGTCCTGGCTCGCGCTCTTGCGCACGAACTCCGCGGGCGTGCCATCGAACACCAGCCGCCCCCGATTGATCACCACCGCCCGCGTGCACACCGCCGAAACCTCCTCGAGAATGTGCGTGGACAGCACGATCGCCTTGGTCTTGGTCATGCTCTGGATCAGCGTCCGCACCTCGTGCTTCTGGTTCGGGTCCAGCCCGTCCGTCGGCTCGTCCATGATCAGCACGTCCGGGTCGTGCAGGATCGCCTGCGCCAGCCCCACGCGCCGCTTGAACCCCTTCGAGAGCGTCTCGATGCTCTGCCGCATCACGCCGTCGATGTGCGTCAGCTCCACCACGCGCTCGATCCGCTCCCGCGCCGCCGCGCCCCGCAGCCCGCGCACGCGAGCCACGAACTTCAGGAACGACTCGGGCGTCATGTCCGGATACGCCGGCGCCCCCTCGGGCAGGTACCCGATCGAGAGCTTCACCGACAGCGGGTCCTTCGTCACATCGTGCCCGGCCACGATCGCCGTACCCGACGTCGGCGTGAGGAACCCTGTCACCATCTTCATCGTCGTGGACTTGCCCGCGCCGTTGGGCCCCAGGAACCCAAGAACCTCGCCGCGATCCACGCGAAGGCTCACGCCGTCCACCGCGGTGAACGGCCCGAACCGCTTGACCAGTTGCTTGATCTCGATCATGCGCGCAACGACTCCCTTGGACGAACGCTCGTTCTTCGCTCCGCACGCACGCGCGTCCAACACGAGCCCCGATTTTTAGCGCGAAAAACCAACGGCAGCACGACCGCTACCGCGGAATGATCGAGATTTGTTCGGAGCGACGCCGACCCGCGCCGCTACTTCTTCTTGTCCGTCGTGACGTTCAGGATCGCCTTGATCAGGCCCCGGGGCACGTCCGCGGGGGGCGCCGTCGATTCATCGGCAAACGCCCGCTTCCCAAGCTCCACCGTCCTCTTGTACGACGCCACGTACCGCACGCAGTCCGGGCACAGCGCCAGGTGGTGCTCGAACGCCGCGCGCACGTTCTCATCCAGTTCCCTGTCCAGGTACTGCATCAGAAAGTGCGCCATCTGCCCGCAGGTCAGGTCGTATCCAGTCATGGCTCGTCGGTTCCTCGCACATAGGGGTCCAGCACCTCGCGCAGCGCCTGCCGCGCTCGATGCAGCCGGGTCTTCACGGCCCCGGCCGAGATCCCAAGGACCACGGCCGACTCGTCTGTGTCGAGACCTTCGATGTCCCGAAGAAGAATGACGTTTCGGTAATCTTCAGGAAGTTGTTCGATCGCCTCGCGAACCTTCGACCGCGTCTCGGCCCGGTCCGGGTCGAGCCTCTCCGAACCGTCCGCCCACGCCGCAACACCGCCCACGCGATGCCCCGTGCCGTCGTACGTCGGCAGGAAATCCTCGATCGATTTCTCGGGCCTCCGCTTCCGCGAGCGCAGCTTCATCAGGCACGCGTTCACCACGATCCGGTGCAGCCACGTCGTGACCTGCGACCCCTCCTGGAACTTGTCCAGGTTCTTGAACGCCGACACAAACGCGTCCTGAACCGCGTCCTGCGCGTCCTGCTCCTCGGGCAGGAAACGACGCGCCACCGCGAGCATCCGCCCCGCGGCGTGGTTCACCAACTCCTCAAACGCCTTGTGATCGCCCGCCTTCAGACGCGCAACAACACCCGCCTCGTCTTCCGGGCTCCAACCTCGACCGGACACGCTCACCGCGGTGCCACCTGCGCGCACGCCAACCTCCTCGAAAAGGTCAGATGCCGGACAAACAGGTGCGCTTCAGGGCGCCGACAGATTCTCGATCCAACCTACCACGACGTCTCGGCCGGCCCAGTATACAGGCTCAGCGGACGGATCAGTCTGTTATTCGCGTGCTGCTCCATGATGTGCGCCGTCCAACCCGTGATCCGGCTCGCCACGAAGATCGGCGTGTACTGCGGCACGGGGATGCCCATCGTGAAGTACGTCATCCCGCACGGGAAATCCACGTTCGGATGGATCGTCTTCTTCTCCAGCATGATCTTCTGAACCTGCTCGCCCAGCTCGAACCACTTGATCGCCGCGTGCCCGCCGGGATTGGCCTTGTCCGTCGCGGCGATCCCCCGCCCAAGCTTGTGCAGGATCGGCGCCCGATGGTCGCCGTTCTTGTACACCCGATGCCCGAAGCCCATCAACTTCCGCTTCGTGTCGAAGGCCTTCTGCATCCAGTCGTCCACCGCCTTGGTCCCGATCCCCTTCTCCCCCACGTCCTTCATGATCTCCTTGAGCATCTCCATCGCCATCTCGTTCGCACCGCCGTGCAGCGAACCCTTGAGCGCCGCGATCCCGCCGCACACCGCCCCGTGCAGGTCGCTCAGCGTCCCGGCGATCACCCGGCTCGTGAACGTGCTCGCGTTGAAATCATGCTCCGCGTACAGGATCAGCGACACATCCAGCACCCGCGCGTACTCCTTGCTGGGCTTCTTCCCCGTCATCAGGTACAGCAGGTTCGCCGCGTGATCCAGCGTGGGATCGCCCCCGAGCTCGCGCCCGATGATCGCCCGCCCATCGATCACGTTCTGCATGTGCCCGATGATCGTGGGGATCTTCGCCAGCAGACGCTTGCTCTTGCGGAGGTTCGCCGCGCTCGAGTTGTCCTGACAGTCCGGGTCCGTGTGCCCGAGGATGCTCACCGCGGTCCGCAGCACGTCCATCGGCACCGCCCGCCCCGCCGCGAGGTACCCGCCCGCGCTCTCGATGAAGCTCGTCACCGCCGGGTGCAGCGGGCGCTCCGCGACCACCTCGCCCTTGAACCGCGCGAGCTCCGCCGCGCTGGGCTTGTGCCCCTCCAGCAGCAGGAACGCGACCTCCTCGAACGTCGCCTTCGCCGCAAGGTCATGGATCTCGTACCCGCGATAGATCAACTTCCCCTGCTCAACGGAGCAGATCGCCGACTCGCCCGCGACAATCCCCTCCAGACCGCGCGCGAAACTCGCCGCGGCGTCTTCCTTCGTGCCGCCCTTGGCAGCGGGTGCGGGCTTGGACGACGGCGCGGCGGGCGTGGCGGACATTCAGGTCTCCGGTCAGAGGAACGGCCGCCGATCCGCCGATGCTGCACATCGCGCCCGATCAACGGTCCAAACCCATCCTAGAAGCCTCACGACCCCACCGCGATGGGCCCCCCGGATTCGCCGCAATTTCGCGGCCTCCACCCGCATTCCGGACACACAGGAGTTGGCAACCCCGCGAGCGAGTACGCGCACATGGGGCAACGCCCGCGGCGGAGACGATAAGTCCCGAGAAGCCATGAGCCGGCGGAACTCAAAGTGGCCGCCACAATGCCCCAGAACAAAGTGTTGAACAGCAATCCTCGCCACATCGGTCGCCACGAGAGATAGCGGGCGTCCTCGAATTCGTAGGGTGCGAGCGTTTTCCAAGGCGGCCATCGTCGCACCGCAGACCCGCCATGAGTGATGATTCGTGGCGGACTGCTTCGCCAGTCTCCTCGCGCACTGGACCAAAGCGAAAGAAGCGGCCATCCAACCGCTTGATCGATACCGCTGCCATCGATCCCGCTGGGGCTTTCGGCAGCATGCCACGCCTCGCCCCAATCGCTCGGCGTAAGTCGTTCATGCAACGGCACACCCCAGATCGATTGGAGGTTCGAGATGGCGCGGGAATAAAGGGCACTACCGGCGCTTGTGCCGGCCGTCACGGTCGCCCAATCCCTTCGAACCCAACCCGGACCGCGATATTCCGCGATGCTCACCACAGAATGGGGTGGGGTGCTCCTGTCGATCCAGGTATGTGAATACGAGACGGCGTGGAACGGCATCCACGCCGCGATCGCCCACGCCACCGCCACGTTGATCACAGCCCCCGCGAAGAGCGAGAGCACGATCAGCCTCACCCAACCTCGCCAGCCGCTCCGTGGCATGGTCACGCTCACGCCACGATCCTTCGCCGCCAGCCGCACTCAGAGCAGCCCGAACCAAGCTCGCCCCGAAGGTCATACCCGCACTGCGGGCAGCAACCGTTCTTCTCCCGTCGGCGGCGCCTGCACGCCCCAACAAACCACCGCGCGCCTGCTACTCCACCGATCAGCCCCGCCCACGCGCCCGAGTACGCAGCGACCGACATTCCCAGCCCCGCCCACGCCGGGCGCAACGGCAGCACGCGATTGTGCCCGGGCACGCGCACCGGCTGATGGTCGAGCAACAGCCCGCCGACGACCTCGCCCTCAAGCCCCGGCCCCGCTCCCCACCTCACTCCCGCCGGCGCACGAGCCTCGTGCCACAGCACGACCCAGGGCCATCCGTAGCCCGTCTCCACCAACTCCTGCGGCCCGCGTTGCGGCGCGCCGCTGATGTCCAGCAATCGTGTACGGCTCCACGTCGGCGCGGGCCACGTCCCGCCCACGATCGCCTCGGTGCTGGAGGCCATGTTCGTCCACGATTCGACGCGCCTGCGCAGCGCCTGCTCGCTCTCGTCGCCTCGTCCAAGCGCGAGCATCGACCACTCCATCGCCAGCACGCCCGCGCCCCGGAATGCGTTCACACCCCAGAGCGTCTTGCCCGCGACAACCGTCCCAACGCCCGCAAGCCGCGTCGGTGCGGATGTCCGCAGCGCAATCCCCCACGCCACACCGATCGGCGTCAGCGTCCCCAGCACCAGCACCGCCGCGCCCCACACCCACCAGCGACGCCCGCCCCGCTTCCGCGCGGGGGTGCCCAGCGAGATCGCAGCGGCGTCATCCGCCATCACTCAGCTCCCGGGAAACTCCCACGGCACGCCGGGCGTGTACCCGATCAACTCGTACAGGTCCTTGCGCGTCTGCATCTGATCGAGGAACCCCGCCACCGACCCTTCCCGCTGCAACTGCTCGAGCGCCCGAATCGCCGCGCCCATCGCCACGCGCAGCAGGCTCACCGGGTAGATCACGCAGGAGTACCCAAGCTCGCCGAAGCGCCCGCTCGTGATGATGGGCGTCTTGCCAAACTCCGTCATGTTCGCCAGCAAATAGACGGGAGACGACACGCCCGCACGAAGCGCCGACGCGAACCGACCAAACTCCTCCTCCGTCGTCAGCCCCTCCGGGAAGATCATGTCCGCCCCGGCCGCGACGTATGCCCGAGCCCGCGCCACCGCCGCGTCGAACCCCTCCACCCCGCGCGCGTCCGTCCGGGCACAGATGATGAAAGACCCGCATCTCGCTCCGTCTCTTCGTCTCTTCGTCTCTTCGTTTCGTGCCCTGCTCGCCCACTCCACCTTCTCCACCATGTGATCGACCGGCACGAGTTCCTTCCCGTCCAGGTGCCCGCACCGCTTGGGGAACTTCTGGTCCTCCAGGTGCAAACCGGCCGCGCCCGCCCGCGCGTACTCGATCACCGTCCGGCGCACCATCTCCGCCTCGCCAAAGCCCGTGTCCGCGTCCGCCAGCACCGGCAGCCCCGAGGCGTCCGCCGCCTCCCGGATCTCACGGCAGAAATGCTCGAGCGTCAGCAGACCCACGTCGGGCACGCCCGCGCTCACGCTCGTCGCCGCGCCCGAGATGTAGCACGCACGGAACCCCGCCCGCGCGATCGCCCGCGCGCACAGCGCATTGAAAGCCCCGGGAATCGCCAAGCACTCGCCCTTGGCCCGGGCGGCGTCCATCGCCGCGCGCAGGCGCGCGCCCGGCGACGCCGCGGCGTCACCACTGAAAGACGTGTGGGTTCTCGACGGGGGAACGGCAGATGCGCTCATGCCCCATCGTATCGAGCCGTCACTTGCCGAACAGGAACTCCAGTTGCCCAGGGAGCCTGCGAGCCCACGCCGCCTCGTTGTGCGTGTCGTCGGGCCCGATGTCCAAACGCACGCGTGCGCCGGCCGAGGCTTTGATCCGCTGCTCCAGCGCCCGCGCCGCCTCGACGTACACCGCGTTCTTCTGGTCCTTCTCCGCCTCCTTGCCCAGCTCGTGCGCCCCCATGCCGATCGCCGTCTTGATCGGCCAGCGCTTCACTCCAGACAAGTATTTCTCCCACACTTCCTTCCCACCCAGCGTGAACGACATGCTCTCGCACAGCAGACCCCCGAACACCTCGGGATGCTTCACGCACGCGTGCAGGCTGATCACCGCCCCAACCGACGCGCCGCCGATCACCGTGCTCTCCGGGCCCTTCTTCACGCGGAAGGCGCGCTCCACACGCGGCATCACGCCGCCCACGAGCCACTCCACGAACCGATCGCCACCCGGATCGTCCACCCCGGGCAGGTTCTCCTTCACGCCCATCGAGGGCAGGTACTCCTGCATGCGAAACGCCGACGCGTGCGGGATCGCCACGATGATGAACGCCGCGGTCTTGCCGCTCGTGATGAGCTCCGTCGCCGTCTCATCCGCGCGCCACTCGCCGGGCACGCCCTCGGGCTGGTCGAACACGTTCTGCCCGTCCATCAGGTACAGCACGGGATAGGACACCCCGGCGTTCGCCGGATCGTCGTACCCCGGCGGCAGCCACACCAGCGCGTCCCGATACAGGCTCGCCCCCGCCGGCGCCACGCCGCCCCCCACCACCTGGAGGCGCTTCACGTTCCCCGTCACCTTCAGATCGCGGTACGCGCCCTTGGTCGCGGCCCGCTGCTTCACCTCGGGCTTCTCATCGCCCCAGTGCTCCACCACCAGCTCGAGCGTCGGCTGCTCGCCCTCCTTGAGCGTGCCCACATCCACCATCGGCAGCGTGCGATTGGCGATCTTCTCGAGCTTTCCGTCGAGCTCCTCAAGCTCCCACGTCCCGCGCGTGAACTTGAACTCGAGCTTCTCGATCCCCTTGGGCTGGGACACCGCGATCTGCCAGCGCATGTCGCTGCGTCCCGTCAGCTTGAACTTCGAGTCGCCCGGGTTCCAACCGTTGTGGTTGCCCGCCATGTAGATGGGCGAGCCCGCGCTCGCCAGCTTGCTCTTGTCCTCCACGACCAGGATGAACCCCTGCGGCAGGCTCTCCGGGCGAACGAGCTTGGGTTCGCCCGCCACGCACCAATTCGCCATCGCCAGCACGATCCACGCAACCCACGCGACCTTGATCGACATGCCGATACTCCCCTGGCGCAACCGCGCCGATTGAGCACGACGGTAGGCCCACGCCCCCGCGCCTCTCCCGAAAAAGAAAGCCGAGGGACACGGGGTCCCTCGGCATCAATCACGTTGAATTCAGACGCTCGGGCTTACGGGCAGCCGGCGCGGAACTTCTGCAGGAAGCACGTGAAGTCCGACGCCGTCAGCAGCGGCGCGTCCGTGTTCCCCGTGCAGTTCGCGTACGTGTCGCCCGCGCGGAACTTGTTCAGGAAGCACGTGAAGTCCGACGCCGTGAGCAGCGGCGCATCCGTGTTCCCCGTGCAGTTCGCGTAGCACGCCGCCGCCGCACGCGGCACCACGACGTAGTGCTTGCCGCTCGGCTGCGCCGCCGCGATCGTGGTCAGGTCGATCGCCTGCACCTCGCCCAGCTCGCGGGCGTAGTTGTACCCGGGCGACGCGTTCAGCCCGCCGAAGATCTGGTTGGAAACCGTGCCCGCGCTGCCACCGTTATTCAGGTTGTACGACAGCCACCCAGCGACCTTCACAGAGTTGATCGACGGCGCGCACGGCGGATTCGTGCCGCCCGCGCCGCAGTTCGTCAGGTCGGTCAGCTCCGACAACGCGATCTTGAACTCCATGCCCGTCGTCACCGACCCGGCCAGCGACACGTCGAATGGAGGGTTCGTCGCGCCCGACGCCGGATCGACCGCCGTCACGCCGCCGAGGTTCGAGTTGTCGATCGCCACCGAGATGAAGTTCGTTCCGGGCGCCACGGGCGGGTTCGTGCCCGACGCAAACAGGTTGTAGCTCGCCTGGCGCGGCGCGTAGTTGGAGTACACGTTCGCCACCGAGCCCGTCTGAGCGTCCATCAGCGGACCATCGAACTCCACACGACCGCGCCCGGCCGTCGCCCCGCCGGGCAGACCCGCCTTGGTCCCGCCGTCGTACGACCCGTAGTCGAGCGGCGAGCCGCCGCCGTTCGTGATCGCACCATTCGTGCGGAGCGTCGTCGCGTTCGCGAACACCTGGATCGCCGCCGACGTGTTCCCGTTGCCGTTGGCCAGGTTCAAGTAGTACTCGGGAGTGAAGTCCGCGTCGAACTTCAAGCCCGGGCCGTTCGCCCCGGCGCCCATGCGGTTCACGGAGCCGAAGTCGATGTCCACGTTGTTGGTCAGGATCTGGTTCTGACCGCCGGGAAGGACGTCGAAGAACAACTGCAGCTTGTCGAAGTTGTTCGCCAGGTTGCCCGACACGAACAGGTACAGGTCATTGCCGATGATCTTCCCGTACACCGCGTCGATCTCGGACCCGTTCGCCACGTCCGGGTTGCCACCCGACGGCGGGCAGAACCCGAGCACGCCGCCCTTGGTCGCGTCCGCCGCCACGAACGAGTTGCTGTTGTCCGCCGAGAGAAGCGCAACCGGCGCCCCCGCGTCGCCGCCCGCGAGCGTTCCGCTCGCCTGCGCCGCCGACGCGTTGCCCAGGAAGTAGCCGATGCCGCTGGGATTGCCCGCGCTCACGTTCGCCAGCTGCGCATAGTCCGCGTACAGCGTGTACGCCACCGCCGTGCTGTCGTACGAGTTGCCCACGGAGATCCAGTAGTCCGCGCCGAAGCCGGTGTCGAAACGCAGCCCCGAGATCGGCGGGTTCGTGCCGTCGTTGAACCGCCCCATCCGCTGCAGCGCGCCGAACGCGTTCGTCGGGTTCGACACCTCCGCCAGCGTGTTCTGGTCCACGCCCAGCTCGTTCTGACCCACCGTCGAGTCGCTGTCGATGAAGATCTCGAGCTTGTTGTTGTTCGTCTCGAGGTTGCCCGTGATCAGCAGGTACAGCGTCGGCGTCCCGCTCGCGCTCGAGATCACGCCGTAGATCGCGTCGATCTCCGAACCGTTCGCCTGGTTCGCCAGCGCCAGGTTGCTGTCGCCGAAGCCCGTCCGGTTCTTCTGCAGCATGCGCGCCGAGCCGTAACGCGTGAAGTCGCCGCTCAGCGACCCGTTCATCGTCGGCGCCGTCGCCGCCGCCACAGGGTTGATCGTGAAGAACTGGTTCCCCGTGATCGTCGAGAAGTTCACGTTCCGAGGCTCGCCAAGGTTGTCCGACGGACACGGCAGACCGCCCGACGTCGTGTCGCCCGACACCATGTTCGACAGGAAGTCGTGCCCCTGCCCGTTGATGAACGCCGTGATCTTCAGGTCCGCCGCCGTCGGGTTGCTCCCGTTGGCCTTCGCGATCGCCGACAGCGGGATCGCGAGCTCGATGCCCGTCAACACCGACGCCGCGGGCATCGCCGCGCACGGGTCGCACGACAGCGTCGCGTTGTCCTTCCGCGTCGTGGGCTGGTTGTTCACCCACAGTGCCGCGCCGTACTGTCCAGACTCGAGCAGCCCGTCGATCACGGGTTGCCCCATCGCCTGCCCCGCCACGGCGGCAAGCGCCGCCGCCGACACAACTCGCATCTTCATTTTCTGATCTCCCTCGATCTGGTAACTGGAACGGAATGCGGATCGTTCGCGGTCCGCACGCACACCGTGCGCCCAGGTGTTCGTCCAAGGGCGCGCGACGTGCGACAAGGGAGAGTCTACAGACCTCCAACCGAAACTCCTATCCCTTCTGCCGTTCAACCAATGCGGTTTTTGCCCCATTCGGACCAATAACCACAGGACATCCGAGTCCGCTAACCGTCAAACCGTCAACTCAGGATTTCTTACCTACTCAGAACAATTTGACGCCCACACGTTCGATAAGTAGCCTGCAGTTGCTCGCACGGGCCTTCGCTCCGTGTTGCACGAGGCGGCGGTTCGGGTGGGCACGAGAAACGAGGGTTGACCAGATGTTGTTCCGCGATTGCCTCGTGCACGAGCGCGCCCTGCGCCGCCGTGCCTTCACGCTTATTGAGTTGCTGGTCGTCATCGCGATCATCGCGCTCCTGATCGGCATCCTCCTCCCCGCCCTGGGCCGAGCTCGCGAATCCGCGAAGCTCACCAAGTGCCAAGCGAACCTTCGCTCCACAGGCCTGGGGTTCACTCTGTACGCCAACGACAACAAAAGTTGGTTCGCGGCCGTCCCCACGTCCGCCAATCCCTCCACGGATCCACCGGGCACGATCTTCGGCAACCAGGCGATGTACGGCGGGCTCGCCGGCTACTTCAGTCTCCAACAAAAGGGCGACAGCCAGAACGTCCAATTCGGCGGCAGGCCCGCCGACGACGCCACCGATGGCTTCCAGTACGCCAACGGCAGCAAGCAACCCGTGATGCGCGGCTACCTCGAAGGCCTCGCCGTACTCACCTGTCCCTCCGACAAGCAAGACCGCATCACCAACGGCTCGACCTCGGCCGGATTCACCAACTACCAGGGCGCTGGCAAAAACGGCTACAGCGCCAACACGCTCTCCAAGGTCCCCAAGCCTCCGGGCAACGAGCTCGAGGTCATCAACTACAACATCAGCTACCTCTACATCGCAGGCCTCAGGACCGACGAATCCTCAGTGATCAACTCCGTCCCCATGCTCGGCGATGAGACCGACTGCTACGACGTCGGCACCCAGGCCTGGTACGGCGCGGGGCAGTCCGGCCTCGGTGGCAGCGGCGCCGGCTCGTACGACTTCACCATCCGCAACTCGTCGGACGGCTCAAACACCGTCGGCCAGAGCAAGGGCGCGGGCTACTACGGCAAGCAGGACAACCACAAGGACCAGGGCGCTGTCTTCGTCTTCTCCGATGGGCACGCCGAGTTCCTCAAGAACGACCAGCCCGTGACGCTCAAGAACGGCACCACCGGTTCCGTCCCCATCCACGAGATCTTCTTCTCGGGCAACTCGCAGATGTCGACCAACGCTAAGAGCATCAACCTCATCGACAAGAAGCGCTCCAGCCGCGTTCAGACGGTCGACTGATCCGTCCCTCCCCGACGCTCACGCACGCTTCCGTGGCACCGCCCACGCGAAACGTGCGTACCTTCGCTCACGTTCCGTCTCCGTTCCATCCATCGAAGACCATACATGACCAGCAAACGCAGAGCGTTCACCCTCATCGAGCTTCTCGTGGTCATCGCGATCATCGCGCTGCTCATCGGCATCCTGCTCCCGGCCCTCGGGCGTGCCAGGGAGTCCGCACGCGTCGCCAAGTGCCTCGCCAACACGCGAAGCATGGGACTGGGCTTCACCCTCTACGCCAACGACAGCAAGAGCTGGTACCCGATCATGCGCATCGACCCCGATGTGCAGAAGGACGAGAGGAACCGATACTCCAACCAGGCCAGCTTCGGCGGCCTCGCCGGGCTCTTCAGCCTCCAGCAAAAGGGCGACGGGCAGAACGTCCAGTTCGGCGGCCGACCCGCCGACGACGCCACCGATGGCTCCCAGTATGCCAACGGCAGCAAGCAGCCCGTGATGCGCGGCTATCTCGAAGGTCTCGCCGCACTCACCTGTCCCTCCGACAAGCAGGACCGAATCACCAACGGCTCCACTGCGGCCGGATTCACCAACTACCAAGGCAACGGCAGCAACGGGTACAACGCCAACACCCTGATCAAGGTCCCCAAAGCGCCGGGCAGCGAGCTCGAGGTCATCAACTACAACATCAGCTACCTCTACATCGCGGGCCTCAAGACCGACGAGGCGGGCATCGTCTTCCCGCCCCCCATCCTCGGCGATGAGACCGACTGCTACGACATCGGCACCAAGTCCTGGTACGGCAGCAGCGGCGAGTACACCGTGGGCCAGTCCAGCGGGCCGGGCTTCTACGGCAAGCTCGACAACCACAAGGACCAGGGCGCAAACTTCGTCTACGCCGACGGGCACGCCGACTTCGCCAAAAACTCTGCCAACATCCCCAACCGCTTCTTCGTCGACAGCACCTCGTCCGTCAACATCAACCTCGTCCAGAAGAACCGCTCCAGCCGCATCCAGACGATCGACTGACCGGTCCCGCGCGGCCACGCCGCGAAGAGCGTACATTCTCCGCCCGTGGCACCCCCCGATACTGGCTCACGCCGACTCATCAAGCGACTCGCCTCCGCCCAGGAGTCGGGCCTCGTGCTCGTCATCGCCGTGATGATGATCGCGCTCACGCTCCGCGCGCCCGCCATCACCCAGCGCCAGTCCATCAAGGTGCCCGGCGACACGCCCATCACCCAGCGCGAGTCGGGCGAACTCACCTACACCCTCGCCGGAACCACGCACACCATCCCCGCCGACCTCACCCCCTCGGTCATGGATGGCTCCAGCGCCAAGATCATCTCCTACAGCCAGAGCGTCAACAAGTTCCTCAACCCGCAGAACCTCGTCGGCGTCCTCCGCGACGCCTCCTTCATCGCCGTCATGGCCGTGGGCATGATGGGCATCATCATCCTCGGCGGCATCGACCTCTCCATCGGCTCCATCTACGCCCTCGCCGCCATCCTCGGCGCCATGGCCCTCCAGTACCTCGAGAAGCGATACGCCGGCACCGACGCCTCCGGAGGCGCGCCCCTCATCCCCGCGCTGCTCGTGGGCATCGGCGTCTGCGGCGCTGTCGGCGCGTTCTGCGGCTTCCTCAACGGCGCCGCCTCCGTCGGGCTGGGCGTCCATCCCTTCATCATCACCCTCGGCGGCATGAGCATCTACCGCGGCATCGCCTTCATCACCACAAAGGGACAGACCGTCTCCGATCTTCCCTCCTCCTTCACCAAGGGCTTCTTCCGCGCCGAGGTCGCCGGACAGCAGCCCGTGCCCGTCCTCTTCATGCTCGTCATCGGCGCCATCGGCGCCTTCACGCTCTCGCGCACCGTCTACGGCCGACAGACCTACGCCATCGGCGGCAACGAGACCGCCGCTCGCTACGCCGGCGTCCCCACCGCCCGCGTGAAGATCGCCTGGTACGCACTCGCCGGCGCGCTCGCGGGCCTCTCCGCCGCCATGTACTGCGGCTACTACGGCGCCGCATCCTCGGACGCCGGCTCGGGCTACGAACTCTCCGTCATCGCCGCCGCCGTCGTGGGCGGCGCCAGCCTCTCGGGTGGGCGCGGCACGGCCCTGGGCGCCGTCCTGGGCGCGATCGTCATCCAGCTCATCAACAACGCCATCCCGATTCTGGGAATCGAGGAAAACTGGAAGCAGCCCATCATCGGGCTCGCCATCATCATCGCCGTCGTCATCGACCAGACCAAGAACCGCGTCGCCAAGGCCCGCTAGCCCACCCGCCGGCCCGGCATTTTGCGTATCCTCTTTCCACGCTCCGCCGCGGGAACCGCCCCAGCGAGCGTGCGTCTCACGATTCCAAGGAGTAAGCATCCATGTCGATCCAGTTGTCCCGCCTCGCCAAAGGCCTGGCCCTTGCCGCCGCCGCCTCGATCCTCGCGTTCTCCGCCAGCGCCGAGCAGCCCGCCAAGAAGAAGTCCTACACGTTCGGGCTCATCGCCAAGAGCCAGTCCAACCCCGTGTTCATCGCCGCCCGCCAGGGCGCCGTGGACCACGCCGCCAAGCTCTCCAAGGAGCTGGGCGTCGAGATCAAGATCGACTGGCGCACCCCCGTCTCCGAGGACGCCCAGAAGCAGGCCGACTACATCGAGCAGCTCGTCGCCTCCGGCGCCGACGGCATCGCCCTCTCCGCCACCGACGCCAAGACCCTCGAGAAGGCCATCAACGGCGCCGTCGATAAGGGCATCCCCGTCGTCACCTTCGACTCCGATGTCCCCACCTCCAAGCGCCTCGCCTACTTCGGCACCGACGACTTCGCCTGCGGGCAGCAGGTCGCCAAGGAACTCGCCCAGGTCATGGGCAACAAGGGCACCGTCGCCATCCTCGCCGGCAACCAGACCGCCCCCAACCTCCAGCAGCGCGTCGCCGGCGTGAAGGACGCACTCAAGGCCTTCAAGGACATCAAGCTCCTCGACACCTACTACCACAAGGAAACCCCGCAGGACGCCGTCGCCAAGATGGAAGAGGTCCAGCGCACCAACCCCGATGTCTCCGGCTGGGCCCTCATCGGCGGCTGGCCCCTCAACACCAAGAACGCCCTCGACAACATCGCCAGCAAGGCCAAGGTCGTCTCCGTGGACTCCCTCCGCCCCATGCTCGCCTACGCCGAGAACGGCCAGGTCCAGGTCCTCCTCGGGCAGCAGGTCTACGAGTGGGGCTCGCAGTCCGTGCAGAACCTCGCCGACAAGGTCATCAAGGGCAAGAACCCCAGCGAGACCGTCCAGAAGGCCCCGCTCGTCCGCATCACCAAGGAGAACGCGGCCGAGTACGGCAAGAACTGGGCCAAGTGGCTCGGCGAGGAAAAGCCCAAGTAATCTCCCGCCAGTCGTGCGCCATGGCACGCCCGGGATGAGCGAGGCTTTGCAAGCGAGTCCCGCGGATGCGTCGGATTGAGCGAATCCCGCGGGCCTGCCGCACACTCAACAACCAGAATCTGTTCCACGCGAGCCTCCCCACGGAGGCTCGCGTTGTTTATGCTTGCGCCCCGACCGCGCCACACCCATGAGCGAACCAATCCTCATCATCGATCGCGTCTCCAAGCGCTTCGGCATCACCCAGGCGCTCGACGACGTCTCCGTCTCGTTCCTCCCGGGCGAGGTCCACGCCCTCATGGGAGAGAACGGCGCGGGCAAGTCCACGCTCGGCAAAGCAATCGCCGGCCTCCACGCCCCGGACTCGGGCTCCATCACCATCGCCGGTCGAACCCTCGAGCCCGGCTCCATCGACGACGCCTTCGCCGCGGGTGTCCGCATCGTCCACCAGGAACTCGCCCAGTGCCCCAACCTCTCCGTCGCGGAGAATCTGTGCCTGCACGATCTCCCAAAGATCCGCTGGGGCACCGTGGACCGCGAGGAGATGGTCCGCCGCGCCGCCGCCCTGCTCGATCGCATCGAGCCCGGCATCGATCCCCGCGCCCCGCTGGGCTCGCTCTCGCCGGGCCACCGACAGATCGTCCAGATCGCCGCATCCCTGGACGGCTCGGCCGGCGACGGGCACGCCCCGCGCGTCATCGTCTTCGATGAGCCCACAAGCTCGCTCTCCATCGCCGAGACCGAGCGCCTCATGCACATCGTCCGCCAGCTCGCCGCCTCGGGCATCACCGTCATCTACGTGTCGCACCGCATGTCGGAGATCTTCGCCTGCTGCGATCGCGTCACCGTCCTCCGCGATGGCAAGTTCGTCGCCACCACGCGCGTGAAGGACCTCGACGAGCCCGCGCTCGTCCAGCAAATGATCGGCCGCCGGCTCATGACCCCGCCCAAGCGCGCCGACACGCACGACGCGTCACGCCCCGCCGGCGCGCCGCTCCTGCAGGTCCGCGATCTCTCATCCCCGGGCAAGCTCGAGCGCATCTCGCTCGAGGTCCGCGCGGGCGAGATCCTCGGCGTGGGCGGCCTCGTCGGCGCCGGGCGCTCCGAGCTCCTCGACGCCATCTTCGGGCTCGACCACGCCTGCACGGGCGAGGTCCGCGTCAACGGCTCCGCCATCCCCCGCGGTCAGCCCCGACGCTCCATCGCCGCACGCATGGGCTACGTCCCCGAGGACCGCAAGCTCCAGGGCCTCTTCTTCCAGCTCGGCATCGACGAGAACATCCTCGTCCCCGTCATGCCCGAGCTCGCACGCTCGGGCCTCCGCTCGCTCGTCGCCGAGCGCGCCCTCGTCGGCGCACGCCTCCGCGAGTTCCAGGTCAAGGCCGCCTCGCCCCGCGTCCATCCCGGCTCGCTCTCGGGCGGCAACCAGCAGAAACTCCTCATCGCGCGATGGCTCAGCCCCGAGGTGCGCGTGCTCCTACTCGATGAGCCCACGCGCGGCATCGACATCGGCACCAAGACCGAGATCTACCGCCTCATCCGCGCCGCCGCCGAACGCGCGGACCACCCCGTCGCCATCCTGCTCGTCTCGAGCGAGATGCCCGAACTGCTCGCCCTCTCCGATCGCATCATCGTGCTGTCCGAGGGACGCCTCTCGGGCGAACTCACAGGCCAGGACATGACCCAGACCAACATCCTGCACCTGGCGACCCGCGAGCACTAGCGCGCCCGTCTCTCCGCCTCTCCCTCACTTCCCATACGGGTTCTTCTTCTTCGTCTTCTCGGGAAGATTGGGCTTGTTGTCCTGCGGCTTGGGCGACGGATCATCCTTCTTCATCTGGTCCTCGCCGCTCTTGGGCGTCACGCCCACGTCAAACCGGATCGCCTGCGTCACGTTCTCAGGCGGCTTGGGCGTCACCATCCATCCATAAAACGCCGGCGACCCGTGCGCCACCACATCCGTCGGCGGAATGAGCTGGAAAGCAAACGGCACCACCGCGTCGAAATCGTCGCACGTCCCGAATCCCTTCCACGGACGATTCAGATCCCCCACGCGCGAGCTCGTCTTGCGGATCGCCACCACGTCCACCGGCACCCAGATCAGCGGCTCCTTCGCCGTGGGGTCCACGAGCGCAAACTCAACCCACGATCGGTACTGCGACGCGCCCTTCTTCTGGAACAGCCGGTCCTTGTTCCGCGAGCCGTCCCACTCGTAGCCGAACACCGTCCGCGCGGGCAATCCCGCCTGCCGGTACACCGCCGCGAGCAGGCACACCAGATCGACGTCGCTCCCCTTCCCCGCCGAGAGCGCCTCGAGCGCTCCGTGAACATCGATCCCCTCGATCTCGCTCGTCCGGTTGTACACCACGCCCGGCCCGGAAGTCTGGATCAACTGCGCCGTCTGCCCCGCCAGGAACTTCGCGAGCTTCGCCGGCGGCAGGCTCTTGGGATCGCGCCCGCCCATCCACTTGCTCAGTTGGTCCTTCACCGGCGTCATGTCCAGCGGACCCTTCGCGCCCAGGTCCACGTACCACTGACGCGCCATCGCGCTCTGCGCCTCCTCGGGCCACGCCTTGGGCCAGTCGAGCTTCTCCGCCGCGCTCTCGTTCAGCGTCGTCCGCGAGCACGTCACCGGCTGAGTCACCTCCAGCGTCACCGAACTACCGAACGTGTCCTTGAACGACCACTTGCCCAGCTCCGTCCCCGCCGGATACCCCGTCAGCGTCTCGTACTTCTCGCTCGCCAGAATGCCATCGACCTTCAGCGTTCCCGTCGCGACGCCGCCCGCGTGCGAGGCGCTCCCCTTGAGCAGCGGGAACACCACCGCCGCCGTGTCGAACTCCGCCCCCGCCTTGTGCGCGTTCCCGTACTCATCCCGCGACAGCATCCGCAGGTTGATCGTCGCCCGCAGCGTCAGGTCCTTCGCGTTGGACCGCTGCAACACCGCCCCGCTCCCGGCCTCATCCACGCTCTTCTTGTTCGCGTTCCCGTACTGCGCCCACGCCTCGCCCCCCGGCACCCCAAGCCCGAGCCCCAGCGCGAGCACACCCGCCACCGTCCCGCGCACGCCAAACCGCCTTGCACCCATGACGTTCATCGACGTTCTCCTCGCGGCTCGCACGCCGCGCAACTCCCGCACGATTCACCCCTTCGCAGCATACCCCCGCCCGGCTCCGCCCGATGCGAATTCGCCTCTGGCGCGCCCCCCCAAGGCCAAGCCCGCTCCCCCTCTACAATCGCCCCCATTTCGGGCCCAGAGGCCCCCATCGTTGGATCAACAACCCGGAACCAGGTTCCAAGCCCAACTCCCCCCACTCGCAAGCAAGGATCCTCACGTGCCCTCCAAGCCCGCTCCCAAGAAGACCCAACCCAAGCCCTCCCCCAAAGCCAACACCAAGCCGGCCCCCAAGCCCGCAAACAAGCCCGCCGCCCCTGCCCCCAACCACAAGCCCGCACCCACACCCAAGTCCATCGCCGCCCTTCTCGCCCCATCCACCCCGCCCAAGCCCAAGAAGTCCGCCACACGAATCGAGAAGGACACCATGGGCGACATGGAGGTCCCCGCCGAGGCCCTCTACGGCGCCTCAACCCAGCGCGCCGTCCTCAACTTCCCCGTCTCCGGCCGCGCCGTCCCCGAACGCATCATCAAGGCCTACGCCGTCCTTAAGGCCGCGTGCGCCAACGTCAACAACCGACTCAACCGGCTCGACTCCAAGCGAACCAACTCCATCGTCGAGGCCTGCCACGAGATCAAGGACGGCCTCCCCGCCTTCGGCGGCCTCCACAAGCACTTCCCCATCGACATCTACCAGACCGGCTCGGGCACCTCCACCAACATGAACGTCAACGAGGTCATCGCAAACCTCGTCTGCCATCGAAACCACAAGCCCATCGGTTCCTCAAAGAACGAGGACTACATCAAGTCCGGCGGCGTCCATCCCAACGACCACGCCAACATGGGACAGTCCTCCAACGACACCTTCCCCACCGCGATGCACATCGCCGCCGCCATCGCCATCCAGCACGAGCTCCTCCCCGCCGTGCAGATGATGGCCAAGCAGCTCGACAAGCACGCCGCCTCCTGGGACAAGATCGTCAAGATCGGCCGCACCCACCTCCAGGACGCCACGCCCATCCGCCTCGGGCAGGAGTTCTCCGGCTACGCCTCACAGATGCACCACGCCGAGGAACGACTCCACCGCGCGCTCCACACCCTCAGCGAGCTCCCCATCGGCGGCACCGCCGTCGGCACCGGCATCAACACCCACGAGGAGTTCGGCTCCCTCGTCGCCGCGGACCTCACCAAGGAAACCGGAGTCCACTTCCGCGAAGCCTCCAACCACTTCGAGGCCCAGCACGCCAAGGACGCCTACGTCGAGGCCTCGGGCCACCTCGCCACCCTCGCCGTCTCGATCTCCAAGATCGCCAACGACATCCGCTGGCTCGGCTCAGGCCCACGCTGCGGCATCGGCGAGCTCATCCTCCCCGCCGTCCAGCCCGGCAGCAGCATCATGCCCGGCAAGGTCAACCCCGTCATCTGCGAGTCCGCCATCATGGTCTGCTGCCAGGTCCTCGGCAACGACCACGCCATCAAGCTCGGCGGCTTCGGCGGCATCGGCTCGCTCCTCGACCTCAACGTCGCCATGCCCATGATGGCC
>CAYNSB010000022.1:0-56895 GCA_964399625.1 uncultured Phycisphaeraceae bacterium
ACCAAACTCTACGGCTACGAAACCAACAAGCATGTCGAGGTTCCCGAAGCGTCGGTCGGCGAGATGGTCGCCGTGGCGGGTCTGGAGAATGTGAACATCGGCGAGACCCTCACCGATCCGATCAACCCGATCCCGCTTCCGGCTTTGACCATCGACCCGCCGACGATCTCGATGAACTGAAGCGACGGATAGGCGACGCGTGGAAGCCCGTTGATCGCTTTGCAAACCTGAGGGTGGTCGAAACTCGGGATCCCACACCCTTCTTCGATTCACGTCCCGACGGCGACGGAGCCTACTTCGCTTCTCCTGTGCAGGCGTACCTCGAGCTCGCCGCCGCAGGCGACAAGCGTGACACAGAGATGGCCAATCAGGTCCGAGCACGCATCCTGCGGGACCTCGTTCAGTAGTCGGAACCCTGCCATGAAGCCACTGATCACCAGCGTGCTGGATCTGAACTCCGCTCTCGGCGGGAACGCCGAGCTCCTGCTGGGCGGTGGCCTCGGCTTGTACCTGAAGCAGGAGCACCTGCGTGCCACAGGGGCACGCACGCTGCTCCCGCTGGACCGACTGCCGCCTGCACGAACCACCCAAGATGTGGATCTCTTCCTTCGAGCGGAGGTGATCGCCAGCAAGGATGAGGTATCCCGCTACCGCGCAGCGCTGGACAGGCTCGGCTTCGTGGTCGTTCCGGGATCGGAGTGGCTCAAGTTCAAACGCAGCGTCGACGGCACCGAAGTGCTCCTGGACGTCATGGTTGGCCCGCTGGGTGAGCACGCGAACGACGTTCGCCTTAAGGACTCTCGCGTCAGACCGAAGGGACTCGGAGGAAAGTCTGGCTTGCACGCGTTTGCTACAGAGGAGGCCCTGGGCATTGAAAGCGGACCGTTGCGCATACCGCTGGCCGGCGTGGGCTCCGACGGCACCAACGCATCCTGCGAAGTCCTAGTTCCTCGGGCGTTTCCGTACGCGCTCATGAAGCTCGGCGCTTTGCGCGACCGCATCAACGACGAGAACAAGGACGAAGGCCGCCACCACGCGATGGACCTTTATCGCATCGTTGGGCTGCTCACGGAGGAGGAGGCTGAGGCATCGGCGATACTGGCGCGGGAGTATGCAGGTGACCCCGAGATCGCTGAAGCCAGCCGGACGATCGACACGCTCCTCACGCCAGCGAACGGCCTGGGCAGGCTCAGGCTGCTGGAGTACCAGCGGGCGAACCGCGACTCCACACCCGAAGTGAGCCCAGACTTCTTGGTGGAAGAACTCAGGCGACTGATCGTGCCACCGCCCGTCGATGCCGTGCCTGCATGACCCCTGACGATGGGCCCGCGAGCGTCGCTCCGCCGCCAAGACCGATCCGAAAACGCCGGCGGCCTACTTCTTCTTGTCGTACCGGCCTGAGTCGCCGTGCCCCTTCTTGGGCATGATCTCGACCGACGAGTTCTTGTGATCGGCCTTGGCCTGGGCCACTGACTTCAGGCGACCCGTGTCATCATCACGCCCGATCTTGAATCCCTTGGACTTGGACATCGCAATGCCTCCAGACAAGTTACGCTGGATCACCGCGATCCAGCAACAACCGACGGCTCCGCATTTCCGGGTTGCGGTGAACTGACCCGTAGGTTATCATCATGTCAACCGTTTGGCAAACGCGGACGCCGGGTAAGGCGACGTGACCCTAGCGGGCCGCAGCAACAGGGAAATTGCTCTTGAACTACCCGCTTCGTCACATCTCGATCCGCGTCCCCTGGCACGACACCGCCTGGGATGGGCGGGTGTGCGCCAAGCCGGCCTTAAACGGCGCGTGCCTCAGGCTCAAGGGGATCGGGCTCGCTCGCGACGACGCGGCGGAATCGGCCGTTGCGACGAAATCCTTGAACGTGCTGAACCGAGAGCAGTGGCCCTGCTGCGTCGGCGAGCGAGCGACGTTCATGGCCCCCTTCGAGATCGTGCAGTCGAAAGTGCACCCTTACAGCTGGAAGGAGGACGGGAAGCACGCGCACTTCGCCCCGACGCCGCTCCGCCATCCCCCGTATTCAGCACCGGCTGTCCCGTTTTCGTGGATGCTGGCGGAATCGGCGGAGCAACTCGCAGCTGAGCACGCGCTCGACGTGCTGCCCGACCGTGAACCCGACCTGGGCTTCAAGACCCAGTGGCTTCAGCATCGGGACAACCAGAAGGCCCTGTCAGATTGCTTCTGTGCCCACATTAAGCCCAACGAGTCGCTGGGGTTATTCTATGCCAAGCACGTGCCCTTCCTCGAGGACACCGCGGGCCGCAGGGTGATCATCGGTGTGGGCCGGGTGCTCCACGTCGGCGCCTGCATCGAGTACCAGTACAACACCACCGACCTCGACGGGAAGCTCAGATCCGTGCTCTGGGAGCGGCTGGTACAGCACTCGATCCGCCCCGACTTCAAGGACGGGTTCCTGCTTCCGTACCACGCGGCCCTCGAGAAGGCGGCGGTCGATCCGGAGTTCGACCCTGCGACCATCGCGGCGCTGTCGCCAGAGGACCGGCTCCTGGAGTTCTCGCACGCGTCACAGCTTGTGACCCACGACGCCGCCATCGCCGGCCTTCTCGCGTGCGCGGAGTCGCTGCGAAGGGTGCGGGCGCACTTGCCGGGGGACTGGGACCGGTGCCTGCAGTGGATCGACGACCGGCTCGGCGAGTTGTGGAAAGCCCGGGGGCCGTGCCCCGGGCTCGGGGCCGCACTCTCTGCTTTCGGGGTCGAGCAGGGAAACTTCGTCGCGCGCGCCATCGCCGAGAAGGCGGGGGACAACGCCGACCCGTGGCCGCTAGTCGATCAGGCCTTTGCCGAGCCGAGAAAGGTCCTGCCGGCGCCGCTGGCGGAGAAGATCGGCAGGACGTTGGCCGCAAAGTGGTCCGCCCTCCCCGCCGAGAGGCGAGCGCTGCTCCGGCTCCTCAGCCGGTTCGAGCTGACGCTCGAGCAGGCCAAGCTCCTCTATGTCCGCGAGGAGCGAGCGAAGTCGGGCATCGCGAGCACGGATGCCGACATCCTCGCGAACCCGTACCTGCTCTACGAGCTGACGAGGCTCAGCGAAGAGCCGATGAGCGTCTGGACGATCGACCGCGGCGTCTTCCCAGACGAGACGGTGCGGAGTCTCCACCCGCTGCCCGAGCCTAGCGCTCTCGACGCCGGTACCGACGCGAGGCGCGTCCGCGCCCTGACGGTGTCCGTACTCGAGGAGGCGGCGGCCGCAGGGAACTCGCTGCTGCCGCAGAACCAGGTCGTACTGCGTGTGCGGGACCTGACGCTCGATCCCCCCTGCGCTGTCGATGCGGACCTCATGTCCGTAGCCAAGGCGGCCTTTGGCGATGCGGTCTCCGAAGTCCCGATCGCGACGGGCGAACCCGCACTGCAGCTCGGCCGGCTGGCGGAGATGGGGGCCGTCATCCGCACGTCTATCGCCAAGCGAGCCACAGGCAAGCGGCTGGAGGTCGCCGCGGACTGGCGAGCACTCCTCGACGCACACCTCGCCACCAAGGGGGCGGGCAAGCCGGACGAACTCGAGGAACGGGCACGGCAGGAGAAGACCGCGTCACTGAAGGAGTTGGCCGAGTCGCGCGTCTCGGTCCTGATCGGTCCCGCGGGCACCGGCAAGACGACGCTCCTTTCCGTGCTTTGCGGGCATCCAGACGTCGCCGCCGGCGGCGTCCTGCTGCTGGCACCGACCGGAAAGGCGCGCGTGCGAATGGAGCAGTCGACGAGGTCCCTTAAGCTCAAGGGCTACACGATCGCCCAGTTCCTCAGCCCGGACCGATACGACGGGACGACGGGCCGGTACCGGCTCTCCAACAAGACTCCGGAGGATTGCCCGAGGACCGTGATCATCGACGAGGCGTCGATGCTGACCGAGGAGATGCTCGCCGCGCTCCTGCAGGCCCTGAAGGGCGTACACCGGCTGATCTTTATCGGCGACCCCCGCCAATTGCCGCCCATCGGAACGGGCCGGCCGTTCGTCGACATCGTCACTTACCTCGCGCCCGAGGGCGTCATGGAGACGTTCCCACGCGTTGGTGCCGGCTACGCGGAGCTAACCATCCGTCGCCGCCAGGCGGGCGAGGAGCGCGAGGACCTCCAGCTCGCCGAGTGGTTCAGCGGATCGCCAATCGCCCCGGGCGAGGACGACGTGTTCGACAAGGTCATCGCCGCCGGCGAGAGCGAGCACGTGCGGTTCATCCAGTGGACCACCCCGGAGGAGCTTCGCGCCTCGCTCATCGACACGCTCGTCGGCGAGCTGGCCCTCGAAGGGCCGGACGACGTCGCCGGCTTCGATGCAACGCTGGGCGGTGTGGCATGGAACGACATCCGCTTCTTCAACACCCGGCGTGACGACAAGCCCGGCGCGGCCGAGATCGCCGAGGGCTGGCAGCTCCTGTCCCCCGTTCGGGCTGGCGCGCACGGCGTGCCCGATCTCAACCGGCTGATCCACGAGACCTTCCGCCGCGAGATGGTCGAGTCCTCTTCGGAACGGGGGCACCAGACCCCGAAGCCCAAGGGCCCGGAGCGAATCGTCTACGGCGACAAGGTGATTAACCTCGTCAACACCGACCCATCGCATCCCCGGTACCGCCACCGAAAGGTCTTCCCTGCCAAGGACCACGCCTACATCGCGAACGGCGAGATCGGGGTGACCGTGGGGTTCTACTGGCGCGGGCGTGACCCGAAGACCAAGTTCTACCGCGAGAACCTCGAGGTCGAGTTCTCCTCGCAGCCAGGACACAAGTACACTTTCACGGAGCGGGACTTCGGCGAGGAGGGCAACCCGGTCTTGGAGCTCGCGTATGCCCTGACGGTCCACAAGTCGCAGGGAAGCGAGTTCGGCACGGTGATCCTCGTGCTCCCGAACCCATGTCGCTTGCTCTCGCGCGAGATGCTCTACACCGCGCTCACGCGGCAGCGCGACCGGATCATCATCCTGCACCAGGGCGACCGCGCGGGCCTCCGGAAATACTCGACCGACAACAACTCCGAGACGGCCCGGCGCCTCACCAACATCTTCAAGGCGCCGAAGCCCGTCGAGATCGAGGGGAGGCTGTTCGAGGAGGGGCTCATCCACCGGACGTCCCGGGGCGACATGGTCCGCTCGAAGTCCGAGGTCATCATCGCTGACCACCTGGCCCGCCGGGGGATCGAGTACTCATACGAGCGGCCTCTGACGGTCGACGGCGTTACCAAGTTCCCGGATTTCACAGTTGAGGACATGGAGTCGGGGCTCACCGTCTACTGGGAGCACTGCGGGATGCTCCACGTTCCCTCGTATCGGAGGCGATGGGAGGAAAAGCTTGCTTGGTACAAGTCCAATGGCATCATGCCGCAGGACGAGGGCGGCGGAAGGTCCGGCACGCTGGTGGTCACCCGTGACGAGCCCAACGGGAGCATCGACTCCGCCAAGATCACCGAGTTGTTGGACTGCCTGTTCTGAAACAAGTCTCTCGCCTACCCGGGCGCGAAGCACCAACGATGGAGTTCCCGGCAGTTCCGTAGATTGAGACCCCCAATGCACCCATATGCCACGAACAGCCCGGCCCCCCCCAAACACATCGCCTACATGATGCTGGCGTCTGTCGCTTTGTCGGCGGGTGCCGGCATCGTGGTAAAGCACGCCAACGCCAGCCTTGGCTGGACGCTGGGAAGCGTCTCGGCGATGACGGTGTTTTCGGTGCTGTACTTCGCATTCGACAGGGCTGTTTGGAGGTGGCGATGGGCACGGCGGGTTCTTCTTGTGCCAGATCTCACAGGTACCTGGCAGTGTGAAGGGCGAACGTTGTTCAAGGGCGGCACGGCGAACGAGATACAGTGGGCCGGCACCGTAACGATTCGACAATCATGGTCTCGGATCAGAATCGTTCTGAAAACAGGCCAGTCAACCTCGGAGAGCATCGCCGCGTCAGTCTTTCAAGAACCCGGGAGCGGCTACCGCCTCATCTACCACTACGACAACAAGCCCGGGTTGGGAGAGCATGAACTGGGTCGGCACTGCGGCTTGTGCAATTTGCTTTTCGATGAAAACGTCGAGGCAGCATCAGGCGAGTACTTCACCGACAAAGATCGAATGACGGCAGGCACGATGACGTTGACGAGAGGAGGGACTACGAATGCGAAGGCTTGATCTCCTGGAGCAGCGTCGGTACGACCAGGCCGTCAGATCCTCCTTGGCGGGAGAGATCTACAAGCGAATGAAGGACAGCGAGTCTGTCCGCTACACGATTGGCGCGATGCAGCCAATCGACCCAGAGTACACGAAGAACACGTTTGCCCAAGGCGACCGAGTCAAAAACCAACTCCAGGAGCGGCTTCGCACAAGCGCCGAGTTTGAGTATCAGGGCTCGGTGACGACCGACACGCACATCAAGGCGAAGAGCGACATCGACCTCCTCGTTATCCGCAAAGGATGGATCTGGCTGGAGCCTCCCCAGGTGCCAGAATCGCCGTATCAAGGAGATCCCGCAGCAGACATGCGACAGTTGCGCGGGGAGTCCGTCACAGCCTTGAATGCTGCATTCCCGCAGGCAAGCCTCGACGACTCTGGTTCGAGTGCGCTCAAGCTCAGCGGTGCAAGTCTAAGTCGTGTGGTCGACGTCGTCCCCGCCAGTTGGTACGACACAAATGAATACACACGAACCAAAGACAAAACCTACCGCGGCGTGAAGGTGTTCAACAAGGCGACCGGAGAGTTCATCGCAAACACTCCCTTCTTGCACAAGGCACGGATCGAGGCAAAGGACCAGGCGACCCGTGGTGGATTCCGTAAAGCTGCTCGGCTGATGAAGTCGCTGATGTACGACTCCGATGGCCGCCTCGACATGTCAAGCTACAACATCGTCGGTATCGCGTACAACATCGCTGACCAGCAGCTACTCCACCCGACGCCGAGGGAACTCGCCATCCTTGAGGCATGCTTCGAGTTCTGCACGCTGCTGTCGTTCAACGCCTCCCTCCGCGAATCGCTTTTGGTTCCTGATGGAAGCAGAAAGGTCTTTGGCGACGGGCAGGGTGCCAAGATCGGCCAGTTGACCGCGCTGATCAAGGAACTATCCGACCTGCGCCAAGATGTCCTGAACGAGAATGTGCGGTCATTCAAGAAGCTCGCGGAGGCGCGGGTTGAATACCCCCTGGTCACGCCGACGGCGTGGTGACTGGGCGATCTTTCCGATTGATCGTCTGCATGGGCACCGCCAGATTTTGCGACTTTGAGACTTCCGTCCCCTGTCTCTGTTCACCGAATCGGTCCAAACGCACTGCTAGCACCCGCCGGGTGATCGCATCCGCTCGTCCTGTCTCTGGGGCTCTGAAAGGCACGTCGTCAGACCACCCATCGCCCTCTATTCGCATAACCCCCGGGTCGCAAGGCTCGGGGGTTGTCGTTTTTCGGTCTCGCTTGCTCCTTGAGACGAGGCCTAGACCGGCTGTTTGTCCGGCGCTTGCGATTCCGTCGCGGCGGGCTGTCCGGCGATGGCGATGATGAGCAGCGCCACCGAGAGGATCAGGCCCAGAGCCGCGGGCAGATGGCAGAGCTTCACCACGGCTTCTTGCCAGGCCACGGCGCCGGTCGCGCCGGCTTGCTTTGCCGCGATCGGGAGCATCTGGTTGGCGCCCCACCATGCGTTGGCAGCCTCGGACAAGGCCATGAGCCACGTCAGCCACGCCGAGATCAGCATTACTCGAACCGACTTGGTGCCGGCGCGGGAGGGCACCTTGAGCACGACGATGGCCAGCACCACGATCAGCATGCCGTTCGTGACAAACTGGATGTGCGCTCCAAGTGCCAGGCGGGGATAGGGTGCCAACGGCGGAGCGAAGCCAAAGACCAGTCCGGCCAGGATGAGGGTCAGGCCATGAATCAGAATCTGCTTGCCGCCGGATTGAATGGTCACGGTGTCCTCTGGTTTCTGGTGTTGCGGCGGAGAATACGGTGCAGTCGCGACTTCTTCAACGCTGGCATCGCGCCGTGCCCGCGCTGGTAAAGGCGGGTGCAGCGTTGGGTTGCGGCGGGGGTGAAATGCGGTCTCGGTTGCTCGCCGATCGCTGTTCATGCAACTGCACGGAACTCCAAGACTTGTCGTGCGGCCGCTACCTCTGAGTGGATCTCTCCATCGCGTCGGGTCCCCGCTGTGCGCCCACTCCTCGATTACCCCCGGGGTCGCACGACTCGGGGGCAGTCGGTTGTAGCAGCAGGCCCGCCTCAAGGATGGCCGCTCATGGCGTGGGTTTCTGGCGCGTGTCCCGCGCGAGGTACACCTCCCCCGTGCCTCCGTGGCCGAGGTCGCGTTCGATCTTGAAAGGCCCGATATTGGCAGGGTGCATGGGCTCGCCGGAATACAGGGGGCTTTCTTCTCGCCGTCGTCGTCCCGGTGGGCCTGCACCCGGTCTGACATTCGAGCGGGCGACTCGGCAATAATCCGCTCTGGCGTGCGTTGAGCCCGGCGCGCGAATACTCGGCCGATCATGACGGGCGGGTGGTTTGTGTCGATGCGGAGCCAGCCGTGCGGACATTAATCGTCGTGTTGTGTTCGTTCCTGTCCGCGTCGGCGGCCTCGGCCCAGAGAGCGTCGCGCGCACCAAGCGCCGGACCCGAATCGGCGCTCTCGGTGCTGGTGGGCCGCCCGACGGATCGATCGTCCGCCATCAGCGTCATGAGTGCCGAGCGGGCGCAAGCGTTCGTGGAGTACGGCACGACCTCGGGGCGGTACGAATCCAAGACCGCCGCGGTGGAGCTTCGCGCGGGGGTTCCGACGGAGTTTGAGTTGGTGGGGCTGAAGCCCGACTCCGCGTGCTTCTACCGCGTGCACCTGCGACGAGCTGAAGGCGGCGCCTTCGTGCCCGAATCGGAGCGACAGTTCCACACGGCTCGCAAGCCCGGAGGTTCGTTCACGTTCGCGGTCCAGGGGGATTCCCATCCCGAGAGGCCCGGACGGATGTACGACCCGGAGCTCTACGTTCGCACGCTGCGGGGCGTCGCCGCGGACAGGCCCGATTTCTACTTCACGATGGGCGATGACTTCAGCATCGAGCGCCTGTTCGAGCAGAAGTCGCTCTCCCAGTCGTCGGTTGACGCGGTCTATGCGCACCAGCGTGGGTTTCTTGGGATCGTTGGGCGGTCCACTCCTCTGATGCTTGTCAATGGCAACCACGAGCAGGCCGCGAAGTACCTGCTGGACGGAACGGCGAACAACGGCGCGGTGTACGCGGGCAGGGCGAGAACAACGTTCTATCCGCTGCCGGCGCCGGACGCGAAGAGGCCCAACGGAGGCTTCTACTCGGGCAACGCGGAGCCCGACGAGCACGTCGGGCTGCTGCGGGACTATTACGCCTGGGAGTGGGGGGATGCGCTGTTCGTGGTGATCGACCCGTACTGGCATTCGAGCGTCGTCGTTGACAACGAGGCGGGGACCAAGGCCCCCGGGCGACCCGGCGGCGGCGAGCAGAAGCGGAACGCGAAGGGGAACGCGGACGGCGACAAGGCGCCCGCGGATCAGCCCGACGGTCGCAAGGGCAAGGGACAGCGCGACCTCTGGCAGGTGACGTTGGGCGATTCGCAGTATCACTGGCTCGAGAAGACGCTCAAGGAGAGCAAAGCGAAGTTCAAGTTCGTCTTCTGCCACCACGTGCTCGGCACGGGTCGCGGCGGGATCGAGGAGGCCACGCGGTATGAGTGGGGAGGCCAGGATGGCGGCGGGGGCAAGCGCGATCGCAACGGCGATCAGCCGGGCCGGCGCGGGCTCGAGCGCTTCTTCCAGAACCGCCCAACGTGGGACAAGCCGATCCACGCGCTCATGAGGGACACGGGCGTGACCATCTTCTTTCAGGGTCACGATCATCTCTACGCGCATCAAGAGTTGGATGGCGTTGTGTATCAGACCTGCCCGAACCCGGCCGATCCGACGTACACCGCGTTCAACAAGGAGGCGTACCGCTCCGGCGACGTTCTGGCGAACTCCGGGTATCTTCGCGTGACGGTGAGCGGAGGAGAGGACGCTGGGGTCAAGGTTGAGTACGTTCGTTCGTTCTTGCCTCAGGATGAACGGGACGGCGAGAAGCACGGGAAGATCGCGCGCACCTACACA
Source organism: uncultured Phycisphaeraceae bacterium (assembly GCA_964399625.1). Taxonomy (GTDB): domain Bacteria; phylum Planctomycetota; class Phycisphaerae; order Phycisphaerales; family UBA1924; genus CAYNSB01. Next base: position 10,093 of record CAYNSB010000022.1, read on the forward strand.
GTGAAACCGCGTGCGGTCGTGCTCCCGGTGGGAGGAGATTCGAAGTGATTCGGCTGCGGCGCACGATCGCGATGGCCATGCTCGCACTGAGCTCTCCCGCGTGGGCGCACCCGCCCGACGAAAGCGGCCATCATGCCGACCACGCCGTGGATCCTGCCAAGGTGCGCGCGTGGACGAATGCCAAGACGCGTGAGGTGGTGCGGGGAGCGTTCCTGGCGGCGCGTTCGGTTGATGGCGTGATGAAGGTGAGCATCGAGCGTGAGAATGGCGATGTCGTAAGTTTTCCGCTCGATGATCTTGCGCCGGGCGATCGGGCCGAGGCCCAGCGGAGGATCGACGAGGTCAGGGCGATCAACGAGCGGCTGGCGGCGCAGGCGGCGGCCCAGCCCGCTCATCCGCAACCCGGCGATGCTCGCCCAGGCGTGCGCGACGCCGGCAAGCCCGCGCAGGCCGCGCCCTTCGACATGTTTGCGCCGTGGGTGAAGACGCGCTGGGACGATCGCTGGCTGTACGTCGAGAGCGACGGGCTGCCGCACGCACCGTGGACGTACCCGTTGATGGTGGGAATCACGAGTTGGCAGCAGCAGGTGCCGCTGCCGCAGGCGTACACCGGCGACAACGCGTGGCGTATTCCGCTCAAGCCCGAGCTTGCCGATGAGCCGGTGTCGGGCAAGACGCGCTTGTACCGCGGGGCGATCGCGCTCGCGGCGAACGGCGTGCCGATTTTCAACGCGCTGAACAACCGCGGCGACGACGCGTTCAAGGCCGGTGAGCTTGATGAGTTCGGGGGGCACTGCGGGCGGGCCGACGACTATCACTATCACATCGCGCCGCTCGCGATCCAGAAGGTCGTCGGCAAGGACAAGCCGATCGCGTACGCGCTGGACGGGTTCCCCATCTACGGGCTGTTCGATCCCGCGGCGAGGACCGGCGAGGACAAGGCGTGCCCGCTCGGCGGCACCGAACGGCTCGACGCACTGAACGGGCATTTCGCCGCTGCGCCCAAGGACGCGCCGGGGGACGCCAAGGGCCTGTACCACTACCACGCAAGCCTGGCGTATCCGTACATCAACGGCGGTGTGCGGGGCAAGGTGACGGTGAAGGAAGATCAGATCGATCCGCAGCCGCGGGCCAACCCGGTGCGTCAGTGGCTCCAGCCCTTGCGCGGCGCATCGATCACGGGGTTCAAGACCCTCGCCGACCGTTCCTGGTCGTTGGAGTACACGCTGGGTGGTAAGAAGCACCTTGTGAACTTCCGCATCGCGGGGGCCGGAGCGGACGCGAAGTACATCTTCGATTTCGTTGACCCCGATGGAGCGACGAGGACAGAAACGTTTGAGGCGCGGGCGAGGCGCGATGGCCCGGACCGTCCCCGCCGGGGCGATCGCCCGCCCCGCGAGGATCGGCCGCCGCCCGATGGCGAGCCCCGCGACGAGCGCCCCCCGGCGATCGACGGCGGCGCGGCGGCAGCGGTGCTCAAACCCGTCGAGGGATTCGCGCTCTCCAGCGCCGACGTGGTCGGGGGGAGGCTCTCGATCGAGTGCACCTGCGACGGCAAGGGTCGCTCGCCCGCACTGAAATGGACCGAGGGGCCCAAGGGGACCAGGGCGTTCGCGGTGGTGATGCACCATGTGCCTCCCGAGGGCGGAGCGCACGTCTACATGCTCGTCGCGAACATCCCCTCGACGGCGCGCGGGCTCGGGAGCGGCGACACGAAGTCGGGCACGTGGGGCCAGAACACGGTGAACCGTCGGAACGAGTACACCCCGCCTTGCTCCAAGGGCCCCGGAGACAAGGTGTACGCGGTCACGCTGTACGCTCTCTCGGCGGAGGTTGTTCTGCCCGAGGCGAGGTCGATGACGCGCGATTCGCTGCTGGCGGCGATCAAGGGCACAACGCTGGCGACGGCGACGCTGGATGTGAAGTACGCGCGGGCGGGTGCGAGCGGAGGAGGGCGCTGATCCATGAGCGATCTCGACCGAGTTCTGGGCCGATCGCGCGTTGGCGGAGTTGTTCGCCTGGCGCTGTGGGCGATTGCGGCGTGCGGCATCTCAGTCGCGACGGCGCATGCCCAGCCGGACGAGCGTTCCAAGCAGCGTCCGGAGCGCGGGGGCTTGATCGGGCGGATGACCGCCTTTCACACCGACGTGCCCGCGCACCCGTTCGACGTTGTCCTTGTGAACCCCACGCGCGACTCGATCTCCGCGAGTGTTGTTGCCTATTCCGACGTGGAGGCTTATGTCGAGCTCGTGGTTCCGTCGCGGCCCGCTCCCGTGCGGACGCCGGTACGCGAGTTGAAGGCGGGCGAGCCGTCGCTGTTCGTGCTCTCCGACCTGCGCCCGGACACGGGGTACACCTATCGCCTGTGGACCCGCGCCAGGGCCACGAGCGCCGGTCCCAAGGCGGAGTTCGCGGCGAGCGAGCCTTTCGCGTTCCACACGCCGCGTCCAGCGGGGTCGTCGTTCGTCTTCACGATGGTCGCCGATTCTCATCTTGATGCGCCGATGACGCCGGCGATCTACGAGCGAGCGCTGGCGAACGCGCTGGCGGACAAGCCTGACTTTCATATCGATCTTGGCGACACCTTCATGACGGACAAGCGGGGACGGGACTTCAAGTCCGCGCAGGCGCAGTACATCGCGCAGAGGTACTACCTCGGCAAGCTCTGCCACTCCGCGCCGCTGCTTATGGTGCTGGGCAATCACGATGGGGAGTGGGGGTACGCGCGGGGGGACGCGGATGCGATGGCGCCGTGGTCGTACGCGCAGCGGACGAGGTACTTTCCGCCGCCCCTCATTGGCGAGAGGGACGACGACAGGGCGATGTTCTCCGGGTCCACGGCGTACACCAAGGGACAGGGCGCGAACTACTACGCGTGCACCTGGGGTGATGCCCAGCTCATCGTGCTCGATCCGTTCTGGTTCACGAACGAGAAGGCGCGCGGGCCGGGCGGGCGAGGCGGCGGAGGAGCGGACGCGGGCCGTCGTGGCGGAGAGCAGGGCGGTAGGCCGGCGTCCGACGCCGATACCGCGCTCACCGACCAGGGGTGGACGATGACGCTCGGCAAGGCGCAGTACGACTGGCTCACGCACACGCTGGACGCATCGCGCAGCGCGCACACGTTCGTGTTCATCCACCATCTTGTGGGTGGCATGGGGCGCGCCTCACGGGGCGGCGCGAGCGCCGCACCTTACTTCGAATGGGGCGGAAAGAACGCGGATGGCACGGACGGCTTCGCGGCGCACCGTCCCGGATGGTCCTTGCCCATCCACCAGCTTCTGGTCAAGCACCATGTGGAGGCGGTGTTCCACGGTCACGACCATCTTTACGTGCATGAGGAGCTGGACGGCGTCGCGTACCAGTGCGTGCCGCAGCCCGGGAATGTGAATGGGGGAACGCGGAGCGCCGCCGAGTACGGGTACCGAAGCGGGACGATTCTGGGGAGCCCGGGGCACGTGCGGGTCACGGTGTCGCCCGGGGCGACGAAGGTCGAGTTCGTGCGGGCGGCGGCCGGCGATGGGCACGGCGGCATGGCGGACAAGTCCGCGAATCGAGCGGTCGTGGATTCGTACGAGATCCCGGCGCCGCGCGAGTCTTCTAAGTGAGGACGGGGCCAAGACCTGCATGCATCGACTGCGTCCTTCGCTGGCGATCCCAAGCCGGTGAGTTGTACGTCACGGGATCGGAATGCTCCGATACACGTCCGTGGCACGCGACGTCGTGCGCGCACGTCGCTGACACAATCTAAAGTACGTCGCGGGGCGCACTTGGCGGATCGATGACCTCACGCTCAACGTGCGTTCGCCCGGATGAGCCGCGAGTGACTGGATATCGAAGCTGGCTTGGCGTGCTCGAACACAGGAGAACCGCATGGACTTTCTGACTCATCTGTGGCTTCCGATCGTGGCCTCGGCCGGGGCGGTGTGGATCGCGAGTTGCCTGGCGTGGATGGTCGTTGGGCACCACAAGGGCGACTGGAAGGAGATCCCCAACGAGGGCGAGTTCATCGCGGCGGTCCAGCGCATGGGCATTCCGGCGGGGAGCTACGGCTTTCCCGAGTTCCGCAAGTGCGAGGGGCTGACCAAGGAGCAGAAAAAGGCCAAGTGGGAGGATATGCAGAAAGGCCCGATGGGCTTGCTCCGCGTGTGGGGCCCCATCAGCATGGGCAAGAACATGGTCCTGACGTTGCTCGTGTACCTCGTGGCGAGTGCGCTCGTGGGGTACATCGGGTGGAACGCGCTGGGGCATGCCGACTCTGTCGCGGGTTCGCTGGCCGGGCGGCCGGCGTTTGCCAAGGTGATGCAGGTGCTGGGCACGGCGGGCGTTCTCGCGTACAGCTTCGCGAGCCTGCCCAACGACATCTGGTTCCAGAAGTCGCGTCGCGAGGTGGTGACGCACCTGGTCGATGGCGTGGTGTTCGGGCTGATCACGGGGGCCGTGTTCGCGTGGCTGTGGCCCAAGTGATCCCCTGACCCAATGGAGCCGAGCCGCCGGCGTCACTGGTTGCGGAGCGGGTCCGGGCGATAGAGCTTCGTGTCCAGGCCCCACTGGCGCTCGGTGAAGTTGCCTCCCAGCGAGCCCATGTCCACGCCGTCGGGGCGAGCCGCGGCGAGGGCCATGGTCGTCTTCGCGTCGAGGTTGTCGAGGATGGAGACGAGGATCGCCTCGGGCGTGGCGGGGATCTTGGCCGCGCCGAACTCGGGCACGCCGTGGTGCGAGAGGATGATGTGCTCGAGGACGAGTTGGGTGCCCGGGGGCAGGCGCAGGCCCTTCTCGCGGCGGAGAACGTCCACCTTGTCGCGGAGCATCATCGCGCCCTCGACGATGTGCCCGATCAGCTCGCCGCGGTCCGTGTACGAGAAGACCTTGTCGTAGGAGAGCTCGCGGGTCTTGCCCAGGTCGTGCAGGAACAGGCCGACCATGACCAGGTCCCGGTTGATCTTGGGATAGAGCGGGCAGACGAGGTCGGCGAGGTTCAGCAGGTTCAGCGTGTGCTCGAGGAGCCCGCCGATGTACGCGTGGTGCATGCTCTTGGCGGCGGGGCAGCGCTTGAAGGCGGTGACGAGCATCTCGTCGGACAGGTACGCCTCAACGAGCGCCTTCATCGCGGGGTGCGTCAGCGTGCCCAGAACCTGAGTGAGCTCCGCGTACATCTCGTCGATGGGGCGGGCCGCGGTGGGCATCAGGTCGGCGATCTGATCGTTGGTGGGCTCGATGGGCGCGATGGTCTGGATGATGATCTGGAGCTCGCCCTGGTACGCCTGCGTCTCGCCCTCGATCCACACGTAGCCGTCGCCGGGCACGTTGCTCGCGGTGGCCTCGTCGATCGACCACATGCGTCCGGGCACCTCTCCCGTCCGATCGCCCACCAGGCATCGCAGATACGCCTTGTCGTTGCGCGTGCGCCCGACCTGCGCGTTGGCGATCGAGTACGCGCCGCTGATGCGCTCCGAGGGCTTGAGCTCGCGGATGAATCGGCGGGGCTTGTCGCTGCTGACGCTGGGGGGCATGAGGGGCTCCACGAAGGTAAGGCTTCGATGATAGGTGGTGGGGGTGTTCCGCTGTCGTGCGCCCGCTCGCGGGGCGGTTCTACCCGAGCGATCGTGCCAATCGCTCGCAGACGGCGCGCGGATCGGGCGAACCACACACGACGCTCGATACTGCGACACCCCTGCACCCGACGCGGGCGAGCAACTCCACGTTCTCCGGCGTGATTCCACCGATCGCCAGGTGCGGGCGCTCGCCAAGGGCAGGGTCGCGAACGTACTGCGCGAGGTATTCCGGGCCCGCGAGCGCGGGCTTGTGCTTGGTCGTTGTTGCGAACATGGGTCCGCATCCGAAGTAGTCCGCCCCGTCACGCGCTGCACGTCGCGCCTGGTCCAGCGAACCCGTCGATACACCGACGAGGAGCCTGAACCCCGCGAGCCGGCGTACGTCGTGAACATGCAGATCGGTTTGACCCACGTGGACGCCATCCGCCCCAGCCAGGAGCGCGATGTCCGGGCGGTCGTTGACGATCACGTGAGCGCGGTGCGCGCCCGGGCGGGTCGCGTGGGCGATCTCGACGAGTCGGCGTGCGCGCGCGAGCAACTCGCCCGAGTCGAGTTCCTTCTCGCGCAGTTGGAGGCAATCGGCCCCGCCTTCGAGCGACTGTTCCGCGACTCGATCCCAGGGAAGATGCGTGCACAGACGGTCGCTGATGAGCACGCACAAACGCCATTGCGGGGCGCCGGCCGCGGGCAGGGCGAGGCCAAGCTGCTTCTCCAGCTCGTACGCGCGATAGCGGATCTGCTCGAGCGACGCTGATGCCCGCACGGCGCGAGCGCCGGCGGGCTCCGTCCGGCGATCCGTCTCGAGCGCCTTGGTGGATTCCTCGATCGCCCGGAGAGCTTCGCCCAGGCGCGAGCCCGCCGCGAGCACGACACCCCGAAGCCCCTGGCGGGAGCCCTCCGCGGGGGTTGCCACGCTCGTGCCCACATCGGCAGGCGTGTCACGGTTGGCCAGGAGCATGCCCCTATCCAGGCCCAGGCTCGCGATCGCGTCGATCGCGCCGCGCAGGTCGTGTCGCAGCTCCTTGAGCGATGAGCAAAGCCCCTCGTCGTTGAGTGCGAAGCGAGCCGCATCCTCCATGACCCGGAGCGCCTCTCGGGCTCGGTTGGCGTTCGCGTCGATGATCCGGGCGAGGGCGTGCATCGGGCAACTCTACTCCCGCCCGTTGCCGATCCCGCGCATCCCGCATCAAACCGGCGACGCACGCCGAATCCGTTGCGGCTACGCTGGCGATCGGGCCGATGCACGAGCCGAGAGCGCCCACCCCGAGGACCCCGACGGAACCCGCCATGAGCACCACGCCCGATCCCTGCATCCTGGTCATCTTCGGCGCCTCGGGCGATCTCACGCATCGCAAGCTCATTCCTGCGATGTTCGAGCTCGCCCCCTGGGGCCCGGGCGGCGCACGCCAGGACTCGGCCCACGGGGCGCTGCCCGATCGGTTCGCCATCGTCGGCGTCTCGCGGACGCCGATGAGCGATGAGCAGTTCCGGGCCAAGATGCGCGAGAGCGTGAAGCAGTTCGCGTCCAACTGGGACGAGGCCCGCTGGGCGGAGTTCGCCAAGCGACTCCATTACCACGCGGGCGATGCCGCGAGCCCGGACGCGTACCCCTCGCTCACGCCGCGCCTGAACCAGGTCGCGGAGCAGCACAAGCTCGCGTTCGGCCCCAGCGGCGCGGGGTGCGTGAACACGAACGTGCTGTTCTACCTGTCGGTGTCGCCCAACCTGTACGAACCGATCATCGCAAACATCGGCGCCGCGGGGCTCGTCTCCGAGGGCAAGCGGTGGTGCTCGATCAACCCTGGCGCCACGCCCTGGCAGCGCATCATCGTCGAGAAGCCCTTCGGCACCGACCTTCCCTCCGCGCACTCGCTGAACCAGGCGCTGGGGCGCGTGTTCGAGGAGGAATCGATCTATCGCATCGATCACTATCTGGGGAAGGAACTCGTCCAGAACATCGCGGTGCTGCGATTCGCCAACTCGCTGTTCGAGCCGATGTGGTCGCGGAGCTACGTCGACCACGTGCAGGTGACGGCGGCGGAGACTCTGGGCGTGGGCTCGCGTGCCGCGAACTTCTACGACACGGCCGGGGCGCTCCGCGACATGGTCCAGAGCCACCTGCTGCAGGTGCTCGCGTTCGTCGCGATCGAGCCGCCCAGCGTGTTCAGCGCGGACGCGATCATGCGTGAGAAGATCAAGCTGTTCAACAGCGCACGCCCGATCGCGGCGAGCGACGCGGCTCGCAACGCGGTCTTTGGGCGGTACGGCCCCTCGCCCGCGACGCCCAAGGGCCCGGGGGAGCCCGCGTACGTGGGCGAGCAGGGTGTGGATGCCACACGCAAGACCGAGACGTACGCCGCGATGCGTGTTGAGTTCGACAACTGGCGCTGGGCGGGCGTGCCGTTCTACCTCCGCTCAGGAAAGAAGCTGGCCCGCAAGCTCACCGAGGTTGTCGTCCAGTTCCGCCGCCCGCCCACGGATATGTTCGCCAAGGCGCTGGGCGTGGCGCGCGACCTGCCCGCCAACAGGCTCATCATCAACATCGCTCCGACCGAGGGACTCGAGCTGCAGGTCCAGGGCAAGGTGCCGGGATCGGGGCTCAAGATCGATTCGGCGAACCTCGCCCTCGACTACCTCGAGCGGTTCGGCGGCGAGAAGATCGAGGCCTACGGCCCGCTCATTCTCGACGCGATGCGCGGGGATCGCACGCTGTACAAGCACCGCGACGAGGTCGAGGGCTCCTGGCGGATCTGCCAGCCCCTGCTGGAATCGCCCCAGTTGCGCGACTCGATCGAGACCTACACCGCGGGCTCCTGGGGGCCCGTCGGCGCGGACACGATGCTCGCTCGCGATGGGCATCGCTGGCACAACCCGTAGCCGGGAATCTGCACGCACGACTCGATCGCATTCTGTTTGTGTTGTGCGAAGACAGCATCGATGTATACTTGCAGAAGCGGAGCCCTTTCGGGCCTAGCGGCCCTTTGGTCAGGAGATCCGCTATGAAGAAGATCGCTGTGCTGTCACTGGTGGCTGCTTGCGGGGCGCACGCGCAGGTGAGCACGTCGTACGCGCTCAACAATGATTCGAAGCTAGAAATCGAGCGGTGCGTGTCGCCGTGTGCGTGCGCGCTCGGCACGGTCAAGTACAACGCTTCGGGCGGATTCGCGCTGACGCTGCGTCAGCGCGGCCCGTTGTTCGATGAGTACGCCGTCACAGGCATCGTGCTATCGGGCACGGCGATCTTTCCCGCGGGCTCGCCGGTGCAATATGCCGGGACTGGAACGTACTCCATCGGCGGAGAAATCACCGTGCAGCATCGGCTCCAGTTCACTCTCACACCCGTCGCGCCCACGAACGGGCCCACGCTCACGTTCGATTCCGGCCTAGTCGCGCGAGACCTGAACCAACCGTTCCCGGCTATTGACATTGTTGTTCAAGGCACGGGCACCTGCTTCAACTCCACGCTGAACCTGCATGCCGACCCAGGTACGTCCGTCGTGTCGTGTTACGCTGACCAAGACGGCTCGGGCGGCCTGAGCGCGGCGGATTTTTCGGCGTTTCTTGCCAAGTTCAGGGCGGGCGATGCTTCGGCCAACTGCGACGGCTCGCCCGATGGATCGCTATCGGCGGGCGACTTCACGTGCTTCCTGCAGGCGTTCCGGGCCGGATGCCCGTGAGCGTCGAGCGCTAGCCCTTCCACCAGCGCCACATCAGGCCCACGAGCAGGACAAGGGCGGGCAGACCGATCGTCGCCCCGGCCCGGATCATCGTGATGGCGCCCGCGCTCAGGCTTCGGACCAGCGGAATCGAGCGCGCCGTCGCGCTCGTGGCGATCATGTCGTCCTGCCCCGCGAGCCAGTAGACGCACGCCTCGAGCAATTCGGCGTTGCCGGGGTTGACCGCCGCCACGCGTCCGTCCACCATCGTGCTCTCGTCGAGCGTGGGCCCCAGGAACCACGTGTTGCTTCCCACGGCGATCGCACGCTGGATGAGCCCTCCGTGCATCGCCCGCTCGGCCGCTGCCGCAACGACCCAGGGGCCCTGCGACTCGTCGCGTGTGGAATCGCTGCGCGGCGGATCGGGAACATCGCCCTGCTGCGACACGGGCACCTGGATGTACCCGAGCCATTGCGATTCGTTCCACACGCCCGCCTCGCCGGCGGAGATGATGGGCCAGGAACGCACGCCGTCGCGCTTCGCGAGCCGAATCGCGACGGGCCACTCGAGCTTTGTGGGCAGCCCACGGATCGCCGCGCCGATCACGCCGCCGGCGTCGCCCTCGGCTCGAACGCGAAGCATCGAGTCGACACGGCGTCGCCCCCCGGCGATGCTCTCGCGGAGCAGGACCCGTCCCGTGTCGCAATCCAGGCCCAAGGCGGAGAGAGGCTCGATGATCGGGTCCTTCTCGCCGTAGGTCGGCAGCGTGCTCGGGTGCGCGTTCACGAGCACGGAGCGCCCCTCGTCGATGAGACGCTTGACCACCGCGCCCAGTTTCTTGACACGCTCGGCGCCGCTCTCCACGCCCGGGGCGCTCGCGGCGTAGCTCTGCGTGCCCACTACGACGTACACGATCGGGCGCTCGCCCCTGGGATCGAGGCGCGCCAGCGACGGCGGCTCGGCGTCCACCGCGGCGTCCCAGATGGCCACGTCGATCCCGCGCAGGCCCAGCCTCTGCCTCATCGAATCGAGCCACAGCGGCGGACGGTCAAAGAAGCCGCGGGATTGTCCGTGCGCGACGACGACGATCGGGCGAACGGGGCGTGCGAGCGAACCCAGCGCCGCGGAGAGCAACTCCTCCGCGTTTCGCCGGGCATCGCCGGCGCCCCCTTCGGGAGGGAACAACTGGTCCATCGGGATCGCGGTGAGTCCCGCGCCGGGCCCCTCGCTTGGGCCGATGAGGAGCATCGCGCCCGTCTTCTCGAGGACGCGGGAGACGCGCGTGGCGTCCAGGCGGGGCATGCGGTCCAGTTCGTCGGCGATCACGCCGGCCCGGTCTCGCAGGCGGGTCGCCGCGCCCGCGGCGCTGCGGGCCCGATCCCTGATCGCTTCGGTCTGCGATGCATCCTGCGCGAGGCGATCGGTGTTGCTCGCGATGTCCGCGAGCCCAGCGCGGAGGTCGGTCAGTGGCGGCCGAAGAGTTCCGGCGATGCGCTCGCCATCGGGCGTGACACCGCTCGACGAGTCCGTCGCCTCTCGTGCTTTCTGGAGTTGATCGCGGAGCGAGTGGGCGCTGTTGGCGCACTCGCCGGCGCGCAGTTCGGCGTACTTGCGGTTGCGCTCGCTTGCGGGAGTCGCCCCGGGCATCGCCTCGCGAAGGGCGATGAGCCCACGGGAGAGCAGATCGAGCTCCGACGCGAGGCTCTCGGTGCCCTTGATCGCGTTCTCCAGCGCGGATCGCTGCTGCGCGAGCCTGGGCCCGTCGCGCTCGCGCAGGCGTGCGATGAGCGCGTCGTACTCCTGGGCGCCGCGGGCCGAGCCTGTATCGATCCTCGTGACTTTCACGCGTCCGCCGCTCTCGCGGCTGAGGCGGTCCAGCACGTCATCGACGCGTTGGCGTGCGCCCGGGGGAATCGCGGCGCGATCGCGCAGCGGGCCCGCGAGCACGAACTCGTAGTTGCCCGGAAGTGCTCGTAGAAGGTCCTTTGTGCGGGGCGACAGCCTGTGCTCCCCCGTTGCGGTCAGGTCGAAGCGGTGCGACGTGCGCGCTCCGACGATGTTGGCGAGCACGAGGGACGCGGTCGCCGCGATGAGCAGCACCAGGGCCATGCCCACGAGCCTCGCGCGTCCGCGCGTGCCCCGCGTTGGTGGCGAGGCGTCAGTCCGCGTGCCGGGAATCGGGCTCATCGCCACCTCCGGCTTTCGAGAGAGACGTACGAGAGCACCAGGAGCCATCCCGCGATGGACACGAAGTACACGACGCCGGCGGTATCGATCATGCCCTTGGCAAAGTCCACCAGGCGGGGCTGCGGAGCGATCGCGGCAAGGGTCCTGGCGATCCAGCCCGGGACGCCCGAGGGGTCGCTGCCGCTGAGCAGGAACGCCAGCAACAGCAGGAACGTGCCGAGGTACGCGAGCGTCTGGTTGGAGGTGAGCGAGGAGATCAGGATTCCCGCGGCGAGATAGACCGAACCGAGCAGCACCAGGCTCGCGTACCCCGAGATGATCGGCCCGAGGTCCGGGCGCGGGTCGCTCACGATCCACAGCGTCACGGCGTGCGCGAGCGTGGGGGCCAGCACAAGGAGCAGGAACATCCCCGCGCCGATGAACTTGCCCAGCACGATTGCCCAGTCCGAGGCGGGCGAGGTCATCAGCGGCTCGATCGTGCCCTGGCGGACCTCCTCGCTCAGCAGTTTCATCGTGATCGCCGGCACGATCGGCAGCAGGAGGAAACCGGAGAGACCGAAGACGTCCTTGAGCGACGCGGGCGATCCGGGCTGCACGATCCCGTAGGCGAACAGCGCGCCCGCGAGCAGCAGGTACATCGCCATCGCGACCCACCCCAGCGGAACGCGGAAGAAGGAGCGAAGCTCGCGCCACGCGATGGTCCACGCCGCGTTCACGCCCCACCCCCGGCGGAGCTCTCGCGTTCCACGATGTCCATGAAGACGCGCTCGAGGCTGACGCTCTCGCGGCGCAGTTCGCGCACCAGGACGCCCGCGGCCTTCGCGGCGCTCGCGATGGGCTCGCGGAGGTCGCCCGCGTCGGGCCGCGACGCGACGCGGGTCCGCGTCCAGCCGTCCGCGTCCGTCCGTGTTGGTTCCGCTCGTTCCACGCCCGACACGCTCTGGAGCCAGCGTGCGTCCGTGCCGCGCCACTCGACCTCGTACACGCCCGATCCAGCGCGTGCCGCGACCATCGCTTTGGGGTCGCCATCGGCGAGGACGCGTCCCCTGGCCATGAGCACGACCCGATCGCACGTGAGCTCCACCTCGGGCAAAACGTGCGAGCTGACAAGGACGGCTCGCTCGCGCCCGAGTTCGCGGATGAGGGACCGGGTGTGCCGGATCTGGCGCGGGTCCAGCGCGTTGGCCGGCTCGTCGAGGACCAGCACTCCCGGATCGTGCACCAGCGCGGCGGCAAGCCCGACACGCTGGCGGAAGCCCTTGCTCAGGTGCCCGACGCGCCGCCGACGCACCTCGCCCAGCTCGCACGCGTCGATCACCCGTTCGATCGACGCGTGGCGTGCGCGCCGGTCCAGGCCGAAGAGGCGTGCGCGAAAGTCGAGATAGTCGCGGACCGCCATTTCCGCGTAGGCCGGGGCGGACTCGGCGAGGTACCCGATCCGTGCGCGCGCGCCGCGTGAATCGTTGATCGTGTCCAGCCCGTCGATGGTGATGCGACCCGAATCGGGGGGCAGAAAGCCCGTGATCATTCGGATCGTCGTGGTCTTGCCCGCTCCGTTGCTTCCGAGCAGCCCCACGACTTCGCCACGTGCGACGTCCAGGCTGACGTCGCGAACCGCGGCGACGCCGGAGAAGCTCTTGCTCACGTTCTGGACGCTGATCATCGCTGCTGGAGTCCGGGACGTGTCCCGCGGAGGTCGGGGCGATTGCTGGAGGGCGTTCGGGGTGCGATCGAGGGCTCGGATGACCGATGACACTCTTCGGCGATCCTGCCCCGATCCCTACCGATTTGCGACCGTCTGCCCGATACTCTTCCCCGATTGAACCCCCAGGAGTTACGCCCGAGGTCTGCCCCCCCGATGGGCCATTCACGCCCCAAGCTCTGGATCATCGGCGGCGCGGGGGTTCCCGCGTCGGAGATCCTTCGACGACTGGGGGACCTGTTCGAGGTCTCTCTGGTGCCGCCCGCGCTGGTGGGGGACGTGGCGATTGACCCCCAGAACGACCTCGTGCTCTCGCGGGGCGACGAGGTCGCTCGCGGCGCCAACCCCTCGACCATGCCCACGGGCCCGGTGGGCGGGGCGCTCGACGCGATGGAGGCGCTGGCGCAGGGCGTCGCCCTGTGCGCTCCTTCGGGAGAAGTGGTGTGGGCCAACGCTCGGTTTCGTGCGCTGTCGGAGCAGGTCCGGGCCCGGGTGGCGCAGATTTGCCGCGGCGCCGAGCGCCTGCTGGGCGACGCGATGCACGCCCGCTCGATCCATCGCGAGGACGTCGTGACGCCCGACGAGGCGGGCGGGGGCACGCTCGAGGTGTCCGTGACTCCGTCCGGGAGCGAGCTCGCGGTCGTGGTGCGTGACATTACTCAGGATCGGCGGTTGCGCCAGAAGCTCGACGCGATCGATCAGGCCGGCGCCTCGCTGGTTTCGATGAACGCCGACACGGTGCGGAAGGTGCACGCGGCCGACCGCCTGAAGATGCTCCAGACCAGCATCGTTCAGGCGTGCGTGAACGTGCTCAAGTTCGACCACTTCCTGGTGCGCGTGCTGGACGAACGCTCGGGCAAGCTGGAGATGATCATGCACTCCGGGCTTCCCCAGGAGGCGGTGGAGCTCGAGCTTCGCCCCGCGATGGAGGGCAACGGCATCTCGGGGTACGTCGCGGCGTCCGGGCTCTCGTACATCTGTTACGACACGCGCCAGGACCGACGGTTCCTGCCGGGCTTCACCAACGCCCGCTCGTCGCTCACCATCCCGCTGCGGCTGCACGACAAGGTCATCGGGATTTTCAATGTCGAGTCCGATCGCGTGGGTGCGTTCACGGAGGAGGACCGCCAGTTCGCGGAGATCTTCTCGCGGTACGTCGCGATCGCGCTGCACATGCTCAACCTGCTGGTCGTGGAGCAGGCCGCGGTGGGCGAGTCGTTCTCCGGGCGGGTCGAGGGCGAGCTCTCGGCGCCGCTGGAGGACATCCTCAAGGAGGCCGACTGGCTGCGTGATCTCTCGGGGCGCGATCCCGAGGCGGCGCAGCACGTCACGCGCATCATCACGGACGTCGAGTCGATCCGCTCTCGCGTCCGCAACGTCGCGCGGGGCGCGCAGACGCTGCTGGGCGTCGAGGGCGCGATGTCCGACGTGAAGATCGATCCCATGCTGTCGGGCAAGGTCATCCTCGTCGCCGATGACGAGGCGAACGTTCGAAGGATCATCCACGACGTTCTGCACAAGCGGGGCGCCGAAGTTTGCACGTTTCCCAACGGACTGGAGGCGATCGAGGCGCTCGAGGCGGCACGGGCCGGAACGCGCCCGCGATTCGACGCGGTGCTGTCGGACATCCGCATGCCCGATCGGAACGGGTACGAGGTGTTCGCCGCGGCTCGCAAGGCGTTCCCGGAACTGCCCGTCATCCTGATGACCGGGTTCGGGTACGACCCGCACCACTCGATCGTGCGTGCGAGCCAGGAGGGGCTCCAGAGCGTGCTGTTCAAGCCGTTCCCGGTGGAGCGGCTGATCGAGGAGGTCAAGAAGGCGGTGAGTCCCAAGGCGGCGTCCTAGCGCTCCGATCCGGGCGCGGTGGTATCGGAGGGGCTTGCGATGTCGCCCGCGATGTTCGACAGTGACGCGTTCGATCGCCTGCCGCTTTGGGCGCAGGTGCTCCTTGGGTCGCGGATGGTGCGGAGGGCCGTGCTCGCGCTCCCGCCCGATGTTCCCGCCTCGCAGAGAGATCGCTGGCTGGCGGGGCTGGATGCGATCGACCTGTGCGCGCGGGACGGGGCGTGGTCGAAGGAGCAACGCCCGATCGTCGCGGCGGCGAATCGCGTGCAGCCCGTGGTGAACGGTGGGAGCGCCGGCGAGGCGTTCCACTGGATCGCCGACGCGACGCACGCCGCCCACGACTCGCTGGACCTCGGCGCCGCGGAGACGGCGTGCACCAACGGAGTGCGGAACGCGATCGCGGCGTGCGCGCAATCGCCCGGCATGACCGGGCTGCAGGCGACCATCCTCGCCGCGAGCGATCTCGACCTGCTGCAGTTCGCGTGCTCGGAGTCGCGCGTTGGGCGCTACGACGGCGTGGGCGAGGGCGTGCTCTCCCGACTTCCACCGGTGCACGCGCCGGGCTCATAAGACGCGCGGCTCCATTGCGCATGGGGGCGGTTCGGATCGCTACACTGCGAGCGCGCGGCGCACGCATCGCCGTGCAACACGACGGGGCCCGTGCTTGCCATGAACGACGACCCAAGCATGCTCAGCGCGTGGTTCGCCGGGCCCAAGGCCGAGAACGCCCCATGGTTCAACGCGTGGATCGCGCGGATCGCGGACGACTACGCCGCGTGGCGGCGCAACTACTTCCCCGAGGACGGCGTCGTGGTCGATTCCTCGCTCCGGCGGCACAACGAGCCGTTCGTGGATGCGTTCGAGGACCGCGTGCTCGAGTTGCTGGCGCGGCTCAAGGGTGACGTGCCGTTCCATAGCCCGCGGTACGCCGCGCACATGGTCGCGGAGCAATCGCTTCCGGGCATCGCGGGGTACTTCGCCGCGATGCTCTACAACCCGAACAACGTATCGAACGATTCGGCACCCGTCACGGTGAAGCTTGAGCTCGAGGCCGGGCGGATGCTCTGTCGCATGATCGGGTACGGCGAGGACTCGTGGGCCCACCTGTGCTCGGGCGGCACGAGCGCCAACATCGAGGCGCTTTGGGCGGCGCGGAGCGTGAAGTACCTTCCCTTCGTCGTGCGTGACGCGTGCCTCGCCGCTTCGATCGCCCAAGGTGAGGCGCTGGCGGACGATCGCACGATGCTCGGACTCTCGCCCGGCGCGGCGATGGAGTCCTACGCGTCGATGTGGCGAGCGGTCCGCGCCGCGCCCGATGCGCCGCGTCTGTCGGCGATCGTTCGCGACGCGGTCGCGTCCTCGGTCTTCAACGTCGTTGAGCGTGGCGTGGGCGCGGTGTGCTCTCGGCTCGGTTCGTCGCCGGCGCTGCTGGTGCCCGAGTCGCACCATTACTGCTTCGAGAAGGCGCTGGACGTGCTCGGGCTGGGGCGCCGGGCGATCGTGTCCGTGCGCGTGGACGAGAACTTCCGCATGCGACCCGATGAGCTCGCCCGCGCGCTGGACGACCTGGATCGCTCGGGGCGGCACGCCCTGGCGGTCGTCGCGGTCGTGGGCTCGACGGAGGAAGGATCCGTCGATCCGGTCGACAAGATCGTGGCGCTGCGCGAGGCCCGCGAGCGCGGCGGGCGACCCTCCTTCTGGCTCCACGCGGACGGCGCGTACGGCGGCTATCTCCGCACGGTCACGATTCCGACGCGCGTCGGACTGGGCGAGCCCCGAGCGAGCGTCAAGATCGGCGGACGCATCCGCGAGGTGCGTCTGTCGCTGCCCGAGCACGGCGAGTGCGACGCGCTCGAGGCGATGCGTCATTGCGATTCGGTCACCATCGACCCGCACAAGCTGGGGTACATCCCGTATCCCGCCGGGGCGATCTGCTTCCGCTCCGATCTCGTCAAGCCCCTGTTGCGCCAGACGGCGCCGTACCTGGAAGATGCTCCGGGCGATCCGGACGCCGAGCGTCGGGCGGAGTCCGTCGGGCTGTACGTGCTCGAGGGCAGCAAGCCGGGGGCGACGGCGGCCGCGGTCTGGCTCTCGCACTCGCTCATCCCGCTGGACACGAGCGGGCATGGTCGGCTCATCCGCGAGGACATCCGCAACGCGTGCGAGCTGCACGCGCTGCTCGAGGGGCACAACGCGCTCGCGGGCGAGGAGGCACCGCGGGTCCGCGCTGTATGCCTGTGCCCGCCGGGATCGAACATCGTGTGCTACGCGTTCCGCCCGGCGCGGGAGAGCGCCCCGCTCGAGGGCCTCAATCGACTGAACCGTGCGATCTACGAGCGGTTCAGCCTGCGGGCGGGCGAGCGAGTGTACGAGCAGTCGTTTTTCGTGAGTCGCACGATGCTCTCGCTCAAGCAGTACTCGCTTGCGACGGTGGGCGGGTTCCTGGACCGCCTGGGCGTGCGTCCGGAGGAGTACGAGCGACAGGGCGTGTTCCTGCTGCGGTCCGTGCTCATGAACCCGTGGTACGCGCAGGCCAAGGCGCGCGGAAGGTATTTCCTTTCGGAGCTCGTGGGCGAGCTGCACCGCGCCGCCGGGGACCTCGCTTCGGCGTGACCCCCGCGATCCCCTGGGGCTCACTTCTTTCGCGATTGATCGCTCAGCACGCGGTGGATCATGCGCAGGAGCGTGTCCGTCATCGCGGGCTTGGCGATGAAGTTCATCGTGCGCGCGTCCACGCCGTGGTGCGAGATTGTTTCCTCGGAGTATCCAGACATGTAGATGACGGGCATGGGACGAAGGGCGACGAGCTGCTGGGCGAGCTGCACGCCGTTCATCTCGGGCATGACCACGTCGGTGAGCAGCAGGTCGATCTCGCCCGTGTGCGATCGGGCGACCTCGAGCGCCTCGCTGCCGGAGGCCGCCGAGAGCACGCGGTACCCCGCGACGCGGAGCTCGTCGGCCACGAGCGTGCGCACCAGCTCGCTGTCCTCCGCGAGAAGGATCGTGGCGTTCCCGCGCGGGGGCGGCTGCACTGGCGCGGGGCGGGGCGAGCGGGGCGTTGCGCTGTGCGCGACCCGCGGCAGGTACACGCGCACCACCGTTCCGAGTCCCACCTCGCTGTACACGCCGATGTGTCCCCCGCACTGCTTGACGATGCCGTGGCACGTCGCCAGGCCCAGGCCCGTTCCCTTGCCCACGGGCTTGGTCGTGAAGAACGGCTCGAAGATTCTTGCCTGCACCTCGGGCGTCATGCCCATGCCCGTGTCGCTGACGGAGATCACGACGTGATCGCCGGGCGTCGCCTCGGCGTTGGAGCGGCAGTAGGCCTCGTCGAGCGTCTCGTTGCGTGTCTCGATGGTCAGCGAGCCGCCCTGGGGCATCGCGTCGCGCGCGTTGACGGCAAGGTTGACCAGCACCTGCTCCATCTGCGCGGGATCGGCGCGTACGTTGCCGGTGTCTGGGGCGAGCACCGTCCGGAGCGTGATGTCTTCCCCGATGAGTCGCTGGAGCATGGGCGTCAGGCCCACGACGATCTCGTGCGCGCCCAGCACGCGGGGCGAGGCGACTTGCTTCCGGGCGAAGGTGAGCAGCTGGCGCGTCAGGTCGGCGGCGCGCTGCGCCGCCTGGTGCGCCTGCGTGAGCGTGGGGGTCACGGGGTGCTCGGGCCCGAGGCGCCGGGTCGCGAGCGAGAGGTAGTTGAAGATGGCCATCAGCAGGTTGTTGAAGTCGTGCGCGATGCCGCCGGCCAGACGCCCGACGCCCTCCATCTTTTGGGATTGGAGCAGTTGCCCCTCGAGCCGCTTCCGCTCGGAGATATCGCGAAGGATGGCGCTGTAGTAGCGTCGCGAGCCGACGCGAGCCTGCGAGATGGATGCCTCCATGGGGAACTCCGAGCCATCGGCGCGGAGCCCCGAGACCACGCCCAGATTTCCCATCGAGCGGTTCGTGACGCCCGTCTCGCCGAATTGACGCACGTGCTCCGCGTGCGAGGGGCGGGCGCTCGTGGGCAGAAAGCGGTCCAGCGTCCGCCCGATCGCCTCGTTCGCGGGGACTCCGAACATGCGCTCGGCCGCGCCGTTGAACATGACGATCACGCCCCGATCATCGATCGTGATGATCCCGTCCATCGCCGACTCGACGATGCGTCCCAGGCGCAGCTCGCTCTCGGCGGCCTCGCGCGCGACGACATTCTCGGCCATGGTCACAATGGCGACGAGCGCCCCGTCCGACGTGTCGCGTGCGGCGAGCACCTTCGCCCATGAATGTCGCGCCGGGTCGTGGCGCACCTCGCACGCGAAGTCCGGTCGCTGGCCCTTGAGCAGTTCGCGGAGGCCCTGGGCCGCGGGCTCACCCCCGGGGAGCGTCTCCAGCGCCTCGATGAGGCTCTGTCCCGGGGCCACAAGCAGCGAGCATCCGCCCTGCTCGGTGGTCCACGCGGCGTTCGCGAAGGCCACGCGCCCCTGCGGGTCCACGAGCGCGGCGGGCGTGGGGAGAGCGAGCGCCAGAGTGGCTCCGCCGGTGCGTTCGTTCCGCGACCCGCTCATGCGCACTCCTTCTGATGGGCACCCGCGTGCCGGCGCATCGTACCGCACGCGCGTGCGACGGCGAGCGTGCGGTGGACGCAAGGGCCCCAGAGCGGACTAGCATCATGCATGAATGCAAAGACTCTTTGCGTGGCCGCGCTCGCCGCCCCTCTCCTCCTTGTCGCGTGCGAGGAGAAGAAGCCGCAGCCGCCGTTGACTTCGCCCAAGCCCGTGCAGGCGCCTGCCGCGAGCGCTCCGGCTGCTCCGGCGTCTCCGCATGCCGCCCCCGCGCAGCCGGCCGCGTCGCCGACGGGTCCGGAGGTTGCGTTGCTGGGCGTGAAGGTCACGTTGCCCGAGGGGTGGAAGAGAAATCCGCCGGCGAACCAGATGCGGCTGGCGGAGGCCGAGGTCCCGGATCCGTCGGGTGACGCGGCGAAATCGTGCCTCGTGGTCTTCTCGACGGCCGGCGGCAGCGTGGAGGACAACCTGAGCCGTTGGTCCGGGCAGGTCCGCGACGAGAAGGGTCAGCCCGTTGCGCCAAAGTCCGAGGCCCGGACGGTCAATGGGGTGAAGGTGACGAGCGTGGAGATGTCGGGCAACTTCGCGGGCATGGGCGACGCGGCGCCTCGTCCCAACTGGACCTTGCGGGGCGCGATCATCGAGACGAGCCAGGGGCTGCTGTTCATCAAGATGACCGGGCCGAGCGATCGGATGGGTGCCACGGCTCCGGCATTCTCGAAGATGATCGATTCCATCACGAAGTCTTGATCGGCGGGCGAGGCTTGGGCTCCGTGATCACGGAAGCGCGAGCGCCGTCGGCGAGGTCGGACGCGCTGGATTCAGGAGGCCGGTCGTGGTCTCGCGTTCGTGCGCGTGCGGTGCCCCACGCCCACAGCGCATAGCCCACCAGGATGGCGAGCCCCAGCGCAAAGGCAAGAATGGTCGCGAGGGTGTCGTCCACGTGGCTACCCGGGACGAAGGGTGGGGGGCACGAGCCCCGAAGGGCGGGACCCGTTGCGCGACGGACCTGGCGCGATGAACGCGATCGCGATCGTGCCGAGCGAGAGCATCGTGATGCCCACCGTCCAGAGGATTAGCGTGGACGTGGCGGCGGCCGAGAATCCGAACGTCGCCGGGTGGACATCGGGGAGGAGCTTCACGGAGAGGTAGATGAGCGGAACATCGAGGAACGCGACGATGCCGTAGATCGAGCACACCGTTTCGCGCCGAGCGGGATCGGGGAGGCGAGCGCGAAGAAGCACGTGCGTCGCGTACAGCACCCAGAGCACGAGGCTGAACGTGAGGCGAGGGCTCCAGACCCACCAGTGTCCCCAGGCGACGCGGGCCCAGAACATGCCCGTGATGAGCAGCACCGAGGCGTTGAGCACGGTGACCTCGGCCGCCGAACGAGCGAGGCGATCCCAGAGCGGTCGCCGCCCCGCCACGTAGCCCACGCTCGCGACAAAGACGATGAACGCGGCGAGCAGAGCGTTGATCGCCACGGGCACATGCAGGAACACGAGCTTCTGCGCGGGCCCGGCGATCTGGCTCGCAGGTGCCGAGATCGCGCGCGCAACGCCGAGCGCGAGGATCGCGAGCGTCGTCGCGGCATAGGCCCAGATCATCGCTTTCGTTCGGCGCTTCACGTCGCACCTCGGCATCCACGCGCGTGGTGTGCGTCAGGGCGCGCACACCCCCCTCACTTCATTGAGCAAGTGTGGTGCCAGCAGAGTTGACGTCCCGAGTTGCCCGTTGGCGGCGTGTGCAAGGCTCCACAGGCTGCAAACCACAGGAGCGATCGCGAACGGAGAGGCGACTCTCTCATCCGCGAGAAGAATCGCTACTTTGGCGTATGGCAACTTAGGCAGAGTGCGCTGCCCTGGTTGCTCATCACCAGCAGCTTGCTCTCGCGTGCGTACGGGCTGTGGCACGAGCCGCACCCCACCGCGCCCTGGAAGGTGCGCACGCGCGGATCCACGAGCGTGCCGGACCGAAAGTCGCTCGCCTTCACGGATCGTGACGGGGCGACCCCGATGGGATGATCGTCGCCGCCGGGCGTCGTGGTCTTGTGAGAGCCCGTGTCCGTGCCGCTGGTTCCGTCGTGGCACGTGAGACACAGCTGAGACTCGGCGTCCACACCCGAGGCGGCACGCTGGGGCAATCGAGTCTGCAGATGGGCGCGGCCAAGGCTCATCCCGTGGATCGCGCGCGAGTTGGGCGACGCATTGGCGTGGCATGCGACGCACAGCGCCTGTGCTTCGATCCGCAGGCTGACGCGATCGTGACCGGAAACGCTCGCGCCCGAGGCATCATGGCATGTTGCGCAAGTCACGGACCCCGACGACAACGGGAGAGAGGCCGGCGTGCTCATCGAGGGGCGCACGCCAACGGGGTGCGAAAGAACCCCCTGGAATGAGTGGCACTCCACGCAATTGGACGATTCCTCAGTTTGGAGAGGGGCTCGCGTGCCCAACTTCCCAGAATCGAGAATGGTTGGGGTTGAGGCGTCGCGTGTGCCTTCGCGACCGCCCGCGTGGAGGCGGGTGGTGATCAAGCCAGTGATTACGAGAATCGCGCAGGCGAGAGTCCGCCCGCCAACGCGCACAGACACCGAGCGTGATGTGCTCATGCTCCCCCCGGTGCGACTCATCGGCGCGTGGTCGGACGGAGTTCAACGCACAAGCCGAACCCTTCCCAGTCGCCGAAGATCAACCCGACCAATCTCTCCCATCAGCGGGAAGCGCACAGGTTCCCAACCGCGTTCTGGCGCTCAGAAGGGGGTTTTTCGTCGCGGAGGAGTCTGGCATGTG
This sequence comes from uncultured Phycisphaeraceae bacterium, assembly GCA_964399625.1. Lineage (GTDB taxonomy): Bacteria > Planctomycetota > Phycisphaerae > Phycisphaerales > UBA1924 > CAYNSB01. Next base: position 32,372 of record CAYNSB010000022.1, read on the forward strand.
CCTTGTTTCAATGAGGGGCGGACAACACCTCATCGGCCGGCACAAGCGTCAATCCCCGGCCGGAAAATGCGAAGGAAGAAGACATGAAACTTTCGACGATTCTGGTTGGGACCGCCGCCCTGCTGAGCCTCTGTGGCACGGCCAATGCGCAGATCACGAACTCGGCCCACGACTTCAGCACGTACAGCTGGTCCGACAACGAAATCTGCAAGCCATGCCATACCCCGCACTTTGCTGCGAGCACGAGCGTCTCCACCCGCCTGTGGAACCACACCCTCTCGACGGCGACCTACACGATGTTCGATGAGGGCGCGGGCACGACCTTCACCGGTGCCCAGGCCGATGTGGAGCGCGAGAGCCGCCTGTGCCTCTCCTGCCACGACGGCACGGTCGCCCTCGACAGCTTCGGCGGCAAGACCGGGTCGAACTTTGTCCCCAACGCGGACAAGATCGGCACCGACCTGACCGACGACCACCCGATGGGCCGGACCGGCGTGTACCCCGTCGCGGGCGATCGCACGTTCGCCTTCTTCAACCCGCAGGACACGACCAAGCACAGCGTGACCTTCACGTGGGGCTCCCTGAGCCTGAAGCCCTGGACGGACACCACGACGGGCACGACGAAGTACGTCATCGGCTGCCGCACGTGCCACAACGTCCACGACGCGAAGCGCTCGACGGGCGTCAAGCACATGCTGAACATGGACAACACCGCGAGCCATCTCTGCCTGACCTGCCACATCAAGTAAGTCAGGCCTGATGGGGTGACATACGACTCCTGCTGTTCGACGCACTCCGAGCGCCGTTCTGGCGCTCGGAGCTTTTTTGCGCGCGGTCGGTGTGGGCCCCATCCGACCTCGGCATCCGATTTGCAGAGTTCTCAAGGGTGAACAGCCAGGAGGCCCCATGAATACCAGGATTGCAACGGTGTGCACGATGCTCGCGGCGCTCGCAATTCCATTTGCGGCTCCGTTGGGGGGGTGCGCGTCCACGCCCGCCAAGGATGCCGCGAGCAAGCGCACCCAGACGCGGTACGCGTTCTGGCCGGTCGCTCCGGACGAACCACGGATCCAGTTCATCGGCGCGTTCAATTCGAGCGAGGACATCGCGCCCACGAAGACCTCGAACCTTGAGAAGATCGTGTTCGGCGACGAGGCGGTCAAGCCCGCGTACGTCAACAAGCCCTACGGCGTCGCGGTCAAGGACGGGAAGATCTACGTCTGCGATATTCGCGCCAAGGCCGTCGTCGTGATGGACCTGGCGAAGAAGCAGACGCGTCTGGTGGGCGTCGCGGGATCGATGCGGCTCGAGCGCCCGATCGCGTGCACCGTCGCCGATGACGGGCAGCTCTACGTCGTTGACGGCGTGCACCAGGCGGTGCTTGTGTACGACAAGGGAGAGCGGTTCCTCGGCTCGTACTCGCTGCCCAAGCTCAAGCCCGGCGCGATCGCGGCGTTCGGCGATCGCCTCTACCTCTCGGACCTGCAGCGCCAGCAGGTCGTGATCCTCAATCGGCGCACGTGCAAGGAGATCGGCGCGGTGGGGAGCGTGGGCGATGGCGACGGACAGTTCCGCTTGCCGGTGGGCGTTGCGCTTGATCGCGCGGGGAACCTCTACGTCTCGGACATGATCCGCTGCTGCGTGCAGAAGTTCACGGGCGATGGGGCGTTCCTCGCGAAGGTGGGGGAGCAGGGCGATCAAGCGGGAGCGTTCGCTCGGCCCAAGCACCTCGCGGTGGATAGCGATGGCATCGTGTACGTGGTGGACGCGGCGTTCCAGAACGTGCAGATGTTCAACGACAAGTTCCAGTTGCTCATGCACTTCGGGGCCGCGGGAGATTTCCCGGGGTCCATGAATCTGCCGGCGGGAATCGCGGTGACCGACTCGGGCATGGAGTACTTCAAGGATCGTCTGCACCCGGGGTTCGAGGCCAAGAGACTGGTCGTGGTCGCGAACCAGTTCGGCGATGGCAAGGTGTCGGTCTACGCGCTGGGCGATCGTCGAGCGTCGTACGCGCTCGCGGATCTGCGTGCCAATGGCGCGGAGGTCAAGACGGGAGTCGCGGAGCCGACCGCCGAGATGCTCAAGTTCCAGAACATCGGCGGCGTGGAGCCCCCGCCCGAGGGCGACTCTCTCGAGACGCCAAGCGAGGGCGCCAAGGGCGCCAAGCCCGCGGCAAAGCCCGGCGAGAGCAAGCCCGCGACGCCGACCTCTCAGCCCAAGTGAATCGCACGAGGCCTGAGGTGAATGAGACCCCATCCGCGAAATGACCAGCCCTGTCCGCCCGCGCGATCGTTCGGGCGGACATCGCTCGTTTGGGTGCTCGCGCTGGTCGGCACGTGCGCGTGGTTCGGGTGCGCCGTGACCAAGAGCAACTACGAGGTGCTCAGCCTGTTCTTCGACGGCGTGCCCGATCCCGCGCCCAAAGCGGGCGCGGGCGGCAAACCGGGCGATGAGAATCTGTCGCTGCAGGTCGTGCAGCACAAGCCGTTCGCGGAAGAGAAGTGCGACGAGTGCCACAAGACGCAGTACCGGCCCAGCCGCAACGACCCTTCGGCGTGCCTCAAGTGCCACGACAAGGTGACGGGCGAGCACCGCTGGATGCACGGCGCGGTGGCGGGGGGCGCGTGCCTGTGGTGCCATTCGCCGCACGAGTCCAAGCGAAAGTGGCTTCTGCGTGGTCCCGATCGCAAGGTGTGCGCGCAGTGCCACTCCGCGGCGATGGTCCCGGGCTCGGGCGTGGCGGCGCACGCGGACCCCGAGGCGAGCTGCATCGCGTGCCACAACGGGCACGGCGGTGACGACGCGCTCATGCTCAAGCCCGGCGCAACGGCGCTGGGGCCGCCGCCCGGTGCGGACACGCCGATCGCTCCCGCCGGCACGCTCAAAGACGACAAGGGCAAGCCCAGGTCCCCGTGACACCGTGCTCCCACCATGCCGACCATCTCTGATCCTCGCGATGCTCGCCCTGGCGGGCGGAGCGGCGGCGCAGCCGAGCACGACGCCCCCCGATGATGGCCCCGTGGTTGTCGGTACGCCGCGTGAGAAGTGGACCGGGTTCCGCCTGATGCGTCTGGAAGCGGGGCTGGAGTATCGATTCGAGTACCAGCGCGACGCGATCGAGGAGAGCGGGCAGCCCAAGCGTGTCAACACGGAGACACGCCACCGCGAGCTCTTTGATCTGTCGGGCGAGTCGAGCATCGGGCACAGGAACCTCATCGATCTGACGTACACGTTCCAGCTGGGGCTCGAGAACGTCTCGACGAAGCGGGAGACGGAGAGCTTCGAGGGCAGCGAGCAGGACTTCGTCAACCTGTACGACGTGAACGCCCTGATCTTCGGGACGAGCCGCCTGCCCACGAGCGTGTACGCGCGTCGCCAGCAGAGCCTGCTCGATCGCCCCTTCGCCGGCTCGATCGATGAGACGGTGACGGAAGAGGGCGTCAACACGCGCTACCAGACGGAGACGACCTCCAACTCGCTGCAACTCTTCCATCGCGAGGATCGCCTGAGCGGCGACTTCGGCAACATCGACAGCACGACCAAGCAGGACTCGCTCACGCTGCAGAGCAACATCGCGCTCTCGCCGGCGAGCCGCCTCGACGCGTCGTACACGTTCGATCACATCTCCGAGCGTCAGCCGGGGTACTCGGACAACTACGACCGGCACAACCTGAGCCTGACGCACGTGGGCGCGTTCGGCGGCGATGACAAGCCGCACGATCTGCGTTCGAGCCTCTCGGTCTTCACGCAGGACGGACGTCTGTCGCAGAACCGGACGAGGTGGGACGAGGTGCTCACGCTGCGCCATTCGCGGAGCCTTGAGACACGTTACAGCGCGTTGCTCAACCACGTCGAGATCCGCGGGCAGGACCAGGACGTGGTCCGGGGCGAGGCGTCGATCAAGCACCGCCTCTTCGAGAGCCTCACCAGCGTGGCGACGATCGGCGCGCAGCGCCTCGACGCCGCGGGAAGCTTCACGAGCGACGAGCGGTTCGTCTCGGGGCAGGTTGACTACACCAAGCGCGTGCCGTGGGGCCGGCTCGACGCGGGCCTGGGCGCTTCGTTCAACAACCAGAGCAACGGCGCTCGCGGCGAGCCGCTGCGCATCGTCAACGAGGCCTACACGTTTACGGACGGCTTCCCGATCATCCTGCCCCGGCGCAACATCCTGCCGGGCTCGATCGTCGTTACCGCCGCCGCGGGGTTCCCGGTGTACCTCGAAGGGTCGGACTACACGGTGTCCGCGTTCCCCGATCGGGTGGAGATCCGGCCCGTCGTGGGCGGCGGGATCGTGAACGGGCAGTCTCTGAGAATCTCGTACGACGTGGGGCCCGAGCCCGGGAGCGACATCGACACGACGACCACGAGCTACTCCGTGCGATACACGCTCACGGAAGGGAAGCTGCGGGGCCTCGCGTTCTACTCCACCTATCGCACCGTCGGGTTCGATCTGCGATCGGGGAACCCCGATGTCGTCCGCCTTGACGATTCAAACGACCTGCTGCTGGGCGTGCAGTACCAGCGTGGCGGGCTGGACGCACGCTACGAGTACAACCGGCACGACAGCGACTTCGACCCGTACACGATCCATCGGGCCCAGGCGATCTACTCCGTCTCGCTGGGCGTCGGGTCGTCGCTCAACGCCGAGTACACCCGAGAGCAGATCGACTTCCGGAACCAGAACAACCGCGTGACCTTCGACCGCGGAGCGTTGCGCTCCGTGTGGCGCGTCAATCCCTCGTTCGACCTGAACTTCGGGCTCGATTATCGAAATGAGGACAGCACGCTCAACGGGAACACGCGGGCCTTTGACCAGATCGTCGGGTTCGCCTGGCGGCGCGGGCGCACGTCGGTAACCACCAGCGTTCGCAATTCGTTCCTCGACGCCCCACGCACCTCGCAGACGTCGCAGCTCGTCCAGTTCACGATCAAGCGTACCTTCTAGGAGGATCATGCGCCCGACCCGAGCCATCCTGATGCTGTGTGTGGCGATCGTGCTTGGGGGGTGCGCCTCTCCGCCGGGAGCGATCCTGACGCTTGCCGCGGACGCGCCGCGCTGGCCGGGCCCCCCGGACGCGCCGCGTCTGGCGTATTTGGGCGAGATCCGCACCGACGAGGACCTCAAGCCGGGGCGCACGTTCCTGCAGCGCGTGGGGCGCGGGCTTCTGGGCAAGGAGCCCGCGAAGGGGATGACCTCTCCGCTGGCGGTGTGCACCGACGGTGGTTCGCGGGTGTTTGTCGCCGATAGCGGGGGCCGGTGCGTGCACGTGTTCGATCTCGAATCACGCGGGTACGCGCGATGGGCGCCGCCGAAGGGTTTCTCGATGCCCGTGGCGCTCACATGGCATCCCGATGGGCGTCTGCTCGTCTCCGATTCGGCCGATGCGTGCATCCACGCGTTCGATCGAACGGGGCGGCATCTGGGCGTGCTGGGCGAGCGCGTGCTTCGACGGCCGTGCGGCCTGGCGATCACGGGCGACGGGCGCATCGTCGTCGCCGATGTCGCGGCGCATCAGATCGTTGTGCTCACTTCCGAGGGACACGAAACGGGGCGAGTCGGTGGGCGCGGGTCGGGGCTGGGGCAGTTCAACTACCCCACGAACCTCACGTTCGACCGGGGTGGAAACCTGTACGTGAGTGACTCGCTCAACTTCCGCGTGCAGGTGCTCTCGCCGACCTTGGAGCCCGTGGGTCACATCGGGAGCCAGGGCGATCTGCCCGGGTACTTCTCGCAGCCCAAGGGCGTGGCGATCGATGCCGAGGATCATGTGTACGTCGTGGACGCGAACTTCGAGGCGGTGCAGCTTTTCAACACGGACGGCGCGTTGCTGATGACGATGGGGCGCGAGGGGCAGGGAGCGGGGGAGTTCTGGCTCCCCGCGGGGATCCATGTGGACGCGCAGTCCCGCGTGTGGGTCGCCGATTCATACAACCAACGCGTGCAGGTGTTCCAGTATCTGCGCGAGGGGGTGCGGCCATGAGGCTTTGGGCAGCGATCGTGCTCTCGATGGCGCTCGCGGGTGGGGCCGGGGCGCAGACGATGTCGATCATCAACAGCCCGCACGACCTCTCGGCGGGAAGCTCGGGACAGGTGCGCGCGGCGGTCGAGGACCAGATCTGCATCTTCTGTCACACGCCCCACAACGCCTCGCCCGTCGGCGCTCTGTGGAACCGCTCGCTCTCGCCGCAGGCGTATTCCGTGTACACGTCCCGCTCGCTCGATGCCAAGCCCGGGCAGCCCACCGGCGCGTCGAAGCTCTGCCTCTCGTGCCACGACGGCACCATCGCCCTGGGTTCCGTGCTCTCGCAGCCGACGCCGATCCTCATGAGCGGGGGCGTGACCACCCTGCCGCCTGGCCCGTCGAACCTGGGCACGGACCTGCGCGACGACCACCCGATCTCGTTCCAGTTCGATTCGACGCTCGTCTCGAAGGACCAGCACCTGCGCGATCCCGCGGCGCTGCCGTCGGCCGTGAAGCTCGATTCAAATCGCGAGCTGCAGTGCACGACGTGCCACGACGCGCACAACAACGCGTTCGGGAAGTTCCTCGTCACGCACAACACGAACTCGGAGTTGTGCATCGCGTGCCACCAGATGGGACGAACGGACATCAGCGGTCACGCGCAGTGCTCCTCGTGCCACCAGCCCCACACGGCGCCGAGCGGCCCATACCTGCTGCGCAAGAGGACGATCTCTCAGACGTGCCTCTCGTGCCACGATGGGAGCGTGGGCACGACCGCGAACATCGCGTCGGACATCCACAAGTCGTTCACGCACGATAACGATCCCGCGGTCGATCCGAGCGGGCCCGCCAACGCCGCGATGTCCTGCGCCTCCTGCCACGAGCCGCACACGATGGGGCACGGGACGTCTCCCCTGCCGCCGAGCGTCCTGGGCCCGCGCCCGACGGTGTTCCAGCGGCTGGGGCAGGTCGAGGGCGTGAGCGTCTCGGGTGCCACTCTCAAGCCCGCGACGGCGGAGCACGAGGTGTGCTTCAAGTGCCACGGGGACCAGAACCCGGTTCAGCCCACGATCGCGCGCCGGCAGCAGCAGACGAACATGCGTCTGCAGTTCAGCCCCTCGGCGATCTCGTTCCACCCCGTGGGCATCGCGGGGCGGAGCTCCGACGTCCCGAGCCTGCGTCCGGGCTGGAACGTCTCGAGCACGATGGAGTGCTCCGATTGCCACGGGTCCGAGAGCGGCACGACCGCCGGCGAGCACGGCTCGAACGTGCGCGGGCTGCTCGTGGCGAATCTCTCGACGCTGGACAACTCGTCGGAGAGCTCGAACTCCTACGCGTTGTGCTACAGGTGCCACGATCGCACGAGCATCCTTTCGGATCGCTCGTTCTCAGAGCACAAGAAGCACATCGTGGACGAGCGAACGCCCTGCACCGTGTGCCACGACTCGCATGGCATTGCCTCGAGCAACGGGAGCGCGACCGGCAACGCTCACCTCGTGAACTTCTCCACAAGCGTGGTCTTCCCGGAGCGATCCACAGGGCGATTGGAGTACCAGAGCCTTGGGGCCAATCGCGGGCAGTGTTTCCTGAGTTGCCACGGCGAGAACCATGCGGGGACGAGTTACCCCGGCGGACTGGCCGACAACGCCCTTCCCAAGCCCGCCACGCTCCGGAACAAGCGATAGAGGACGGGACTGGCTAGCATTCTCAGGCTTGGGAATGACCTGCGGGCCCGTTCTCACGATAGAGAATTGGCGCGTTTGGTACGTTGATTTTGGGCGTCTGCTGCCTCCGTGGATGGGCACGACCTTTGCAAAGGGTGTCCGTAGACATCTCCGGAGGCTCCGATGAACATCGTGATCGCCGCGCTCGTTTCCGCCTTGGCTCTGGGTGCCGCCCAGCCCGCCAAGGACGCCAAGCCACAGCAGGGCGCCATGCCCGCGGGGCACCCGGGCGTGATCAACAACGATCCCACGGTCAATTGGCCCAAGGCCAAGGCTGAGGACGTCGCGTCGATCGATGCGATCCTCTCTGCCTTCTACTCGATCCCGGCGGGGGAGCCGGGCCAGGCCCGCGACTGGGACCGCTACCGCTCCTTGTTCACGCCCGATGCGAGATTGATCCCCGCGCGCGGCGACCCCAAGGGTGGAGCGATGGCGATGTACGTGACGAGCTCGGACTACATCGCGCTCAACAAGTCGTACTTCGAGAAGGGCGGATTCCAGGACAAGGAGATCGCCCGGCGTGTCGAGGCGTACGGGCACATCGCGCACGCGTGGAGCACCTTCGAGTCACGCCACAAGGCCTCGGATGCCGAGCCGTACGTGCGCGGGATCAACAGCATCCAGTTGCTCAAGGACGGCGATCGCTGGTGGATCGTGAACGTCTTCTGGGATTTCGAGGGGCCCGACGGGCCAATCCCCGCGCGGTACCTCACGAGCCCCGCGAAAGACTGAGTTCCAAGGAACCCGAGCGCATGGCCACCAAGATCCTCCTGGTCGAAGATGAGCAGATGCTCCGCGAGTCGCTCGCGCAGCTCCTGGGCGACGAGGGGTACCAGGTGGTGCAGGCGGCGGACGGCAAGGCGGGGCTGGACGCGGCGATCGCCGAGCCGGTCGACCTCGTGCTCACGGACATCCGGATGCCCGTGATGGACGGGATGGCGCTCCTCAAGCACCTGCAGCAGGTCATCCCCCAGACGCCGGTGATCGTGATCACGGCGTTCGGAACGGTGGACAGCGCCGTGAACGCGATGCGGTCCGGCGCGGCGGACTACGTGCTCAAGCCCGTGCAGTTCGAGGACGTGCTGATCAGGATCAAGCGGGCGCTCGAGTTCGGGGAGATGCGGCGCAATCGAGCGATCCTCACGGAGCAGCTCGCCTCCCAGAGCACGTTCCACGATCTGATCGGCGAGGCGCCGGCGATGACGGGCCTGTTCGATCTGGTGCGCAAGCTGTCGGGCGTCTCGAGCTCGGTGCTGATCGTGGGCGAGTCCGGCACGGGCAAGGAGCTCTTCGCCCGCGCGATCCATTACAACGGCATCACCCGCGACAAGCCGTTCATCGCGATCAACTGCGGCGCGATCCCGGAGAGCCTCATCGAGTCCGAGCTGTTCGGGCACCGCAAGGGATCGTTCACGGGAGCGGTGAAGGACCGCATCGGGTACTTCGAGGCGGCCAACGGCGGCACGCTCTTCCTCGACGAGATCTCGACGCTGCCGCTCAACGTGCAGAGCTCGCTTCTGCGCGTGCTCGAGGAGCGGGTCGTCGTGCCCGTGGGCGACACGCGCCCGCGTCCGGTGGAGGTCCGCATCATCGCGGCGTCGAACCAGAACCTGCAGACCCAGTGCAAGGAGGGCAAGTTCCGCGAGGACCTGCTCTACCGCCTGGACGTCGTGCGTCTGCAGCTGCCCGCGCTGCGTCAGCGTCGCCAGGACATTCCGCTGCTGGCCCAGCATTTCCTGCAGAAGTACATGCAGAAGATGAACAAGCGGGTCACTGGGATCAGCAACGCGGCGATGCGCGCGATGCTCAACCACGAGTGGCGCGGGAACGTCCGCGAGCTCGAGAACGTCATCGAGCGTGCGGTCATCTTCGCCGAGGGACGCGACATCGAGCTCGCCGACCTTCCCTTCCAGACGGGCGACCCGGAGCCCGACGCGGGAGAGGATCTCAAGCAGGCGATGATGCAGTTCGAGCGTCAGCACATCATCTACGCCCTGCGCCGGCACAACTACGACAAGGCTGAGACCGCCCGCCATCTGGGCATCGGCGTCTCGAGCCTGTACCGCAAGCTCGAGGAGCTGCGGATCCCCAAGGACCTCCAGGAACAGGAGCGCCACGCCGCCACGCCCTGATCGCCCCGCGATCAGCGCCGGACCGACCGCCATGCTCCGCCGCAAACTGCTCATCCGCATCGGGCTGCTCGTCGCGTGCTTCGTGCTCGGCGCGGCGGTCGCGATCTACCTGCTCCAGGACACCGTTCCTGAGATCGACCGCATCAACGCGGACACGGTGGCGCTCGTGGACGGCGTGAACACGCTGAGCGATCGCGTGGCGCAGATCGAGAACGCTCGCGACGGGCTGGGCGTGCTCCGTGCGCCCGGCGGCGAGAGCCCCGAAGAGGCGCTGATGCGGACGTTCGCGCAGGTCGGCACGCATCCGGCGATCGCCATCGCCGGGTCCCCCCAGGCCCAGGCGTACCAGCGCCTCCGCCAGTTCCTGCCGGACTTCGTCGCCAACTCGGCGTCCTCGTCGACGCAGGATCGGATCGCGCGGGCGCACGTGCAATCGACGCTGGGCGACCTGGCTCGCGCGGTGCGTGCGTACGTCGCGAGCGAGCAGGGCGTGTTCGGGCGTTACCTGCGCTGGCTCGTGCTGGGGCTGACGCTCTCGGCCCTGGTGATGGTGAACGTGTCCGTGTTCGTGCTGCTGCGCACGGCCCACCTGGTGCTCAAGCCGGTGGGAGAGCTGGTCCAGGGTTCGCGCGAGCTCGCAGCCGAGCACTTCGATCATCGGGTGCGCGTCGAGCAGCAGGACGAGTTCGGCGAGCTGGCGCGCGCCTACAACCGCCTTGCCGAGCAGTTGGGCGCCAATGAGGAGCGCAAGGCCGAGACGCTCCGCCAGCTCGCCGTCACCATCAACCACGACCTCAACAACGCGATGGCGACGATCGAGATGCAGCTGAGCCTGCTCGATCGGGAGTCGGGGCGCGACAAGAACCTGGCGCGATACTTCCGCGACATCCAGTCAACGCTCGCGCGCATGAGCGGGCGCGTCGCCTCCCTCAAGAACATTCGTCGCGTCGTCCTCACGGACTACGTCGACGGGCAGAAGATGGTGGACCTGGAGCAATCCATGACTCCCGATCCCACCGCCAGCCCCCTCCCCACGGCCCGGGCCGGCTGAACGAACGTCTTTCGCGCGGCCTCTGCCGCGATCGGAGCGCTCCATGAAGAAGACTCAGACATGGCACCACACGCCGCTCGGTGGGGTGGTCCTATGGCTCGGGAGCATCCAGTTCGCCGTGCCCGTGCTCGTGCTCGTGGCGATCGCGCTGGGCGTGGGCACGTTCCTGGAGTCCACGCAGAACGTGCGTGTGGCGCGTCAGTACGTGTACGGATCGTGGTGGTTTCTGGGCGTCATGGCGCTGGTCTGCGTGAGCCTCATCTTTGCCGTGATCTCGCGCTATCCGTGGAAGCGCCGGCACGTCGGGTTCATCACCGTGCACGCCGCGCTGGTCACGCTGATCGGCGCGGGGTTCTGGTCGATGTTCGAGCGTGTCGAGGGCCATCTCGCCCTGCAGGAGGGCACGCAGGGCAGCATCATGGACACGGCCGAGGAGCAGATCGAGGTCCTTGAGCACGCGGGCGGCGACTTTACCAGCCTCGATCACGCGCCGGCGCCGTCGGGCGCGGCAACGCTGACCCTCGCTGGCACGCGCGTGACGGTCCTGGAGCGCTGGGAGAACTCGCGCGAGGAGGAGACGGTCGCCGACGACAGCCCCGAGCCACTGCGTGCCATCGAGATCGCCCCGATCTCGGATCAGCGCACCGCGTGGGTGGGTGAGGAGGGCAAGGCGGGGCCGGCGCCGGTGCTCCTGGGCTTGAAGGTGCTCGTGCTTCCCGAGGGCTCGAACTGGCAACCGCCACCGCCACCCACCGGCGCCAAGGGTGAGTTCGCCTTCAGCGTCGCGGGCGGTCGGTTCCCGCTCAAGGATGCGGGGCAGGAGATCTTCCCCGGGTGGAAGATGGTCGAGGTGAAGCGGTTCGAACGAGCGGTCGTTGCGGGCGACTCGATCGCCGAGGGTCCCCAGGGATCGCCGGCCAACGTCGCGGTGCAGGTGCGCATCGCCGACGGGCGCGGCACCGTCGAGCAGCACACCGCCTTCGAGAAGTTCCCGGACATGGTCATGGGCAAGGTCGTGGAGGGCACGACAGGCTCGGGCGCGAAGCTGTCCGCTTCTGCTGGCAGCGCGCAGGAGACGCTGGTCATCTTCGGTACGGTCGCGCAGACGAAGATCGGATACATCGCGCCCGACGGGCAGACCAAGGTCGTCGAGGCCGAGGCGCGGTATCCGATGGAAGTGCAGTTCGATACACGGACGGTGACGATTCTGCGGCAGTTGGCCCGCGCACACCAGACGAACAGCGTGGTGCGCGCCCCCATCGCCAAGGACAATCGCCCGGCGTTGCTCGTGCGCGTGGGCGACGACACGAGCCTGGTCACCTTGGGGTGGAAGGCGATGGCCCACGTGCCGCTGGCGGGGGGCAAGACCGGCGTGCTGCACTTCGGACCCAAGCGCGTGCAACTGCCGTTTGTGGTTCGTCTTGCCGACTTTCGAAAGACCGACTATCCCGGCACGGACATGGCGATGGCGTACGAGTCCGATGTGGGCATCTCGCTGCCGGGCGAGCCGGAGGTCCCGTTCACGATCTACATGAACCATCCGTACGTCCACGGCCCGTGGAAGGTGTATCAGTCGGGCTTCATGGGCGAGAATCTCTCGATCTTCAGCATCATGCACGATCCTGGGTTGCCCCTGACGTACATCTCCTCGGTCGCGTTGTGCGTGGGCGTGCTGATCACGTTCTACGCCCGCTCCCTCAGCTGGGGGCACCCCGGAATTCCGATCCGTCCTGACGCAATGGAGTCCAACCATGCTTCGTCGAATCCTGTTGGTAGTGTTGTGGTCCCTGCTGCCCGGCGCGAGCCTGTCGGCAGCGCCTAGCTCCGACCCGGGTGTCTCTCGCCTGGGCGAGATCGCGGTGCAGGAGGGCGGGCGCGTCATGCCGCTGGAGGCGTACGCGCAGCGCCTGGCGGTCGAGCTCACCGGGCGCACGCGCTGGTCCTCGAACGGCCCCGAGGGCTATACGAATCGGGAGCCCACGGAGCTGCTGCTGGACATCATGTTCCGCGGGCAGCAGATGATCGCGAGCAAGCTGATCACGATCGAGGACAAGCCGTTCAAGCGCGCCGCGGGGCTGGACCCCGAGCGCCGGTTCTTCTCGCCCGCGGAGCTGGCCAGCGCCAAGGGCATCAACGAGTTCCTGGCGAGGTTCGATGAGGCGCGATCGGCCGATCCGCAGGCCTCTCCCACGCGCGAGCAGCGGAAGGCCCTGGAGATCCGCAGCGCGGCCAACCGCGTCGCCGGGCTCGTGTCGGGCGAGATGATCCCGATCATTCCGCCCGCCGCGGGCGCGAAGGAGAGGACCTTCCGGCGTGCCAGCGCGCAGAGCGCGGACCCCGGGGCCGAGGCTGTGCAGCAGGCATGGGCTGCGATCGGGAAGGCCCACGCCGCGGGCACGTCGATCTCGTCGGGCGTGGAGCAGTTGGAGAGGGCGATCGCCGCTCTGGGCGCTCTTGATTCGGCGCAGGCGCGCGGTGTCCGCCTCGAGGTGTTCTACGACCGGCACCATCCGTGGAGGATGACCGCGGCCTTCTACGGGCTGGCGATCGTGCTGTTCGGCGTGTCGCGACTGATCCTAAAAAGGCCGCTCACGCTGCTCGCGCTCCTGTGCACGGGCGTGGGCATCGCGGAGCACCTGCTGGGGATCGGGCTGCGTGTGGCGATCCTGGGGCGAGCGCCGGTGAGCAACACGTACGAGGCGCTGCTGTGGATGGGCCTGGTGGGCATTGGCGTGGGCCTGGTGGCGCAGCTCCTGAACAAGCGCAAGGGGTGGTACCTGTTCGCGGGCGTGTGCGCCGCGCTCATCTCGGTCATCTTCGCGGGCATGGTGCCGCTCACCGATCGCACGAACTCGCTGCCGGCGGTGCTCCGCAGCAACTTCTGGCTGACGATCCATGTGCTGACGATCGTCGCGAGCTACGGCGTGCTCGCCGTCGCGTCCGTGCTCGGGCACGCGTACCTCATCAAGGACGTGCTGCTGGGCTGGCGCGACGAGCACTCGGCCAAGCGATCGGCCGCGCTCGTCGTGCAGACGTATCGCACGATCCAGGTCGGGCTTGTGCTGCTCACCGCGGGGACGATCCTGGGCGGAGTGTGGGCGGCGGAATCCTGGGGTCGGTTCTGGGGATGGGACCCGAAAGAGACCTGGGCGCTCATCAGCATCCTGATCTACTTTGCCGTGCTGCACGCGCGATACGTGCGCTGGCTGAAGGACTTCGGGCTCGCCGCCGCCGCGGTGCTGGGGCTCGTGGTCATCGTGTGGACGTTCTACGGCGTGAACTACGTGATGGCGACGGGGCTGCACAGCTACGGGTTCGGCTCGGGCGGCGAGGTGTACGTCGGACTGTGGGCCCTGGCGGAGCTCGCGTTCCTTGCGATCTGTGCGCTGCGGTACCGCGCCCTCAAGCCCAAGAGCGAGTCGATCCCCAGCGGACAGCCGGCACGCCCCGCGGCGTGACACGTCTTTGATTTCCTCCTCTTTCCCCTCGGTGTGGCCCGCCAACGCGGGCTGCACTCTTTTTGATGGATGGGTTGCGCACGCCCCCGCGATCCGGCGGGGTGTTCATGCGATGGAGTCTGCCAGAGCGCACAGCCGCTGGTAGTACACCTCCACATCGAGGGCCAGCAGCGTTGCGCCGAACGCCTCGCAATCGGCCGATTCCACGATGTCGCCGTAGTTCACGGTCGGGATGTGGTACGCGACGATGAGCGGAAGCGCATCGTCGCGCCCCTCGAACGCGGGATGGACCCACACGCAGAAGCCCTCGCGGGGGTGCTCGCCCAGCGGCTCGGCGTGCGCGAACTCACCCTTCTGCAGGCCCGAGGCATCGAACCGCAATCCGACGGGATAACGCACGATCTCGCGATCCTCAAGAATCTCGATGATCGAGAGCGCGTCGATCACCGGCCCGTGCCGCTCGCGAGCCCGGCGCGCTCGATCGAGCACGTGCTCGCGCAAGGCGATCCGTCCGTCGTGCTCGTTGGGTGCGTGATCCACTCGCGGGATCCTATCGCGAGCGATTCACTTCTTGTCTGGTGACGGGTTGCCACCATCGGCCTTGGGCGCGGGCTTGGGCTCTGCCTTGGGGAGTGGGGGGGCGTCGGCGTGCTCGTACCGCTTGCGGAAATCCTCGATTGCCTGCTTGCGGGCCGCGGCCTCCGCGGGGTCCATCTTGCCCAGGAACCACTTGTGATCGTCCGAGTTGAGGACCTCGTCGAGTTTGGCCTTCAGGTCCGCCGCGGCCTTGGCTCGCTTGGGGTCCGTGCTCGTGAGGTTCTCGTCCACGAGCTTGCGGAGCTGGGGAACCATTTCCGCGTAGAACTTCTTGGCGACCTCGTACGTGCCGTGCCAGTGCGAGTAGTCCGGGGCCATCATCGAAGCGCCGTGGCGCGCCCGGCGCCCCTCGTGGTGCCAGAGTTCGTACCACACGAAGTCCAGCTCGTTGCTGAACTGCACGGGGTTCAGCAGCGGCTTGGCGAGCGTGTACAGCTCCTTGCCCGGGGCGGCGTACTTCGTGTTGTAGAGCTCGATCAGGGCGTCGTACTGCGTGTAGAAGTTGCCCACCCACAGCGCGTCGTGGCAGTTGATGCACACGTCCGTCATGTTCTTGCGGCGCGTCTGCCACGGGATGTTCGCGCCGGGCAGCCCCAGCTTGGCGTCCGCGGCCTCGGGACGGATGGAGATCTCCGGGCGGTTGTTCCATGAGATGCGCAGGCCCACGTCGTGCGTCACAGGCTGCTTGCGCGTGGCGGACATATGGCACGTGGCGCACGTGGGGGCGAAGAAGTAGTCCTCGCCCACGACCCACTTCGGGTTGTCGAGGTTCATCTTCGGGAAGTTCGCGAAGAACGCCGCCCCGTGCTTGGATTCGCCGTAGATCTCTTTCTGCGGGTGGTCTGGGCCCAGGTGGCACTTGCCGCAGGTGTCCGGGTAGCGGGCCTGCGCCGCGCTGAAGGCGTGCGTCGAGTGGCAGGCGTTGCACGACCCCTCGGACCCGTCGGGATTGATCCGTCCGATGCCCGAGTTCGGCCACGTCGTGGGATCGAGCTTGCCCTGGGCGGCGACCTTCACCTCCGCGCCGTGGCACTGCCAGCATCCGCTGACCGCCGCCGCGGACACGCCGCCCGGGTGCGCGGGCGTCTTGAACCCGTGGTTGCCTTCGACCACCTCGGCGAGCGTGTTGTCCAGCGAGCCGAGGATGCGCCCGGCCTTGGCGTGGCGCGACGCGCTGAACTCCTCGACCTCCTTGGAGTGGCAGCGGGCGCAGTCCTTGGGCGTGACAAGCACGGCGATCGTCTGCCCGTAGTGCACGATCGCGTCCGAGTCCGCCTGGTTGGCGCTGTGGCACTCAAAGCACCCGACGTTCGCGCGGAAGTGCTTGCTCGATCCCCATTGTTGATAGAGCGCGGGGCTGTGCTCCTTGTGGCACGCGACGCACTGGCGCGTCTGCTCGGAGAGCTCGCGCGGACCGAACGCCTGTCCGGCCGCGATCGACAGCGGGAGCGTGCAGATGAGCAGAGCGCCGCCTGTTCTCAGGGTGTTCACGGGTGCCTCCTGTGCGGGCTTCAGCGAGCGGGCGCGGGCGGGACGATGTCCATCGGGTCGTAGGGCCGATCGAACGCGAGACGTCCCGACAACACCGGGATGGTCACGCGGACGAGGATGGTGAACAGGAGGAGCCCGAACGCGGCGATGCCGGCCGACACCAGCCATTCGTTGGTCGTCGGGCGATACTCCACGATCTCGCCCAGCGGCGTGGGAACGAAGGCGGGGATCACCAGCCCCATGCCCTTCTCGATCCACACGCCCGTGATCATCATGGCGCACGCGAGGTTGAGGAACCGGTGCGTGCGGGAGAGGGGCAGGCAGAGGATGATGAGCCCGCCCAGGTTGAGCGCGATCGCGGACCAGATCCAGGGCACGAGCGCGTGCCGTCCCTCGAGCCCGAAGAACAGGTAGCGAGCGCTGGCGACGTGCGCCGAGTCGGTGTAGAACTCGGTGAACGCCTCGGAGATGAGCAGGAACATGCTCGCGGCCATGGCGACGCGAACGATGTTCCTCAGCGTCATCAGCGCCTTCTCGGGCACTTTGTAGTCGGTGTGACGGGCGATGACCTGCAGGGCGATGATGAGGATCGAGGGGCCGGCGGCGAAGGCGGACGCCACGAGGCGCGGCGCGATGACCGCGGAGTTCCAGAAGGGGCGCCCGCCCAGCCCGCAGTAGAGGAACGCCTCGACGAGCTGCGTGCTGAACGCCCACACGATCGCGACGAACACGAACGGGATGTAGAACAGCTTGCTGGGTTGGCGCCGGCGGTAGGCGCAGTAGATCAGGTACCCGCAGATGTGCAGGTTGAGCGCGAGGTAGCCGTTGAGCGAGATCACATCCCAAGTGAGCATCGAGATGGGGAAGTTGAACCGCAGCATCATGTGGTGGAACCGGTCCGGGCGGCCCAGATCGACCACGACGAACAGCAGCGACACGACGATCGCCGAGACCGCGAAGAGCTGGGCGAAGATCACCAGGTCGCTCAGCTCCTTGTTGCGGTAGATGTAGACGGGGATGACCATCGTCGCCGCCGCTGCCGCCATGCCCACGAAGAACGCGAAGTTCGCGATGTACAAGCCCCACGAGACCTGGTCCGTCATGCCTGTGAGGCCCATGCCATGAACGAACTGCTTGCAGTACGCGTTGAGCCCCGCGAGCGCGACAACCGACAGCGCGAACATCCACACGTAGTAGATCGTCGGTCCGACGAACGACAGTCGGAAGCAGCGGTACAGGAAGGTCAGGTACTGCCTCACGCGAGCCCTCCTGACGCGTCACGGCCCGCGAGCACTGTGGCGCCCGGTCCTTCGTGGATGCCCATCGAGGCGGCGATCGCGCGTGCCTCGGGATCGATCGAGTTGGGGTACCGCTCGTCGAAGTAGTAGACGAAGCGGGGCAGCGTGCCAACCTCCTCTTTGAGCACGAACACGCGTTTGCTCTTGAGGATGTGCGACACCTCGCTGTTCGGATCCAGCACGTTGCCGAACTTTCGTGCCCCGGTGGGGCACGCCTCGAGGCACGCGGGCAGCTTTCCATCGCGCGTGCGGTGCAGGCAGAAATGGCACTTCTCCACGACACCCTTGGGGCGGGGGCGGTTGGAGAGATAGCCCATGTTGGGGTTCAGGCGTTCGGAGGGCACCTTGGGCGTCGCGAAGTTGAATCGACGTGCCCAGTAAGGGCACGCCGCTTCGCAGTACCGGCACCCGATGCACCAGTCGTAATCGATGACGGTGATGCCGTCCGGGTCCTGCCAGGTTGCCTCCACCGGGCAGACCTTGACGCAGGGTGGGTTCGCGCACTGGTGGCACTGCACGGGCATGTAGAAGTGGTGCTCGTCGGGCACTGTCGCCCGCTCGTAGTGGTGGTCTCCCTTCTCGACGTCCAGCGTTCCCCTGGGCATCTCGATCACGCGGATGTACTGGATCTCGGGCGCCCGGCTCTGGTTGTTCTCCTCCACGCAGGCGTGCACGCACTTGCGGCAGCCGATGCAACGGCTCAGGTTGAGCGCATAGACGAACTCCACGCCGTTCATCGCGCGCACATCTCGCACCTCGGGGCGAACCTTGTAGCGCTTCTCGACCTCCCGGGAGATTCGGGCGAGCGCTTCCTCCATGTCCTTGGGCGTCATCTCCTTGTAGTGCTTCTGCAGGAACTTCTGGATCGTGAACTCGTCCTCGTCCTTGAGCTCGCGCAGGGGGGACAGCGCCGCCGCGATCGCCGCAAGCCCGCCCGCCACCGCGACGCCCGAGCGCAGGAAGCTGCGGCGCGTCACGCGAGGGGTCTGGGGCTCGCCGGCCGACTTGCCCTCCCAGATGCGGATGTTCATGGCGTGCCTCCTGCGCCGGTGGGCGCGGCGGGGCGGGAGTAGCGGCGCAGCGGCGCATGCTTGCCCTCGGGCTCGGGCTCGCGTGTCTGATCGCCCATCCGCAGGGTGCTGGGCCCGGGCAGGGGCGCCAGGGGCTTGTACGCGGGGGAGTGCGGGTCGTGGCACTCGTTGCACTTGAGGCGCACCTGGCGGCCGGTGCTCGCGTCCCACGATCCGGTGGTCTTCCCGTGCGTTCCGTTCTCCCAATCGCGGAACACGGTGCCGTGGCAGTTGGAACACAGGCGGGGCGCCTCGCCGAAGCCGATGAGCGTGCCGTTGTGCAGGACGAGTTTGTCCCGGTCGGCCCCATCATGGCAGTTCAGGCATCGCGTGTTCATCCCGTGGCGGAGCACGACGTCCTTGTGCTGCACGGCGACACGCTCCTGGTCCGGCGTGGGAGCGAATAGGCGGTGGCACTCGCTGCACGGGCGAGCGATGCCGTTCACCATGGCTTGCGACGCATCCGCGAGCGGGGCACGCCACGGCCCCGGGCGAACGTCTTCCTTTGGGACGAGCCGCACCTCGCCGCGGGGGATGTCGGCCTTGGGCGACGCCAGCACCAGCCAGGCGCCGACCGCCACGAATGCGGGGCCCACGAGCCACAGCACCAAGGCGGAAGGTGGTCTTGCCGCGTTCATCGCGCACCCCCGCTCGATGGCGATACGGCATTCGAGGCCGGTGCGGTCTTGAGGGCCGCCGTTCCAGTGGCCGGCCCGCCCTTGGGATCGGAGGGGCGTTCCTTGGGAGCGGGGAGGATCGTTGCCGGGCGGGCGTACGTCTTGGGGGCGTGGCATCCCGGAGCGCAGCTGCCACCCTGCTCGCTCGCCTTGAAGTTGATCTCCAGCATCCAGCTCGAGTTGCCGAAGGGCACCGACTCACGCACGTGCGCCTCGCGCTGCGAGGCGTGGACCTCGTGGCAGGCCCTGCACGTGCGCCCCTTCTCCTGGTTCACGTGGAGCGCGTGCAGGTTGCGCTGCCCGTCGCGGAACTGCGTCACGCCCTGCCCGTTCGCCTTGAGCACGAGGTCCGATGTGTGGCACTGGAAGCACAGGTCGTACAGGTCCAGGGAGAACGGCGCATAGAACGTGGACGGATACGCCGCGGGCAACAGGCGGAAGTTCTTGCTCGCGTGCGGATCGTGGCAGACGGTGCAATGCCCGTCGCGGATCGGCCCGTGCTTCTGGGGGCTGCTCGAGAGCAGCTTGCCCATGTTCGCCAGCATGGTTCCGTCGGTCGCCTTGATCGGCTTGTCGTGGCACTTCAGGCACGAACCGGGCTCGCCCGTGCGCTGCAGCGAGGTCAGCCGCGAAGCGTGCGGCTCATGGCACGACGTGCAGCCGCCCTCGTCGGTCATCGCTCGGTGCACCACGCCGGCACCGCTCGTGAATCTCTGGAACTGCTCTTTGTGGCAGTTCAGGCAGAGCTGCGGCGTCGCGCTCGAGAGCTGGAACTTGTGGTCCGAGGCGTGCGGGTCGTGGCAACTGACGCAGCCCTGCTCGAGCGCTTTGTGCACGTGGACGCCCTCGCCGCCCTTTCCTGTGTCCGCGTGGCACGTCACGCACAGGTCGTTGGCGCCCGCGATCAGGAGCTTCGGGTTGTCCGAGCCGTGCCACTTGTGGCACGTCGCGCAGGCGCCCACCGCAACCGGGCCGTGGACGAACTTCTTGTCCGCGATGCCCTTGCTGTGGCACTTGGTGCACAGGTCGCGGTTCAGGTCCGCGACGAGCTGGGCCTTGCGCTCGGACCCGTGCGCGTCGTGGCATTCCAGGCACTTGCCGCCGCGCACCGGCGCGTGCGCGACGCGCTCGGCCGGGAGCTGGTGGCACTTGAGGCACAGCTCCTCCTTGGGCACGGGGTAGGAGAACTTGTGGTCCTTGGGCTCGCCGATCGAGACGTGGCACGCCGTGCAGTCCGCCGCCGTCGGGTTGTGCAGCACGGTGTGCTGGACGATGGGTTGATGGCACTCGGCCGTGGCGCAGCTCTTGGCCGGTGCCTGGTCGGCCGGGCGCTTGGGTGCGGACGCGATCTGCGCAAAGGTCGGGGAGCCCCACATCGCAAGGAACGCGCCCGCGATGGCGAGCGCTCTGTGGTGGTGGGCGGGTGCGCGCGGCTCTCCCATCTTTGTCGTGATAAGCACGCGGCGTGCCATCACGACATCCGACTCCCTTGTAGAAGAACCGTGGTCGCCTCTCACATCCGAGAATGGACCGCGACGTCAACTTCCACGTTTGAGATCGGAGGAAGGCATGGGCACGCGCAATGCCTAGGGCCGCAGAAGCCGCACACATACCAGACGGACAGGCTGCCCTGCGTATGGCCTGCGGTTCAGATCGTCTCGGGCTCCATTCGGATCGCCCCGCACGGACACTCCGTCGCGCACAGCCCGCAGCCCTTGCAGTAGTCGTAGTTGAACTTGAACCGCTTCCCGGCGCCGAGCTTGATCACGGCGTTGTCCGGGCAGACACCAAAGCAGTTGTCGCACTCGAAGCAGTTGCCGCAGGACAGGCAGCGCCGCGCCTCGAAGAGCGCGTTGGACTCATCGAGCCCGCTCACGACCTCGTCGAACCCGTTGGTGCGCCGCGCGGCGTCGAGCGCCGGCTGGACGGTCGCGGGTGCGTCGGCGTAGTACCATGCGTTGAGCAGGTCGAACTTCGCAAGCTCGTGCTTGGGCGCCGGCGCATAGGTGGCGCCATGCAGGAACGCGTCGATGTAGCGCGCCGCTTTCTTCCCGTGCCCCACGGCGACAGTGACGGTCCGCTCGGCGGGCACCATGTCCCCGCCCGCGAACACGCCGGCGCGGCCCGTCATCATGTCCGAACCGACCTGCACGACGCCCTCGGTGATCGCGAGCCCGCTCACGCGGGCAAGGAACGAGAGGTCAACGTCCTGCCCCAGCGCGAGCACGCACGAATCGGCCTCGATCGTTTCGTACTCGCCTGTGGGCTGCGGTTTGCCGTTCCCGTCGAGCCTCATCTTCTCGATCGTGAAGCGTCCTTCCTTCTCGGCCGTGATGGTCGAGAGCCACTTGAACATCACGCCCTCGTCCAGAGCTTCCTGCACTTCGAAGTCGTGCGCGGGCATCTTCTCGCGGGTTCGCCGATAGACCACGATCGTGTCGGAGGCGCCCAGGCGCTTGGCCGATCGCGCAACGTCCATCGCGGTGTTGCCCCCGCCGTAGACGATCACCCGGCGTCCCAGGAGCGGCGTCTCGCCCGCTTCGACGCCCCGCAGCACCTGCAGCGCGTCCATGATCCGCGAGGCGTCTCCCGCGGGGATGTACGCCCGCTTGGCGAGGTGCGCGCCCACCGCGAGGAACACCGCGTCGAACGCCTCGCGTCGCATCGTCGCGTCCAGATCGTCCACGCGCGTGTTGTAGAGGATGCGCACGCCCAGGTCCGCGATCCGGCGGACCTCCGCGTCCAGCACTTCGCGCGGCAGGCGGTACTTGGGTATGCCGAATCGCATCATGCCGCCCGGCGTGGGACCGGCCTCGTGGATCGTCACCGCGTGGCCCAGGCGTGCCAGGTGGTACGCGCACGAAAGCCCAGACGGGCCCGCGCCCACGATCAGCACGCGCTTGCCCGAGGGCGGCCTCTCCGGCTTGACGCTCCAATTGCTCTTGATCGCCAGGTCCCCCAGGAACCGCTCCACGGCGTGGATGCCCACGGCCGAGTCGAGCTTCGCGCGATTGCACGCGCCCTCGCACGGGTGGTAGCAGACGCGCCCCATGACCGCGGGCATGGGATTGTTCTTCATGATCTCACGCCACGCGCCCTCATAATCGCCCTCCTCCGCGAGAAACAGCCATTGCTGGATGTTCTCTCCGGCGGGGCACGCGTTGTTGCACGGCGGCAGCCGATCGACATACACCGGGCGCTCGGTGCGCCATGTGCCGGTCTTGTTCGCAAGGCTCGAGCCAACATCGAGCGTGATGGCAAAGGGCTTGTTCACGCGGGCACCTCCTCGGGCGTGAGCCCGAAGCGCTTGATGTTTCGATCCGCGATCGCCTGGATCCGGGCGATCCGCGAGCGCCCCTGCTCACTCTTGAAGAGGTGCGCGAAGCGGCTCTGGATGATCAGGTACTCATCCACTGGCACGCGCCGTCGGATCGTTCGACGACCGGTCACTTCGCCGTACTCGGCCTCGAAGATGGGGAAGAGACCGCTCTCGACGGCGAGGCGGGCGACCCTCAGCGTGTCGCCCGTGTCGCACCCCCAGCCCAAGGGGCAGGGCACGTGAACGTGCAAGTACCGCGCGCCGTGGATGCCCATGGCCCGCTCGACCTTGTACTCGAGGTCCCGCAGGTCCGCGACGGACGCGGTGGCAACGTACGGAATTCCGTGCGCCATCGCGATGAGCGGCACGTTCTTGCCCTGCTCCATGGAGTTGCCGGGCTCTTCGCCCACGGCGGGCGTCGTCGCGGTGCGTGCGGCGACGGGCGTGGCGCTGGAGCGCTGCACGCCCGTGTTCATGTACGCCTCATTGTCGTAGCAGATGTACAGGACATCGTCGTTGCGCTCGAACATGCCCGAGAGGCACGCGAACCCGATGTCGACGGTGCCGCCGTCGCCGCCCTGAGCGATCACGCGCACGTCCGAACGTCCCTTGACCTTCATCGCGGCGGCCATGCCCGTGCCGACCGCGGAGGCGTTGGCAAAGAGCGAGTGGAGCCACGCGACGCGCCACGACGACTCGGGATAGGGCGTCGAGAAGACCTCGAGACACCCCGTCGCGTTCGCGACGACGAGGCGACCCTTCACGGCGCTCATCGCGGCGTCGAGCGCGTAGCGTGCGCCCAGCGCCTCGCCGCAGCCCTGGCACGCGCGGTGGCCCGATGTGAGCGAGTTGTTTCGCTTCGTGTCGGACTGCACGCTCCGCACCGAGACATCGAGCAGGCGGTTGCCCACGGTGAAGGTGCCGGTTTGGTAGAACTTGACGCGTTGCGGGCCGGTCATGTGCGCTCCTTCAACTCATCGAGGTCGCCGCGAGCCCGAGATCGCGGAGGATCGCCTCGGCCGCCGGGCCGGACCGGCGCTCCTTCCGCTCGCGCTCGATCTGGCGGTCCACCACGGCGGTGTTGAGGTCCATGAAACTCAGCGGCGCGAGGGTGTCGCCGATCGCGGCAAGGAATGTCCTCTTGAGGCTCGCCCGCGTGATCGCACGCCCGCCCAGCCCGGCGATCACCGTGAACACCTTCGTGTCGCGCCCCGGAAGCGCCATGCGCAGGTTGTGCGAGAGATTCCCGCCGATGCCGACGGAGAGGCTCTTCTCGATGGTGATGATCCGCGACGCGCGGGCCAGGGCCTTGCCCAGCGCGGCGCTGGGGAACGGGCGGAACGAGCACAGGCTGAGGGAGCCGATCTTCACGCCCTGAGCGCGGAGATCGTCCACCACGTCCTTGATCGTGCCATTCACCGAGCCCAGGGCGCAGACCACGGTGTCGGCGTCCTCCGTGCGGTACGTGTGGAACAGCCCGCCCGAGTCGCGGCCGAATTGTGCCGAGAACTCATGAGCGAGCCTTGGGATCAGTTCCAGCGCCTCCATCTGTTTGGCGTGCGCGAGATACCGAACCTCCATGAACGCCTCGGGCCCGACCATCGCGCCGATGGTCACCGGGTCGTCGGGGTCCACGCTCTGGCGCGGCTCATACCTCGGCAGGAATGCGTCCACCTGCGCCTGCGTGGGCATGTCCACGCGCTCGTAGGCGTGCGTGAGGATGAAGCCGTCCATGCACACC